>JBHLRP010000042.1:0-28404 GCA_048882485.1 Candidatus Thorarchaeota archaeon
CCATAGGCACCTGGTTTGCCATAGAAAATGCAGACCAGATCTGAAACATAGTCAAGAATTGAAAGGTCGTGCTCAACAACGACCACTGTCTTTCCTTGATTGGAGAGATTGCGGATTGCTCGGCCCACCCTCAGTCTTTCGCGGACATCAAGGTAGGCAGTTGGTTCGTCAAAGAAGTAGATATCACCCTCTCGCACGATCGCTGCTGTCACAGCGACTCGCTGTAGTTCTCCACCTGAAAGAAACTTGATTGGGCGGTCCCAAATCTCAGTCAGGCTCATATCCTCCTTCAGGCCCTTTAGTCGACCGGACGTGTCTGCAGCCTCAAGAAGTTCACTGATCGGTTTGTCAGCCACCGCCTTGACCTTGGGCAGGTCTGTTATAGTCTGCGGTTTATGGACTGGCACAATGTTGCCGTCCTGTATTCGTTCAAAGAACGGCTGCAGCTCTGAACCTCGGTATTGTTTGATTATCTCATCCCATTCGGGCGGACTCTCAACATTGCCAAGATTGGGCTTCAATTCACCTGCCAGTATTTGAACAGCGGTTGTCTTGCCTACACCGTTGGCACCAATCAATCCTAAGACCTGCCCCTCCTTCGGTATTGGCATCCGGAAGAGCTGGAATCCATTTACGCCGTAGCGGTGACTACCGTCAGTATCGAGCTCCTCAGGAAGATTCACCACGCTAATCACATGGTACGGACACTTCTTCACACACATTGCCGCCCCAGAGCAGAGGGACTCCACAATTGTAGGGGGCTTGTCAGGTCCATCGAAGAATACGACTGTCTCAGTACCAGTCCTGACCATGGGGCAGAACCTTTGACACTCATGAGTACAGTCCTTTGGCCTGCAACGAACTCTATCAATAACAGCAATGCGCATTTCTGTCCTTCACCTTCAAGAGGTATGAGGGGAGATTTCGTGCATAGTATTTAGCGCTTTGGCTCAGGCTCAGATAGGTAAATAGACAGATGAAAAACCTTTAGAACCATTGGCGTCAACAGAAACACAGAGATGAAACTATTAGAACGAATTCTGGGCATATTTGCCAGACAGCGCAATCTGTTCCTAGGCGCAGTTGGACATCCAGACACGCTTGCTGAATACATACTCCAAGTCAGAGCCCAGACCTATCTAAGACTGACCGGAAAGAGGCTCACGCAGGTCTCTCCGAAGGACATCACAAGAAGTTCCAATGAAAACGATCTTTCAGACCGCGTTTCCCGAGTTCGACGAATCACTCGAGGGCATGCCTAGAAAGAGTTGACTCGCTAGGATTATAGCATTTCCCGGCAATTGGACATTAGGGATTGGAAATTCCAAAAAAACGGCTAACAGAGTTTATAGGATTTCATTTGTAGAGGGATGTGGGGATAGGAGATTTCTACAAAGGATCGCGATTTTGTGCTGGCTAGTCTAATAGTAATTGCATTAGTGATACCACTCATCACCATAGGCAGTGTGCATTCTGATGAGATTCTATTAAGAATCCACTACCAATACGAATACTCGCATCGGGATGGAAGTTCGGATAATACGACGAGTGCTTCTGAATACTATGAAGTTTCTGCGGCTGCGACACTGGATAATCTGAGTCTTGCACTAGGAGGAAAAGAAGTTCGAGGGTATCCAGTGTGGGTAAATGTGAGCAATTGGAGTGCAGGCCAAACGGTTCAACTTGCTGGTGAAGATTTCACCGTCATAAGTCCCCAGGAGAGGTACAGATTATATTGCTGGGAAGCACAAACCTACAATGGCACAAGTGCGTACTATCATAGAGAAACGGGAGTCTTCCTTGGCTCATCATATTTCGAAACCGAGTTTCTAGGCGGGACTGAATGGATCTGGACAAGTAGCGATATCATTGTCACTTATCAAAACCTCGATGACTTCCATTTAGTAGAATATTTCTTCAATCCTGATTCATTAGTACTATCCTTCATTCTGATAGAAGCAGTAGTAGCTCTCAAGCTCTTTGATAAGAAGTCCTTGATGGACTCCACACCCCGAAAGTCTTAAGCAAAATCGAGAATGGCTAGTATTGTGGAATGATGATGAAGTAGGGATGGTGAACGTCTCATCAACGTGATGACCCACTAAACCGCAGTCTGACCACTCATCAGTATACACTGAATTGGAACCTCACACCTCACAGCGAGAAGAGGATAGAGAACCTTTGACGGCCCTTACTAGGAGACCCATGAATCTTGATGACCATTGACTGTAAACGATTTTGTCCCGATGTGAGAATATGCTGTCAAGAGACTGAGATGACTATTACCCGAAAGGATGCAGAGAGAATCAATGTTCTTGGTTACTCGACCACCGATTATTCCCAGAAAGTTGGCGATGGATTCTGCGAACTAAAGAATATCGAGGGTCACTGCTTCTTCTATGACGCATCCTTAAAAGAGTGTAAGATATACGAGGCCAGACCAGAGGGTTGTCGATGGTTTCCAGTTGTTTATCACTACAAGAAGCGCAAATGTATCGGTGATGACGACTGTCCTGCCGCGCCCACTTTAACCAGGACCGATATTAGAAAGGTCTGTCATAAGGTGAAGGCACTAGTAGAGGAACTAAGGAGGGAGGTTGCGCATGGCGAGAGCCCTTGCTGACCTTCATACCCATTCATCCATTTCGGATGGAACAGATTCGCCAATCGATTTGGTCAGACTAGCAGATGAGATGAAACTCGGTGGAATTGCCCTGACTGACCATGATACAATCATGGGCCTGAGGGAATTCATGGAGGCAAGGGCAACACCTGATCTTCAAAGGGTTCCAGGTCTGGAACTCAGTGCAGACTACCAGGACCAAGAGGTCCACATTCTAGGCTACTTTGTCCCCTTGGAATCCAAGACGCTTGATGCAAAGCTTAGAGACCTCAGAAATCGGCGGCGATACAAGTTTTCAAAGATGATTGACAAGCTTCACAATCTTGGAATAGAGCTGGAGCATGACGAGGTAGAGGCTGCTCTACAGGGAGTGGAGAGTCCCGGGCGTCCGCATCTTGCCGCGTTACTTATGAAGAAAGGGATAGTCGTATCAATCGATGAGGCATTTGACTTGTACCTTGGAGAGGGAAAACCTGCATATGTTGAGAAGAAACGCATGCATGTTTTCAAAGCAATTGATCTTATCAGATCAGTGGGAGCCGTGCCAGTTGTTGCGCATCCTCTTACAGTCGAGGTGCCAAATCTGGGAGATTTCCTTGGAGACCTAGAGAAATCTGGAATTCTTGGTGTTGAGATCGATTATGACTATCATACTGCCATAGCCGATGTTAACTTGGAGGAATTGCGGAATATCACACGGGAATTGGGTCTCATAGAAACCGGAGGAAGTGACTATCACGGAGATTCTTGGATGGGCGCACTCGGAAGTGTAACGGTGCCAGTAAAAACCATTGAGATTCTTAGAGATGCTGCAGATGACATGAATACGCAAGCCTAATCTGAAACGTTTTCAAGTAGCGGTCGAGTGTTGACCAGTTGAGAGTAATAGACGCTCATACACATACCTGGACTAGGGATATCATCAGTAAAATGGATCTCGAAGCACGTCGCATAGCGGCTGAGCGGGATGGTATTGAGCCTCAACTAGACTCCCCTTTTGAGGCATTGCAGTCCGCTATGAAGGACGCAAATATAGAGAGAGCGGTGATCCTTCCAATTGATAGTGGCATTAACCAAGACATGCCATTGACCATGACCGAGAAGACTGACTGGCATGTGGATGAAGTGAAAGGGGATCCAAACATCCTTACCTTTGTAGGACTTGATCCTCGAAGGGGAAAGGACGGTCTGGAGGAGTTGGAAAGAGCAGTCAAGGAGAAAAGTTGCGTTGGATGGAAGATGTACCCTCCCAACGGATTCTATCCTGATAACAAAGAGTTCTATCCTTATTATGAACTATGCACGGAACTGGGAGTTCCAGTGGTAATTCACCAGGGATTCACATCAAGATTCAAGCACATCAAATTCGGACGACCAGTTCATGTGGACAGTGTGGCAGTAGACTTTCCAAGACTCAAACTTGTCTTAGCCCATGTAGGAGTTCCATGGGTGGATGAAGCTCTGACAATCGCTGCAAAGAATCCCAACGTTCATGTCGATGTATCAGGATGGCAGGTCTTTGCAGCCAGCAACACATCCAGACTCTATCGCATGATCGTAGATGCGAAGATGATGCGGGTGTTTCCTAGTCGTGTAATTTGGGGTAGTGACTTCCCACTCTTTGAACAGGTCATGCCCCTGAAGAAATGGAGTGATTTCTTTGCAAATCTCCAAGTTCCTGACTCAATATTGGATGAGGGGCATGCTCAAGTAACCAAGGATGAGATTGAAGCTGTGATGTGGAAGAATGCCGCTCGTTTGTTCTTCGGTGAGAGATTATGACCCATTTCATTGTTGATGCGATGCTGGGCAAACTCACTCTCTGGCTCAGACTGACTGGACACGATACAATCTATTCCACAGAGATACATGATGATGAGATGTTGGGCATTGCTGAGAGAGAGAATCGAGTCCTGCTGACTGCAGATGAAGATCTCTTCGAACGGTCTCAGCAGAGAGGAATCAATGCACTCCTTCTAAGAGGTACTGTCGATGAGCGTGTGGCACGTGTATTCAGCGAGTTTAACATTCGGCCTCATATCGACCCTAGTAATTCGCGTTGCTCAAAGTGCAATGGTACTCTGGAAGAGCTGAGTAATACCACGAAGGTGAAAATCAAGGACCTTGTCCATGAACAGACCTACAATCATTACGACAAATTCTGGTATTGCAGTGATTGTCAAAGTGTATACTTCCAAGGTGGACAATGGGAGAATATTACTGATTATATGGAACGAATTAGAGGGCTCCTCAGCTAATCCTTTTGCTCACGGACAAAGACATCGTAGTCTATTGGTATACTTCCGCTAATTGTGCGTGTAAGATGACAATATTCTTTCATGAGGTGAAGACACCTATCACCGGCTTCTAACTCATCTTCACCCACGACTATCTCACCCCAGACAGATATGCCAGTTATCTTGTAGCCTTCACCATCGAATTTGGCTGTGGCTTTGCCGTTCAAATCTATGGCTATGAGATGCATCTCAAATCGTCGCTGAAAATCAAGGAAAGTATTGTTCAGGCACCCCAATACTGATGACACAAAGAGCTCATCTGGACAGATACCATCCCCCCTGCCGCCATAGGTTGGTGGAGTGTCAATGACAACCTTTCGATTATCTGTCACATAGGCGGTACAGCCGGTCAGTCCATCCCACGAGCTTCTGGCTGTGTATACCAGAGTTTCAGGGTATCTTGGTTTCAACTTCATTAGAAGTGCCTCGATGGAGTCGGCTCCAAGTTCTGATTAAGGATTGCGGTCAGTCAGTAAGCCATTTAAACGGGCCAAACAATCACGACTTGGAGTCTGACCTCATGAGCCGTCGGATGAATGCTGCAATGTTTCATGGAGTTGGGGATGTCAGGTATGAACAGACTGATATTCCCGAGATTGGTCGTGGTGAACTCTTGGTGAAAGTCGGCAATGCTCTCACCTGCGGTACAGATGTCAAGACCTACAAGAGAGGACATCCAATCCTCCTGAAACACACACCGGCACTGTTTGGACATGAATATGCAGGGACAGTCGAAACCGTTGGAGAGGGTGTTCGCGGATTCAGTGTGGGAGACCGCGTTGTAGCCACAAATTCAGCTCCGTGTGGGACCTGCTTCTTCTGCAAACGAGGCAGTTTCAATCTCTGTCCTGAGCTAAAGGAGTCATTCGTGAACGGTGCCTTTGCCGAGTTTGTAAGGGTCCCTGAACATGTAGTCAAATGGAATACGCATCACATTCCGGATTCCCTCTCATTTCGAGATGCCGCCTTGACCGAGCCTCTTGCCTGTGTTGTACATGGGATAGAAGAAGCGAACATCCAGCTTGGTGACACTGTGGCCATCATAGGGGCTGGTCCTATCGGACAGATGATGATTATGCTTGCAAAGAAGAGTGGCGCATCCAATGTCATAGTTTCAGACCTAGCTAAACTTCGACGTGAGATGGCTGTGCTTTCTGGAGCGGATGTTGTTATCGATCCCGCTAATGAGGATGCTATTGAGAGGGTAAAGTCAGAAACGGATGGGTACGGAGCAGATGTCGTGATTGAGGCGGTCGGGCTTCCGGCAACTTGGGAGCAAGCAGTGGACATGACGCGCGATGCTGGCATGACTGTATTGTTTGGTGGCGCTGCTTCGGGAACTAAGTTCGAGATTGATACAGTACGTTTCCACTATGGACAACTCACAATCAAGGGTGTCTTTCATCTCACACCAAGACATGTAGAACAGGCTCTCAAGCTCATAATTGCTGGTGATGTTGATCCTGATATCTTGATCACTCACACCATGCCTCTCGAAAAAGTGACTGACGCTATTCTTATGATGAGCAAGGGAGAGAGCATGAAGGTAGCTATTGAGCCATGACTTCCGTGAGGAGAAGCTCTTGAGCGATGATAGAGACAGAATGCTCAAAGATAAGGTTGAAGCAATATACAGAGCCAGAGATAAAGAGAGAGAGAGCACTCGGGGTCTGCGAGAGAATGAGAAGTCATTGATAAGCCTTATTCAGAAGCTGGATGAATATGATAGTATTATTGTGATAGTAGAGGGAAAGCGTGATGAACGCATTCTCAGAAGTCTGGGATTACGTGCTCCCATAGTGAAAACACAGCATGGTATGCCAAGACCAGAGCTTCTGGATGATATCGCATCGCGAGCAGGCAGGAATGGCCAAGTTCTCATCCTTACAGATTTTGACGACGAAGGCATTGAGATCTGTAAGTTCATTGAAAGGGGGCTTGAACCTAGGCGTATTAAAGTCCTTCAAGGCCTCCGCTTCGAGATTCGTAAAGCCATGGGCAATTGGCGTTGCATTGAGGAGATGGTGGCGCTCTTCAAGAGAAAGGATTCTCCAGAGCCGGGTCCATGCTAAACCTGCTATACAGTGACCTGTGAGCCGCAGTTCGGACAGATGAACTTGCCGCCAGGAATCTCTGTTCCGCACACTCTGCAGTTGTGGACTTTTCTTACACGCATGTGGTCAACAACTTCTCCCAGCTGAGGCTCAAGAATGAACCTGTTGTCTCTATAGCTGATTCTGAACTCCTTTGGATTGCCTGCTAGCTCAAGCAGCTCCATTGGCATGGGAAGCCTGAACTTGTCATCTAGTCTCACAATCCTCGTGTCGTCCAACATGTCAAGGTCGATTCCAGCTTGGTGGAAACCTGAAATGACTCCGTCGCGAATCTCGACAGTGACGTCCGCCTTTGAAGCCACCTGTTGACTATGAGTGACAATGAAAAAGGAGGTGCCAAGTGTTTCATTCAGCTCTTGGAATAGATCGAGGATCCTCTCACCAGTCTCTGGGTCCAAATCACCTGTCGGCTCATCACAGAGCACAAGCCCCTTTCCTTCGGTGTCAATGAGATTGACTAGGGCACTGGCAATGGCTACTCTAGATCTCTCTCCTCCACTGAGTGTAGTGGCTTTGTTTCGTCTACGTTCCTCAAGACCTACTAGCTTAATCAGTCGATCAACTCGTTCCTTACGAATACGGCGGGGTACACCTGCAATTCGCGCTGCCAACTCAACATTCTGCCATGCGTTGAGATGAGGCAACAGATTTCCAAGTTGGAACACAAAACCCATCCACGCTCTGCGCGCCTCAGTTAGTATTCGCTCACTGAGCCTCGTGATATCAGTATGCAGGTTGGCCCAGTAGACCTTTCCAACAGTGGCTCTCGTAATCCCTCCAAGGATATTTACTAGCGTAGTTTTCCCTGAACCACTTGGACCCACCACAGCCATGATTTTGCCCTCGAGAATCTGGAGAGAGACCCCACTCAATGCCACAACCTCAAGCTCATTCGTCTTATAGATCTTGTAGCAGCTGTGAAGACTCGCCACAACATCGTCAGGCATGTCGCCAAATAGGTCTAATTCATCAGCGGTTCCGTGTGTAGTTGTTACCATTCTCAATCACCTCATAGGTTTCTCAATGTACTAGCAGGATCTGTCGCTCCTGCTCTTCGAGCGGGCATGTAGCATGCCACTATCATTGCAGTTGCTTCCATAGCTACTGTGAGTATCATGACTGTTACTGGAAGTGCTAGGACCTCCGGGAGAACTGGAGATATTGCATATATGCCGAATGTCAGCGATGTCATCACTAGTCCAAAGACAAGGCCCAGTAAGAAACTAATCAGAATCGTAGCTAGCACAATTCCTGCGAATTCTCCAAATACCATAGCTGCGACTTGCTTCTTAGTACCGCCAAGTGCTCTGAAGACGGCATACTCAGACTCTCGCTCGCCCACCGCAGAGCTCAGGAACAGGACTATGGCAAATAGCCCCATAGCTGCACACAAAATATAGGAAATCATAGTGAGCCCTTGAAGGCCCGACAGAAATGGACTCAGCCTAGGAATCTGCGTTAGGTCTGTATTCTCAGGGGTAAAGACATGATTATTCTTCACCAACTCAATATCGGTGACAAGAGGTGTCACCAAATCATAGTCGATTATGTCTAGAAGGACCAAGTGAGCATTCTCAATATATGTCAGTGATGATAGAAAATCTCTATTGACTAGACTAAATCCGCCAGTGGCTGCTACTTGAAATCCGAAATAGGACCCGAAGGGTACACCAGTAAAGCCATGTGTAGAAGCTATACCCAATCCTGGTGCACTTATCATTATCCCAACAACCTGGAATTCTTGAGTTGTAGTCGAATTTATGGTCCCTACACTGACCGTTATTGTCTGCCCGACTTCTATCCTCCAGCGTGTTGCATGATGTTCACTAATCACGATACCGTTTGGTGTGGAGTCCAATGCAGTAAGAACCTGTGTAGGAGTCCCACTGACAAAACTATCAGTCGTGAACAGGCCAACTGAGAGATAGCTGGATGCATCTACCCCTTCAAGGAAGAAGAGGCTTGCGTTCACTGCGGCAGAAGTTTCAATGAAAGAGGCTATATCATTGACTCCAGAATAGCCCAAGAATGATGATACCTCCTCAGGCGTTAAACCGTATGATTCAACTCTCATATCTGCGCCTATCGCGTATTCTAGCTCGCGACTCATTGTCGTTTCAATACTCTGAGTTTGAATCAGTGTCATCGTAGTGGTTGTTAGTGTCAGCGTCAAGATGATCATTAGTGGAATGAACTGACCCTTTCTTCTTCTGAAACTCTGCTTCAGATAGAGACTCTTCTCTCCAAGAAGTCGTTGACTTCTTCCAAAAGCATGAGCTGCCGCTAGGCGCATCGATCTTGACCCCAGATAAGACGCTGAGAAGAGCAGAAGGGTGCCGGCAAGGACTTCCAGCATGGCGGCAGGGCCTCTCGGAGCAATGATCAGTGGCATAATCACTAGAATCGTTAGCACAAGACCTAGACCAGACCAATAGAACCAAGGACTAGTTTCCTCTGGGGTTTCATATTCACTTCTCGTTGATGGCTGACCTATTTCAGAAACATCAATTCTTCTTGCTACATGTAGAAGATAAGTAGACGGCAGATACAGTGCAATTGCCACTGCAAGAATAACAGCTTGATATGGGATTATTGCATTGTCAAGGTACAGCATATACAAAGACAAATCGAAGGAAAGCAGTCCATTTGAAGAGCCCATCAATGGTGCCATAAAGACTGCCATCAGCAATCCTGCGCCAAGTCCGAGAACGGCTAGAGCTATGGACTCCCAGATAACAGCAGAGAAGATTTGGTTGAAGGCAGCACCCTTTGCTCTCAGGGAACTAATCTCGCCTCGTCTATATGATATCGACGTTTCTGAAGTGAAGACTGTAAGCATCAACCCCATGAGGATTATTGGCAATCCAAGAACAATTAACACCTGGCTGCGTAGATATATCGCAATGTGGGCCTCAAGCTCCTCAATAGTCGTATATCCAATTACGCGGAGACTTGGAAACCGCTCCTCAATCTGAACCTTGAGTCTTTTCAAATTGTAGACAACTTGTGTCACACCAGCTGCAACCAAGCCATCGCGGGATGCTCTGATGAATCCCACTGGAGAGAAATAGCCCTTTGTAGCAACGTCATCAAATACGTCTTCATCTATCTGTTCGTCAAGAAGTATCACTGCATCAGTCATACCCAACACCGGGTCGCCGCCGCCTAATGCGTTCCAGTTCTGCCGTATTATTGATAGAAAAGATTGGCCAATATTGGATACTGCTACAATACGGTAGATGCCAACGACCTTGAGACCACTTATTCTAATTCGTCCTGCTTCATCTGGAGTTGTCCAGTCATCATCCTTTATATTCTGCTTAGCAGCAAATCGCAGGAGGTCAATATCAATAAAACTGCCTAGGGTTATGTTAACGCCATGAACATCGAAAGCTGTGTCCACGAAGTTCTGTGACACAACTGTTTCTCCAACCGCCAGATTCATTCGCCCTTCCCACTCAACTTCCTTTGAGAAAGCATCTAGAATCTCGTTGTTTGCGAGGATCACCCTTCCATCCTTTATTCCATCAAGGTAATTTCTTTGAGATAGCATGTTATACTCGTACCAATCGGGCCAGCTGCCCTGCAAAATACAGACCGTTGAGGGTATGACATGGGCGTATTCAACAAGGCCACTTGCCAAGGCAAAATCACGTGCCTCAGACAGGCTTGTATAGTCTGCTATCGCCGAGTCAACATGCATGTTGATCTGATAGGCATTCTCGTCAAAATAATCCTCAACTGCCAAAAGTGACGCTGTGCCAGTCCATATGAAGACCGTTGTGGGGATGGAAATGCTCACGGCCAGAATAAGTGCAATCCCAATATTTCGTGCTTTGTGGGCATTCAGCGAAGTCACTGCATATGATGGAGCCCACCAGAAGTTGCCCTTCATCAATTTTCTTCGGTCACTCAATCATATCGCCTCACAGATTCCTCAAAACAATCGCTGGGTCCGTCTTACCTGCTTCTCTGGCTGGAAAATACGCCCCAATAATCATCGCTATGATTTCAATGAATAACACTAGCAGCAAGAAGTTCATCGGGACAGCAATTGTTGCTGGAAGTGTTCTAGAAAATGGACTCATCTGAAATAAAAAGAAGCCATTGGCATACGCCAATGCAATTCCCAGAACCAGACTTACCGCTAAGGATGCGAAGACAACGCTCGAGAACTCAGAGAACACCATTGACACTAGTTGCCGTCTAGATCCTCCTAGTGCACGGAGGACCGCATATTCCTTCCTTCTTTCCCGTACGACGGAACCCAAGAAGAGCGACAGTGCGAACAGACTCATGATAAGGCCCATGACAAACCCAATAGAGAACAGTCCTTCAATTGTGTTCAGGAACAGTGCTGTGCCGTAGGAATGCGCCTTGAGGTTGAACTCGTCTGGCGTGAAGACAGATACACTGTTGTCAGTCATTAAGACGGCAGCGAACGTAGCAGAATCAGTTTCTTCATCTAGGCTGGCCATGAAGAGGTCAGTTTCAGACTTTCCAAGCTCTGTTGACACGAAATCAATGTTTGTAAGCACGAATCCTTCATAATCAGACTGAAAGCCAAAGCCAGCCCCTAATCTAGATGGGGGAACATCCCCCTTCCATGAATAGCCGAAGCCAGGAGCTGAGTAGACAATCCCAGTAACGTTGAAGTAAATCTCCCTAGTAATTCCAATTCCACTCACTGAAATCCGCACAAGATCGCCAACCGCCTTGTTCCAGCGTTGGGCATGATGAGCGCTAATGACTATTCCATTTTCCAGATTGTCAAGATCTGAGAGAACCTCTTCGGCACTGGCATCAGGAAAACTAGTTTCATCAAAATGACCAATCAATGAGTATTTGGAGGCTTCAAGAGCCGTGACGGTCAGCTCGTCGGAGCCAATTCTTCCAAGGGCTCGATAAACGGGAGTAACTGATGAAACCTGATCGTATGCCTCAAGTGTTTCGCTGAAAGCAAATGGAAGAGAGTCAGTTTCAATTCTCATATCAGCCCCCACAGCATAGTCCACTTCACGTTCAAGATCATAGTGAAGACTCTCAGCCTGGACAGAGAAAGCAATCGTTGTGGAAATTGTGAGTGCTAGCACAAGCATCAGTGGGATTATTCTCCCCCTTCGCATTCGGAGATAGGCTGCGGTAATACGATTCTTCTGACCAAGCACGTTAGAAAGCCTTGAGGAAATTCCCGCTAGGCCTAGTCGTGAAACTCTGGAGCCGTTATATGCAATGAAGAACCACGCTGCTGTGGCCAGTGCTAGATTAAACAATAGGATAAGTGGATTCCGTGGGAAGTAGAAAGCTCCAAATAGGGCTATAGCCAGAAGCACAATTGACGCCCCAAGTGTAAACCTATAGGCCACCTCTCCTGAATATGGCTTCTCCAGAGAATCCTCCAGCATTGAACCAATCTCTGCTTGGGCTGCTTTCTTTGAAAGGTAGAGAATGAAAAACATCGGAGGTATGATGCATAATACGACAGATGTAATCAGTGTATCAACCCTTACAACGGAATTGAGCAAATAGAATTCATACACTGACCAATCAAATGTCATGAAGCTTGTAGTTGCAGGAATCAACGCCGCAAATACAGTGGCCAGAACGATGCCAAGAACCAGACTAAGCATCGCGAGAAAGAATGTTTCCCAGAGGAAGATACCATAGACCTGACTGGAACTTGCCCCCTTCGATCGAAGCACACCCACCTCTGTGGATCTCGGAGCCATGAAGGTGTCTGCGGCAAAGATAGAGAGCACAAGTGCCAGGAGGAATATTGGTAGATTCAGCATTGAATATGACACTGAGTTGAGATATGAATTGACCCTCCGCTGTAGGTAGTCAGCTTGGTCCAGTCCATCAGCGTCAACATAATACCGCTGCTCAACCCGAGTAGCAAGAGCCCGTATGCTTCTAGAGATTCTGGTTGGACCATCCTCAAGAAGGCCATCTGCATCTGTTCGAACGAAACTATGATCAGGAAACCAACCTTCAGGGTCGAGATAACCTGTAGGAATGGAAGTGTCAAGAATCATCACACTGTCTCTGAGGCCCAGAACTGGAAATCTTACGTTTGTGTAATTCCAGTTGGCCCTCATATACGATGGAAAGGCTTGTTCTATCAGGGTGTTGTAACCCTGTGGATGATATATACCTGCTATTCTGAGGTTCTCGATACTGTGTCTATCCAGGTTTCCTATCTCAAGAGGATTAGCAACGACTTGGGCTGGCTCATCTCTGCCGAGGAGTTCCAAATCAATAGTGTCGCCAACACTCAGCGTCAGATTGAACACCTCTTCCGTGTAGGCTACAAACTGGCTTGATACGAGAACCTCTCCGTCATTGAGCGAAAAGGAACCTTCATACCTGAAGTCGACTGAAGCGAGATTGAGAAAATCGTTGTTGACAAGTATTACGCGGCAATCCTTCATTCCTGCAGAGTAAAGGGAATCATCTACATCATATTCAAAGTCGTCTGGGAAATCAGTTCCCCAGAGAAATCCCAATGTCGAGTCAAGCCTCATCACAGTATCCACTAAAGGGTCCTCCTGTAGGTATTCAAATGCCAGGGCCCCTTGAGTGGAGTTATCATCGTATGTCTTAACGAGCAGCTGGAATGCATTGTTCTCTAGATAACTATCTACACTTACTTTCACGCCTGTATCAGTCCACACAATGTTAGAGGTCAACAGACTTATTCCAAGAGCAAGAGTAAGTGCTAGACTGAGTGATCGGAAAGGATTGGCTTTCATTGCACTCAATGCATACGACAGCGAGTAGAAACGACTCCCCTTTGAAAATGGCTCATGACTCGCTGATTTAGCCACCGAGGTCACTTCCCAATAGAGGCCTCCTCATCAGCCTGAAACTTTGCCCGAGCCGCTTCGATGTCAATCCCGCTAGGCCTGAAGAATTCAGTCACTAGTTCCTCCACCAAGACACCATCTCGAAGTAGGAGAATCTTGTCTGTCATCTTTGCGACTTCAGGGTCATGCGTGACTACGATAATGGCTCTGTTTTCTTCCTTCGCAAGACGTTTCATAAGCTGGATGATTTCGCCTCCAGTAGTATGGTCAAGATCGCCTGTCGGTTCATCACAAAGAAGAATTGCCGGGTCATTTGCAAGGGCACGTGCAAGTGCGATACGAGAACGCATACCGCCAGATAGTTCATGAGGCATGTGTTGAGCCCGGTGGTCAACACCGACGACTTCAAGGAGCTTCATACCTCGCTCATGGCGTTCTTTTGTGGGAACATTATCAAGTAGCATTGGAACCTCGACGTTCTCCAGAGCCGTGAAAATCGGGAGAAGAAGCTGGTCCTGGAAAAGCACGCCAACTTTGTGGCGTCTTACGGATGAGATTCCTTCATCATCGAGTGCAGTGATATCAGTTCCGTCAACAAGAATCTTGCCAGATGTAGGTCGGTCAAGACCCCCAATGAGATTCAAAAGAGTGGTCTTCCCGGATCCTGAGGCGCCTACAACGGCTACAAACTCACCTCTGTGGACCTTTAGATTGGTCCCTTGAAGCACACGGATGACTCTTGAGCCGTCTTGGAACTCCCTGTGAACATCCATGCATTCAACTGCAACGTGATTATCTGCTACCAATGGGATGTCACCCCATGCCTCTCGCAGACAAAGGCCATTTAAGGAGAGTGCTTTGAGCATTTGCATACGAGCGAAAAACGACTGCTGTTCTGAATGAGAAGACAGAATAGCAGTGCATCCAGGAGTGAAATGAGGTCTCATGCGAGTCTTTTCGATAGCTGGTTACTCGAGCACAGGCAAGACAACACTAGTAGAGGCGCTCATCAGGGAGCTGACTAGAAGGGGATTCTCGGTTTCGACAATCAAGAGCACAAATGAGAATGTGACCGACAAGGAGGGGACAGACACAGAGCGACATAGACTGGCTGGAGCTAGGGCCACAATGCTGGTAGGACCTGATTCAATGATGATTCGTTCAGAAAGACCATCGAGCCTGAAGGAGTATCTTTCCTCATTTCAAAGCGATCTGCTAATTATCGAGGGCATGAAGGAGAAGGCCATTCCCAAAATCTGGTGTATTGGCAAAGATATGTTGCCAAAAGCATTGCCAGACGGCGTCGTTGCTGTGTTCACATGGGAGAAAGCTTCGGCTATCGAGGAAGGACAGATGATTTCACGCTACACCATAGAAAACATAGCAGAGCTTGCTGATTTGATTGAAACAGTCTCGGTGGACCTGAATGAGGTTGAGCTGTAACAGCATCGAACTCAATCAAAATACTCTTCAAAGGTCACAGTAGAGCGGAATATGATGCAGACTATCAAAGTCAATCATTTCAGCCTAGCAGACACAATTGAGTGTGGTCAGACCTTTAGCTGGATTAGAGAGGGAGAGGGATACATTAACGCAGATGTTGGACAGGTAGTATATGTTGAGCAACAAGGGAACAGACTGCACTATGAAACATCTGAACAGATTATAGACCTGAGGAAGCTTTTCAGGCTGGACGACCCGCTTCTTGAAATCCAAGATGAGATTGCTAAGGACAAAATCATGAAGGAGAGCATCGATTTTGCGCCAGGGCTTCGCCTTGTTTCGGACGAGTTCTTTCCTTGTTTGATATCGTTTATCCTCTCGATACAGAGCAACATCCCAAGGATGCATGGGTGCATGCATGCTCTCAGACAAAAATATGGACCAGTCTACGAGTTCCGCGGGAAGACCTTCTACGGGTTCCCTAGTCCAGAGCAATTGAATATGGCATCTGAAAAAGACCTGAAAGACCTCATGTTTGGATGGCGATCTTCATTCATAGCTAGAACCACTGCCTCTATTCTGTCCAAAGAAGTTGACCCTCAAGAACTAGTCAATCTCAATTATGCTCAAGCTCATAGAAGACTGAAATCCCTGCACGGAGTTGGAAACAAGGTCGCTGATTGTGTTTGCTTGTTCTCACTCGGCCATCTTGAAGCATTTCCAATCGATGTGTGGATTCAGAAAATAATCAACCAGTATTATGACATCTTCAAGACTTCAGGAGAATCATACTCCAAGAGGTCGTTGGCAGCAAGAGAGTACTTTGGAAGATATGCTGGATACGCACAGGAGTATCTCTATAATTATGCTAGATCAAGGGAGGGAAAGCTGGTACTGTAGCTAATTAGAAAAACTGCTTTGGCTTTCTCCTTTGAGCATACCAGGAATGATTTGTGATACCCTTACTCATTTCCCAGGCTCTTGTGTTGTAGAATGCAAGAGGATGGAGTATAAATGTACACAGAGGATCAGAGGCCGTTCCAAGTTGAACAGGACATAGACCTGCGTTCTGGAGCTTCTTGCATCCAGGAGGCTTGTACTCCTTTCGACGAATGTGATCTACTTGATACCCAGCGAGACTCCGAGCAAAATCAGGTGAACCCTCAAAGATTTTCATAATGGATTTCATATCCATATTGATATTGAGAAGGAAGGATGCCAGAGCAAAACGGCCTTCATGTGACACGTTCTTCCCGTCTAGATGGTCCTGATGCAGATTGGCTATGCATGGAGGGAACGCAGTTGAAGCATCCTCGGGCAATTCGATTTCTGAACGCTCCCGAACATAGCTGGGCATTTCGGATTCAATTCTCTGTACGGCTTCAGTTAGACGCATGGGCAGGTCAGGGACATTGATTTCACTTTGCTCGATGAGATTCTGAAATTTCCCGGATATTAGTCTATGAAGCTCTGACTTCCTAACTGATATCCAGCCACGATCAAGATGACGGTTGATTAGTTTCCATTTCCCGGTGGCATCTTTGAAGGAAGGAGCAACTTCAAGAAAATCCTCGAAATGAATCCTGTAATCGAAGCTTCTTAGTGAAAGGGGCAGTTTTGCCCGCTCAGATGGTGTTCCAGTAGATTCGACCTCCCATCCTAGTGAATCGGTGCATAGACTCATGACATATCTTTCTCGCTCGGAGCTTAGATGCTTGTTGACAGCTTTGGACTCTGCGACAGCCTGAATCCCTCTAAGTGTCTGCCTTCCAATCTTTTCGACGATAAGACGGGCCGTCTGATACACAAGCAAAGCTTCCTCACGAACAATGGAAGGAAGCTGAATCTCTGATTTTGTGAGTGCTGCATATACCCGGCTCTCAGCCTCTTCAATTATATCGTAATTGCGCGGATCTTCCAATATCTTGACCATAGAGCCGATGTCACGTGCAATCTTCTGAACTGATGTCCTAGCCTCCACTGAAAAGGGATATTTCAGTAGCTCAATTGAAACGGCCAAGTTCTCGCGCCTCTCACCAGTATTCTGTCAGACTCGTTAAATAAACTGTCCTCGACGACGTCTGGAGAATCTTCTGCTAAACGTCGGAGTATAATCGTCGATTCCTCTTGTATAATACCTTCTTCCGCATGAAGCACATTGAAACATCTGGATTCCCCTAGTCCGGCCCCAGCGGTCAAAGATGAGATGTACATTTTCGCTCTGACAGCGAGGACATGAGATATTCGATTTCGCATATGCCCATGGTGAATGATGTCGTTTTGCTCTCATTGACATCCTCACATGAAGAATGAAGGTGTGAACCCTAGACCCTACCTAGAACGTAATCAGATCTCATCAGTAGGTTCATGAATTCACCAAGGCTCTGCCGTAGAATCTCTGAATCACTGTACAGCTTTTTGAGCTCGGCCTTTCTGTCTTCTAAGGCTGGCTTGGAGCCCTGATTCACCTGCTTATAGGCTGCATTGGGCCTCTCAACCCACCGACAGATCTCTTGGTTCTCTTCACTCATGAATAGCACGACGGGAGTCTTTCTCTTTCCGTTGACCTTGTATTGCTGATGGAGTTTAGCGTACTTATCACTGTCAAGGACGCGCAGCTTCAATCTTGGGGAGAGTGCCGCCATCCGGGCAAGCACGGGAATGTTTCCTGCAGAGTCATCACAGCGGTCAGTGCCAATAACAAGAATTCGAATCTCATTCTGAATACTACTCAATGTTTCCTGCTCACTCTCGTTGAGCATGAGATCGGCATATCGGGCTTTCATAAGCTCGACATTCTCCCGAGCATTCTTTAGGAAGGTATCGTATTCCAAAGCACTATCCCAATCTGCAGGTTCACACATGCTTTATCAACTCAATTTTCATGAAGAATTCCGCTAGACATGCTAGCAGTATCATTTTGTGGTGTTCGAATAAAAGGATTACTTGAAAGGCATTAACAACCAAGAAATGGAAACAAATCTATACTCAGCTTCTTTGATGAAGATATATGGTTGAAGAAACTCGTAGGGCTTTAATGCAGGATTTGAGGAGTAGAGAAGACGAAGAGAAAGGAAGAATGGTAGCCAGTTACATGAAGACATCGAGTCTTCGGTTCCTCGGCGTTTCTGTGACTGAGGCTCGCAAGATAACAAGGAAGCACATCAAGGGACTTGATATCGATGACTTACCCCTACTGATAGAGCAGCTATGGCAGGAGCCTGTATTCGATTTCAAGCTGGCAGCAATCGAGGCACTTGAGAAGTACAGTGCGGAGGGCAACATCGAAATTGCATTTTCCATGATTGATAGAATGATTGAAGACGTTGATACATGGTCCACAGTGGACCCGTTATGCATTGTCTGCCTGGCAAATGTAATTATCAGAGACCCCGGATATGAGAAGAAGATAGCTAAATGGCGCACAAGCAACAACTTCTGGAGGCGCAGAGCAACTCTATTGCCCTACGTTCATCTGTCGAAGAAGCGAATCTATCACAAGGATTATGCTGAACGTTCGCTCGCCGCCGTTGAACCACACTTGTCTGATAACGAGTTCTTTGTGGCGAAAGCTGTTGGATGGGTTCTTAGAGAACTGAGTAAGAGAGAACCGGACCTCGTTCGTAGATTCATTGATGACAATAGAGATAGGATGAACAAACTCTCGATAAGAGAAGGTAGCAAGAAACTGTAGTGAACATCTCAGGGATTCCGAGTAGATGATATAAGACCGGAGGTTGCTAGAATAAGTGACATGACAGCTAAGATGATGGCATATTGTGGGATTGTCTGCACGGAATGCAATGCGTACATCGCAACAAAGACCAATGATGATGAACTCCGAAAGAAGACAGCAAATGAGTGGGGCTCACCTGAATGGCCTGTTGAAGCCGTAGATATCAATTGTCAGGGGTGTAAATCAACCGGAGATGATCATTTCAAGTTCTGTTCGACTTGTGGTGTCAGAGCCTGCGGTAGCCAACGCAATGTCCAAACGTGTGCACACTGTGATGATTACGGGTGTGATACTCTCGAGGAATTTCTCAAGATGACAGGAGAAGGGTTCAGAGAAAAACTTGAGACCCTCAGAAGTAGCCTTTAGCGCTCGATGATACACAATACTTTCGGTTTCCTGTTGGGTTTATCTAAGTTAGTCTTTCACTATACTTTGGAGTAGAGAGAATGAAGAGAGCAGGTGTTGCTGACCTGAAACTACATCCAGGTAAAGCACCGCATTGGCTGGTCAAGAGAATGATGCCTATGGCTAGTGCGCTCTGTGAATTCATAGTAGATGAATTTGGGACACTCGAGCTTCTGAGGCGACTCTCAGATCCGGTCTACTTTCAAGCACTGTCAAATGTTTTGGGTTATGATTGGGACAGTTCCGGATCAACCACTGTAACATGCGGAATCCTGAAGTCTGTACTGAGTTGGGAGAAGCACAGTATGGTAGGCATCGGGGGAAAGGGGCTTGCCTCCAGAAGGGTGCCAGACCAGCTGAGGGCGTTGGAAGACTTCGGACTCGATGGATACGGACTTGCTGAGATAAGCAAGGCTGTGGCGAAGGTTGACAATGCTGCAGTTCAGGACGGATATCAATTGTATCAGCACGTCTTCTTTGTGGACCCTGAAGAGAATTGGACAGTAGTACAGCAAGGCATGGATAACAATTCAAACGATGCACGCAGGTACCACTGGATCTCTCAAGAGGTGGACAGCTTCATTGATGAGCCTCATACTGGAATGATATCCGGTCAAGTGAAGAAGGCGACTCTCGATCTCACCTCCAAGGAGTCTGAGGAGTGTCGAAAGACAACTCTAGAAATAGTCAAGGAGGAACCACGAAAGGTCAGGAAGCTCTTTGAGGATGTGAAGGCGTACGGTGAGAGCACGCTAATCCCATGGATTGAGGGAGAGGGTCCAGAGGCGTCCATGCCATCTTACAAGGTAATCCCCAACAGAATGGACTGGAATGCCGTACGTAAAGCATACGAAGTACAGCCATCCGGCTATGAAGACATGCTCTTTATCGATGGGATGGGGCCTGCGACAGTGAGGGGACTGTCTCTTATCTCAGAGATGATCTATGGATCAGCACCATCTTGGTCAGATCCAGTCCGCATGACGTTTGCATTTGGTGGGAAGGATGGAGTGCCATATCCAGTTCCACGTCAAGACTATGACGAAGCAATCAAGTTCATGGAGCAGGCCTTGAATGATGCAAAACTGGGTAGAAGAGACCGCGTTATAGCCCTCAGAAGACTGAGTGAATTTGCACCGCCAGTCCTCCGTGCGGTTTCCCAAGGGAGCTGACGCAGTTGGTGCAGACCGAAGCATAGATTTTACCGACTTGCGCAGCCAAACCCATGATAGAGATTGAGCCCTATGACAATCTGATGACATGTATCAAGACTGGCTCGGATTTCAATGGCAGTGTTGTGATGTGGACTTATGCCTATCTGATTGAGGATTCTCTAATAGAAGCAGGATGCCCAAATGCATCCAGGGAAATTCAAGAATTTGCAGCCAGAAATCCAATCAGAAGTGTTTTTGTGACACACACCCATGAAGACCATCTTGGCTGTTGCTCAGTCCTCGCACCTGAATCCGAGATATATGCAACACCCCCCGTTGCAGAGTTTCTGAAGAATCCGAAGACACTCCCGGACTTCTTTGTGATGGTCTGGGGTCAACCGGAACCAGTTCATGAAGTGTTGCCAATGCCTCAGCAGTTTGAGATTGGGGATCTATCATTTGAATGGTTATCACTGCCTGGTCATACAGACCATATGATAGGGTTCTACGAGAAGGAGAGAGGTTGGCTATTCTCTGCAGATGCCGTCCCATTGCCATCAAGAAAGGAGCTTGCAATGCCTGATGAGAATGTTCCAGAGATGATAGTCACCATGGAGAAGATTCAGAAACTCGAATTGAACATTCTCTTTGATGGTCATAGGGGACCTGTAGAAGATCCCTACGAATACATTCAGAAGCGTATTGATTTTCTGAAGGACTTGCAGAAATCTATAAAGGAACTGCATGATCAGGGGCAAGACATTCCGGAAATCCAGGAGAGTCTTGGAATAGAGGCTCCTTGGTACGCTGGTATGACTGAGGGACGATTCACGGTGGACCACCTGATTGAATCGCTGATTTTTGATGAAGTTCCCTAAGCTGAGAAGTAATAAGGGCAGGATTCAACTAATTCGTGAAAGTGAGCTGAGTAAGAGATGATTATGGGAATCGTAACAATCGCAGTCATCATCGTTGTTGCTGCTGCCACTCCACTCATTTTCCCTAACATATATGCTGACACAATTGGCCATTTCTTGGCGGCTAGACCTGACGACTACGAGGGTTGGACATTTTATGGACAGCTTCTGACCCGATTAAAGGACTATGACTTCGCACTGTTTGCTTTTAACAAAGCAGTAGCTATCAGGCCGGACTATTCAGAGGCATGGGAAAAGATGGGAGACCTCTTCATGCTGATGGATGAGACCGAAAACGCAAATCAAGCATACAGAATGGCAAAGAAGGAATAATTCACCGTTATTCATCTTTAGGCATCCGTCTTCTCGCATAGACCTCTTTATCATTCATATCTCGACCAATTACATCTTCACGACCAACAGCTCTGAGCCGTACAAGTGCATGAGGATATGGGTCAAGAAACTCTTCCTCAATTCCGCGTCGCACTGTCGGATGAATATCATTTAGCCGGTCGTAGATGACTCTCTTCTCTTCGTCTGAAGTGAATCTAGGGTCTACCACCACAGCCACATGGAACGACGCACCTGCATCCCATAGACGCTGAGCCGCGATGAATGGGAGTTCGAGGAACTCGGTCGAACACCCAGTCTTTACCATAAACGAATCAGGCAGCCCTCCACGAATCGAGAGCCGAACATGCCCAACGGTTTCACCATCCCGGGATGCGTATTGAGCCAATCTTGATGCTAGATCTTCTTCTGTTCCTATCACTACTCCATTGGTTTCAATTACGAACAAGTCAAAGGCATTGGCATCTCGATGGACAAGTTCAAGGATGCCACAGATGTGATCTGGGCACAGAGTAGGTTCAGCACCACTTACTCGAGCACGCCTGAGTTTCTGGACCTTCATGATTTCCCTTAGATTGGAATAGACTTGGAATGGAGAGTAGAACTCTCCATACCGTTCCGGCCAGTCTCGGCTCCAGTCTACCCAGCAGAACGTGCATCTGTAATTGCAGCCGACTGAATAGGCAGTAGCAATACCCCCATAGACTCCCACGGCATAGAATCTCGTGTATTTTCTAAGATGAACTCCATCCACAACTTTGCATACAATCTTTCTCGTTGACTCAGTTAGTTTGACCGGATTCATGGGGAAAGGCGGTTCGAGTTCACCATCCGGTCCAGTCCTAGCAAATCGGATTGGTTTCTCATCATAATCCGTCATTGAAACACCTTCGGCAATGAACGAGTTTTAGGTTTTGCAAGCAGGAATACATTCCTTTCATCGCTTCTTCTTTGGCTTTCTCCTGCGTTCATCAAATCTGTCTGAGAATGAGCGAGTCGCCTTTTCACGTTCCCGTTCTGCTCGAGCGGCCTTCTTTTGGCGTGAGCAGTTGATGCGTGCTGCACGTTTCAGCTCTGCAACGCGGTTTGCTTCTCTATCGTCGCTACGTTTCTTGTAGAGCTTTCGTGCCCGTTCCCAAGCCTCTGATGCGGAGCAAAAATCCTCCAGTCGGGCATAGGTTGTTGCTTTTGCATCGAACACTTGCGGATCATCCTGGACTATTGCAGTGAGTCGGTCCCAAGTCCTGCTGGCCTCTGACCATTCCTCTAAATCCATCTGGACAAACCCCAGATTCCGAAGCGCAGTAGTATGTTTCTTATCACGCACAAGTGCTCTTCGAAAATGTGCCGCTGCATCTTTAAGACGCCCAGCTTTAAACTCCACCATGCCCATAGTGTTCTCCACAGAAGCATCACTTGGATCTATTTCTGAGGCCTTTTTGAGTGCCTTCATCGCCGCACGTTGTTTACCATATCTGATGTTCACATCGGCAAGAACACGCCAGGTCTCTATGTCGTCAGGTGCCAATTTGGTGGCTTTCTCAGCTGACTTCACTGCTTCTTTTCCTTTCTCCATCATTGAGAGACCTATTGCTCGGTGAACAAGAGCTGTCACCTTTTCAGGATCAAGCATCAGTGCTTGGTCATAGTTGATGACTGCATCATTGAAGTGGCCTTGCTCCAATTTGATGTCACCCATGCGAATCCAGATCGCTGGAACATCAGTGACTGTTTCGCTGACCTTCTCATAGCATGCAAGCTCTTCCTTGGTTCGCCCTAGCGCCCGAAGAGCTTTGGCCTTGTCAATGAGGGCATCCCAATTGTCTGGAGAAAGCCGAAGTGCCTTGTCGAAAGACTCCAATGCTCTGCTTGCCTTATCAGGACCTAGAGCCATGAGGACACGACCGCGATTAATGTGTGCCTCTGAGAGATTCGGGTCTAGGCGAATTGCTCGATTTAAACAACGCAGAGCCTCTCCAAACTCGTTCTTGTTTGCCAAAAGAACTCCCCGGACATTCCAGGCGGATGCATCATCTGGATTCTCCTCAAGATGTTTCTTCACAGCTCTCAGGGTATCATCCACAGATGCCATCCAAATCTAGTTGATATCACTTGTATTAAAGAAAAAGGTTGACCGGCTAGACTCCTCTGCCGTCACATATAGATACAGGTAAGCAGATTGTAGGTCCACTTGGCGGAATATAGATGATAGAAGGAATCGATGCTGTTATCTTCGACCTAGGAGGGACCCTCTACAGGACAGACAGAGACCTTGGAGAAGTCCATAGACGATTTCTTGCTGAGGTAGGTCTGACAGATATTGCAGCCATGTCTGACTATGAGCTTGAAGGAGCGCAATCCCGTGGTCCCGATGTGTGGCTCGACGATTTCATGCTGAAGAAACGAGCCGACCTGCATTGGGAACCATCCAGAGAGGATTGGGTGGAGTATGATAAACGGCTGTTAAAGAGCCTTGGCGCAAAAGGGGATATTGAAAAATTGGCCAATGAGTTTCAATCATTGTGGGACGATTGGCTTCGCCTTGACAGATACATACCTCTGGATGGCTGTAGAGAAACACTTGTGGAACTGAGGAGAAGAGGCTACATGCTTGGAATGGCGTCAAATCGTTTTGGAGACCCTAGATCTATCCTCAAGCGTGATAACAATCTATCCCTGTTTGGGTCTATTGAGTATACAAATGTGCCTGGATACAAGAAACCGTCGCCCTATATGTTGCTCAAGGTGGCTGACGACCTTCGAGTCAATCCTAGAAGATGCGTGTATGTCGGCAACTATGTGAGATATGATGTCGAGGCTGCAATCAGAGGTGACATGGTACCGATTCTTATCGTAGAGTGTAACTCTGAGGAGAGAGAGATTGCACCGGCCAATATCACGATTATCGACCATTTGCCTGAACTTCTAGAAATCCTACCATAATCCTAAAGACTACCGAGCAATATACTAGGGGCAATGAAGCTTAGACTATGCGGAGCTTTGCTGTCCGTTGCATTGCTTATTCCATTTCTCAGTGCCTCGTACGTTTCGGCCCAAAGCAATCATAGCCTAGAATGGGGAGTGGAAGTAGGTGACGAGATAACATATGTTCTGCAGAGAAAATTGCTCGACGAGACATTTGGCTCATATCTCAGCGAGTTTATGCCATTCATCTCTGAAGTTGAAGAAGGCCAGAAGATAACCGCGCGAGTCGCACACTTAGATTCTATACCTTCTTTGATTAATGAGTCTTGGCAGATGCCAGGATCCAATTGCACATTGATTCGCCAAAATGACTCTGAGGTCATTATGGAAGACATGTTTCTGGTAGTTGTGCCTATTGGTGATTGGAATTTTTCAAGTGAACTGGGTGGATTCGGATTCTTTGGAAGTGTCAATGAATCAGAAGCGCCTAGCAACTTCACAGCTTTTGATGACATTGAACTAGTAGACACTGATACCAGTTGGGGCACTGTGATTGACACCTCGTTCGTCTTCGGAATATTCCTCATCTCTATCTACATGGAGATGCTCTACGAGAAGGTCAATGGCACCTTGACAAACATGCGAATGCGGGTCAATTTTGCTGGAAATAACATGATAGATCTCGTGTTCACTCAGTGGTATCCAGGGATAATGCTCATTCTTCTTCCAGAGTTACAGCTTCTCACAATTGGCCTCATTTCCACAGGAGTGATAATCATAGTTCTCATAGCTTTCTTCTACAGGCGTCGACGTATGCGTAGGGCTCTTTCTGTTGCAGCTTCAGAGGGACATGGTGAGTAATCTATGAAACCTAGGGATACTGAGATGCGTCAAATTGAATGCACAAGGGCAATATGCGAGGTCACGGTCCAAGTAGGCGAGCGCTTCTTCTACCTGTTTCATAGACATGGCTCTGTGGGTGAAGACGCCGAGTTTGAGATTGACGATGACACGGTCATCTATCTGGAGGATACCGAAACCGAGTATGTCAATCCAGAGAATATGAAGAAGCCAGGATGGACCGGTGGCGATGCTGAGAGAGGAAGGTGGATCTTCAGAGCGCTACGCCCAGGAAAAGCAACACTCACCATTCGGATATTGTTCAGATTCGAGGTTGAAGAGGAGCGACTCATAGACTTCACTGTGGTCTTCTAATCCTTTCTGGCCCATACATAGGTGTAGCCAGCAGCATAGTCTAGCTTCTCTTCTTCAGAAAAAGCCTGCTGGAGGGCTTTCAGCCCCTCTTGATAGTCGCGCTCAGAAATCTTGTGTAGCATCGAGTAGCCCTTCCGGGATACAGTTTCTAGGTATTCTTCACCAAGAATAACAGGGGCGAACTTATACTGATTTGACCATACGCGATTGAGTCCGGCTGATTTCATATGCTCTTTAATCTCAGGAATGTCTGGATAACGCTCCTTGTCAATAGCAACAGTTGAAGGAAAGAACCTCGAGGTCATCCGTGCTTCTATTTGCCTATGGGACTGTGTGACTATGCACATTAAGCCGCTGCTAAGAATCCTCCCCATTTCATGGATAGCTGAGGCGACATTCGGAAGGTGATGAACAACTTCAGTCATAAAGACCATGTCGAATGTGTCAGAGGGGAACGGCATCTTGTCGGCTGGCGCATGAACCAGTGAGATGACATCAGCCTTTGACTTGGCTTTTGCAAGCATACCCCATGACAAATCAAGACCAACCATCTGTGCTCCGGTGGACTTCTGGAAGAGCAAGGTGTTGTTTGCAGTTCCGCAACCAACATCCAGAATCAGTGACTCTGAATGAGGGGAGAACTCTTCAAGGAGATGAAATATCATCTCAGGGTCACCCATTCGGACCTCATCATATACTTTGGAAAGAGAGTCGTAATTGATGCTCTTCTCATTTCCTCCTTTCATGATACATCTAGCACCATAGTCAGTTCGCATTTGAAGACAGCGGTCAGATGGCACCAAGAGGAGAGGCTTCAAAGAAGCATGAATGCACTGCTTTGATTGCCTGCTCCATGTGCTCATGTCGTACGATGAAATAGTACGCCACCTCTGAGGCACCTGAAGAGATCATCTCGACATTGATGTCCTCCTGAGCCACAGCAGAGAAGACCTTGGCCGCTAATCCCTTAGTCGTCGAGAGACCCTCACCTACGACAGCTATCAGAGCCACATCTTCTTTGAGTTCGAGTCGCTCGATGACTCCATCGACTAGTGGTATCAGAGCATCTCGTGCCCTCTGAGAGTCCTGTTGATCAAGCAGGAGGTTTATGCAAGTCTGAGAGGTTATCACCGAGTAGATATTGATGTTCTGGCTTGCAAGAGTCTGGCCAATTTCCCCAATTATGCCAGGTTTGTAGCCCACACCACCACCATGGATTCTGAGCACTGAGATGTCAACGTTTGATGTCACACTCTTGATGACATCATCCTTCGTCTCACCCTGCCTTCTGATGAGCGTTCCAATGCTCTTGGGGGAATGGACATTCCGGATTCGAATATGTACATCCTTCCCTGATAGCGGTTCAGTAGTCCGAGGATGCAGAATCTTTGCTCCGAAGTATGACAGCTCCGCAGCTTCTCCATA
This sequence comes from Candidatus Thorarchaeota archaeon, assembly GCA_048882485.1. Classification (GTDB taxonomy): domain Archaea; phylum Asgardarchaeota; class Thorarchaeia; order Thorarchaeales; family Thorarchaeaceae; genus SMTZ1-83. The sequence goes on from JBHLRP010000042.1 coordinate 27,412, forward strand.
TGACAAGGTGGCGATATTCTGGGCGTTAGGGATTAGATTTGGGTCAGCGGTCATGAAACCGTCAACATCTTTCCAGATGTCTATTCCCCCTGCATCGAGAGCGCTGGCGATTACAGCTGCGCTGTAGTCAGTTCCATTTCTGCCAAAAGATGCAGTCTTCCCTTCAGGATTACAGCCAAAGAACCCTGTGACTACTGGTACTGTGCCTTCATTGAGGACTGGCAAGAGTGAGTCTTGGAGATTCGTCCTTACGAGAGGCAGATTAGCAGTGGCATTTTCGCAGGCAGGAAAGGTGACTATGCCTATCCTATCCGACTCATAAGCCTCTGAAGATAGGCCGGCTTCCTGAAGCACCCGGGCTAAGACGGATGCTGACATCCGCTCTCCCTGGCTCAGGATCAATATCCTGACTGTGTCAATGAGCTCTCCTGTATAGGCCACTCCGAACAGTAGACGCTCAAGCTTCTTGAGATGGGGCTCTAGGTCATTTATGGCTCTCCTACGTGCCTCTGGATTCTCAATTGCTTCTCTAATGATCTGATGATGGATGCTTCGAATCTCATCAACTCGTTGAGGAATCTCCGTTTCAGATGCGAGAGCTGCTTCAGAGGCTTCAGCCAGAAGGTCTGTGATGCCGTATATTGCAGATATCACAGCAACAATAGGCTCCGAATACTCTGACTTCACAATCTCAGCCACTCGTATGAATCCCAGAGGGTTTCTGAGACACCCACCTCCGAACTTCAACACCCGCATCAGGTCACCTCCCCATATTTCTTCAATAACCCCTTGGCATAGGCATATTCTGCATTGAGCACTGATGCGCCTGCTGCCCCTCTAATTGTGTTATGAACCAAGAGGAAGAATGACAGTCGATTGTCCTGACTTCGAAGTCGTCCTATCTTCACATCCATACCTTTGCCGGCCTCTGTCACCGAGATGTCACGCCTCGGCTGTGGTCGATCTTGTTCCTCAAGTAGGGTGATAGGTTTC
>JBHLRP010000043.1:0-28029 GCA_048882485.1 Candidatus Thorarchaeota archaeon
AGTATGCCCACGCATTTGTTGAATGCTCGTTTGATACCCTCTATCAGACCTTGCCGGGGATCCTCAAATTCTCTGAGTGCTCTTTCCAGCTCTAGAAATGTGCAGCATATTGTCCTCGAGTTGTCATCTGGATTCTCGAGAAAATGACCTGGTGCCTCGAGCAGGAATGGATCACGCATATATTCCTTTATCTTCAGTCTTGGCTCCATATCAGGAATAGTCCACCACGTCCTGAGGTGCTCGTCTGAGAGCGGTTGAACATCTAGGCCTTTGTCCACTGCCTTGGGAGGCATCCCGAAATCAGGGAGGAAGGAATGCCAACCAGGCACCATCCTCAGTCCGGGACCCTTCGAGCCTGGCGGACCCAAATTCAAACGCCTCGAGCAGTAATGAACAAGATCGTATATCGCGAATCGGTCTGGACCATCAAGAAACACAAAGATTGGTTCATAGTCGGCTTCATGCGCTGGAACAGCCTGATAGTCCCAGACATATAGATATTGTAAGCATCGAGGATGCCCAGAATGGTCTGAAAGGACTCTGCCGAATACATTAACAAACTCAGTTGCCTCGAATGCGATTCTGGTCTGTTCTGGCATGACATGTCCAATTGATGTCAGAAGCATCTCGTCGCCTCCTAGTACTCCTGATGTTGGAGGCAGATGATCTTGAAGTAGACCCTGGTCATAACTCGCGCTCAATCCTGGCGCATGTTGCTTGAATCTTGCTTTTGATTCGGGTACTGAAAGATGTAGGAGGTCTCTATACTTCTTCTCGACCATGGCTTTCAGACTCCGATATTGCGGACCTTTAGGCGGGCTTGAAGGACAAATACGTATTACCTGATAACCCGTCCTCGTAGTCAAGAATCAGTGGAGTCCCAACTTCAATCGCTTCAGGCTTCAATGGATCAAACCCTTGAAGACGGGCTGTCACTCTTGTCCCCTCTTCAAGCTCAATAATTGCAATGAGGTAAGGTGCCTCTTCTTGAAATTGCTCCGGTGCGATATGGATAACTGTGAATGAAACAAGCTTTCCTTTGCCACTCACCTTTGTCCATCCCATCTTATTGCCACCACAACTATAACAGGACCCCATCGGAGGCGCGATGACTGCTCCGCAGTCCACACACTTGTAGGCCTGAAAGTCATGATTCTGAATCTTTTTACTGTACTCTTCGATGGTAGGCTTCTCACTCATGCGTCAGACCTCCTGAATATATTGACCACACAGCTAGCCCCTGTCCCGCCAAAGTTGTGCATAATGCCAGTGTTGTTTTTGGCGACTTGATTAGGTCCAGCTTCGCCCAATAGTTCTTTGTACAGAACCACTGCTTGTTTCACACCAGTAGCTCCTACGGGGTGGCCTACTGCTTTCAATCCGCCCATTGGATTTATGGGCTTGTCACCGTCGAGTGCTGTGACACCATCCCTTACTGCCTTGGCGGCCTCGCCCGGTTTGAAGAACCCTATGTCCTCGCTTGCGATTAATTCTGCAATTGTGAAGCAGTCATGAACCACTGCCAGATCCATGTCCTCGGGTCCTAAGCCAGCCATCTTGTAGGCGCTCCTACTTGCTGAAACTGATGCTTCAAATGAGGAGAGATCAGTTCGGTCACTAAGATTCATGGAGGCCGAAGCTTGACCAGTACCAATGACATCAATTGGGAGGTCAGTGTATTCCTTTGCCTTCTCCTTTGAGGTCAGGACAATTGCAGCGGCACCATCAGATATTGGAGAGCAGTCAAAGAGCTTTAGGGGCCAAGCGACATACCTTGGCGTCATTGCTTTCTCAAGAGTGATCTCCTTCTGAAACTGTGCCAAGGGATTTGTGGAGGCGTTTTTATGAGCCTTTACTGCGACTCGCGCCATGTCCTCTTCCGTGGTTCCGTATCTTCGCATATGAGCTACTGCTGCAATAGCAAATACTCCTGGGAATGTGAGCCCCATTTTGGACTCGAACTCGTCATCCGCTGCTGCGGCAAGTGCTTCGGTAACAGCGTTTGTTGAAACAGAGGTCATCTTTTCTGCCCCAGCAACTAGGACTGTGTCATAGAGACCTGATTCAATCGCCATTATTCCAGCTCTGAGAGCAGTAGCTCCAGACGCACAGGCTGCTTCATGCCTTGTCGCAGGTAATCCTCTAAGTCCGGCATAATCAAGGAGCAACGGGGCTGTGTGCCCTTGATGGATTAGCATCTCAGGGATGAAGGTTCCTATAAAAGCCGCCTGAATGTCCTTCTTGGAAATTCCCGCGTCAACCGTTGCTTTATCAACAGCCTCAGCAAACATCTCCCTCTGAGAGATGCCTTCGAGCTTTCCAAACTTAGTCTGTGCTCCACTTACGATGGCAGTCTTGCTTAGTGGCACGTCTCGCATTCCACCTCAGTTTCGACAGGTCGGCCGCTGAATAACTAGTATAAAAATTCAGCCTAAAAGGAACTGTATCGGCAATAAATGGACTGGACAAAGGGATTTTATACCGGAACTTGGGTCGATTGGTCAGAGTGGACAATTATGGACTTTTCATTGTCAGAGAAGGATCAGAAACTGTTTGAGAGAGCAAAGGAGTTCACGAAGGAGCATATCACTCCAAGAGCCATGGAGCTTGAGAAGCGAAATGATTTCCCCAAGGACATCGTTCAGAAGGCTTACGAAGCCGGGCTCATGAATCTGCATATACCAACAGAAGCTGGAGGTCCTGGACTGTCTCTTCTCTCAGAGACCTTGGTCTCAGAAGCAACAGGATATGGCGGTGCAGGAATTGCGACTTCCATTATGTGCAACAACCTTGCATTCGCACCACTAGTAATTGGCGCAACTATCGAACAGCTGAAAGAATATGTCGAGCCCTTGATTACAGGCAAGGATGCGAAATTCGGAGCATTTTGCCTCACTGAGAGGAAGGCTGGTTCAGATGCCGCTGCCGTAGCTACCAGAGCAGTTCGAGATGGTGACGAATATGTCATCAATGGGTTGAAGTGTTTCATCACTAACGGGCCCCAAGCCTCGATGTTCACTGTATTTGCATCAACTCAACCTGAGCTGAAGCATAAAGGACTCTCTGTCTTCATGGTTCCCAAGACGAAGGGAGTCAAAATAGGACATATCGAGAACAAACTCGGCCAATTGAACTCAGTCCAATCCGAGGTCATCTTTGAGGATGTGAGAGTGCCCAAGAATGCTCTTGTCGGAAAGGAGGGCGAGGGATTCAAGATAGCCATGATGACACTGGACAAGACCCGCGCAGGAATCGCCGCTATTGCTACTGGCGTAGCTCAGCGTGCACTTGATGAAGCGGCCAAGTTTGCCAATGTCCGTCATCAGTTTGGACAGCCAATAGGCAGGTTCCAAGGTATCTCGTTCATGCTTGCTGATATGGGTGCTAGGACCGCTGCTTCGAGGCACTTGACTCGATATGCAGCCTGGCTTGCTGACCATGGACATGACAACTCAAAGGACTCTGCATTTGCCAAATTCTTTGCCGCAGACTCAGCCATGCAGAATGCAATCGACGCTGTCCAGATTATGGGCGGGTATGGGTATGTTTCCGAATACCCTGCGGAGAAGCTGATGCGTGATGCGAAGCTGTTGCAGATTTACGAAGGAACAAATCAGGTTCAACGAGTAGTTGCAAGTGGCCGAATTTTGAAAGAAAGCGTGAATCTCGATACAGGCTTTAATGTCAAATATGATGGCCAAGATGCGCCAATACCATAGATGAAGTGAAATTAGTGTAGGGACAGCCTTACACAAGTTTCGAACTCTCAATGGAGGCTGGACATGCAATGAGCATGCTAAACGATATAGTCACCAATATCGTGAGCGAATGCAGAGATTATCGCCGCAAGTCGTAGTGCAGAAATCCGTGTGTCTTCCATCATAGAATCTCCAGCAATCCACAATAGTCTCCTAGTAGGTTCGGATTATAAGTTCGCACAGGGATGAATGCATCTAATTCTTCGAAGATTCAAACCTTGTATACTCTTTCATGCAGAAGGATTGCTAACGGAAGCTAAATGATTTAAACATCAGAGCTTGTGGCTGATTCATCAAGCAACATGTGGGTTGGAGTGATTTCATCTTGGATGAGAATGAAACAATTGAGGTAATCAAGAACCGTCGAGCCATCCGTGACTATGTAACATCAAAAGATGTCCCTGACGAATTGATCTACAGGATTATAGAGGCTGGCGGCTACGCACCAAGTGCTGAAAATCAACAGCCTTGGAGGATTGTGGTTGTGCGCGACAAAGAGACCCAGAAGTTCATTGGCCAGATTGCCGTGGAAAGGACCATTGAACTATTCGGGCGGGCTACACCGAGGGAGGAGTTGGAGCGGCGTCTCAGCTATATTGAATCAAAGGTCAGTAGAGAGCGCACCATTGATATTCTAATAACAGGTGAGCGCTTTGAATACATAAAGGGAGAACCTGAAACAAATGGAGCACCAGTGCTCTTGGTTCTTGTAATCGACCAGACTCATGTAGGCAACTCGCAAGCCACTCTTAGAGGCACTGGCGGTGTTTATGGTTGGTCATCACCCAGACACGCGGTTATCGCTGGTTCTATGATGATGCAGAATATGGCTCTCGCCGCTGCTGCGTTAGGTATTGGAAGTTGCGTGTCTTCAGTCCAATTAGACCACTTCGATGATGTAGGTGCAATATCAGAGAGATTGGGGATTCCACTCCCACATTGGGTGCCAATCCTCTGTCTTACTCTTGGATACCCCTTATCAGATAGAACATTGGGACCCCCACGCCAGATGCCGGAGGAGATAGCGTTTCTAGACAGGTGGGGAAACCCATTCAAGAGATAGAGGTGAATATGATTGAATGAACTTGACATATTGAGAAAAGGCTTCATTGCATTCTTGGATGGACTATGGTGGGGATTGTGTGAGAATGTGGGTCCACTTTCGATGTATGAAGGCTATGCAAGTGGATTCAGGCTGATGGGAGCGGAGAAAGCTAAAGCGGATGGGGCGAAGGGGCCAGAGGCTGCGGCAAAGACAGCTGTAGAGCTGTTCTCATCAATTGGTTTGGATGTAAGCCTCAACGGTAAGGAAATCCTCGTGAATTCTTGTCCAATGTGGAATCGAATCCTCGAAAAGGGCCTTGAATACGCATTTCATGTGGAGGAAATCTGTTGGAAACCAATGCTGGAAGGAATTGCTGAAGAATCTGGAGCTAAGCCAGTTGTAGAGTCAGCCCTCAGGCTGATTCATCTTGAAAGGGCAAAGTCAGAATACAAGAAGAAGAAAGCAAAAGACGCAGTCGACAAGGGCAACATATCCAAAGAAGAATACGAAACTAGGGTTGAGGCAATTCATCGTATTCAAGGTAAAATCACTTCAAAGGGCCGATACCGATTTGAGTAGAATCGCCGCCTAGCAACAGCCCTCAAAGATTGTCGGTAACATTTATGGCAAAAACAGGACGACCAAATTACTATTTGGCGACACGGCTATATTGCCCGGTAGTTCCCGCAGCTTCTAGAATGGTTTTATAATCCCCTTTGGTTGCTGTTGTGACATTGAGTCTTCATTTATATCTCATTTCGAGATAAGCTGGTCATTGAGAGGCTATGACATGAGCACACAGACTAAACGTCAAGTGTTGGCTTTATTGACCTCAATCATTGTGCTGATAGGTTTTATCGGTCTTCTCGGATTTATCTGGACTCGAGTTCCAAGCAGGGTTGCTGTGGTGAAACCTATATTCTCAGCGACAGCATACAAAAATGCGTTTTATGTCTTCTATCAACGATATGAATGGGTTGACCCAGGCACCTATATCTCTAATGATTTAAACTATCTTAACGTGACAGTCAAGGACGGGTGGGGCTTTAGTGAGGGTCTATCTGAACTCCTTAGCTACTCGAATCTTCCATCCATGATCTTTGATGAGCGCATCACTTACATCGATGAAATCGATGTCATTGAGGGCGCATTGTTCAATGGAGCACGACGAGCATTTGATATTCTAATTCTTGGTTTCACTGAGTATGTGACACAGGAAGAATACACGGCCTATAAGGCATTTGTTGCCAAGGGGGGATTACTGATACTTGTAGATGCATGCAACTTTCTGGCTGAAGTGAAGTATCATCCACCAGATTCGCCAGATCAGCTAGGCTATCTGAGTCTGGTCAAGGGCCATGGGTGGGAGTTCAATGGTACTCATGCTTGGAAGTCAGTCTATCACAGGTGGCCTGAAGAGAACCGAAACTGGGTGGGTAGTAACTACTGGAGATTCTGGACAGGCATCCATTATAACCAGTTCATAGCAAATACATCCCATCAGATCAGCACCTACCTCAGAAACAACCATGGTGAAAACATCGATACGGGATATGGTGCGTATGAGGAGAATAAGTTGGAGAATCTCACAGATACCGAGATTATAGGATATTGGAACTTTATCAACTGGTCTGAGGCTCCAGAGGACCCTGTTGTAGCCTACCAACACTGGTATGTGAAGGGTAGTGTCATTCACACAGGAATATTAGCCAGCTGGTTGGTGGATAGAGACCAGTATTTGATGGAGTTCATGGTAAGTGCAATCAGGTTAGGCCTTTCTGGCGAGGTGGGTGACTGGAAGTGGATTAGGCAGATAACCTAATATTCATGATTTGTCGCTTGGTTTGAAGGAACTAGGAATCCAATCTCTGGGACCATCTTCCAAAATATCAAGTAACAACTCGATTTCCTTTTGCCTCTCTTGATGCCTGAGTGAGTCCTTTATCTAATGGCGATTGCGCAATGTTTAACTCAGGTCTGTTAGGGGCTTTAGCATCAGTAAATGATGAGAAGGGAGTTCAGCCCATTTCGACTGAGCAAGGCGGTAACAGACCATGGAGTCTCTAGAAAAAGCAGGACTGGCAGTCAATTACAATAGGGTCGAAGGTACCAAGCCTGAAAGCCTTCCGAAAGAAGTGTTCATGTGGGACGAGACTCTCCGTGATGGAGAGCAGACACCAGGCGTGGCTCTTACTCTTGATGAGAAGATCGAGATCGCCAAGATGCTGGATGAGATAGGGACCTCCATTGTAGTTGTGGGTTTCCCAGCTGTCAGTGAACACGAGAAAGAGATTGTCGCCGCTATTGCGAAAGAAGGCCTCGACAATGCTGTTGTGGGCGCTCCAGCACGTGCAGTCATCTCTGATATCGATGCATGCATTGAGGCCGGTGTGAAAGAGGTGCCGATTTTTATTGCGACCTCTGACTTCAGGCTAAAGTATCAGCTTCAGATGACAAGAGGTGAGATGCTCAACCGACTAACGGAGTGCATTCAGTATGCAAAAGATCACGGATTGATTGTGGATTATATTGCAGAAGACAGCACAAGGAGCAACATGGATTTTCTATGCCAGGCTTATAAGACAGCCATAGACGCTGGAGCTGACAAAATCTGCGTGGCAGACACTGTAGGCTTTGTCAGACCGGAGGTAATGCGCCACATTATGAGGGAGGTCAAGAAAGCCCTCTGGAAAGAGAGCAGATATAAAGTTCCGATTGCGGTGCACTGTCATGATGATTTTGGACTTGCTAATGCAAACACATTAGCTGCTGTAGAAGAAGGTGCTAGTTATCCGCACGTTTGTGTGAACGGTTATGGAGAGCGTGCTGGAAATGCAGCCTTTGAAGAGGTCGTCATGGCTTTAGAACAGCTTTATGGAGTAAAGACAGGCATTGAAACCGAGAAGCTCTATCGCCTAAGCAGGCTTGTTGAGAGAAACTTTGCAATCCCATTGCCACTGCATAAATCAATAACTGGTGACAATGCATTTACTCATTCAAGCGGAATCCACTCCCATGGCCAATTGACTCACTCAATGACCTATGAACCAATTAGCCCACTCATAGTAGGACGACGACGTGAATTTCATCTTGGTAAGTTTGTAGGCAGACATTTTGTGGAATATCTTCTCAAGATGGGTGGGGTGAGAGCCACTCAAGAGCAAACCCGAAAGATTGCCGACCGTATCAAGAAAACTCACGAGGCAACCAAGAAAAGTCAGTCCAAGGACTCCTTTGATAGAATAAAAAATGAGCTCAAAGACCTACGGACCGGAGTGTCTGAGCGCGAGTTTTGGGCAATTGTGTTTGATGTCATCTAAGATTCTTGGCTGCGCTCCAACGAAGAATGACTCCAAGGTCCATTGCAAACACACCAATTAGAAAGCCAATGCCAAGAACCAAGAGAAACTCGAGTGGCGGCCACCAAGTTTGGAAGAACCACCAATACAAAACTTCCTCGATTAGAAATACTGTGGCAACGCCCAAAGCGATGTAGATTCCTGTTGTAAATGAAAATTTCGCTTGGTTTGATCTCTTGGTCAGAGGGCCTGGCTGTATTGCCTTCTCCCTGTCGTTTATCCCAACGAAGTTTCCAGACTTCAGCTGATCAATAACGAATTGTTCCAGCCGGCTCGAATCGATCTTGGCGGCCTCGGCGGTAATATACGTCCCCCTCAGATACTTCAGCGCAGACCCACCGCTAAGTAGCGTCAGCACAAGTATCACAGCGAAGAATACAACCACTTGCCAGAACACGAATATCATCAAAACAGCACCAATGACAGTTATTAGACAAAGCAAATCGGTTATTGCCCCAGAGGCTTCAACACCTCCCTGAAACATGAGACCTATTCGACGCAGTGCCGCGACGTTGACCCAGGTCTGATACATTTCAACATCCTCGGATCCTACAAGGTGCTCCTTGACGGATGCCTCCACATCTTCCTTCTTCCCACCGTGGACAGTGATGTTCACAATGTAGGCATCTGCTTCAGATTGTGGCGAACTCAAATGATTTCCCCTCACGCGGATATATAGGCTAATGTTGTTTCATTTAACGCTTGTCATCTTCTGGTTGTTTACACTCTTGACCGAACTCCTTTTCCGTGAACGCCCCCAGAACTGCATTATGCCCGACATCTTTGGAATGATAATGGATGATGCGACTGCAGGAAAAGAAGCAAAACATGAGATTGAAAGAGACGATGGCTATGCACATGAGAGTCTGGGCAGTCAATATATTGCGCCGTTCTCCGAATGGAATGAGAGCGAGCGACTGGCCAGCGCTGAGGTCAAGGGCAAGATTCTCGACATTGGCTGTGGAGCTGGCCGCGTAGCTCTCCACTTCCAAGAGATGGGACATGATGTTGTTGGGATCGACATCTCTCAGGCGGCTGTCGATGCGTCCCGCAAAAGGGGAGTAAAGGAGGTCCATCTCATGTCTGCGGAGAATCTAGATTTTCCCAAGAATACTTTTGATACCGTTATCTTGTTTGGAAATAACTTCGGAGTGCTTGGTGATGATGAGAAGATCGTGGGGATGCTCATGGACCTACATCGAATAACAAAGCCTGATGCCGTAGTACTGGCACAAACCAGAGATGTTGCAGATACAGACAAATCCGAGCATATTTCGTATCATGAGAAGAACAGATCAAGAGGAATTCCTATCGGACTAGTCAAGATACGACTCAAGTACAAAGGCCACGTAGGAGATTGGTGGCTTCTTCGAATGGTCAATACTGAAGAAATGTCAGGGATGGCCGAGAGAGCGGGTTGGAAACTCGTCAAGACGTATGGTCCCAGGAATCTGTACGTTGGTGTCCTCCGAAAAAGATGACTGGGCAAGTGTGCAGATAGCAAAGATGTTAATACATGTCTTTAACTATTGTTAACCATGTTTCAAACAGAAGCAATCAGTGGGAAGATTCTTACTAGCCAAATCGGATACTTCGGAAAGGGAGAGATAGCCTACGGGTTCATTACCGTGGAAACTCGGGAAGGCATCCATCTAACGCTGAAGATAGACGCATACACCAAATATGACACCATCAAGGTCGGTGACCAAGTACGTATTACTGTTCATAGGCTTGCTGATACGGACATACTAGTGGCAAGAGAGATTGTTACAGAAACGCCTTTTGCTACAGCCTCTAAAGTCAAGGATGAAGCATCCTAGAATACTCATTCCTCCTCGCAATCTGGCCACATGAGGCCAATACTTTTAGAGCTCTAATTGTTATTTGTAAAGACAAGAAAGTCAAGAGGTTGAAAGATGCCGAAAGTTGATTTGCGCTACTACTGCTATGTTTGTGGACATCCAGTGGACCTGACACCAGTGGCTCCCGTCGCTCCGAATTTCAGCCATGTCGAAGTAAAGTGCAAGACCTGCGGGGATGGCACTCACTTAATGCTGACAGCGTGCCCAGAATGCAAGAAGGGGGTCAAGTACATCCTCTCTGACTTCGATTTTCCAGAAGAGGTTCAGAGACTCTCAAGAGCATATGTCAATCTCATTGGCGGAATAAAGAACAGCCTCAAGGATGTTGTCGATGAGTTCAATGTACCTCTCCCAAGACGATGGTCAGCCAAATTCAATTGTGATTGTGGAGCTGCCTACCAGACAGAGATTCTACTTCCGCAACTTGAGGACTAGACTCGCATCTAGTTGTGACTCCAAATGAAACCACGAGCCAGAGATCGTGCAAAGGCAAGAATTGCTTCAAAGATGTTTGAAAGCATGAATCAGGACGAGAGGATTGTGAGAGGCGTTCTAGGCGCTAGAGCTAGTGATATTCCTGACCGCCTTCTTGTGGTTGCAACAGGGAGCTTCAATAAAGGAGCGGCTTCACGTCTCAAGAGCAAGAAAGTAAAGGGAAGACTCACAACAGGGAAATACGGTGATACAGCAATAGGCATCTTGGACACAGGGATTGGCTCGCCCGCTGCAATTATGTTCTTGGAGGCTATCGCAAAGACCAATCCACAAGTGTTCATTCGAGCAGACTTTTGCGGCGGTCTATCAAGCGAGCATGATATTGGTCATGCGTTCGTTGCTGATTCAGTTCTTGTAGGAGATGGTGCGGGATCAGTGTATTTTGGAGATGGAAAGAAGATAGATGCAGACTCTACTCTAACCAAGCAGGTCTTCACTATTTCAGCGAATTCAGGTTTGCCAACACACAGAGGGACAATGTGGACAACAGATGTCCTCCTGAGGCAGACAGAGGATTTACTCCAAGAATGGATAGGGCGGGGAGCTCACGCAGTGGACATGGAAACATCAGCGATTCTTGGGATAGCCTCTGAGAACAAGACCCCTGCAGCATCAATCAACTGTATATCAGATTTGCAGATTCATGGAAAGCCACTCTTTGGACCCGAAATTGATCCGATGCTCCTAAGGGGAGCCGATTTGGTGATCGATGCAGCGATTCAAGCATTGGTCGAGTGGAAATAGGCACTTGCTCAAGAACGACTCGTCTTCCAGCTTTGTATCACTCTTGACGCAGTTGCGAAGGAGACGCGATTGCTTGGGGTACAACTATTTCGAAATTGAGATGAACAGGACACTTCATTGAGTTAGCTACAAGGCAATATGTATGAGCTCTTTGAGCGGCTTTCTCCATCCTTTTGCGATCTCGCTCTGTTGGAACAATAATCTTTGCGAACATGGTTATTTGGTCAAATTCCCATCCAGACTCACCCTTGGCCAGAGTTGCTTCACTTTTGACTGAGAATTCAGAAAACTTAGCATGGAATCGTTTTGCGACGCCGGAGAGACTAACGCCGTAACATGATACGGCAGAGGCTAGGAAGAGATCCTCAGGTGAAATGAGTTCCTTTGGCGACTCAGACCAGAAGTCAGGCGGCGTAGCTACTTCGAGAGTCGGTTTGCCTTCAATCTCTACAGTAACGATTTTCTCACGGACCCAGTTGCTTTCAAGCTTGTATCGATGTTCTTCGGTCATTGAGGGAGCCTCTAATTGCCCGTGATAGAACCACTTTATAGGATTGCGATTTGACCATCACTACTTCATAAGCGTGACAGAATGGAATGGGCGCCAGCTCACAATTTCCTAGAGTAGGGCTTATTAGGATGTGGTGCACTACACAACATGTGTGGTGAGCAGGTGGCTAACTGGGCCTATATTCTGTAACATGCCCTCATAACTCCCCCCCTCCTACCAGTGGCTTTCTCTTCGGAGAAGGCCTAAGCCTTGTTGGCGCTGATCGCCACACAACCTCTGCTTTTCCGCCCTTTTTTTGACTTCTGGAGTGCTCCTGTGATATCAGCATCGCTGACCTCTTTCTCTTCAAGAATGAATCTCTCTGTTCCCAGAGCGCTTGCAAATGCGGGTGCTTTCATCACAGCACGCTTCTTGAGACCCCTGTCCCTAACCTTTGTAGCTAGCTCTGCAAATCTCTCTTCAGTAAGCTCTTACTCCGACGGAAAGTCCTCAATGGCGGAAATACCCAACTCTCCCATTATGGCTTGCTGAATTGCAATCTTGTCAATCTCTTCGATAGCAACTCCAGTTATGATCTGTACAAGATTTTCCACCTCGTCTAGTGAGAAGAACTTCCCCTCAGAAGCTGCAGCAATCTCTTCCCAAACCGTTACAACATTGCTGTATCTGGAAGTTTCAGGAAAACAACCCATTGTATGTACAATGATACCTTCATAGTAAGCGTTCATTGCTTCTTCTTCCCAGTGAATCCCACTAGGAGGGCCATCCGGCCATCTATCACCTGGCTCGACCCCATGTGGAGGAGCATCACTAATCAGAACTACGACTTTAGCAGCCTCTCCATTCCATTCAAGATTGATAGCATCTCTTAGCCCATCATCAACTGCTTCGGGACCATCGCCACCTCTGAGCTGACATGCTCCTGACGTTACGTTCAATCACTGCGGTGTCATCAGTGAGGTGAAACTTCTTCGTAACAAAGGTTCTTTCTTCTGGTGGGTGGTCTCGATAAGGAACCAAGCCTACTCTCAGACTATGACATAACTCCTCTTTCTTAATCGTTCGGATTATCTCAAGTATCTTACTCTTTGCCACGTTGATGTAAGGCCCCATAGAGCCAGTATTGTCTACAACGAAAACCAGGTCTAGCTGCCCCAATTTCTCCGACATACCCATCACAGCATAACGTCATTCAGATTGATAGATATATCCCTATAAGTTGTAAGGGTTTAGAATTGTGCCCACTAATTCTGATGGATTCTCGGAGCATTTGCGGATATGTTTTCTTGCATGGAAACACTTCCTCCTTCTAGTTCCTAATGGAATGGGTCACAATAGGTGCGTAATATGAAGATTCATCCTTGATGCTTATTGACAATAGGCATCTTCCAACCAACGCCAAAAGCCTTCTGTGTGATTTTAATGCAAGGAGGGGCCTGCCAGCGTTTGTACTCTGCACGACGAACTCTGCTATACACATCTTTTACTACTTCTGGGGGATAGCCCATTTCAACCAGCTCAGACTGGCTCTTGCGGTCTTCAATGATATCGTCAACCAAGGGGCTGACAATATCAAAATCAAATGGATCAAATTGATCCAGCTTGAGTTCAGCAGATGGTTTCTTCTCAATCGAGCCTTTAGGAATTACTTGTTTTCCCTTCATCTTGTTGTACCACCTCGCCAAGGCGTAAACCTCAAGCTTGCTAACATCCCCAATAACCCCAACACCTCCTGTCATGTCACCATACAGAGTGCAATAGCCAAGGGCAAGCTCTGTCTTATTGCCTGTGTTGAGCACAAGAATGCGAAGGTCTCTAAATCGGTTAGAAATGTCCATGAGGATATTGCTTCTGATTCTTGGCTGTATGTTCTCATCAGCCACGTGATCATCATTTTCTGGCCTTGTACGGTGGAGAGTTCGCAGATCAACAAGGAGAGCCTCTGTTGAGGCATGAAACTGGTCAACGATTGACTGTATTGGAGCTTTCACAAAATGGATCCCGAGATTGCGTGCTAAGACCTCTGCATCGGACTTACTATGATCACTCGAATACTTTGATGGCATACTAACCCCGATTGTGTTATTGGGGCCCAGTGCCTCAGAAGCTATACATGCTGTCAAGGATGAGTCTATGCCTCCACTGAGACCAAGTACTGCTCTCCGAAAACCTGTCTTCTTGAAGTAGTCTCGAAGGCCTAGGACAAGAGCACCGAACATCTCTCTATATCTGTCATAGTCAGGCAGTGTAATTCCTGGTGCAGTCATTGATTTAGGATCGAGATCAGTGATAATCAGATCTTCCTCAAAGTCAGCACCTTTGGCAATGACTTTGCCATCTGCATCTATTGCCACACTCTGTCCAGAGAACACCAGCTCGTCCTGACCACCTATCATATTGGTGAGAAAGACAGGCACTTTGCTAGCCACGGCTCTATCTCGAACCTCTTCCTCTCTCCTGAAGCATTTTGCAGAGTAGAAAGGCGAGGCTGAGATGTTTAGAATCAATTGAGCTCCGCGTTCAACTAGAATACTAGTCACCTTAATGTCGTATTCATCGTCCCACAGATCTTCACAGATCTGCACCCCGAAATTTACCTCCTGGCTTCCGATCATGAGTGAAACTGGCTGAATCCGCTCAGGATCTAAAGGTGTGAAGTATCTGGCTTCATCAAACACATCATAAGTGGGAAGGAGAGTTTTATGGATGATTTTCAAGACGCTCCCATTTTGAATTACTGCGGCGGCATTGAAGATATCCTCATCGTCATAATCCACGAATCCCACGACAGCAATAATCCCCTTGGTTTCCTTCACAATATCATCCAGAGCTTTTCGGTTCGCTTCTAGAAAAGATCGTTCCAAAAGAAGGTCTTGCGGAGGGTAGCCAGCCACTGCCATCTCAGGAAAGACAACGACATCGGCATCCTGTTCTTTGGCCTTGGAGAGAAACGTAAGGATTTTAGATGCATTGCCAGAGAAGTCGCCCACGGTGGGATTAATCTGAGCCATAGCGATTTTCATGGTTTCTCACCACTCTCAAGCTGTTATCGCGGAAAAAAGCCTTTTGTGGTGTCCCTTTATGACAACACTTGCCTCTCAGACAAACCGCTGGGCATAAACCACCATATGTGCAGTTTTGGTGCTTGATTGCTCCCCGTATCTCAGATTCAATAAAGAGTCTAAAGTGGGCGCATCAGAAAGATTGTAAATCGAGTTCTTAGCTTGACCTCCCGTGGCTAGAATAGGCGAAGTCCGTTGCCTGAAGCGATTCTCTAATCATGCTTTCGCAGTCGTAATAACTGCGGAGTCTTGTCAGGGACTCGCTCAATAAGACCCCTGGCTTCTAAGTCAAGCTTTACTGTGGTGTAATACCAACTGATTGAGCCATTGAATTTGCTAGACAATTTGCTTTGTACCATTTCACGTAAGTCTTTGAATCCTAAGACCTCAACCTCCTGAAGCGAGGTTAAGATTGCAGACTTAATTTGGTCGTACTTCGCCCGTTCGATATTCACCCCACTCTTGCCAGCAGGATGGAGAGTTAGAATTCTATCATTCATTTTAGAATAGTCCATGATTTGCCACACAAATCCATTAATTCCTTGAAAAGCTCTGGGAAATAGGAATCGGAATTAATAATTAGGCTATGTTTCATATCGACACATGCGAGTGTCAAAATACTTCCCACTGCAATTCAAAGGCGGAGGATTCATCTGAAATGAGAACACCTGAACTCCGAAAGACCATTCTCAGAATGGCGGGGACACATAATTTCTACGGTTATGAGATTCATCAGAAGCTCGGAGAAAAAGGCATCAAGGTGGGAATTGGTCGGCTATATGCAATTCTGGGCGAAATGAAATCAGATGGACTGCTTCAAGACACTTGGGAAAAGAGTAGCTCGGGACCTAAACGCAGAGTATACTGTATTTCTTCCAAAGGTGGAGAGGAAAGAGAGAAGATTCTCATGGAAGCTATAAAGACAATTCATGACTTTTACATTGAATATCTCTTGGATTTGCCTCCAGAACTTAGCGCTTTCAACAGAGTTGCTGATTTGGTTACTAAGGGAACAGGAGAGGAAATCAATATCGGTTATGCAGTACCAGGGATTTCGAGTTCAGTGAAACGATTAATACGAAAAATCCGAGAGAATCGTCCCAAGGCGAATATCTACGTCTTCTCTCCTAAGGCAACAACCTCTGAACTTGATGTTAGTGATTTTCTGACTCTGGATGGAACCCTAGAGGATATCCCAACAAAAGACCACTATTTCAGCCTTCTAATGGCTACTGGAAACATCAAGAAGGATTGCATGGATGCGTGCTTAACAGAATGGAGAAGAGTGATACATCCTAAGGGCAAGATCGCGGTGGTAACTCCATCAGCTCTCATTGCTGACTACAAGGACCCTCTTGGGATAGGGGAGTTCATTGAGATGCGTGAGCATCCGCCTTCTCCTGGCGACGACCATCTGAATGTAGATATGTTGAAGACGGCTATAGGAAAACAGTTCAGGAAAGTAAAGGAAGAGAGAGTTGTCCACATCACAGTATTAACAGGCTCTGGAAGCATTTTATAAAGTACCGCGTTTGACAAGCAATTTCATAAATAGAATGATGTGGTATGTTCATATTGATACTATACCTAATTTCTGATAGGGCTTTATTTAGCCTGTTGACCCATGATTTCAAGGCAATCAGTGTGTTCCTGTGATTGCATCGGTTCCCGGATCGAGCACGCAAGGATTGCAGGTCACTTCATGCGATTTCCAACTCCTACAGAGAAATAGTATACCATATTGGGAGGGTCAGTTTCAAACTGACCACTCCCGCCATCTAAAACGACTCGCTTGTGCATATTCATCTGGTAACTTCAGTATATTCCATCCAGAACTATAGTTGGCCTTTGATAGATGCTTAACTAGTTTCTTTGCTCTTGCCGAACCAGCTGATAATCAGCATTTGCATGAATTAGAAGGGGTTAAAGCATTTGAAATCAAGGAATCTATACGCTAGTCTGGCCATTCTTGGGTTCTTCCTAGCAGCGTTCTTTGCGACACACAACATTGTAGCTCTGCCGGACGGAATCACTCTGATGGTCTATGAAACAACAGACCCTATCACTCTGGATGGCAATGCCTCAGAAGCCGCATGGGGAATGGCTGACACGCTCCTCATTCCTGATATCGATGGGTCTGGAATTGATGTTACGCTGAAAGCGCTTATGGACGAAACCTATGTGTATCTCTACGCCACATGGAATGATACAACGCAAGATGATACACGCAATGGATGGGCGTTCAATGGCACAGATTGGGAAAATGTTGGCGGCAATGAGGATCGCATTACTTTAGCATGGGGATTGGGATCTGCGATTGTCTGCGGTCATAATCCCAGTACAGCAGATGGCATGCTATTCGACGTATGGCATTGGAAAGCCGCACGAACGGCCCTTGCGGGCTGGGCTGATGATAAGTTCTGGGATGGCTCAGGTAGGCATGGTGATGCAAAGACGGCAGGTGGCTATTTAGACAACTCAGTTGTCGTTCAAGCAGCAAATCCTGCAGCCATTACAGCTGCACTTGGAAACAGCTCTCCTGTTGTCGCGTTCAGTAATGATGACCGCCCCTATTGGAGCAACTCAGGAGCTCTCATCGCCTGGACGAACGGAGCCAATTCAACTCCGATAGGTGACTACATCCATGGATACAACACAACCATTCCTGTGGGTAGCAGAGGAGATGTTCTATCCAGCTCAACTCACAATGGAACTGCTTGGCAAGTAGAGTTCATGAGGGCTCTTGACACAGGAAACTCTGCCGATGATGTTGCCTTCGATGGAAGCCCACAGCCATTTTTCGTTGCAATCCATAATAACTCTGGAGACTGGGCGCATTTCAAGGCAGGCGGAATGGCCTCTACAGAATTCACTCTAGCATTTCCGGCATCAACCACTACAACGACTGAATCAACCACAACAACCACGAGTACCACTTCAACACCAACTACGACGCCTACTCCTCCTCCAATAGACCAAACACTATTGATTGCTGCAGCCTTCGGGGGAATCGTGATCATACTTGTGATTGTAGTATTTGTCAGAAGAGGGAGATAGGGCTCAAGGCCCCTCCCCTTTTTTCTCAATCTAATCAAGTCAATTGTCCAATAGCTCTATGAATTTGGCATGGGTTTTTAGTGATTCAAGGTCTGAGTCCTCTCGTGCCCAGTTCTTGATGCTTGCATCCTTCTCAAAGCACTGCTCAAGATAGTCAAGAGTTCTCTCATTATCACCTAAAAGGCATGTGTCGCAGGCTAGATTGTAAAGGACCATACCTTGGTGCAATGGTTTCTCGGCAAGCGTCATTGCTTTCTTTGTGGAAGCTATTGCAACATCAAGGTCACCGACTTCCTTTGAAGAATAACCAAGACTGAGCCACGAGAAGAAAGAAGATTTATTCAAGGTCGTCGCTTCGCGAAACGCTTTCACGGCGCTCCTATATTCTGTCTTGGCAATCAAAATATGACCAAGCTGGTCCCATATTGACCAATCGCTGGCGCCATTATCAATAGCATCCCTTAGTAGCTTCTCCGCATCGTGATGCTTGCCATCTTTTCTAAGATTCTTCGCATTCTCCACAAGCTTCGCAATTTCCACGGATTAGAATCCTACCTGAAGGGCAAATTGAGATTCCGATATTTGATTTTGCTTTTACATAATTGCATACTGGCATCAGAAGCGAATGCTATGTTACTTTCAAGATAATTCCTTTAGTTTCCAACATGGTTAGAAAATCATTGGCAGCGTATTCAGTAACGTCAAGTTCCCTCATGAGTAGCTGTTTGAGCGTAGTAGGACTGAAAGAGTCTGATTCAACAAATCTACGGACAAGAAGAATGAGACGAAACTCCCGAGCGTTCGATGAAAGACTCAAGGGGCTCTCGTGAAGTTTGTATTTGGTTTCCTTTGGGCTGATGTATTCTTTCAACTGAATATCTGCCCACTCATGGTCGAAGAATGAGCGGTCGCCGTCCCATGTTGTCAATAGAAAGCCATATTCATTCTCGTAGGCGGTAATGAATTTCTTGAGCTTGACCATAAATTGGTCTTCAATATCTCCCCTTGCAACAGCAATACCTGCTAAATAATCCCCATAGCAGATGTGAGCCACATGTTCATCCACCGTGTAAGTTTCGTGATTTGTGTTGAGACCCTGATCACCATGAAGCTCTTCAACAAAGGAATATGCTGTGAGAAGTGCACTGAAGAGGTCAGGATCAATCTCGCCAGCGACAAATGATTTGTAGTAAATCGAGAGCCCGCTCTCTATCAACGAAACAATGATGTGCTGAACATCGTGGGCTGTATCTGTTTCCATGTGCATGTCGTCAATGGTGTGGTGTGTCAAGTTTCAAACGACCCCGTTTGGACCCCTAATGTGTGTCCCTATCAGCTGCGCAACTGAACGGTACCACAACGAGATTTGGCTTACGGGTATAATTGTGTTGCCATAGAACTTACCAAGGCGCGGTTTCTTTACACCCTATCCTTCGTTATGCGAATCAACTAATCTGAGTCCTTAAGAAATATGAGAGGGAGCTTGTGCTTTCCGCACAATGCTCCATCTCGCGATTATTGTTTCAGATTTGAAATGTGTGAGACTCGAAATATGCCAGACTCATGATGTTGCAGTCTGTTGTTCTGTCTGCTACCATATCGTCATATTCCGCAATCCACGTCTGGTCAGCCCCAACTACATAGTGGATTGGAACAAAGCATCCAGGATTGATTGTTTCCAGCGCCAATACGATCTCAAAATCTGCCATTGTTTGACAGCCGGGTCCGAGAGGCAAGAGCGCAACATCAATCTGACCAGCTAGCTGCTCATATTCATCTATGTTCTTCGAGTCCCCAGCATGAAAGATGGTAAATCCATCTAGTTCTATGATATAGCTAGTCCAGTTAGCCTCTCTAGGATGAGAAGCTGGATTGATGTCCACCGGAAACGTGTACATATAGAAGGCCGTAATATTGGCGGTTCCAACTTGGACATTATCCCCTGGAACTACTCCTATTCCGTCATGAAGGCTGACTTCAGTCGACATATTCGCAGGAAAGACATTTACTGTCCCTTCTTTTTGAAGCATGTCTATTGTCTGGCTCTGATAGTGGTCTCCATGAGGATGAGTCACTAGAATAGCATCTGCATCGAGGTCAGCGTAACTCGAGTCGAGTTCTATGGGGTCAATGTATATCCTTAGATCATCCGTTTCAATCATGACTCCCGCATTTTCCAGCAGTGTTAGCGTAATCGAATCCTCAGCATCTGGTGGTGGAGGTGGTGTCAAGAGCGGAAGTGCCACTATAGCAGAACCAACCGCGACTAGAATAAGAATAGCCCCTAGTGCTATCATAGTCCGGGGTGTGCTACTAAGTCCCATATTCCAAAAGACACTTTGTAAGCCAGTATTTAAGGTAAGGTTCAACGCAGGCGATGTGTGACGCAAAACATACCAAAAATCAGAACTTGCTATCTAGTCAAGCTACTCTGGCTCTCGTAGTAACACGACTTTACAAGCATTGCAATAAGTGCGTCCCTAACTGACGATTCATCGGGAAGCCCTGTGATTGCTGTATCACAGATTCTCATGAGGGGGATTGTAGGCACCGGAGGCTCTAAGGAATCTTCATCTATTTTCTCTATGTCAATCCGGCAAATCGCGCTGTCTTCTATTTCAAGAGGCTCCCGTACATCCTGCAGGACTTCATCAGCGGCTGGACAGAACGTACAATTCTCTCCAGTATAGAAAAGGATACATCCACATCTGCCACACACAGTTGATGAATTAGTCATCGTCATTGCAGGAACTCGGACTATGATTATCCTAGTACTATATTCATGTGTGTAACACATCAATGGTATAGGTAGGGTGCTATTTCAGGCCGAGGAGTTCGACTTCAAAGACAAGGGTCGAATTTGCAGGAATCAATCCGTCACCCACATCCCGTGAGCCATAAGCTAGCTCAGGAGGTATGGTCAATTTCCTCTTGCCGCCGATTTTCATGGTGAGGACTCCTTGGTCCCAGCCTTGAATTACTTCACCAACACCAATCTTGAACTCAAATGGTGTACCTCTATCCACTGAACTGTCGAACTTCTTGCCATCAGTCAACCATCCAGTATAATGGACCACAACGGTCTGCCCCTTTATGGGGGACGCTCCTGTTCCAACAACCAAGTCTTCAATCTGTAGTTCTGCCATACTTTGCGTTTGATTTACTTGCTAATAATCCATCTCATTGCCAATCCATGGTTCGTAGATGAAGCAAATGCCCGGGATTTGTGAAGCCCTCAGATCTAAAGAGCTGAAACCCATGAGTGGAGGCATGAAGGATGATTAAACCAATCCCTTCCTCTTTGCATACTTGGATGACATGCCTAAGTAGAGCCCTTCCTATGCCCTTGCCTTGGTGGTTTGGTTCCACGAACATGTTCGAGAGATAGGTGTAGACTCCACTCTTTTGGTGGGCCATCGGTGGCAGACCGAAGGTGCTCAGACCACAGCCGCCAATGACCTCATCGTCTTCCTCGACAAAGAAGTAGCGATAGCTAACTGTCCAATCACCCTGAAGATACTCCTTGGCTAATTCTGTAGTTTCTTGGATGAATTCCTCATTCTCCCCCATCGCCTTGAACATTCCAATGCGATGTCGCAATACCAATTTCGCATCAGCTTCAGTTGCTTCTCGAATTTTCATTTCAATTCCCATTGCATCATTGCAGGATATCTAGCTAGTGAAGAGAGCAGAATTGCACTAAGCTTATCAGCGGCAAAGCATCTGCGAGGATTAGCTGGTCGATTCCATGGATACTGCAGATTGGTTTGAAAGGGGCAGAGCGGCAATGCAATCGGGAAATCTTGAAGAAGCGATAAATGCGTTCAATCAAGCCGCTAGTCTGACTCCATCATCCTTTGCCGCATGGTGGGAACTTGGACGAGCTTGCAATCTATACGGTACTGAAATCGAAGGTACAGGTGACCACTCTAGAGCAAATATGTACAAGATCAAGGCTGCATTCTCTTTTGATAGAGCGGCTAGAGCAGACCCGAATGATCCTAATGCCGAAAAAGCAAAAGCGTACGCTCAGACCATCCGTGAAGCACAGAAGAGGAAGAAAGAGATGGGTCTGTTCGAGTAGCAGGATCCTTATTTAAGAGGAAATAGACACATTTACTCCAAGGTATATTCTTCGCCCTTATAGAGAATGACGACCTTTGTTGATGATGCGCCCTCAACTTTCTCCCTGAAGATGCTAGGGTCTGCATCCTTGGTATGCATTGGAATGGCCACCTTCGGATTCATCTTTATCGCGGCCTCTGATGCTTCTGCAACATCCATTGTGTAGGTATCACCACACGGTAGCAACGCAACATCAAAGTCCCACCAATCATCCATTTCCGGAATTAGGTCGGTATCTCCTGCGTGATAGATCTTCTTTCCATCTATCTTCACTACGTAACCCACACCAAGGT
Organism: Candidatus Thorarchaeota archaeon; assembly: GCA_048882485.1. Lineage (GTDB taxonomy): Archaea > Asgardarchaeota > Thorarchaeia > Thorarchaeales > Thorarchaeaceae > SMTZ1-83. The sequence continues at coordinate 22,312 of JBHLRP010000043.1, forward strand.
CTTTAGGATGAAATGGCTCCCCGGGTTTACGAAACCGTTTCACATTGTATGCTGGCACAGCACTGATTGTTATATCGGCAGACATCATCTTCATGAACTGGCCAGGTCCCAAATCCCAAACAATTCCTCCACTGAGCTCTTTCTTGAGGCTCGATGGAGCAATGATGGGGGAACCCATCTTGCGAATCTTCTTGATCAGTTTCTTATCGAAATGATCCTGATGTCCATGAGTGACAAGAATCAGGTCAGCGGGACCAAAGTCTTCATTCTTCAAACCTGTATGCTTTGTCGACGGGTCAATGTAGATGTGTTGGTCGTCAGCCATAATCAAAAAACTGGCATGTGCGAGATATCGAATTGCTATTGTCAATGAATTCACCGTAGCGTGCAACACTATTCCTAGGTATATTTCTTTCATAAGCGATGTTCACAAGTAATAGTACAAAAGACAATACTGGGAACTCTGGCTATCATGGACATACCTTTCGAATCATGGTATCAAGCCATCTCTACGAGACGTTCAATTAGGACATATAATGGACAATGTCTCGATACTGAGGTTTTGGAACATCTGGAGAGTCTATGTGAGGAATTCAGACCCTTTAGAGGCGTTCGCGCAAGTATAGTTAGAGACCCTCCAGAGGGAGTCTTCAAGGGGATAATAGGTTCATATGGTGAAATAAAGAACGCACCACATCTTGCGGCGTTCATCGGTGACATTTCAGTATCAGAAGTACAAGAAGCGACCGGCTACTTGGGAGAAGGGATAATCTTAGAAGCGACACGCATGGGTCTGCAGACTTGTTGGATTGGGGGATTCTTCAGGCCTGAAAGACTTGAGCGAGCTTTGGACCTCGAAAAGAATGAGAAGATCTTGGCTATCACGCCAATTGGGCATGGTGTCAGGAAGAAGAGCACACGCGACAAGTTCATGTCTCTTGCGATTAGATCTCGTCGAAGAAAGCCACTTGAAAAACTTATCACCAATTCAACAATGAATTTACCATCTTGGTCCAAGACAGCTCTTAAAGCCGCCAGATTAGCCCCTTCTGCGGCAAATAGACAGCCCTGGAGATTCACGGTTGAAGCAAATTCAATTACAGTGAGACGTGAAGAGGTGAAGGGTATAAGTAGAATTTCAAGAAGACTAGACTGTGGAATCGCCATGTTGCATCTTGAAGTGGGTGCAATGGCACATGGAGTAAAGGGCACTTGGGAACTGCTACCGGAGCCCTTTGTTGCAAGGTTTTCTATAAACTGATGTGCAGCTTCTACTTCCTTTGCAGAATCCAGCCTTAGTTTCTAACAAGGTATTTTACCTCGTTTCGGGTCGTTGTTGATGATTCAGCCTAGAGGCGACAAGTTTGAAAATCATGTTTGTAGAACCTCCTAAGGAATTCTGGTTTGTCATGGGTGAATATCTACCCCCACCCCTCGGCATCCTCAACCTTGCAGCCTACCTCCGCGAACGTGATGATGACCTTGAGATAGAGGTTGTTGATTGTAATGCGGAGAGAATGACTTGGAGGGATCTTGGCAAACGCATAGAAACCTCTAAACCAAATCTTGTTGCGCCGAGCGCATTGGCAACATGCAACGCATTTGTAGCTATTCGAACTATTGGAATGGCCAAGAACATTGATCCAGTAATCACAACCGTGGTTGGTGGTCAGCACTTTACTGCGCTAGCTCAGGAAACCCTTGAAACCTATCCGGAATTAGATGTAGTCGTACGTGGTGAAGGAGAACAGACCCTTCTAGAAGTGGTTCAATGCTTGAAAGGGAAAATGTCGTTAAGTGATGTGAAAGGGATTACATACAGGAGAAGAGACATGATTATCACTAATCCCAATCGTCCATTCTTCAAAGGACTGGAGGACCTGCCCTTTCCTGCATACGATCTAGTTGAGAACTATATGAAGGACTATCACTTCACAATGATGGCTGGACGGAATACGCCCTATGCTCTTATTGAAGGATCGAGAGGATGTCCGCATAATTGCAGCTTTTGTTCACAATGTGTATTTTGGGGGGGGAAATGGCGGTTAAAATCGCCCAAGCGCATTGCAGATGAGTTCGAATATTGCTATGACGAATTTGGCACACGATTCTTCTGGCTCACAGATGATAACTTCGGGTTGGGGAAAAGAACCAGCGAGCTCTGTGACGAAATCATCAGTAAGGGATTCGCAGACGACATTATGTGGTTCATGCAGGCTCGTTGCGATGACATAGTCAACAACAAAGAAGTGATTCCAAAATTGAGGAAAGCTGGGTTGACTTGGATTCTCGCCGGAGTAGAGAGTCACAGTCCTGAAACTCTTGCTTCATTTAATAAGAGAATTGACCCTTCTGTTTCCAAAGAGGCCATCAAACTACTGAAGCTTAACGACATTTTCGCTCAAGCCACAATCATAATTGGAGAACGAAACGATTCACATGACACATTGAACGGTCTACGGGCGTATGTCAATGATCTTGACCCGGACATTGTCATCACAATGATCCTCACACCATTCCCAGGAACGTCGCTATATGAGAAGGCGGACAAGGAAGGATGGATTGAAGATAGGAACTGGGCACACTATGATATGATTCATGCGATTATGCCTACTGAGCATCTCTCACGGGAAGAAGTCCAAGAGGAGTTATACATGTGTTATCGGAGCTTCTATGGGTCCTTGAAGAGAAGAATCGCAGGAGTATTTTCCAGCAACAAGTTCAAGCGCCGGACATACAGATACATGGCCCGTCAGGGAGTAATGAGTGCCTTGAGGAGACTGTTCTAGTAATGGCTATCGGAAAATCAGCTGGATCTTGGTCCAAACAGTTCCAAGGCATATCTCTAGTTGGGCTTGCTCTGGTACCACTGATGCTGACTCGTGCAGTGATGAATTCTCCAATGAATGGTATGCGTCTTCAGATTGTAGGAATAAGCTTCATCATAATCTGTCTTCTGGGAGGAATTGCAGGTATTCGTCCTTCAACCTGCTCTACTTCGCTATTTCACCGCTCCAAGCAAGGGGAAGTTGAGAAGCACAAATCGCTGCATGCTAGGGGAATCGCTCGCAGAGGGCATCATTACACATGTGATGACTTTTCCATGCATGTATTGAATATTGGCGAGCATGTGTTTTGCGCAGGTTGTACAGGACTATCAACAGGAGCAGCGCTTTCTATTCTTGGGAGCGTCCTCTACTTCATGATGAGTGTGCCGCTGATTGCCGCAGAGATTATCTTCTGGATAGGATTTGGAGGCGTAACGGTAGGAATCGTTCAACACAAAATATACAGGAGCGTAGGAAATGTGGATGGTTTTTTCCGTTTCTTGCTGAATGTTTTCTTCGTAGCTGGTGCATTCATGCTCCTTATCAGTGCAGATCAGCTAGTAGGCAGCCTCTTCGTGGATTCGTACATTCTCCTTCTTGTGCTATTCTGGATTTACACAAGGATTGCGATGTCAAACAGTGAACATCATCGCATTTGTTCTCAATGTAATAGCGAGTTGTGTCAAAACTCGTGAGATTGCCAGTATGATCAGAAAAGCGGCTGGAATATGGGGGCCACTGTAGTAGAACTCGCACCCGGCGAGCCTCATTAGGGACTCGAATGAGTCCCTCAACTCAGCGGAGTGTTGATCAATACCGAACGCGCTTGGATTTGGTTGATGAGCTGTATAAGGCTCCCAAGATGATTAGAATACCAAATAGGATTACCAGGTAGGGAAAGATTGTCGTTTCCCATAGAGTCGAAAAATCCCAGCCAAAGAAGTATGCCAACCCACTAATGATTATAATCGATCCGAATATAACACCACAAATCGCATCACCATAGGGAAGTCCAAAGCATTCTTCATCGGGCTTCTTTGGTGGCCTACTGGCTGGCGGGGGAGCATCTGCTTGCAGCTGCGCTCCACAGTTGGAGCAAAATGTAGCGTTCTCTGTATTCTCTGATCCACAACTCTGACAATACACCACGGCAATTCACTACCTTGAACTTCTTCGTTAGTCAAACGCCCTATTAAGTCATGATGGTCATTTTGCGTGGGGTACACTCATTATCATAGAGGTAGGAATCTACGAAACTTCTGTTTATCAGAAAGAGAAAAGAGTTGGTCTAAAACGAATCCAAACGAAAGGATTCGAATAAGCACCAACTCTCAATAAGGAATATACTAGAGCTCAGCTGTCATCTTTGCTATATCTTCTGCTGGAAATGCGAGCATTGTTCTTGTCCGTGTTGCCTTGCCTGCTGCCAATTCGAACAGTGCTTTTATTGCCGTTTCGTTATCAGGAGCGTCGACTATAGCAACCCAATCATATTTCCCCATGGTGTAGTAGAGTGCTTTTACTTCGCACTTGTATTTCTTTGCTAGTTCAAATGCATTCTGTTGTCGCTTTCCTTCTTCACTCAGATTCTCTATAGCTTCTGCCGTGAGATTTCCCAGAATCACAAATGTAGGCATGAATCAACCTCCCTATTTGATAGTATATTCATTGCATGAATGCACAAATCAGTTTTTGCATAATTCGAGCGCGATTCAGGTTTCTCCTGCCTTTCCTCTTAAGGAGTCAGATTATGCTGCGAATAATGGAAAAAAGAAGAAGAGCTGGCAGACTAGAGCCCACCAACTCAGAAACGTATGGCTATGCCTTCCTCGCTTCTTCTTCGCGCTTTCGACGCTCCTTCTCCAAGTCTTCAATGCGTTTCGATTTGGACTTCTCAGCTTTCTCAATTCGCTTGCTTACGTCCTTGACGCGCTTCTCGGCTTCAGATAGTTCCTTTTTCCGACGCTTCTCAGCGCTCTTGTGTTCCTTTTCGGCTTCCTCGAATTCCTTCTTTGCGAGGCGCATTTCTCGTTCCGCACTCTCAAAGCGTGTTCGTTTGGTCTCGGCCACAGTGTGGCAACGATCAACTTCTGCATCAAGGCTGGACCGTAGTTTTTCCATCTCCGCTTGGAGGCCTTTTAATTCAATGTTGAAAGACTTGATGTCTGCATCCAGCGACCGGACCTTTTCATCCCTAGAGATTTCATCGACTGGCTCAGCAACAGGTGCAGTGGGAGCTACAGGTGGAGTAGGAGCTACAGCTGTGAAGGTCGGTTCAGGCGCTTCCTCTGGCTCTGGAGCTGCCGGCACGTCATATTCCTCATCAGCCTCTTCAACTTCAGGCTCAAAGACTGGCTCCTCAACTGCAGGCGGCTCAGGAATCTCCTCCTCGATGAACTCCTCTTCTTCCTCAGAAACCTCAATGACTTCTGGCTTTGGTTCAGATTCTTCAACAGCAGAACGCTCTTCCGCCGCTTTCACCTTTGCCAGGATATCTTTGACAACCGCTCTGCCCTGATCGTAGTCCAATACCTCTGGCTCAGCCTCGGCGACCTCTTCTTCAATTTCCTCTACTGGTTCCACAGGAACAGATGGCACGTCAACTTCCTGGACTGCAGCAGAAGCAACTTCACTGGGACGTACAAGAGGTGCATCTTCTGAATCGACAGGTGCTCCCGCAATCGGCTCGGGCTCTTGGTCCAAAACAGGTTCCGGTTCTGGCTCGTCTATCTTGACAAGAGAGGCCCCACAGGCTCTGCAATACTTCCGCATTATATCATTCGCTTTCCCACACTTTGGACACGTCTTCAAATCGAACGACTCCTATATCATGGAATAATATTCCCTGAATAAGTATCAATCTTAGATATACATTTGGCGTGTTCACTAG
>JBHLRP010000044.1:0-28013 GCA_048882485.1 Candidatus Thorarchaeota archaeon
TCTCTTTTCACACCACATGCTCTAATTCCATCTCCAACTCCGCTTTCATTACGGTATGCCTGAGCTGTATCAATATGCCGATAACCAATTTTCGCAGCATCCTTAACTGCCTGTCCCACATTTTCATTACTGATAAACCAGGTTCCAAGACCTAGTTTTGGGATCTCAACCCCATTAGATAGAGTATACTCTTCTTCCAAAATCATAACTAAGATCTCCTTTTTTTACCTACAATTTATCATATTCCTCATCACTTACTTCTCCCAGCCATTCTGCATCCCCTTCCTGTGGATTGGTTGACATTCCAATGTGAACGAACCAACTGCTCTTTCTTGCGCCATGCCAGTGTTTTACATTGGGAGGTATCTTAACAACATCCCCTGGACTTAGAGGTCGTGCAGGTTTTCCATCTTCCTGATAATACCCTTCTCCACCAGTGACTAGCAGAATCTGTCCGCCTGGGTGAGAATGCCAAAAGGTTCTCCCGCTGGGTTCAAATGTCACATTATAGACTGGGCAATTGTACTCCTTATCTGTGACTAGCATCTCAACCCATACAGACCCTGTGAATATTGTATTGGGTGCTTTCTCTCCTTTTGGAAAGATCACACTCTTGCCTAGATCTATTGAATCCATTTTTTATTCCTCATTTTTCGATATGCTTATTAGTGTTGTAATATTACTTAGTTGTAACATAAAACTTGGTAAGAATAAGTTACTTAAGTACTTGATGTGAGTTCAAGGTTACAAGGTGAGCGTATGACTACTGAAACCGAACAGGTACCACGATTAACAATGGATGCATATATGGAATTGTCCAAGAAATGGGCGGTATTTTTGCTAAAAGATATGTTCTTGGGCTGTAAAAGGTTCAGTGACTTCTTGGAGGTGCACCCTGAATTGAGCAATAGGGTCTTGTCAGATCAATTAAAGGGATTAGAAAAACATGGTTACATTGAGAAGAAGCTGATCTCTATGAGTCCTATTCGTGCTGAATACGTACTAACAGAACTTGGAAGAGGCTTGAATAAGATGCTCTATGAAAAAGCAATGTTTGCAATCAAATTTGGACTTGCAGACAGAAATGACGACTACTTCAGAGGCCATGACATCGAAAAGGCGTTCGGGATAGAGGAACAGTAGATGCATTGATGTGTTCTTGGTAATGATAGAAAAGGTAGAAGTTGGCAGTGATTTGGTATCAAAGTAGGCTTAGAAAGTATCATTTCATTTTCGTTCTAAGCAATTGTTGCGCCGAAGAATTTTGTTAAAATGCCTCCAGAGATAACTCGATTGATAATCCATGGGAGATTGATTGTTCTTGGAGATAGTACAAAACGAGAAACCTATAGAAACTGAAGAAGCAGCCGCATTAAATTCCTCATCAAAAGGATTCCTAGCTTTGCTCATTATTGGTTGTAGTTTCCTTGTCTTCAATGTGGGAGGATACAATGATTTTATCCCTAGAGAATCGATTCTTATCAGCAGAGTTAGTGTTGTCGGTATTCTACTCCTCTCAACATTCATTCTTTACAGATCAAAAGGAAGATGGCACGAATTCTGGCGACTATCATTCTTCTTCATGATTGCGTCATTGGGCTTCCTCCTAGCTTGGTTCTTTGGAAGATGGTATCAACTAATCCCAGGGCTCTCAACAAGTACAGTTGAGGGAGCAGCAGTCGCAAAGGTTGCAGAAGTCCTCCCCATTGTTTCTGCGATTCTGGTTGGATTATGGTTGGTCGAGAAGGATTTCGCATACTTCTACTTACGTGGAGGCGACCTGAAGAAGAGCATCAAGATTGGCCTTCTCGTTTCGCCTGCTGGACTCTACGCATTTGTCTTACTTGGGGGATTCGGATTCTCCGCGAGCCTAGACACATTAGCAACGTGGATACCATGGTTGATTGTGTTCGCATTTTCAAATGCATTTATGGAGGAGCTCATGATCAGAGGTCTATTCCTCAGGAGATACGAATCACTTTTTGGTCGAAAACAGTCCTTGATATTGACATCTGTCATCTTTGCGCTGTTTCACTTGGCAATAATTGGTTTCACCGATTTTATCACCTTCTGGATCTATCTCAGCATTCCACTGGTCCTCGGCTTATTGTGGGGCTATACAATTCAGAAGTCTGAAAACATCTGGGGTGCAGTGCTTGCACATCTTATTGCTGACGTAATCTTCGTCTTAGCGATATTTGGAGTGTAACTATCTAGTCCTTCTTCTTCGAGGGCTACTTCAGAGGCCATGACATCGAAAAGGCGTTCGGGATAGAGAAACAATAGATCCAATGATGTGTCCACAATAATGATAGAAAAGTGAGAAGTTGGCAGTGCAAGAGCACAACCAACTTCAAGGTATTGCTATTTCATGGTCTTGACCCATTCAAAGACAGGCATACAGAAATCATTCAGAAGCTCCTCCTATCAGCTCAACAACCAAGGTGTATGTCTAGGCAGGTGAAGCAAAAGGCGCTGGGTCTAGCTCTCCTTAGCTGAGAGGAAGGACCGGTTTCATTTATCTTCTCCGAAAGAAGATGGTGACCGCCAAAGCACCAAGAAGCCCAAACAATACGACCAGGGCTAGCAAAGGTGGAAATTCAATGCTGGTTTGTGCATGACCATTCGAGGTAGTAGACGATGTGACTGGAACAGAGAGAGCCATGAGTTGTTGGAAACCTCCGAGGACAAACAAGCTCGAACTTGTTTCAAATGGAGTCCCTTCAAGATAGCATCTGACTGAGAAGTGATAGACTGTTTCTTCTTGTGGAGTGAATATGTAGCGTAGGACATGAGGAGTTTCATTTACGAAGATATTGTCCTTTACCACAATTCCATTAATGAGGACCTCAAGACCGAGTACATTGTCCATTACGTACCAAATCATAGTGGCATTTTGGCCTACATACACGCTAGTATTGCTTGTTTCAGTTAGATCAGGAAATCCCTCGGGAGGCGAATTGCTGACTAGCTCTTTTCCTTCATCATATTCTATCTGAATGTGCTCAGTTGCAGTATTATTCATGTCGTCGTACAGAATGACTGTGATGTTGAATCTTGTAAGATACGGGTTTATACTGTAGGTATAATTGAAGGGTTCACCGTCCCATTCGAATCTATTAGCCAGAAAATTGCCAAGATAATGTTCTTGCCATGCTGGTTCGGTTTCATTACTCAGCATCGAACATTCGCAGAAGATTGTAATGGCATCATTAGCGTCAGTATAATTGGTGATAGCATAAGTGAAATTTTGAATAAATGGTCCGTCAACTGCTTGCGATACCACATTCATGCGGATTATAGGTTGGCCAACATTATCTAATTGGTTCGAATACATGAACTGAGTTGACACAAGCAAGAACGCGAAAATCAACCACAGCTTATATCTCATAGATACGCCCCCATAGCCATTCTTACGTCAAGCAAGCTTCTCAATAAAAGCTCTTCCGTCTTCTCGAATCTAGAAAGGAATCGACTCTGACCTTATCAGCATGGATTGAGCAGGTTGACTATACGAAGCTTGTAGACCTGAAAGAATAGCCTTCATAATAGAGCGATTTGATGTGTTCCTATTAGATGATGTAGAAACTGCAAACCAATCCACTGTGAAAAGAAAGTCGAACTGGAAGCCTGATGACTCCCAGCTCATCTGATTAATTGTGTCACTTCATCGTCTTGACCCATTCAATGACTGGAGCACATAACTCTTTGATGCGTTCCTTTTCTTCATTCATAGGTCCCGGTTTCCAGCCATCCGCTGGCTCGAAGTGCCAGTCTGTGACGGTGCCTTGCCGCTCGTTCTTTGGCTTCCAGACGACCTTGACAGGCATACCAAATTCTGCATCCCATGGATCGATGCCTCTCAACTCATTTGCAATTGCAGTCTTGCAACCATCAACTATGACATATGCCAAAACGAAGGGTAATCGTTTCAATGAGGACTTTCCGCTCCACCCGGCAATCGTAAATGTGTGAACAGTGCCCTCCTGCTTCAATTCAGTCCATTCGGTCTTCGCGAGATTATCGTCGAGATTCCAACAATTTACTCTCGGCGGGAAGAACTTGTCACCGCACTTCGGACACCTTGTACCCCAGAACTCACCATCGACAAAGCCTTTGCCAAGCTTGGATACTTCAGCATATTTCCAATAATACAATTGGTCATAATGCAGATACACCTTAAACTGCTCAGTAGCTGAGTCATAATCATAGCCCATAAAACCAATACCGGTCTCCTTGACATCACCGCGGAATTCATCGGAGTGTTTGTCATCCCACTCCACATCAGTATGACCCGGAATCTTGTGCATTCTCTTGTCCTTGGTCATCTCTATGGCCTCCTCAGAATGAAGTTCGAGATACTTGTTCCAGTACCTGCATGGCTGTTGACAAGACCGGTGTTTGCATCTTTCACATAGGTCTTGGAACTCAAGTGCTTCTTTGGTGCGGTGTCATTCAGATGATACATGCACTCGACCGCGGACATGATGCCTGTAGCACCCACGGGATGGCCATATCCCATCAAACCTCCACCGATGTTTGTGGGGACTTCGCCATCAAGAAAGGTTTCTTTGTCACGAATGAAACTCTTCATATTGTCCTTGTCGCACCAATGGAGTGCTTTGTAAATCTGAACCTCGGAGGAGCTGAAGGCATCGTGGATCTCAGCCACATCGAGCTCCTTCGCCGCTTTCTTGTATTCAATACCAGCCATATCGTATGCAACCTCTCCAGACCGTCGACAGGCTGCGAACTCAGTCATGTCAGGATACCCCTTTCCGTACATCTTATTCCAGTTTGGAAAATCAATACGGTCTCCGGCACGAATCGTGCAGCTACTAAGGCCAGCCCCATCGATGACAACATAGTTGCTCGGAGCATGCTTCTTCGCCCATTCCTCACTTGTAATCAATGCAAATGCCCCACCTCGACTCATGAGGCAACAATCAAGTCGCTTCAACGGGTAGCTAATGAGACGGCTCTCCATCACGTCTTCGATAGTCAGGGTCTTTTTATGGTAACGAGACTTCGGATTGGTGTAGTCACTCCGGTACCACTGAGACTTCTCATTGTCTGCCGCATAATTCCTGTTCTTCATCGCAGCATAGGCGAAGTCTTCTTCTGTGAGACCGTTTTCCTTCATGAACTTGTAGGCCATTGCAGCGTAGTAGATCGGATATATTCCACCAGCCAGAGCCTCGTAGCGTGTGTCGGATGCAAGGGCTATGAACTCTGAGCCCTGTGACTGGGTGACATTGTCCATTGTTTCCCAGCCCGCTACCCCAACAACATCGAAGAGGCCAGACTTTATTGCAAGGAATGCACCGTAGAGGGCAGACCCTCCAGTATTTCCGCCGTTCTCAATTCGCACGTGCGGAAGTCCGACTAGTCCCAAGTGATCATGAACAATCCACTCCGGGCAGAGTTGTTTGCCAAAGTGCACTGAAAAGTGAGAATAGACCATGAACTCTAGGTCTTGCAAGTGGAAGTCGGGTACATCTCCTTGAGTCTCCACAATTGCGTTGGCAATCATCCCTTCCGGGGTTATATGCATGGGATAGTCGAAAGGTGTCACCGCACCGCCTGCGATACAGACTTTTCGACTCATTTGAATCACTAAATCCTCATTCTCCCACCTACATTGGTGGTCGATTTCTGCGGCAGACCGACTGATACTGGTACTTAACAGCTTCGGCTTTTCCCAAATCGAGCATGTAGACCAAATGCAGAAAGAAGTCACGCTGTATTCTTGGAAAAAGAAGGAATTTGATGATTAATCGAATGAATGCATCCGAATATTTGTTAATAATGTCGAGATTCATTTAGAATCTGTCCTCAGAGGGCTGCTAGTTGACTAGCACAATCTCCTTACCCTACTGGTGAATCGACCCGAACAGGGTGAATCGTTATGAAAGCCAAAGTCAGAGTTCTGCTATTATGTGTGATTCTATCTATTCTAGCAGCACCAACATACCCTTCTTCTATTTCTACACAGAATCGGACACCAGATGGCGAAGGGAATAATCCTGGAACTGCAACTCAATTGTTGGACAATGGCGACGATGAGCCTCTAATTCTGTCTGAAATTCCCTCATCTACTTCTGGAGCAGGTACGCTATTAGATGTCACAGAGTACGTCAATGGGACATTTAGTGGGAGAAGGGCAAGAGCGAACGAGTCGTCAACATTCTACAGCACCTCATTCGATCTGCCTAGCGGATGGTCTGCATCACAGGTGACGGCAATAAGCTCTCAGATGTACCATGTTGTGGATTGGGTGAGCAATGGTGACTTCTCCCTGGGAAACTCGACAACTCCTGAGGATTGGGCGGATTACGTTGACCACACTGAAGCTAATCCAACTTATGATTCAATTAATGATTGGATACTAATTACTAGAGCCTCAGGCGGAAAAGTAGGATACGACTATTGGGGTTCATGGAACCAAACACTGAGTGTAAATGAAGGAGATGCTGTCCATGCATTGCTAAACGTCAGTTATAGAATTACTACTACGACGGGCACAAATGGTCAGAACGCGCTTCCGTATGTCTATGTAAACGGAACGGTCTGGGAATTGCCCACTGGGGGAAAGCGATTCTCTGTCAATCAAGAGTGGCAGGTCTTTTCTCTTGAATTGGACCCTGATAGTTTTGACTTCCCCGGAGTTCTAACAGTTGCTTTTGGTATCAGGGGTTTTGCGGACACTCAATTTCAGACAACAGGAGTGTTATACTGCGACAATGTCAGCTTGACTCTCGAAACCTCAAGGCTTCCAGAAGCTGTGAGTCTTATGGCAAGAGATGCCAACGAACAGCTAAATACTCAAGACTTCATAACTGGGGCTCTTGGAAAAGGCTATGCGACTCTTTTCGGGGACTGGACGAATCAAGTTTCGCTCGAGTTCATAGCTAACGAGTCTGGAACAGAGTTTACGCTTGAGCTGTTTGTTCCACTGACCCAGGATGTCACTCTTGACTCAAACTCTTATCAAATCAGCAATGGAACTGATGCTACGTGGGAGTCGCGTTTCTTCGTTGAGGAAATGGGAGATCCTTTCACGTACTACTACTTTAACGTTTCAATTCCTGAGGATTGGACCTTAGTCCAAATCCTTGATGGATTTGATGTAGTTCAGCTGTCAGGTGCTTCATATTACAATGCAAGTTTCTATTCAGGAGATTCCGTTCTCAAATGTAGTGTTGCAGGCACCGGGGTAGTAGGTACACCCCACTACGGCACCTGGAAGATAAGCTCAGTCTCCCCCAACTATGGAAAAACAACATCGTTCTGGGCGGGTTCAGGTTCCAGTTGGACTCAGACTGATACATTCTATCCCTTGTCGAATCTGAGAGTGAACGTGACTTTTCAGGACGAATTGAACAATGGCCCCATGTCACCCGGAATTGCAGACATCGAATTCTATGACTCAGAAGGAGCTCCTGTCTTCTCCGAAGCTGGAGAAACCGTGGACTCGAATGGAATAGTCACATTTCAGAATGGGACAGGGTCATCAAACATTACGATTTTGTCGTCATGGCTTCCTGGTACAATCACAGCTCTAGCAAGTTGGAGCAATGGTACCGCAGTGGGCGAAATTCGTAGGGAACTCTACATCTATCATAGAACGACCATTGAGGTTGAGTCATCTATCTATCAAGCTTTTAGAGGGGATTCTGTTTCTGTGAGAGTCCGATATATTGACTTGGAAACAAATCTCGGAATCTCTGGGGCGACATTGTATTTCTCATGGGTATATGGATCAGGTTCAATGGGATATGCAGGCGGTGGGTACTATGCAGGAGCTGTTGATACTTCACTTGCCGAGATTGGCAGTTACTTGATCACAACCAATGCTTCAAAGGCATTCTACGATTTTGCAGATGTCACATTCATCACTCTTGAGGTACAGGAAAGGACACAGCTCCTTGTACACGAAGGCTCTAGAATCGACCGAACTTCGTTCGATGTTGCGTGGGGAGATTCAAACATGTTTTACCTTAGCTATGACGATATAATAGCCATGAACCCATCAAATCTAACGGCAGACATCGGTACGCTATCAAATCCTGATGTCACTGACACATATACTTCCAATAACCAGTATGCAGTCATTGATAGTGTAGCCAATAGCATCTCACTGATCATTGAAGTGAATGCCACATCTTACGACCTGAATGTTTCTGATTTGGCTTCACTTACTTACAAATTTGAGGGAAGATTCGATGCTGATGGGGTTGCTGGAAGTGTATCAGTCTATGACTTCTCCGCTTCGAATTGGGAAGTGGCTATCTCAACCTATTCTGATTCAAGTGATACCACGAGATCTTGGCGGTCACTCAGTCTTGCCAACTTCATCTCTACAAGTGGTATAGTAAGGGCCAGGGTCGATGCCTCATTCACCTCTGCGTTTAGCTACTACCTCGATATGTTCGACTTTATTGCTGCCAGACCGATAAATGACTCAACACCCGGCATTTCACTCACAGGAGACTGGACAGTTCAATCAGGCGGCGCACAAATAGGGCCCTCGTTTAACAGCAGCTTGAGTCAATGGCAAATTCAAATCAGTACAGTAGGAGTATCACCAGGAGAGTATTCTTTGACATTAGAAGCCTCTGCGAGTGGACATCAACTGCAATCCAGACAAATCACTATTCGAGTTGGCTCGCACTTCCTGCGAATTATCCCAGATACGCCTTCAGAAACTGCATGGTCTGAAAACACTTGGGTCAACTTCTCAATAGAAGATGGAATCGATGATTTATTGGTAATCAGTGAGTCCAACATCTCAAGAGTGGAAATGAGCTCTGTGTTCGGTATTGAAATCTTCACAAGCACAAACTGGACATATGACTCAAGCTCAGGTTTAGCATCAATTGGCTTTTGGGTAGACACAACAACCTGGGACGTTGGGTCTTATGATGTCACAATTTCCCTTTACACCTCAGGAGCTGGCGTTTCCAAGTATTTTGCAGATGCGGAAGGTCATGTTCCAATAGTAATTCGATTGATTCGCACAAGCCTCTCTACTGATAGACAAGTGATACTTGTGAATTGGAGCGAATCGTTCCACCTAAATGTAAGCTATACTCAGATCGGGGGATCTCAAGCGCCCGTTTCAGGAGCGACGGTAAATGCCTCACTTGGGGGTATTGATTTTGTATTGACTTTTAATGGGACCACCTACAATGGGATTGTGGATACGTCACAGGTTTCGGTAGGGACATACATTCTTACTGTGTCAGCTGATAGACTCGGATATGAGCCAGGGATAGCGCAGGTCACGGTAGCCGTGTATATTCTTGAAACGACTCTGGTGAGCTCAGATGGGATGTATTCCTACGACATCATGAGTGGTGACTTGATCGAGCTCACTGTGTTCTATGAAGCAGATGCATTCGATATCGGGGTTTCAGGTGCATCGGTCACTTATTCATGGGATCACGGGTCAGGCCTCCTTTTCTCGAATGGCACTGCTGGCTTCTATACGGTGACCATTGATACGAGTGGTACATTCACCAATATCTATACAATCTACATCAGAGCAAACAAGTCGAACTATGCAGCAGCGGCCATCTACATCAGTTTGGTTGTGGATGTGGTAGAAACCGACTTGACTGTGGTTGGAGAAGGTGTATGGCAGGTTGTCTATGGAGAAAATATCGACGTGAATGTGACATACACTACAGCCATCGGGAGTCAACCTATCACTGGTGCTCTTGTTACATTCCGGTTTGGAGAAACAAACTACACTGGGACTCTAAACGAAACAGCCCCGGGAACATATGGGGGAGTCTTGGATACATCAGGCCTTGATGCGAGTTCACTATCAGTCTATGTTGTTGCATCAAATCCTGGATATGAAACAGGGTCCCTCACACTCCTTCTAATTGTGTCGCAAGTTGAGACAGTTCTTTCTCCGTTAAACACTACACTTAGTATTGTGTATGAAGAAGAAACGACATTCTACTTCCGATATCATGACATATACAATGATGTTGAGGTTGAAAACGCGACTCTACAGTACGGATGGTTGGGAGGCACAGGATTCCTACAGTCAATTGGAGGAGGACTCTTTATTCTGCAATTGGATAGCCTTATGGTGGGCCCAGGAGTTTATGATGTCTTGGTGACAGCTTCTAAACCCAATCATATGACTCGTTCGACATCCGTAACCCTTGAAATTCTTCGTATAGGTACTGATATAATAGCTAACACGACGTTCGAAGTTGCAATTGGCGACTCATTGAGCATCCATTTGTATTTCAATGACACATCATTTGGGAAACCCATTACGGATGCGTCTGGGTCAATGAATTGGATTTTTGGGTCTATTGCTGCCAATTCCATGGCGAATGGGAACTATTCAATAGAAGTACCAGACACAATTCCACTTGGAGCATATTCAGCAACCATAATCCTCAGCAAAACAAACTACTCCACTGCAAGCATTCCAATTACAATCATCGTTCGAGAAATTAGGACCCAGCTCTCCATCGTTGATGGAAATGACTACATAGTAGTCGTCGTTGGAAACAGGGTTGATATAACCTTGAGATACATGGACCTAGATCACAATGTCCCAATTGCAGGGGCAACAATCACTCTAACTCAGGCAACAGGAATCATAGATCAAGATGATTATACTGTTGTTGAAGATGCCACTCCTGGTCAGTATGTCATATCATTCTTCGTGCTCACCGATGAGGAGTTCAGAATTCAAATCTATGCACAGAATGGCACAAACTATGTCGTGCAGGATATCGAGATAGTCATAATAGGTTCTACTCCACCTAGTGATCCGCTCCTCAATCTTTTGACATTAGGAGGCAGCATTGGTGTTATTTTCCTATTGCTCGGGGCTCTCCTTTATGTGAGAGTCTTCAGTGTACCAAAGATAGTTCGAATTCTGAATAGGATGATTAAGAAACTCGCAAAGGGCGCAATCCCCGAAGCTCCAGAAATGATGATGCGGGATAAACTGCTTCACATAATCATCAATGAGAACTTGGACCCTATTGGTATCCAGAAGCCACTCGAAGAAATTCCAGCTTTCACTATCGAGATTGAGCTTCCCGAACTTGACAATCTGCTTGAAGAGCTGGCATCCATTACCGGCCTCGAGGAAGAGGACATCAATGTTTTGAGAACAGATCTTGCTAGAATGCGTGCGAGTGAACGCCCAGGCTTCCTACTTGAGGTAATTAAGCAGGAACGTGCTCGAAGAGCTCAGGATATCTCTGAAGAAAAAGAGGAAGTGAAGGCTGCTGAGAGAGTCACAGAGGAGGAATTGGAGGACATTCGTAAGAAACTCGAGAAATTGGGAATTGCCCCTGACGAAATTGACGTCATAATTGAAAATGCCAGAGAACTTACACGTGCTGAGATTGACGCGCTCTTAGACAGCTTCGATGTCTAGGTGGCAAAACACGATTATCTGGCCACCTTAGCGGAAATAGACCATGATGGCTAGAACACTCAGTCAATCTTTAATTCACTGAATTCTCGTTCTCGCACCGATAGTGGTGGTCAATCCTGCGACAGAGCCATTTGAAGTGATAATATACGGCTTCGGCTGTAGGAATATAGTCACCAAAAGGCCTCCGACACAATTGGATGTGAATACCTAAACTGCTTTGTCACCAATACATAAATCGGACCAGCTCATGGAGCATGCTGATTGGTATGAATGTCGTAGATATCGTCAAGAGTCTTGCAGCATCCACAAGAGCTTGGCGTGAAAGAGCCCTTCGAAACCTGCAAGAGGAAGGATGCAGTGACTTGTCATATCGACCTAAATCAGGAATGTCAGCAATAGGATGGATTCTCGTCCATCAGGCAGCGGCCTATGACTACACATTGAATATGCTGATCAAAGACAATCCCCCCAGAAATCCAGAACTCTTTTACAAATACAGAGGAGATAGTCAAGACCCAGGAGATTGGTCAGGGCATTCACTCCAAGAGATCAATGAGTATTACGACTCAACAGAGGAGGATTTCCTCAATTGGGTAGCAGAGCTTTCCGACAAAGAATTGAACAGCGTGCTAGAGGACCCAAGAATTCCACAGTTCTTTAGGGGAATGCGAATCTTGGATGTGATTGCTTTTACTTTCACACACCTGAACCACCACAACGGGCACCTCAGTGCAATCAAGGGCGATTGGTGCAAGCATAGCAAAATCAAGTAGCAGTGATAATGAAAAATAGAAATCCCCAAGACATGCAGCACCTGTCAAAAGGAGCCGCACGCTTGAAGGATTGAATCAAAGATCATTGACTAGACTGCTTTCGCATTTGCTCTGACAATCTCTTCGACCTTGTCGAGCTTTGCCTGTATGTCGGGGTCCTTGATATTGACCACGATTGAAACATCGACATCAGCAATCTGTTCGTTGCCTTTCTTGTCTTGGTAAGGCACATCGACCTTGTAGTTTACACGGTCATTCTGCTTCGCCCTGAATCCCTTAGCTTCTTGTTCAATTTCATAGCCGCCCTTGATGGGGTACAGAACACCATAGTTCACCATCTGGACCGACTCGGCTGAAATAGACTTAGTAATCTGTTCCATGATAGACTTGTTATACATATAGCTGCCCAACTGAATCAGGCTCAGGAAAGCGAACACTCCGCCTCCGCTCACTCTTGCTTTCTTTGCTTCTTGTACACCAGTAGCAATGACACGATAGTTCGACACGAAGACCTGGCCCTTAATCACAGACTTGCCAGTTTCAACCCAACCATCGCAAATCACAGCGAATTCCTCACCTGGTAGTCTGCAGAAGTTCTGGACGAAGAATCTCTCGAATTCTGTAAGTTTATCTGCTTTCCTTGCACGCATCATTTTATCAAACAGAATGTATGCCTTTTCCGAGAACATCGCAGGATCAATTAGAATAGCATCCTTCATGATTTCACCAAAAATCTGAAACTCTGAAGGTTCAATCTTTTCGAAAGCTTTTCTCAATTCATTTCCGACGTCACCAGATTTTCCCTTGTTCATTTTCTCCATTACTACTTTTCTCAGTTTTTCAAAGTCAACTTTTCCCATTCCAAAAACCTCGTGATGGCTATTTGCTAGGTTACAAGCCAATTCGTGTGAGGAATATTAAGCGTAATGTGGATGTGCTATAATAGTAGCATAGTTTTACTACTAATTTGAATCAAGGAATGCTTCGTTTTCCTATCTGATACCTTCTCAAGGCACCAATAGGAATTATGATCAGAAGGCAAATCACAAGATCACCTACTATTTCCAGAAATAAGCTAAGCCCGAGAGGATCAAGCCAAAGTCTACCTAGACCCATCATCTTGATCAAGGGGAAGATAAGCAGAACTCCGAAGACTCTCTTGAGTTGTACTGCATCTATTTTGCACGCATATCTAGGGCCAATCTCTCCACCAACGATCATACCAATCCCCATAGCAAGCCCATAGAATGCGAATGTTGTAAAGTCGCCATATTGAGGGAGCATGAGATAATTCATGATTGTGCCAGAACCTGTGGTGAAAATCATGGTGAACATGGAAGTGGCCGCTGCTATGAGAATAGGCATTCCTAGCAAAATGCACAGCACAGGAACGATTATGGCACCGCCCCCTAAACCCAGCAGACCTGATGTCACTCCACCCGCTAGAATTCCCAGAAATGCAAGGCCTTGGCGAGCTCTACTTGCTTGATTGATATCGAATGCCGCTATTTGGGAAGGGTGGTCTTCTCTTTCCGTCCTCTCAGCAAAAAGCATCATCATGGCCGCAGGAAAGAGAAGAATACCAAATATCACACGAAGAATGAGATCATCGCCTATTGATGTTCTCAAGGCAACACCCAGTAGAGAAAAAGGAACTGTAACAGCAGCGAGCAATAGCCCCATACGCATCAAGATCGGATTTGGTTTGTATCGTGCAAAGGCAGCAGTGCTCACGATTGCGACAAAAAACGCTGAGAATAATGAGGTAGCTGCAGCCATCTCAGCACCTAATCCAAAAACTATGATTAGCAGCGGGGTTCTGTACGTCCCTCCGCTCATGCCCACTGAGGCCATCAATCCAATAGCAGCTGCAATTCCTGATACGATGATGAATTCGATGGCCATTGCCTGCAGGTGTTTCTCCCCCTTATAATCCATTGTTTACAATAGTTAATTATTCCATAGAGTTGTGCACTAAAGAGGGCTTATATAATTCATGCAATTGGCACAAATTGCACCTTCTTTGTGGAGGATGGAGTTGACCATGAAATGGAAGATAGGAGAAGAAGAGTGGCACTAATTGTTTGCATCATCACGGTAATCATTGTGACTGTATTCCCTACTCAAAGCGTCAAAGCAACAGTGAACAGTGAGTGGGCTAGAACATTCCTTGATTATCGCGACGTAAATCCTCCATCCACGGGGAGAACTGCTCCAGTGATGAAAGACGACTCATCTGAAGCCAAGAAAAGTGCGGTATAGGCTACTTCTTCCGAAGCACCAAAGCGACCAACAGGGTAGTTCTTCAGCCGTCGCTCCCGAACTTCTTTCGGATCACCTTGCATCTGGATCACTCTTTCCAACATCGGGGTTTCGATTGCACCGGGACATATGCAGTTGACTCTAATGTTGCCAGGACCGAGATCCACTGCAAGTGCTTTTGTTAGAGAGATGATCCCACCTTTTGCTGCAGAGTAGCTTGGAGAGAAGGAACCAACTAGGCCAGCAGCTGATGAATTGTTAATTATGACGCCCTTTCCTTTTTTCTCCATTTGTGGAAGAGCATGCTTGATACACAGAAAGGCAGACTTCAAATTGACACTGACCGACCTGTCCCACTCCTCCTCCGTTGTATCTTGCAGACTCTTCACAACCTCCACGCCTGCGTTGTTGAAGAGGACATCTACCCCCCCGAATTCTTCTGCCTTGGCAAACACGGTTACGACATCCTCTTGTTTTGAAACATCAGCTTTAACGAAATAAGCTGCACCTCCAGCTTCCCTAATCGCTGCTTCGACCTCAGCCCCTTGAATGTCATCAATATCTGCACCAACCACAGTAGCCCCCTCCTCCGCAAACAATAGGGCAGACGCTCGACCAATTCCCGCACTTACTCCGGTAATAACCGCTATTCTATTCTCAAGTCGCCCCACTTCTCTCAGTCCTCCTGCTCGAGCCAGAACTTGGCAACCTCTATTGGAGTTGCTATCCAAACATCTCCATCTGTCTTCATCTTGATAATCAGGTTCTCAAGCATTTTGGCTCTTGAAGGGACACCCATGATTTGAGGATGCATCACGAGCATCATGTAGAGACCCTCCTCGTAGACAGCCTCAAACTCATCATACCAGATCTCGTATACCTTCCTATGGCTGTCGATGCCACTCTGATACTCAAGAGGAGGAAAGTAATTGAACCCAAAGAATGCCCAGTCGTCTAGAATCCACTTGAAAGGAAGCTCAACCATCCTCTTTCCGCCCACCTCCACGACATAGGGAACGTCATCTCCCATCATTGTGCTATCGTACATGAAATCATGCTCAGCCAAGAGCGAGTATGTGTTTTCGCTCATGTCTGCGGCTGGTGCACGATAGCCTTGAGGTTTCTCTGGAATCAGCGAGTCTAAAGCTGCAAAGCCCTGCTCAAGCTCCTTGCGTTCCTCTTTAATGCCAAGGCTGGCTGGATTCCGATGAGAGTATCCATGATGCCCAATCTCATGACCTTGACTGGCAATATCCTTCACACTATCAGGATAGCGTTCAGCTACTTCCCCTGGAATATAGAAGCATGCTTTTACATCATGTTTGTCCAGAAGCCTCAGTATACGTGGAAGCGCCGCTCTTGGACCATACTGCCCAAGTGAGAGAACTACTGGATTATCACGTTCAATCCTATTGCGTCTCAAGATATTGCGCCAAGAAATATCTGCATCAAGGTCAAAGGTTAAGCAAACTGCGCATTTCGCTCCATTTTTCCACTCCATAATTGATTCTTCCTTCATTCAAGGTCTTCAATCACATTGGTCAGCGAAAAGGATATCGCATGACTGAGTTGCTCTAGACTCTCCACTCACGGATGCTCTTCTGCACCTTCAATTCACCTAACATTTTGAGAATCTCTCCTTCCTTGAACCTCTCATAGACGGGAAACTTCATGTTGAGAGGGGAATCCCTGAGACTTTTCCAAAGCGGCGTTATACCAAATGACCCATTTTGACGAATCCAGGCGACTTTATCCAGGTCTATGACTTCTGTCATAATCTCCTCATGCGTGCCAACCTGCTGCAATACTCTGCCCTCTGGGTCTGCGAATATGGAAAGTCCTCCGCCTTTGGAACTAACGACGTTCGAGTTGAGGACATAGCATTGGTGCATGATTGCTTGAGCAGGTACTAGAATCAACTCTGCTTGTCGGTCAGGCGTATAGGTCGCAGACGGCTGGAGAATGACATCAGCACCCATCCATGCTAGCGTTCTGAATATCTCAGGAAACCACAAGTCATAGCAGATGACAAGACCCACTCTCGCGATTCCTGGAATATCGAAGGTTATGAAATCCGTCCCATAATTCGTATCTTCAAAAGGCATCCAGGGATAGATCTTTCTATATTTAGCCACGAGTTCTCCTTTTGGATCGAATGCAATGGCCGTATTGAATATCCTGTCACCGTCCTTTTCCAGAAATGAACCGGGCACAAACCAGCATTCAGTATCCTTAGCGATTTCTGAAAGTTTCTCCGTCATAGTATTTGGTATTGGTTGAGCCAATTCTTTCCAATCATCTTTTCCATACTGTTGGAGATATAGTTCTCCTGTGAAGACCAAATCAACCCATGGATAGGTTTTCCGTACCGACCTGGTTGTTTGTTCAAGATTGCTGAAGTTCTTGTCTTCATCATACGGATCTTTTTCTAGCTGGAGTCCAGCAACTCCAAGACGTCTTCCCATTTTCATCACCATTGTTCAACTAGCAATTCGTTAATCCCTTTCTCTACCCTCGTAAGAATCTTTGAAACCTGTTCAAGCTCTTTCTCAATGAGTCTATAGATCTTGGATCTTTCTTTCTCGAGCTTGGCTAGAGGCTTGTGAAGTGGTATCCAGTTGTAGGCCAAGTCTGGTTGACTCTCATATTTGTCAACATACTCGGGAGTCAGACTTCCCACGGGAGTGCCTCTTAATGTCATTATAGCAGCGTTAAGCGCAACATAGTCTTCGATAAGCTCCAATCGTGACAAGTAGTCAACATCATCAGGAGCTGTTACCCTCCATAGCCATCCAATCGTGGCATTAATCAGATAAGATACTGAGCTCAGAAACCGATTTGCCTTCTGAATTAGCTGGTTGTCCCCTTTCTTGACAATAGATTTCAGTTTCTTGTTGAACTGAACCTTCTTTGTGCGTATATCTCTGATTCGAAGTAGATGCTGTGTCATGTCAAAAGGACAATATCTCATCCTGCTATACTTGGAGATGATATCTTCGAATCTCAATAAGGGAGTGAATATATCAATCGGCATGAGACTTGCATTCGCCAATTGGATGAGTGCATTATTCATGAATTTGGCATAGCGTAAAACTGCCTGGTAGTCTATATGGTCAAGGTCATCTTTCTGAGTCTGATATAGATGACTTGGAAATGTCACTCCGTATACGGTCGGCACACCTGAAATCTCAAAGAACCAGTGATCACTGCCGTATCCGGGAGGATTGTAGAATTCGAAACCTTGGAGTGATTTTTCTGCAGATTCAATGCCCTTAGCAAAATGCAGCAGATCTGCAGTGGTCCCAATGAATCTCTCAGCAGGCTTTGGAAATCCGACTGAATCAAGACTGAGAAAAGCTGCTACTTTGGAAACGTTTCGATTCCTTTCCAAATAGGCCCTAGAACCATTGCACCAGTAGTAGAATCCCTCATTGCCACCATTTTCTGCACCAAAGAACAAGAATCGTACACTTCTCTTCAATGCACCACCATTCTGTACATATTCTTGGAGTAGTCGAGCCAGCTCCAGAAAAATAGCTACCGGAGCACAATTATCTGCAGCCCCTGTGAACCAGCTATCCATGTGAGTTCCTACAAAGATTTCAGGTTCGGAACTGATTTGCCCTTCTAGAACAGTTTCTATGTTCATTGACTCCGCAGTAGAGGGGACATCGACGTCCGCATCAATTTCCAACTCGACCTCACTCTCTTCTAGGAGGTTGAGCAGGTAAACGCCATCTTCCCTTGAGATGCTTATAACAGGAATCTTCAGCAGTCTACCGGATTCGACTACCACCACTTTCCGAAGATCTCCTTCGTCAGGAGCTGAAATTAGAACTGCATCTAGCCCGCGCCGTATAGCTTTGTAGTAGGTGCGTGTAGGAGACGAGTAGAGGTGAGAGCCCCAATCAGACAGCCCTATTGAGGCACCATCATCGTTGGTTCCATTTTCGTCTAGTTGACTTATCTGTGTCAACTTCCCTATGGCTCTTAGGCTCTGAGAATATGGAAAGAGAGCGGCCTTGATTTCCCTCTCAATTGGTTTCAGAATCTTAATCCTGCAAGAATTGGGATTCCATCCATGGATCTCAAAAGTCATAGTTTCTATTTCTTCATAGCCAAACCCGCGAAGACATTCAATAATGTACTCAGAAGCACGATGCTCATTCGGCGATCCGGCTATCTTATGTCCAATTGAGTGTAAGTCAGTCATAATTGCTCTAATCTTATCGAGTGAAGGATTCTCCACACCATAGCCTCCATGCTTCACTACAGCTGCTTGAACTCCTTCTCGAGCAGGCTCAGAACTTTCTGAGATTCTTCCTCGGTCATACACAGCGGAGGCTGGAGCCGAATAACATTCTTCTTTACTCCGCCTGTTCCAACCAAGACACCATTCTTCATGAGGTTCTTGGCTACTGACTGTGTTTCATCAACTGCTGGCTCCTTCGTACCTTTGTCTTTCACCAGCTCGATGCCTATCATGAGACCCCTTCCTCGAACTTCGCCAATGTGTTTGTTGCCCTCTTGAATCTCCTTTAATTGTTTCATCAGACTGCCGCCAATCTTCTCTGAATTCTTGACCAACCCTGCATCCTCAAGATAGTTGAGATTCTCTAGAGCGACAGCGCAGCAAACAGGATTCCCGCCAAAGGTTGAGAAGTGATCACCTGACTCTAGACAGTCTGCAATCTCGTCTGTAGTGATATAGCCGCCAATCGGCATCCCTGCACCCAATCCCTTTGCCATTGTGATGATATCAGGCGTGATTCCGAACTCTTCAATTGCAAACATCTTTCCTGTTCTTCCAAAGCCAGTCTGAACTTCATCAGCAATGTAGACAATATCGTGGTCTTTGCATATCTTTTGCACCAAGTCATGATACTCCTTTGGGGGTACGACTAAGCCGCCCTCACCTAAGATTGGCTCAACAACCATAGCTGCAACATCGCCTGTGGTATGATACTTGATGATGTCCTCGACTCTTCTTGCACATTCGGTGTCGCAGTCAGGAAATTCAAGCGGGCATCTATAGCAATACGGCATTGGTGCATGCACGACACCGGGAGCATTGGCAAATGTCCCAAAGCCGTGCTTGTACTTTGCTTGACCAGTGAGCGTTAGTGATAGGCTAAGTCGCCCATGGAAAGACCCCTCCAATGCGATGACGCCAGCACCTGTGCGGCCCTGAGTTACGCTATGCTTTTTGGCAATCTTGACACCACCCTCAACAGCCTCCGCACCGCTGTTGCAGAAGAATGACTTAGTTAGATTGTCTGGTGTGAGGCCAGCGAGCTTTTCGGCCAGCAAAGTTTGAGGGACATTATGATAAAGCCCGGAGCAGTGGATTAGCTTCGATAATTGATCCGCCCCCGCTTTGACAAGTCTTTCTGGACTGTGACCTGCGTTAACTACAGAGATTCCACTAATGCAATCAATATACTCAGTTCCATCAAGATCACGTACAATAGTGTTTTCCCCCTCATAGATGATTATAGGTTTGCGAGCATATGCGGGGACCATGTACTTGGACTCTTTCTCGATTATTTCATCTCTATCTACCATTACAAGATCTCTCCATGACATTCCGAGTCAAGCTTGAGTTCATTATGGATGCGAGCATCTTTGCTCCATTGATTTATGGAATGAACAACCATAAGAAGAGTGCCAACACTGTTGAACATCAATGAACATTATTTCTAGAAGATGTCTGCTAGGCCTCCTAGTCTCCCAAATTGCTCAGGTCCTCAGATATGCTACCTAACATTGTTGATAGATTCTCTAGCTCCATCTCAATCTCCTTGCCAATTCTGGCACGTTCATTCTCTATGTTTGCAAGAGAGTCATGAATTCTGAGCCAATTGTAGGGATTGTCAGGCTTTGACTCGATTCTCTTTGCAGAATCTCTGTCGAAAGTGGCCACTGGGATATTTCGTATGCTCCCAATGGCATTTGTGAGATGGATATAGTCTTCAATCATCTCTAGACGATATAGATAGTTAATGCTGTATGTTTCTATCGGACGGGTGTTCCAACCAATAGTACGATTGAATGCTTTGGTGGCTTTCAAGAGCAACTTGTTGATCTTAGGTGCATCAACATATCCACAATCTTCGATTATCTTATTCAAGGAGGGTTTGGATTTCATCAAGTCCCTCACCTTGGAAATTAATGGTTTCAGGTCAAATTCGTTTCCTTCCATTTCGTCATATTTTGAGAGAATTGATTCGAATCTTTCAAGTGGTACGAAGATATCCATAGGCAGTAAATCTGTGTTTGAGAGATAGGAAAGAGCGTTCTTCATGAACTCCGCATAGAACTGCAGTGCATCATAGTCCAAATGGTCGGGATCATCCTTCGTTGTGTGATAGAGTGGGCTTGGCTGAGCAATGCCATGTTCAGATGGAACTCCTGAAACACCGTATATGATAGGGATTCCTTCTACTTCAAAGAACCAGTGGTCACTACCATAGCTGGGTGGGACTCTAAATGTCAAGGAACGGGCCCTCCCGTGCTTCACAGTCAAGGATTTTGCAAATCCCAGCATTTCTCCAGTGGCAAAAATGTAGTCTGCTGATGGGTGGGGATATCCTGTAGAGTCCAAACTCAATACTGCAACGGTCCTTCCTACTGATTCTTTGTTATCTCTAACATACGCCTTTGATCCATTCAACCAGAAATAGAAATCATCAGACCCGCTTTCCTCAGCGCCATAGAAAAGAAATCGCATTGTTCTCTTGGGGTTCTTGCTCAGCTTGGCTTGATCCTGGAATATTCTCGCCAGTTCGAGCACAATTGCTGCCTGAGCGCAATTATCAGCTGCTCCTTGAAACCAGGAATCATAATGTGCTCCTATCACGACCTCATCATCTGTGGTTCCATCACCCTCAAGGATTGCAACCACATTGTAGGATGTTGCTTTTTCTGTAACTTCAACTTCGGTATCAATTCCGACAACAACCTCACCATCTTTCATCAACGAGAGAAGGGAATCCCCATCCTCTTTTGTGATACAGACGACTGGTATTCTGAGGAATCTTTCTGGTATAACAACAACTTTCAGCAGGTCGCCTTCATCTGGTGCTGCGACAATCAAACCCTCATATCCGAGTTTTGCAGCGCGAAGGTATGTCCACCTTGGACTAAGGTAAGTGTCTGGCCCCCATTCAGAGAAAGCAATCAGACCTTTTCCTGCCGAGGATGAACCTGAATCATCTTCATCTAGTTCCCAGTCAACCGGAGCCAATTTTCCTTCGACGGATTCAGATTTCCCGTGCGGAAACAACGCAGATTCCAATTCCCTCTGAACTGGCTTCGATATCTTGACCTTGCATGATTTTGGATCCCACCCGACCACATCGAATGGCTGTTTCTCAACTTTCGCGAAACCAAAATCAACAAGTCGGTCATATAGAAAGTCTGCAGCTTGGACCTCCGCTTTTGTTCCTGCCACTTTCTGTCCAATAGCGCAAAGATGCTCGACGGTCTTTCTTATTTCTGAGATTGCTGTTTCCTGATCCATCTCCATATCTCCAGCGGCTACTTTTTGCGATACTCACAACGAATGAGTGTATGTGACTGAGCATGTCTGGCTTTGTGGTATGAACAATCTAAAGAAAGGTCCCAACATGCGTGTTCAACACTGAACAAGAGTAGAAAGCACCTAAAGAGCCATAACCGGTTCTGCATGTGGAATAGTATTCAGATGAAATGATGAGGCTGCCAAATGAAACGAAATCGTGGGTCAATTCTCTTTTTGACTTTGCTTCTGTCAATTACATTGGCGTTTGCGCATCCTGCGATTTCAATTGAAACCCTACCCACTGACCTAACGGGTATCAAGGTTGCTGTCTATGAAGGCGTAACAGATGAGCAATCATCTAGTCTTTCAAGCCGCACAGCTCTATTCTGGATGTTTAGATGGATGAACGCTACAGTTGATGTCGTGACTGCTGCAGACATTAGAAATGACATACTTGTTGATTATGACATCATTGCCATACCAGGAGGATGGGCCTGGGCGTATTTTCAAGACCTCACTAATTCGGGAATCGTTAGGGTACGGAACTTTGTTGAGAATGGAGGAGCTTTTTTCGGAGTTTGCGCCGGAGCCTACTTTGCATGTGACAACATTAGATGGGAAGGTGAAAACATTGGGTATTCACTTGACCTCTACCCAAATCTGGGCATAGGACCCATAGAAGAGATTGCAGCCTGGCCAGGTCATAACATGACAAGGATAAACCTGAACAAGGCGGTCACTGGACCGGATCTATCTGGAGAGCCAGACTCTCACACTGTGATGTACTACGGTGGACCGTATTTTGAAACCGCTGGAACAGACGGAGTGAATGTTATCGCCACCTACGAGGTCAATGGCGAGCCAGCCATAATATCTTATGAATATGGGCAGGGTCGGATAATTCTCTCGGGCCCCCATGTTGAATGGGAGGAAGATGCTGATCGAGACGGGGTAGTATGGGAGAATGTGTATGATGATGAGGGATCAGAATGGGACATGATGCTACAAATCGGACTTTGGCTTTCTGAAAATGGATTTGAGACTGCAACGACATCTTCTACGACTACATCTTTTTCGACAACTACAGCAAACTCCAGTCCTACATTGCCCCCGATGGAAATTGACCCTGCCCTTGGCCTCGTAGCAATTCTGGCTATCTTTATGATTGCGGTCATCGCTGATAGACTAAGAAGGTGAACGGTTTGGCACAACAAATGTGCAAAATCATTCATAGATATGCATGTTCATGATTGGCAAGCTATGAACAAGAGTGTTCGGTGGATTTTAATGGGTGAACAAGAGTAGTTCTCATCTAGCTTAACTTCAGGATGTGACATCTGTGAAAAAGGAGAAACCACTCCTGTCGCTGACCTTAGCGGTCTTTTTGATATTGCCAGTGTTTGCCTTCATTCCAACTACGGTTGTAGCGCAAACGCCGAAGATTGTCAAGATAGGGATGTTTGAGGAACCTGATAGCCTCAATCCTGTCATGGCTGCCAAGATCAGTGCATGGGAGTTTATCAACTGGATCTTTGATCCACTAGTCCGTTGGGACGACGACTGGGGAATTCAGCCCGGTCTCGCTGAGAGCTGGGAGTGGGCAGCAAATGGCTCCCAGTTAGTCATGCACATGGACCCAGATGCAGCATGGCATGATGGAACGCCCTTCACGGCACATGATGCAAACTGGACACTCTTTACTTGGACTTGGCTTGGATTCTGGGTAGGCCAGACACCTCGTATTGACCATAGAAACATCAGGGTTCCCGACGACCACACCCTTGTCCTCAATTTTGTGGACAGCGGCTATGAGAACATAACCGAATGGGCACTTGGAGGGCTACCAAATAATGCCTACAACGGAACGCCTGTAGCAATTAACAAGGAAGCATTCCTTACAGGACTCACCTATGTGCCAATTCTAGCAGAGCATCTATGGAACCCTCTTACTTGGGATGATCCATTCTATGGACGTGAAGGATCCTCGGGATACTTCCAGACTTTTGGCTGGCAGGACTGCATTTGGTGGGGCATGCTTGATCCAGCGTGGCCAACACCGCTCAACGGTACGGGAGCCTTCATGCTGGATGAATATGTCGTGGGAGAATACATCAAACTTGATGCTAATCCAAACTATCATCTGGGCGCACCGAATATTGATGGAATTCTTATCACCTTCTATGATACTGTGGAGGTAATGACTGAGGCTGTAAAGGCTGGAGATATCGATTTCTGTGAAACCGCACCAGCATTCATCGAGCTAGGAATTATACCTGATACCGTCACAATAAATGAGAACCCGTGGATGGGTTGGGAAGGTCTCTTGGTCAACCAGTACTATAACTACACGAATGCTCAAGGAGAGTATGCTGGTCGAGGAGCCAAGCACAATGCGCTCCTTGAACATGCAGTCAGAAAAGCCATGAACCAAGCCATCGATAAGGCGCAAATCGCCGAGGTTGCTTATCTAGGACATGCGAATGCTGCTGACTCACTGATTCATACCGTACTCAAGTGGCATAACGATGACCTTATCACCTATCCCAAGGGAGCTGTGGAGGCTAGAGCAACTCTTGAGGCGGCAGGATGGGTAGAGAATCTTGATGGAGTCTATGAAAAGGACATAAGCGGGACACTTGAAACACTGTCATTTGAAATCAAGTACGTCACAGGGATTCCGACAGATTTCACAATTGTGTCACTTGTCAGTGCCTACCTGGAAGCTGCTGGATTTGAAATCACTACTGTTCCGCTTGAAGAAACAACCTTTACAGCTGACATCACGACAGAGGTTTGGAATTATGACATAGCTCTGACCTTCTATAGTCAGATTGCAGATCCTAACAGCATGATGCAGTATATGACTAGCGATAGCTGGATCAATCCGAATGGTGTAAACATCACGAGGGTTGACGAGATATACAAGGAGCAGCAATTGACCGATGACGTGACAAGAGCACAACTGTGCGATGAGTTCCAGCAGATAATGTACAACGATTCCAGTATCATTGTTCTTGTCGAGTTCAATGATATTGAGCTCTACAGAAATGATGTTTGGACCTTCACCAACACAGACTGGGCGAGCGGCATTCTGTCAATGTGGAACCTCAATTCGTGGCTAGGAGTCGATGAATTCACTCCATCCACAACAACTACTCCATCAACAGGGACTACAACACCACCTCCACCACCACCGTTGCCCATGGAATTACTCCTACTAGTTGGCGTAGGCGCAGTGGTTTTGGTGCTCGTTGTGGTTTTGGTGATTAGAAGAAGATAGCGTCAAACAGAATCAAATAAGAGATTGAACAGACAGATTGCCTGTCTGTTCATTCCTCCATTTTTTAAGTCTGAAAGGAATAGAGCGGAGAAGTATGGCATTAAGAGATGTCTTGCTAAAGCGAATTGCCCAAGCACTTGTTACAATATTCATTGTACTCGCAATCGACTTCGTGATCTTCCACATCCTCCCCGGAGACCCAATGACGTTCCTAGCCCGAAATCCGAACTTGAGTGAGGTTGCCCAACAGAGATTGATTGAGCAATTTGGACTGGACAGGCCACTCTGGGAACAATTCATTCTATTCATTCAAAACTTCCTCAGCATGAGACTTGGGATGTCATTTCATTTCAGAGAGGAAGTAGGACCCATTATAATACATCATCTCGGGAATACACTGCTTTTGGTCGTTCCTGCATCAATCGTGGCAATTATCGTGGGAATTTGGGTAGGTAAGAACTCAGCGTGGCGTCGCGGCAAGGCAGGTGATCTCATTGGTCTTCTATTCTCACTAATCACTTACTCAATTCCAACATTTTGGTTAGCGATGTTCTTTATCATGCTATTCGCATTTGGCCTTGGATGGTTCCCAGCAACTCCAGGGTTGACAACGCCGGGAATGGATTTCGCAGGCGACCCAGTTGGCCTTGTCATCGATATGATATCTCACTTGATGCTCCCATGGACGGTGCTCATTGTGGCAATCCTGGGCTCGTTTGCATTAATCACAAGAAACGCGCTATTGGATGTATTGAGTGAGGACTACATGCTCACTGCCAAAGCGAAAGGAAGATCTGAGAAAGCTCAGTTGAATAAAGAGGCGATGCCGAATGCCATGATTCCCATAACAACGGTCATTGCGCTTCAGCTTGGATTTTCAGTTGCAGGGGCACTTCAGACTGAAGTTGTATTTTCTTATCCTGGCATCGGGAATCTGATTTGGGAAGGAGTCTATTACCGTGACTATCCCCTTTTGCAGGCTGCTTTCTTTATGATAACCGTGGTGGTGGTATTTGCCAATCTCGTTGCGGACTTCATCTATTTCTATCTAGACCCAAGAATTAGGGTTGGTGCTGAATTCACAATTGGTGATGAGAAACCGCCGAGACCACTCTCGCATTATGCTCTAGCAGTGATAGTAATAGTCGCGCTCCTATCTACATGGGCGGTTATAGGGATAACCACAATTCTCCCGCTTTTTATTATCATACTAATTTTGAAAAGAAAACCAGTATTGCAGTTCCTGAAGAATCGACTTGGCACTTTAACTCCTTCTAACCTCCATTATGCCTGGACGCACAAGCGGTCACAAATTCTGGTTCGCTTCTCAGTAATTGCTCTAGTCATAAATCTGATTGCATTGAGCATCATAGCAATTTCGGGAGTGTTCATTCCTGAATGGGGTTTCTTTTGGGGATCAGCCTTTTTTGGGTTGAGGTCATTTCCCCCTATACCGCCTGGAATGGAATATCCAGAATGGGCATTGACAATGGCATCGATTGCACATCCATCAGTGATGCAAATCACATTTGTAGGCATAGCAATAGGAATCATCCTGGGCAGAAGAAGAACCTTGGGTGCGACCACAAGTCGATTCATGAGAACACGGATGGGTACAGTGGGAATGTCACTGGTAGCAATGTTCGCAGGAATGACTCTCTTTGGAGATGTGATAGCCCCCTATGATCCTGAGGCATTCTTCACAGGAACATGGTACAAACCTCCTGATTTGGTCCCAGAGATGCAATTGCTCATGGTATTAGGAGGGCTGTCCTCACTAATTGGTGCTACATTGGTGTGGTGGATATTTGATCGCATTAAGAAACCTGCAATTCCCAGATACATCATTGGAATTCTCACAGGAGGACTCATTCTATTCATTGCATTGATATTTGGGGAGCGTTCGCTATTCGTTGAAAATCAAAACAGTTTGTTCTATTCTGCAGGAATTGGACTCATTGCACTAGTAATCACACTGAGAAGCCTATTGACTGCAAGACAAGATTTCAGCATTGAGATTCTAAGAACACACCTACCAAGATTGCTTATCGCTTTAGCAGGCGTGATCGGCGTTGGTCTTATGGTTCAAGGTATTCTCCAAGCACCTTGGGTAGTACCTCTTGATTTTCCAGGCTACCACCTTATGGGTACTGATCAACTAGGCCGAGATGTCTACAGCCAACTAATTATCGCTGTGAGAATCACGCTTCTGATTGGAATCGTGGCAACAACAATGTCCGTAGTTATCGGCACACTGATCGGCCTTGTTGCAGGCTATTATGGAGGCATAATTGACTCTTTCCTAATGAGGTTCACAGACATCTTCTTCGTGATTCCAAGCCTGCTATTGATGATAGTCATGGCTGCTGTCTTGGGACCATCGATTGTGACCCTCATTATTGTGATTGGTCTGTTCTCATGGTCTTCCACAGCACGCATTGTTAGAGGGCAGGTATTGTCCGTGAAAGAGAGGACTTACATCGAGAGGGTACGAGCCGTTGGTGGAGGCAACTTCTATATCATAGGCAAACATGTCTTGGCAGCAGTTGCTCCACTCGTAGTTGCCAACACAATCCTAGTCACTGCATGGGCGATTCTTTCTGAGGTCGTCTTGGACTTCTTCGGCCTAGGAGACCCAGCAATGATCAGCTGGGGAACTATGCTCTATCTCGCATTCAATGCTGGGTCGATGTCCAATAACCTCTGGTGGCTAGTATTTCCACCAGGAATCATGGTTGTGCTTCTCCTCCTCGG
>JBHLRP010000045.1:0-27377 GCA_048882485.1 Candidatus Thorarchaeota archaeon
TTCCTTCCATGTATCAAGTTTGAGCTTTACAATTTCAGGAATTGCCTCGATAACTAGATCCGCATCTTTGACAGCGTCCTTCAGGTCAAGTACCCCTTCAATCCTTCCTAAGGTTGCATCAATCTCTTCCTGAGTAATCTTGCCTTTCTTGAGACCTCGTTCAAGGTTCTTCTTTATGATTGCCATTCCCTTGTCAATGAACTTCTGGTCGATGTCCCTCATCTTCACCTCATATCCAGCCTGAGCACAGACCTGAGCAATGCCATTCCCCATCTGTCCTGCACCCAGAACTGCAATCTTCTTGATCTCCATAATTCCAACCTCTTCCTGATGGTTTGTCTGTTTTTGGCTCGGCAAGAGGTGGGTAATATGTCTGTTGCTGGGTCCTAAGGACGAGCGATTGACATCCTCCATCGCTAGTCTTATTTCATGGATACATTGGACTACAGCATAATAGGTGGAACATTTGGAAGACATTTCATGGGACAACAGCTTGTCTGTCGGAGTTGAATTGATTGATGAACAGCATAAGATGCTGATTGAACGCATAAACAATCTCTCAATTGCTGTTGCGAAGTATATGGGTCACACAAAGATCATCGAAACTTTGCTTTTCATGACGGAGTATACTGACTTTCATTTCTCAACTGAAGAGCGTTACATGAAGGAGCTGGATTATCCTGCAATGGAGAACCACATCAAACAGCATGAAGAGTTCAAGAGCATGCTAAATACCCTTGAGGATGATTTCAAAGAAGATGGTGCTACCAAAGTGGTCAGCAAATCCATCAATACGTTCCTTGGGAATTGGCTCTTCAACCATATCAAGGTTGTAGATGTTAATTTTGGCAAGTTTCTCAGGGAAAAGGGCGTTGCTATGACGGAGTAGGATCTCCTTCCACTATTTGCTATTCCATAAATCCTGGAACAATTTCATGTGAAAATCGACATACTCTCTGTCCTTAGTTACAAATGCGTAGGGTTCTTTGTCTGAAGACTCAAGGTTCACAAAGCTAATCCCATAGGAGTCAACTATCGCGAACGAGAGAGGGATGTCAGTATGTACTTGTACCTCGAATCCAATTTCCATGGTATGATCTGAAAGGAATTTTATGTCAATCCCTTTATCTGCCAACCTGCGAAGCTCTGATTTCAGCTTGAACCAATCAAAGATTCCGCCAGTTGTTCTCTTACAGACCCACACCCTCCTCTGGGCTATTGCTAATAACGATCGCATTATCGTTAGGCCATCGTCTAGCTGAACCAGTGAGGTGTCCATGGAATTGCTCTGCAAAATGCTTCTGTTGCCGTATTCTTCAAGACTATGACCCAAGGACATGACAGCTTGAATGCTATCCTCGAAGTTGCTTCTGAGCGTTTCAAGATAATGATGTACAATTTTCTTTGGTGATTGAGCGGCCACTATTAGCGGATCCTTCGAAACTTCCATAATGAGCTCCTTGCTCATTAAGCTCTTTAAAGTATCATAGACTCTAGTCCGATGAATTCTCGTCAAGGCGCTCAACTGACTAGCAGTGAAGGATTCACCTTTCAAGAGAACCAGAAAAATACGAGCCTCATTTTGTGTCAAATCCAGAGTGCTCATGAGCTCATCTCTGAGAGTATCAAGTTGAAGTCCAGAATCCTTCTCCATAGATGTCACACCGTGTCGCGACAGCCACATCATTACTTCTTTTAAACATGTTAGGTTGGAATTTGAAACTTAGATGTGATGATATGGCGGCAATAATGTCAATCTTCCCAATAATCACGACAATAGTGGCAGTAATCTTCGCCTGCTTGGTGTTCCAACAATGGAGGCGACGAAAGAGAATCTACCAGCTAATCTGGTTCATTTCGTTGGTCATGTTTGCCGTTACAGCGTCCTTTGAGGCGTTCTCGGAATTCTTGGGTTGGAGTGTCCCGATATACAGGGTTTATCTCGTGCTTTCTGCATCACAGGTAGCGATCATGGGAGCTGGAGCGCTCTATTTGATTCTAGCTAAGAATGTCTTCTCCACAAAGGGTCTGCTGGCAATTGATGCAGTCCTCGCTGGAATTGTAGCTTTCTTCTCTTGGATGATGACGCTGAGTTCCATAACCGACTATTCGGCCTTGATGTTCGGAGCAATGGAATACCCCCTAGCAGGGATTGGGACCTATGTCGTGTTGGCGGTCTTGGCGTTTGGACTCGGCAGAAATATGGATCCCAATCGAAAGAAGATGCTTCATGGTCACATCTACATCATTTTTGCAATAATCATGACATTTTGGATGGGTGCCTATGCTGCGGTTGCAGCAGTTGACACCGATGCATTTGTAGCAGGAATTGCAGTTGCAGGTCATGCAATGGCCCAGCATGTAAGGAATTTCTCACCTCTCCTGTCTGTCACAGGTGGCTTTCTCTTGATCGGCGCGGCTTTCTTTTCATTCATCAAAACAAGATTCAACTTCAATCTTTGGATAGCGTTGGGCGGGTTGGCAATTGCCATTGCTGGCTCTATCGCAAGAGGTGGGGCAGAGTTTGGCAACGTATTGTATATTGGAGAAGTAATCGGTGTATTTCTACTCACAAAGGGGTTTGTTGATTCTGACAAAGTGATACGTGAGAGATTCGACCGCATCAGACCTGATGAATCAAAAGAACTCACCGTATCAGACTCAAAGAGTGCCGATGAATGAAGAAAAGAAGACAGCCTTCTTTATGTTGCAACTATGGTAATCATTATACTTGCTATCGTTGCTTTCCTTGCTTGACATAATCTAGTGAGTAGTACATACCCGTTAGGTCTTTGCAACGAATGCCTCGGATAGATAAAGGCAGGTGCTGAGAAAATGAATGTCGCTGATGCAACCATCGAGTCGGAAAGCTTGCCAGAAAACACTAGAAAAATCCTCTTCACAGGTGTCCTTACGTTCCTGACGATAACAGCTGCTGCACTTCTTCATGTAAACCAACCCGAATTCATCCTTGACAGATTCCCAGGCATTTCAAATCTGGAATATTCATTGTTTGACGTGATGTTATACGCGGCATATCTTATTCTAGGGATAGTCACTGGGGCTCTCTCGGATAGATGGTCTCGACGCAGAATCTTCGTCCTAGTGGGTGCCTCTGGATCAGTAGTCTTCTACATACTCATGACCACTACATTGTCATATTCACTGCTACTCACCTATAGGTTTCTTCAGGGATCCTTTACAGTGATGTCATGGCAGTCATTCATGACTCTAGCTCTGGATTTCTCAACTGCTCAGAGTCGAGGGAGGCATATGGGGATTTTCGGAGCCTTGTTGGCTCTCTCATTTGGCTTCGGTCCAGCTATTGGTGGAATCCTTGCCACTGTAGGTGTCTTCATGCCCTATTACTCTGCAGCTGCCCTCAATATCCTTGTTTTCATCTTTGCATTGATTGGTCTGAGAGACCCTCCTGCAACAAAGAAGCGACCCAGCATTGTCGAAAGCCTGTTGGTAGCCAAGCGATATCCCAAACTTGTAGTGCCCATCACTTTCAATTTTATAGATAGATTTCACATGGGCTTCATTCTTGTTGCATTGCCCCTTTTCCTTACCTCCATCCTCGGTCTTCCTGAATCACTCAGAGGTTTGGCTCTAGCCGTATTTGCGACGCCTTTCATACTGCTTCAATATCCGATGGGAAGACTCTCTGACAGATTTGGACGATATCCGATTCTTATTGCTGGAAGCATTCCTTATGGAATCGTTCTGGCGGCTCTAGGCTTCATTGGTGCAGTAGGCTTTCTCCCACTTCTTTTCGGACTAATACTCTTGGGCGTATTTTCGGGGATTACAGCTCCATCTGCCCTTGCTTTGGTGGGTGATGCCTCCGATGCTGAGGATTCAGCTATGGCTATGGGTCTGTTCAATTTCTCCGGAAATGTGGGAGTCACGGTAGGTCCGCTAATCTTCGGATATCTCCTTCTTCTTTCAGACTTCTTTGCAACCTTCATTGTGGCTGGAGCAATTGAGGTGATCTCACTGGCCGTTGTAATTCTCATCGTTAGGCTTTTGTTCAAGGAGCCTTTGCGGCTAGAGCGACAGGAAATCGTGGCACAGCCTACACTAACCAATTGAGCTGACCATCTATGACAACCAGAATTGTGCTTGCAATGCATGGAATGCCTCCGAAGGATTTCCCAGAAGAGGAGGTTGCTGAGCTAATCAGGCTTCACCGCATAATTGAGAAAGCAGGAGATCATGCTCAAGCAGAGATGCGGGTCCGGTTCGCTCAACTGGATAGCAGGGTTAGAAACTGGGAGCGTACTTCCGAGAACGACCCCTTCTGGGCATCATCTCTGAAGCTGGCTGAAGAGCTTCAAGAAGCAACAGGCTTTGAAGTCGTTGTTGGGTTTAACGAATTCTGTGCACCCAATCTTGACGAAGCTATAGACACAGCTGCTCGTTCAAATGCAGAAAGGGTGGTCATTGTTACGCCTATGATGACTCCGGGCGGTGAGCATTCTGAAGAGGACATTCCTGAGGCAATATTGGCAGCCAAAAGTCGATTTGATGGAGTTGAATTCATCTACGCCTGGCCTTTTCCTAGGTCTGATGTAGTGTCTTTCTTGACAAGCCAAATCCAAGAATTCAGTGATGCATAGTAACATATTGTGACTCCATTCTGTGACCTTCAATTGTGGCTCCGCTATATATACTGATTCTGAGTGCTAATTCTTGTGAAATATCATGGCTCTACCAACTAACTCTCGAAAGTCACGCGATTTGAAGAAGAAGCGAACTCTGCCTCCTTCAACAAGGGCAATAGTCCAAGCTTACATCTATAACAGGTAAGCACCTGCATAGGTGGAATGGTTCGTGCGCTTCAAATATCCAGACGGTTTTGCACATAAATTCAACCGAAAAAAACGAATGGTTTGGTTGCCAAACCTTTATATGGATTTGGCCCGCACATTCAACCACACAGCATCGGCAAGCAACCAGTTCGTGGAGTATAGTGATTGGTCACTGAGTGCCCGCAACTGCGGTCACTTTCGCCCATTAACGGCTTATACTGTGACCAGAAGTATACTACGTGAGACAATTCCAATGGCTAACGATTCAGACTGTGTTGTGGCCAGTTCGGCTCAAGATGTTGAAGTGCCCTCCCAGGCGGCTGTTAATGGGCAATCCTTGCTCAAAGGAGCATTTACGGTCAAGAAGGGACCGAGTGGTCCCAAGCCAGTTGTGGTAGATATACCATACTTAGCAAACTCCTATCTCCGTTGTAGCGCTCGCGGAGCCAAATCTCGGGAGCGCTACAGCTTACATCTGTGAGGTTAAGAGCCATGATTTCGGAAGGGCCACATTCTGATTCTTCTTTCTCTATTCACGTTGTTCATAATCGACTGAGGTTCAAGAAATGAGCAGATTAGCAAATGCAATAGGGCTCCCAGATGCTAATGAAAAGGTTCTTCGATTAGCAAGGATCTTGATTTTCCTAGGCCCATTGGCTACATTCACTTTCACCATGTCGACAACCTTCTATCTGATCTTTGTTGCTGAAGCACTGGGTGGCGGCGATTATATCGCAGGCCTTCCTTTCGTAGCAACTCTTGTAGTCATCCAGATGGCCATTCAATTACTCCTGGACTATCCTACTGGTGCAATTGGAGACTGGATAGGACAGCGCTACATAGTATCATCAGCCACCACGTGCTACGCTATTGCGTTTTGGCTAGTTTCAATGGTCATACCAACAACTCCATTCTGGTTCCTAGTAATTATCTATGTAATTCAGGGCCTTGGCAACTCTCAAATGAGTGGCGCGCTTAACACGTGGTTCGACAATAACTATAGAATCGCCATGCCAGGTGACTCGGACAGAAAGCAGTATGGCATGTTTTGGGGAAGAGTCGGAGGAATGATGCAAGTCGTATCAACTGCAGCACTCATCCCTGGTAGCATCTTGGCTGCAGTCTTTGGTCGACCATGGGTATTCCAGCTGCAGGCAGTATTGGCTCTAGTTCTCACTATTTTCGGCTTCAGATTCATCACGGACTTTCCTGAGGTCCAAGCCGCACGACAACAGCGACCCACCATGAGTGGGTACACCAAGATTCTGAAGGATGGAGTGGGTTATCTATGGAGTGAGCCCTTCGTCAAATACATCGTAATCGGGTCAATGCTTGCCACCAGCTCGATAATGGTGTGGGGCAATCTCATCCTGTTCCCCATGTACTTCCTCTACCTTATCACTGACGTAGCTGTTGCATCGTTTCGGACTGTCCTATTCATTCCTGGGATTGTTGCACAGGAAAGATCTGGAGTTTGGTCCAGGCGATTTGAACCCAAAAAGTGGATTCCAAGATTCCGACTCATCCAGACATGCGGGCTCGTGTTCTTCTTGGTCGTTTCATTCATAATATTCTTATTTCCGCCTGCAACAAACGGTGGTCCGATGTTCAGCGTCGTTCTGCCTATTGCCAATGTGGAACTAATGCAGATACCAGTGGGGAACATCTTGCCGGTCGTGTTGCTCTTCTTTTCCTTCACTCTTACCGGCTTTTTTGGAGGATTTGCTGAGATTCTCACACAGAGGCAACTGCTTGATGCTATTCCAAATCGAATTAGGAACTCAATGTATTCCCTCTCTCCCACCATCGCAACCATATTTGCGCTCCCACAGATTTGGTTCTTCGGATGGTCGATACCTACCATTGGATTCCCATTGACTCTAATGTTGTGTGGAATGGTGTCTCTCATCGGCGTGCTACTGATACGCAAAGGGCTTCACCAGCCAAAACCAGTTCTTGAAGAGGAGGCTTGGAGTAACAGCCAGCCAGAAGCCCAAGAAGTCATTGAAGAGATAGAAGAAGAGATTGCCCACGAAATGATTGAAGAGTAGAGCAGGACTCATTTCATTGGTTGGAGTTCTCATGATTCGAAAAGGCCTTTCATATCCAATTCCTATGACTGAGGAGCGGAGACAGGCTCTGGAATAAGCGGCTCAAGAACAGCAGGAGACCACAATTGAACAGACGGGCCAAAATTCTAGCATAAATCCCTCAGATGATACAGTACAAATGCCATCTGGACAAGATTAATACCGCCAAATGCGGATGTTGCATGAAGGCTTACAGCCAGAATATATGAACACGCCAGAGGATTGAATATGTCAGATCGCCCACAGTTCCTTACGGTCACATACTCTGACCGGGGTCTAGATACAATGGGCCATGAGAGAAAGATGGTCCGAGAGAAGGATGTCAAGTTTGATGGTGAGGATGGCTCCTTGGAGCTCACAGATATCAGACTTGTCTGGATAAAAAAGCCCTCAAGATGGGGTTCCGCGAAGAAATTTGGTGCCCTTGCTGGAGCAGTGGCTGGTGCCGCCCTATTGGAAGGAATAGGCAGAGAAATGGGTGGAATCGGAGGTAGAGCAGTAAGAAGCATAGGTCGAGGTGTAGGCTTTGCAGCAGTGGGTGCAGCTATTTCATCATGGAGTTCTGATTCCTTCTACAACAAGGATGCAAATGGCAACACCGAGAGTCTTGCGATTCCAATACTTGCCATAAGCCAGGCTGCCCAGAGTGGAGATGAACTGGTCATCGATCTAACTTCTGGAGGGAATTTGCGCTTTAAATTCAGGCAGAAGCGAGTCATTCCTTCAATCATGGCTAATATCTCATCAGCTCAAGATGCAGGTAAGTGTCCCTATTGTGGAGCTGGGAATGCATCCGGAGCCAATGCCTGTTCCAAGTGTGGTGCACCCCTTGCAGGCCGCGGCGGTGGTCCAGCGGAAGCACACACTGAGAGTGTCACTATCTCTACGGGCGGCGGAGGCTTCTGTACAAACTGCGGTCAGCAATATCCTGCAGGCGCAAAGTTCTGCGGAAGTTGCGGCCAGAAAGTCTGATTTCCGAGGATCTAGCAAGGTCTGGCCTATTCGCCAGACCTTCTCTCATCTGAAGAGGTCTTCCTCTTTTGCACGTGGAATGTCCCTAGCTGTTTCAAGTCCTCTATTGTATTTGTACCCTCTCACTACGACAATTGGCATTCCTTCGTCTGCTTGTCCCATCAAGGGTTCTGCTGCTGAAGCTATCTCGTCAATCTGACAGACAGTAGACCTTTGCATTGGCTTCCCATAGAGATCTAGCTTTCCTTTGTTATGTTTGAACGCATTTATGCCAGCACATCCGAGAGCAATATTGATTGAGCCTTCTCTCCAAGGTCTGCCCTGTGTGTCAGTTATGATGACCGCCAGTTCGAAACCTGTTTGCTCCTCAAGATTCATCAGAATTATAGCAGCACTTGCATCAGGGTCTTTTGGCAACAAGATGAAGCTATCTGGAGGCGCATTTGATTTGTCTACTCCGCTAAAGTTGCAAATAAGGCCTGAATTGGTTTCAGTAATCAACACACCCTGGTTCCTTAAGACAACTCGGCTCTCTCTCAATGCCAGTTCGACTTGAACAGGATCGAAGCCATTAGATTCCGCAATCTCCTCTGCTCTATCAGAAATTCGCACTGAATCACGATGTACGATTCTGCCTTCCAGCTTTGAAACAATAGAATGAGCTATGACGAGAATATCTCTCGGCTTTAATGAAAGCTTGGATTTGCCTAGGCATTCCAAGATCACAGAGGCTAGATTCATTCCTCTCTCAATCTCAGGGATGCCCGGGATGCTAAATAGCTGGATTCCCACTTTTTGCAACCTCTTACATCTCAAAAACCCATTGGGCATGGTGGGCGAAAAATCTACCCTAAGCTGACATACTCTGGCCTAGACTTCTCCTAGAAGGGTATTATGACGGGAAAACAATAAATGGGATATAGAGGAACTCCTGAGAGACAAGAAACACCGTATTGTGCCTTATCTGGGGTTATAAGTCGGTAAGGGAATGTTAAACCAGTATGCTTGAGCACAGCTTTCAACGGAGCGAATTGCCATGAGTTCAAAGAAGAAGAAATACAAAAAGGCGAAGAAGAAATCTGCCCCTCGAAAAAAGACTACTCCGGATTCAGTCGTTGCTGGAGCGGGAGCAGGGGATATTCGCCAAGGTACCATTGCCAAGTTCATGCGGAAAAGAACTCAGTTAGTGGGCTTTGAAACTGGCTTAAACAAGCATACCCAATTTGCAATCGAGTTCCTAGATAACGCAATTGACGCAGTGGAAAGCTGGTGGTGGAAGACTGGCAGACATCCACGACTTGATGATCAATTGGATCCCAAGTATATCGAAGAGATCCGAGCAAAGCTTGAGGGGACCCTTCATGACTCAATTGCCCTTAGTAAGAAGCTTGAGAAGGATGTACGAGAGGGCAAAGAAGTTGAAATTCCGCCAAGACGGAGAGAAACTCTGCAGGACCGCCTTACAAACTTCAGGAAGTTTGTGGTTCCGTTTCGAGGCATGATTAACAGACGAGAGCCCCTGTGTGTCATTCAACTTACTGAGGTTCAGATGCCTGACCTAGTCCCGCTTGATGATGAAGAGGGGTTCAAAGTCTACGAATTCATATGCTTTGATAATGGAGTAGGCATGGTTCCTTCAGATTTGGAGAAGTTTGGAATCTACCTCGCTTCAAGCAAGTCCGAAAAACTAAGGCAGACACGAGGCAGTCAGGGATTTGGTGCTCCTTCTGCCTTTAGCGACGCTCAGAATACAACCGGTAAGCCCATATTCACTATATCGAAGCGGTTCAACACCAAAGAGGCCACTGTCACCGACTTCTATACAACTACTGCAAACACAAAGGAATATGTAAGTGGCCCAATCGACATGGAGCTTCCGTTTGAGCATGGGACCTATATCAAACTCAACTATCTGAATATCCAGTATCGGCGTGGATATGCTGATACCTACTGTGAGATGGCATCATTGCTCAACTCTCACGTGACCATTGTTTTCATCGATCCCTACGGGGCAGTACACATCTATCCAAGAAGAGTGAGGGAATTTCCTGCTGAGCCGAAGTACGCTCAGCCTCATCCGGCAAGCATTCGTATTGGTGAGTTTCAAGACCTACTTCGAGAATCTCCAGAGCCAGATTTGCGAAGCTTCCTAACCAAAGCCTTTGTGAGGTTGAGTGGAAACAAGGCAAAGACCATCATCGGGAATGCAAACAAGGAATTGCGTAGGCGACATCAGGATACACTTAGCCC
The DNA here is from genome assembly GCA_048882485.1 of Candidatus Thorarchaeota archaeon. Taxonomy (GTDB): domain Archaea; phylum Asgardarchaeota; class Thorarchaeia; order Thorarchaeales; family Thorarchaeaceae; genus SMTZ1-83. Next base: position 10,127 of record JBHLRP010000045.1, read on the forward strand.
TAAGACCCCCACAGATTCGCTCTCAAAGATGGAGATAGAACTGCTCTACAAGGCATTCTCTGGAGAGGACTATATAGCACCACCAACAGACACAGTAGTCCCAGTTGGAGAAGAGGTATTTGAGCAGACTATCCACATGGCCTATGAGCCAGACTTCGCTACAGCAGTTACGAGAAAACCTACTTCTGGAAAAGGCCTCTCTTTTGCTGTTGAGGTGTGTATTGCGTATGGAGGGAATATCAAACCCGCAACTTCTGCCCCAATGGTTCTGTGGCGGTTTGTGAACCGTGTTCCAAAGCTCAGGGACAACAGTGACTGCGCAACTTGGAAGGCAACAACCTCGGTTAATTGGAAGAATTACAAGGTGCAGACCTTTGACAATGGCATTCCCCGAGGACCCATTATGGTGTTTATTCATGTGGCTGGAGCATACGTTCACGTGATGTTCAAGGGACAGAGCAAGCAAGCACTGGCAGAAGATGAGGTGCTGCTACGTGAGATTAAGTTGGCTCTCGAAGATGCAGGTAGAAGATTTAGACGCTTCATTACAAGACGTGAAACAGCCAAGCGAAAGGCAAAGCGTGCAGGAATTCTTGCTATGTATGCTGACCAGTTCTCACAGAGTCTCGCTACAATCGCAAATGATGGAAGGAAGAAACCATTGTTTGATGCTGAGGTTGTTGCAAGGAAGATCCGTGACTCAATCACCGGATTTGAAACTGCAGATGACCAAGAAGAAACTGAAACAGATGCAAGAGGTACTGACCTCGTTGCTGATGTCCCACTTGGGGATGGCGATGAAGACTTCGCTGAAGTATCAGTGGATGGTGGCGATTAATGGCTCGTAAGAAGAAGTCCGAGAAGACTGAGACCGTCCAAGAAACCCTTGGAAACCTCATCGAAACCAAGAAGAAGCCAAAAAAGAAGACCACGAAGAAAGCAACCTCCAAAGAATCCAAAAAGCCTACAAAAGCAGCCGCTAAACCAAAAACCAAGACCAAACGGAAGATGCCTACTTCCAAGAAGGAGAAGCCATCCGAGACACCTGCAAAGAAACCTGCCGAAAAACCAGCTGCTGATGTAGCTTCCGAAATATCTGGACCATCATTGAGGCTCTTGCCTGGTGTAGGTCAGAAATTGGAAGAGAAGCTCAAAGCCGCAAAGTATGACACAGTTGAGAAGATATCCAGGTCTCGGTCAAAGAGCATGGCAAGTAGGGTCGATGGTCTTAGCTTGTCAGGCGCCAAGAAACTGATAGATGCGGCAAAAGAATTGCTTAAAGGTGAAACAAAGGGTGTCACGATTGTGAAACCTTCGGCTTCTGAGGCAGATGTGGTTGATGACAGTCCAGAAACTAGACTCAAGCTAACTGATTTGCCGGGAGTTGGTGGAAAGCTCGCCAAAGAACTTGAACGTTCCGGCTACAATACAGTGGCAAGATTGTCACGTTCTAGGCCAAGCTCAGTAGCCAAAGTCGTTGACGGGCTAAGTCTAAAGAGGGCAACAACCCTTGTTGATACTGCTATTGAACTCATACGCGAAGCAGAGATGATTGCTATCTCTGAAACCATAGCTCCAAAGCCTGCTCCAATAGATGAGCCAAAGAAGCTAGAGGAACCGCCAGAGGTAAAACCTGAGAAGAAGGATGAAACAAAACCTGAGAAGAAGGAACCACCAAAGGAAGCTCCAAAAAAGCCTACGAAACCGAAAAAGCCCATAAAGCCTGAAAAGGAACCAGAAATCGATGTCCCTAAAAAGACAAAAGCGAAGAAGAAGAAGTCTGGTCTCCCCGTTCCCGATTCAGTAAAGGCCCTTGAAAAAGAAATGAAACGGAAGTGGAAGGCGGCTGAGAAACGCAAGCTCGCAATTGAGGCAGGAGAGCTTCCAGAGGAAGAGATTGAACCTCTGAAAGAAACTGTGGAGGTTGTTGGTCTCACTTCTAATCAAACACAAGACACACTCGTGGATGTCGCAATGGAAGTCCTTAATGAGGCCATGTTAACTGGACGACCAGCTTTTGAGATTCCTAGCAGATCAAGTGACAATATCGTCTGGGATGAAATCAGAGACCTGCTTCTACTGGGGATGAAGACAGTTGCTCGACCCTACCATTCTCTTGCTTCAGTGGTAGATGCCACCAGAACTGCAAGGGTCATGGAGATAGTCTTCCAACTCCTGAAGTCCAATCTGCATGCGACTAAACGAGAGGTCTTCTACAGTGATGTTAATTTGTTTCGTGAGCAAAAGAGGAGCGACAAGATTGTCGAGGACGTAGCTTCTATGCTACACACGACGCGTGACAGCATTCATGTGGTTGCTTCAGCTCGAGGTTCTGCGATGGGAAGAGTTGTGATTCGTGATGGTGGAGACACCATTGATCTAACTCGAATGGGAACCGGCGGTTGGGCAATCACTCCCTTCTTGGATCAAGTTGAGATTTTAGAGAGCGATGCCGAGTTCATACTGCTCTCTGAGAAAGATGCAGCAGTTATGCGATTGGCAGAGGCAAAGTATTGGAATAGGCAGCCATGCATAGTCTTGACAGGAAAAGGCTCAGGTGACATTGCGACTCGTGCCTTCCTACGCATGCTAGTGAAGGAGCTCGAGATTCCTGCGTTCGCGCTAGTAGACTCAGATCCTTATGGGCATTACATATACTCCGTCTTCTTGCGAGGTAGCAAGAGACTCAGCTATGAGTCTCCCTTCATTGCTACTCCTGAGTTAAAGCTTCTAGGCGTCCTGAGTCGTGATCTTGAGGAATATAACATTCCAAAATCTGTTCGGATACCAATGGAGCCAACTGACATCAAACGTGTCAGGGACATGCTCAACGAACCATTCGTGCAAGCCAACAAGGCATGGGTGAAAGACCTGAGACTGATGTTGAAGCTTAAGGAGAAGGCAGAGATTCAGGCATTCGCAAGCCACAGCTTTGAATACCTCACTGATGACTATTTGCCTCGCAAGCTAGAAACAGGGGATTGGATTTAATCTCTAGCCTAATCATTAGTTCCCATTTGAAAAAAGGCATAAGGGATAATATCATGTTCAATCCACATCACTATAGTGAATTATGGAGGAATTCAGTTGGTTGTGTCAGACCTCGGCATTGAAGTCATAGATGGCCATGCTCATTTCATCACTTACAAGACAGTTAAGGAGTGGTTCTCAGATCCGGAGGTTCTGGAGAGGGCTAGACAACGAGTCAGCTTTCAGACCGATATGCGGGAGTTCATCCTGCCCGACGAACCTTGGGACACTGGAGAGATGTGGATTAAGGAGCTTGATAAATACGGAATATCCGCTATAGGAATGATGATTGGCCCGGAGAGCTGGGATGAATTTCTTACTACACGGAAGAAGTATCCTGGTCGATTCATGGGATACGCAAACGTCAATCCAGCTTTAGAGGACGCAGTTGAAACCGTGAAGCGTGCGGGTAGAGATGGTTTCCAAGGAATCAAGTTATACCCCAGTTCATGGGACTTCCATGTTTATGATGATTGTGTATATCCAATTTACGAGGAAGCACTTCGCCAAAAACTCCTAGTGATACTTCACTTTGGCATCACGATAGGCAACCAAGCAAATCTTCGATATGGTAATCCACTTGATATTCAGAAACCGGCACAAGACTTTCCTGACCTCAACTTCATGATTGCTCATTTTGGAGCTGGCTTCTTTCGAGAGGTTTTGATGTTATTCTACCAGACGCATAATGTAGTTGTGGACTCAAGTGGCAGCAACATGTGGATGACCTATCTTCCGTATGATTTGACTATAACAAAGATTTACGAAAAGGCGATGAAGGCCGGAGGGTCTTGCAGAATTGTCTTTGGAACTGACTCTTCGTTCTTCCCTAGAGGATTTCGTTACAACATCTTGGAGGAGCAGTATAACGCAGTCAAGTCCCTCTGTCCCCAACTATGTTACACAGAAGAAGATGTGGATTTGATATTTCGCGGAAACATATTGCGACTTACAGGCTTCAAACCATAGCTAGGCCTTTCTAATCTTCTTGTCTAGACTCTTGAGCTTCTTGGGGTCCTCACCCTCTCGATATCTTTGCGCAGCTTCTTGATATTTGGTGAGTGCCTTTCGTGTCTGACCAGCCTTTGCCAGTGCATCCCCTTCGTCTTCGAGGATCTTTCCCCACTCGACATAGCAGTCACGAACCTTTTCCGAACACTTCGCTCTTTTCTTGGCATCTGTTGAAAACATGTATAATTCTCTAGCTTTCCGGAATTGAACAATCGCCCATTCAAACTCATTTGCCTTTCTGTGATTCTCAGCCTGTTCAAAGTGATCATTGGCCATTGCGTCATACCCCTCGTCTATCATCCTAGTGGCATCTGCAATAGCTTTCTCATTGGCAGCTCTCTCAAAGAGCTTCTTAGCCATCTCAAATGTTTCAATTGCCGGTTCGAACTCTTTGGCTTCCAGTTTCCTGAATCCGTCTTCCATTCTTGCTTTTCCCATCGCCTCATAGACATAGCCAGGATATTCGAACCCATCACCAGATATAGAAAAGCCGCAGCTGGGACACTCTGGTGTATCAAGCTCAGGCATTGGAGTCGTTACTGCAATTTTCTTGGGTGTTCCAACAACCGTATCAATAAAATCCTTTGAGGTTACACCTCTCCCACCGGGGAACAGGTGAGTCACGGCATCCCTCGTGGGGTCGTCTTTGCCTTCTGGAAACAGATGGTCGAAGACCTCTACCGGGTGGACTTCTATCTCTTCGGCTATGACTCGAGGTGGTGAAACTTCTTTGAATGGCATTCCTACCTTTATCTCGGGATCTATTCCCTCAACTTCCCAACTCAAATCAGAGCTGCTTCCTGCAGTTGTTTCAGGTGCACCCCCAAGATCTGGCTCTGGCGCAGCTACTTCTTCGGTGGTTGATTGAACAAGCTTTTCATCAACCTCCCATGACAGATCTTCTTCCGGGGATGTGGGTGCCGCTGATGGCGGTGCTTCTTCTGCTACAAGTTCATCAACATCTGGGAGTTCCGTGTCTGGCAAGATTTCTAGCTCTGCGGGAGGTTCACCGAGGTCTGGAACATCATCAAGTTCAGAAACCTCTGGTAGAACATCATCGCTAGCTTCTGAGGTCGTTGGTACATGTCCATTTGGTAGTCTATTCCCACACCCCATGCAAAAGGTGGAGCCCCTACGACTGCGTTTTCCACATTCCGGACATTCGACACTTCCTTCCATGTTTCTACCCACTGAGTCTTTATCCCACAGATTTACGCGGTCAAGTCTACTTAGACACTGTTGGGGTATCGCCAGTCCATATGAACAATTTTCGTACGGGTCAGGGCAAAACGTACAAGAGCCAATAAGTCGGCACTGTTATCAATATTCCAAGCAAGACACCTGCTATGGCCTGAGCCAAGCTGTGCTGTTTGAGGACCGTTCGAGACCAGATGACTGCACTCCACAGAATGATTATAGGCCACGCAATCCATCCATACACAATAAGAAGAGCGGTCCCAGGGCCTCCAACTCCTGCCCCATGTACAGACACCTTGGTCTTGAGAGTAGCAATCATAACTCCGGATGTAACGGTGAAATACGCAGCTGATAACACTGCGAGAATGAAACAATGGGCAAGCGAGAAGATAATGTATACTATACCGTAGCATAACAGTGAGAAAGCAAAGAACTTAGCTCTATTCTCTCGTAAGGAAACGTCAAGGTCAATATGTCCACGCCATGCAGAGAGAATGATTGGAATAATTGGAAGAATAACCATGCCAAGGATGAGAATAAGAAGGGCACTAGCTGGATTGAGTATCGGTCCAAGACCAATTGGAGACGCAAACACCATGATCAACCCGACGTAAAGGTTAATGAGGGGTGCAGGCGTGAGTCTCGATACTATTCTTGCAATCTGAATGCCAGCTCCAGTGATGTCGAGGCTCTCATCGTTGTATTTCAGCGTACTCATCGATGAAATTCAGCTCAATAATCGCAATCTTCAATGTTTTCATCTATCGACTACCGTATTACAAATGGTAGGGGGCGTCACGACAACCCTTATTTTCTCCTAGCAACAGGATTTGACATTAAGGGATACTGAGAAACTCCTTTGGATGGTAAGAACTATGACAGCTGTTCCAAAACGCGAAGTCTTCGAACGCATTATCCAAAATATTACAAGTAAATTCCCAGATGTCTATGCGGCTCTGTTTATCAGTCCTGAGGGATTTCCAATCAACTCGTGGGGAGTTTCTCTAGAGCGAGCTGAAGAGATATCCGCATTATTGAGTGCACTCATTGGCAAGACCAAAGAGATTATCCGTCAAGTGAAGCAAGGCGGCGAAATGCAGTTTATTCAGATTCAATCAACTTTGGGTGGAATTCGCATAGCCCCGATGGAAGAGTTCATTCTAGTCACTATGACTAGGTCATAATCAGAGTACAATGTTACTCTGATGAAGAAGTTAATTAATAAGCGGATATCTTGCTTACCTGTGCACGCCCATGTCTATAGAATCTTTCAAGATATCAGATTTATCAAAATTCTATGGTCCGACTCTTGCGTTGGACAAAGTCACTATTACAGCTCCTAAGAAAGCAGTAGGTTTGCTTGGCCCAAATGGCGCTGGGAAGACCACACTTATTCGCATTTTGATGGGGATAATTCGGCACTCTTCAGGCTCAGGAACTGTTTTAGGATATGACTTCTGTGACTCAATCCAGGATATCAGGGACCACGTTGGATATTCCCCGGAATTCACGCCGATGATTCCTGATGTAAGTGCCATGAAGTATGTTACCTTCATGGGGAAGCTATCAGGTCTTGCTGCTGTGGAGGCTGCGCAGCGAGCTCATGATACTTTGCATTATGTTGGCTTGGCTGAAGAGCGCTATCGCCCACTGCGCGAATTCAGCACTGGTATGATGCAAAAGTGCAAGCTGGCAGCGGCACTGGTTCATGATCCTGATTTGGTCATTCTGGACGAACCTACCGATGGACTTGATCCAAATGGTCGGCAGCAAATGCTGGACTTGATTGAACGATTGTATAAGGATGAAGGTAAGAGCCTGATAGTTTCATCTCATCTGCTGTTTGATGTTGAGAAAGTATGCGATTGGGTTATGGTCTTAGGAAGAGGACAACTCATAACGAGTGGAAGCATGAGTGAACTGCTCGCAGACACATCTGGGGCGCTTCGTCTGAAGATCACGGGCGATGCTACAGCCTTTTCGCGTAAGCTCACCTCCAGAGGGCTAGAGGTCGAAGTTGATGGTCCGTTCTTGGATGTCAAAAGGGATAATGGCACTGAGATGGCCGTTCTCGAAGAAGTCAACAGAGATTCCCAGGTAAGCCTACGATATATGGGAAGTAGGACAAGAACGCTTGAAGATGTATTCATCTCTATTGTAGAGGGGAGGGAGCTTGGATGAGTGAAGAACCATCGACCGAAGACACCTATATCCGGAGATTTGGTTTCAGGCGATTTACGGGTGTGCGTCAGAATCGTCTGTATCGAATAATCTCCGTGGCATGGTTCAATCTCATTGAAACAATAAGACGCTCAGGATTCACCAAGATGCTTCTTGTATTCATGTTCTTCTCCATCCTGATTCAGGATGTTCTCATCATCGTCATTTCGTGGTTCCTTCCCTTCATTGGTGACCCTATGACAATCAATGATCTGTTTAGAGATGCATATGCTGACTCAGTTCTTGGCATGGTTTCACTTGTCAACCGAATCACCGTTCTCGATTTCGGATTCATGCCATTCAATATATCATCTGTTGGAATCAGCTTCATCTGGCTACTACTTATGGCTATTGTTGGTGGGGGTCTCATTGCAGATGATAGACTCCATCAAACAACTGAGGTGTACTTCTCAAGAATATCAAGACTTGAGTATGTAATTGGGAAGCTCATGAGTCTAATTCTTTTCTCAACAATTGTGGTCGTGCTTCCATCCATCATTCAGTACTTCCTTCTCTCCTACGGTCTTGAAACAGACCTTCTCGTCAACATTGACTTGATGTTCTGGGGCATCGGATTTACACTTTTGGCCGCGTTTTTGCTCAGTCTAATAATTCTGGCGATGTCTAGCTTCACAAAACGACGAGCTGTTGCAACACTCACGTTCTTCATTGCTGCTATTGTCATGTCGAGCTTCTACAGCGCAATTGGTTTTGGTCAAAGCGAATCTCTGATTCTGTTGCTAGACTTTGTTGGCGCTATTGCGCTTCTAGGTGCCATGGCACTAGGATACGATTCGCTCGATATTAATGGCCGGGATGTTTTCTTTAGCAATGGAATAGGAATAGAAGGGCCAATGGTTCTCGGTGTGGTTCTGCTGGTTCTTGTGCTTGGCATTATATCTCTAATGCTCACTTTGTTTCGGAGGGATAGCTAATGCTCATCATAGATATAGATGAAGCGTCCAAGCAATATGGCGAAGTCGTGGCTATCAGTCGATTCAACATGTCGGTCAAAAGTGGTTCAATCACAGGATTCGTTGGACCCAATGGTGCAGGAAAAACGACGACAATTCGCGTTATCACTGGACTAACAAAGCCGGACAGTGGTACAGTTAGTGTATACGGCGAGGATCCCTTCGAAAATGTTGGCATTAAGGAACGTATAGGGTACGTGTCTGAATATGATGATCTATATTCGTGGGCCACTGTACGAGATTCAGTCAAGATGCTAGCAAATATCAGCACACCACGAAAACCCGGCATCAATGATGCTGTTGACAAGGCTATTTCAGATGTTGGGATGGCGAAGTTTGCAGATAGGAAGGTTTCGGCTCTCTCTAAGGGAATGAAGCAGAGAACCAAGATTGCAGCCGCACTGACTCACGAACCTTCTCTGCTAGTATTGGATGAACCTCTTAGCGGACTTGATCCACTGGGTCGTAGGAGAATCATGAATCTCCTCAGACGACTCAATAGTGAGGAAGATGTCACGATTCTGATATCAAGTCATGTTCTTGAAGAGCTCGAGCATCTGGCAAACAGGATTACTCTCATCCACAGAGGTCAGACAGTTGCAGAAGGAAACCCTGATCGAATCAGGAAGCTCCTGTACCAATACCCCCACGAGATTCAGTTCAAGTCGCTGACGGAAGATATGAAGAGAATTGCCAGTGGGCTTGTGAAGATTGAGGGGTTGGTTAAGTCGCTTACATTCATCGAGCAGACTGAAGATCTGCTTGAATGTAGAGTAGTAACACCTCAGCCTGAGCAGTTCTATGACGAGCTCGTTCGATTGGCTGTCGAGCAAAAGGCACCTATTATCCAATTGGACAGTCTATCTGAGAGTGTGGAAAGCCTGTTTGAATTCCTGGTATCATGAGGTGATAGAGATGTCAACAGAATCAACACAAACTATAGCTCGGAAAGATAATGAACTCTCTGCACCTCTGAAGACGATAATCCGGGGCGTATACCTTGTAAGACTGTTCCTGACATCTTTCGTAAAGAGCAGAAAGAGTCAGGTCTTGACAATTCTGGGTTTATTGCCAGTTGTGGTAATGATTGCATGGGATGTGCCTTCCCCTGCTCGATTCTTCTTCCGTGACTTTGTGCAGACGCTGTATATCTCTCTGCTCATTCCATTATCTGGACTGCTTCTTGGAACTGCAGCATTGTCTGATGAGATTGAGTCTCATACAATCGTACAGCTTGTAACTAGACCCATTAGACGGATTGAGTTACTCATTTGGCGCTACATTGCCACGGTCATAGCAGGCATAATAATCTCCATAATAGTCACCTCTGGATTCTATCTCTCGGTAGTAGTTTCAGAAGAGATTCCACTGGAGATGTTGACGGGTTTCTGGTCTGTATGCGCCGTCTGCAATGCTGTCTATTGTGCGATATTCATGCTATTAGGCATCGCTCTAAAGAGGCCTCTTGTCTGGGGAGTAGTAATTACACTCTACGAACAACTTCTCGGCGTGGTGGCAATTTTCTTTGAAGGTGCGGTGTTCTCTCTTTCGGGCCACATACTGAACTTTGGTCAGCTTTTCGTGGACTATAGCTACAGCATACCAAATTGGCCGCCACTTAATTCTGGCTCGATTCTTCTTGTGATAGTGCTCGTTTGCATTGCGCTATCTGCAATTTTATTCAGGCAAAAAGATCTCGCATAATCTTGTCGATGTTTAATATTCAATCACTCGGCAGTCCAACTAGTGCTATTTTTATATCTAGTAATGCGACAAGTGGATGACCATGTGCTTGGCATTGCATGCGCGGATGGACGCCAAGCATTGAGGGAGGTCCTCAGGATGTCACCAAGAAAGAAGGCAGATGAAGAAGAAACCGTAGATTATGAGGATTTCGAGGAAGGCGAAATCGATGAGGAATTTGTCGAGCTCGGCACTGAGGGAGAATCAGGATTAGATGTTACTGATCTCCCAGGAGTCGGGCCAGCAATCGCAAAGCGCTTGTCTGAAGCTGGATACAGAAGTGTTGAGGCGATTGCAGTGGCATCTCCATCTGAGCTTGCAGCAGCGGGATCAATCGGCGAAACCACATCGACCAAGATCATAAAGGCAGCACGTGAAATGCTTGATATTGGCTTTGAAACAGCAGACCTTCTTCTTGAAAGGCGAAAGACAGCGGGACGAATAAGCACTGGCTCTGCTGCACTTGACGAACTCTTTGGCGGAGGACTTGAAACCCAGAGCATCACGGAGATGTACGGTTCATTCAGATCCGGGAAGACACAGATGGCACATCAGCTGTGCGTTATGGTACAGAGGCCAGAAGGTGATGGTGGATTGGATGCTACAGCCATCTATGTGGACACAGAGGGCACCTTCAGACCTGAGCGTCTTGTAGACATGGCTGAAGCTTATGGCATGGATAAGAAGAAGGTTTTGAAGAATGTTGTTTGGGCACGCGCCTACAACTCTGACCATCAGATCCTTCTATGCGATCAAGCAATGGAGATGGCTCCTGAAAAGAATGCTAAGCTATTGGTTGTTGATTCAGTTACGAGTCACTTCAGAGCCGAGTACACTGGAAGAGGTACACTTGCCGCCAGACAACAGAAGCTAAACAAACATCTGCACCATCTTCAACGAGGAGCTGAAATCAACAACATGGCAGTCTACATCACTAATCAAGTGATGTCACGACCTGATGCTTTCTTCGGAGATCCAACTGCTCCTGTTGGAGGCCATGTGCTTGCTCATGTTCCCCAGACACGTTGCTATCTAAGGAAGTCCAAGGGTGAACGGAGAATCTGCAGACTCGTGGACTCGCCCAATCTTCCAGAGGGGGAGGCGGTATTTACAGTCACAAAAGATGGAATACGTGACGTATGATTATTCTGCATGAAGTTCTCGTTGGGGTGGAGTCCTCCACCTCACCCGAAGTCAGCGGCCTTTACTATTGCAAGGACTGAATCATTCCAACTCTCAAGCCCTGAGGGGCTTGAAGGATAGGCGTCGTAGACCTTTGAAATCTTTTTCATGAGACCTGAGGCTTTCTGAAGGTCTCTCAGAAGACTAATTCGACTCACTCCTCTTTTGAATCTGCGAATCTTGTCAACAGCACCCAACGAGAGCCCGTTTCCTCTGTTTGCTGCCATCAAGTCTCTTGCTTCAAGGATTCTCTTTTCAAACCCAAAATCCATGTCCTCATCAGCAACTGCTTGAAGTAGTCTCCGGAATATCTCCAGTGATGCAAGCCGCTTGCCGAAATTGGCCAAATAACTGACATTGTAGTGCCAGAGACCCTTTGCGCCTAGGTTGTTTCTTGCAATAGCACGTTTTGCAACTTCTCCGAGGATGATTCCAGCACGCATTCCCGCACCTATCCCTCCTCCATGGATTGGATTAACCTGAGCTGCTGCATCTCCTACAAATGCCACTCCATCTGCTACTAGACTCTTCAACGGTCTCCTTACAGGTACAGCTCCTCCTGCTGCTTCAATGACTCGACTCTTCACAAGCAAGGAGTACTCATTTTTGAATTTCAGAAAATGAGATTTTGGTGATCCTCGACCTGAGCCTCCAGCAATTCCTGTTCCTGCATTGACCTCTTGCATTCCCTTGGGGAAAATCCACGCGTAGCCACCTGGTGCCACCTTGCCGCCCAATAGCACCCGGGCGACCTCTGGCTCTGCAAGCGGCATCTTGAGCTTCAGTATCTCTCTATAGCAAAGGGCTACATCTTCCTTGTCAATCGTCTTTTCGACAAGTGGATGGTCAAGTTTATTCCTTATAGTGCCAGCAAAACCGCTAGCATCAATCACAAGCTTAGCATAGACCCTTTTCTCTTCACCCTTGCTCTTATAATCTACGCCAGTAACCTTGTCATTGGAGATTATCGGACTGCCAACGCGACTCTCCGCTTGAAAAGCCACACCCGCATCAATGGCTTCTTGGAGGAGTCGCTGACCGAAGTTCAGTCTATTGACGGTCCACCCATCAAACTCGGTCCAACCTCTGACCTTGAGTTCATTATTCATGCTCGGCGGATATACATCTGCTCCCGAAATGGAGCTTGATATCTCATCATCACGGGGAAACTCAATTCCTGTATCCTCGAAATGTGATTTACTAATCTCATCGCCGCAGACTTTCTGACCCACCTCTGAATGTGGCTTCTTGTCCAGGAGAAGAGTCTTCAGTCCCATCTCTGCGCATCTTCTCGCGGCAACACATCCTGCTGAACCAGCACCAACCACAACAACATCGGGTCTTCTCAAAGTCTTTCGAAATCTGAGGACCGCATGTGAATATAAAGACGCCGTCGTATTGGGAGTCATTTTGGGGGTTATACATGCTTGAACTCGATTGTTACAATGGATACTATCACAATACCCACAATTAGAACAAGCAATGGCGGCATCCAGTTGATGAACTCAATGAAGTAGCCTATAAGAACAGGTAAGGTCAATGGACTCTGAGCTAGTATTGCGAGGACAAAGAGTAGTCCTGATGCAGCAAAGATAGGATAGAAGACTGGACCGCCACTAATGACAAGTAGAAGCGTGATAACTCCCAATCTGCTCTTCACCGGGTCCAGTAGAGGCAGTGGAATTGCTTCGTCATCATCAAACAAAAAATAGTAGCTGATGAGTAATGTCGGCATTTTGATTCTAACGAGTTCCAGGACCTGTATTCCAAGCTGCACCGACAATAAGATGGTTGTATGAATCACCATGTATCCTAGCACAAGTGCTGTGAATGGCAGTAACTCGATGGCAAGAATCTGGTAGCTTTCCACCAATCCAACAAAGACAAGGAAATTAATGACGAGCAGAACGATATGACCGATAGCACCTGTCAAAACCTTTCTGCTTGTCACCATTCCTGCTCAGTCCAAGTGAATCGAACTAGACTCCCAGTTTAAATGGTTTGCTTGGCCCATCGGATGCAATGGGTCCTATTTGACGTTGCTTTTCGATAGCGCGCGTGACAAGCTCTGTGAATAGCTCATTGATGTTCTCACCAGTCTTGGCACTTGTTTCATAGTGTAGAACATCAAGCCACTGCTGAATCATCTGGCCCGCAGCTGGAGGTACTAGTCTATCCTGTCTGTCAATCTTGTTGGCTACTACAGAAACAACCGCATTGGGACAGACCGTTATGAACTTGGTGAACCACTCACCCACATCAAGGAATGTCTGTGGCCTCGTGACATCATAGACAATTATTGCCATGGTTGCACCGGCCATATACCTGCGTCTGAGTTCGTTATATGTTGGCTGGCCTGCAAGATCCCACAAGACCACTCTGGCAGTGACTCTGTTGCCATCTGGCATCGTCACTTCCACCGTCTTGAGGGCAAAAGTAGTGCCAATGGTAGCGATATATCTCTCACTGAAGGAGCCCTCGGTGTACTGTTTGATGCAGGAGGTCTTTCCAACCGCACCGTCGCCAAGAGCAACTAGCTTAAACATATGAGAGATTTGCTCGGTGGACACGGTTCTTCCGTCCTGAAATACACTACCCAGTCAATCTGACTCGGAATGGTATTTAATAGTTCTCGGAATGTCCTCGTAGTGTCAGAGCCAATCATTGAGGAGAGGTAAACATCCGACAAACCCTTTTCTAGAGCCCAAACATGTAGCAACCAACAATACAAGCAGGGAGTATGCAAATTGGCTGAGCAGTTCCTAAGTCGCCTCCAAGATATTGAGAAGGCCATTGCGGGCCTGGATGAAACATTGAAGCGTATGGTGACGATTCTAGCCAATATGGATGAGATTCGTTCTGATATCAGACTTACCAAGGAAGAACTCCTAGATGCCATCAAAGCAATGCCTGCTCCAAGTTCAGACTCTGGAGGCGACTTGGACCATGTTGCTGATCTTGTCAAAGGTCAATTTGACCAGATTGCTACTTTCATCGGCGAAGCGGTTGAAGCCATGAAAGATGATATAGTGGATGCAATGAAGCGGATCCAGGCAGCTGCACCACCCGCCGTTGTCGCTACACCCGCCCCGGCTCCAACTGCTGCTCCCGCTCCAGCTGCTCCTGCACCAGCTCCTGAACCTGAGATTGTCGTAACTCAACCTGCACCAACTCCAACTACCGTGACAGTTCCAGCTGATAAAGCCATGATGATAGCTGATGAGTTAGACCACATTGTTGCTAGTCTGAAGATGGGCTGCAAAGCAGGAGATGTTATTGACCAGATAGATGAGTCAAAGGCCAATATCCTGAAATTTGTTGAGAGCGACCCGGTCATGATAAAAATTGACCAGTGGAAGGGAATAGTTGCCGCTTATCCAAAGAGGAAGGAGCTTCAGGCACGGGACATTTTGAAGATTAAGAAGGGCATTCGTGCTGAAATTCCAAAGTACCGTCCTGCGTAGGCAAGCCTCCCTCCCCTCGAAACCGAATCGTGAAGTTTAAAGCATGAGACACGACCTCTCATTTGAGGTTGGAGGTTGATTCGCAGAAGAAAGAAGCCGCAGGAGGTTCCTCCTCCAAATCCCTTCAAAGCGCTGCTTGAGTTTACTGAGGCAGATGAGCGGTATGTCAATATGATGCTCAGGAAGACTGCGATGCGAACTTTGACGAAGCATAGAAAGAACCCGCAACTTTCAGGGCCTCCAGCAGTAAAACCGGAAGTACATATTGATCCCGAGATTGACAGGATGCTTCATGCAATCGAAACAAAAATGGGCCTCCATAGAACGCCCGTTGTTCCAATCAGAAATTGCAGGAAATGCTACTTCTCCTCGGCATTCAGAATGATTGGCAATGATTGGTATTCACTCTGCACAAACATCGCCAGAGCACCTAGCCTGCAACGCGGAAAGTGGGTCCATTGTGAGAGCAATCTGTCATGTTGGAGAGCGCCCTGATCGAAGCGATTGTCTGGGCTGCATTCTATTCCTTTAGGAACCTCTTGATAATTCCCTCTACAAGTTTCAAATGTTCATCATCCAGAATCGATATCTTTGAGCGTATCCAGTCTATTCGCAATTTCTTATCAACTAGAACTTGTCTTCCCTTGTGCGCTACAGCTTTTCCTGAGGGTCTAGGTGATGTTTTGGCCATACAGGTTGCTATGACAATTGGAAAATAAGTAAATTCCACATGGATAAGTAACGGACCACTTTGCTAAAGAGGGTTAAAAGCTAGGATAATCTTGTCCAATTCTAGTTTGAAAACATGGAGAGCTTGCTTGGTTTGGTTGATATTCAACTTATGCTAGTTGACGCCAAGGGAAACCAGAAACTTAGCCGAGTTAATAGTGAGCATATTAGCCTGTCTTGGCGAAACATACAAGAAATTGATCTATCTCCACTCACAGGGAATAATGCCCTCAAAGAGATTCATCTTGGAGAGAATCAGATAGGTACAATTGACCTATCTCCTCTATCAGACTGTCCGAACCTTCGAGTTCTTGACCTATTTGGAAACAAGCTGCAAACTATAGATCTTGGTCCGCTTGCTTCGTGCAGGAACCTTGAGGTTCTAAGACTCAGTTGGAACCAATTGAACCGAGTAGATTTAATGCAGATCAAATCATGTAGGAGTCTTCAAGTCCTAGACCTTTACAATAACAAATTCAAGAGTGTTGATCTATCTCCTCTTGGCTCACTGAATAGACTTAGAGAACTCCGCCTGAATGAAAACCAGCTTTGCAGCATTGACTTGGGACCCATACGAGTCCTCGAGTCTTTGGAAGCATTGGATTTGAGCTGGAACCAGATACGCGAACTCAATACCTCCCCACTTAGGCATTGTTCAAATCTGCGATCATTGGATCTGCAGGGAAATCGGCTAGCTGGTATCGACCTTGGTCCATTAGGATCGTGTCAGAAGCTCGAAAGACTTCGTCTCTATCGAAATCTTATCACCAAGATTGACTTGCGCCCTCTCTCTCATTGTGCTAGTCTCTTGGAACTACATCTAAGCTGGAATCAACTCGAAGCCATCGATTTGACTCCTATTGGAGCTTGTAGGAATTTAGAAGAGCTGCATTTGGACGAGAATAATCTGTCAGAAATAGATCTTAATCCTCTGGTCACATGCCACAGCTTGCAGGCACTTCATCTGAATGGAAATCGTTTGGAAAACGTGGATCTCACCTCCCTATCTTCTGGTACTTGTCTACGAGAAATCGGCCTCAGTCATAATGCATTACAGAAGATAGACCTCTCACCTCTCAGCACATGTGCTGCTTTTGAGAAGCTCGATCTAAATAACAATCGGCTCGAGAGTATTGACCTCAAATCACTTGGAGGTCGAAGTGCACACGGGAAAATTGATCTCTACAATAATGATTTGAAGACAATTGATCTGAGTCCTTTGCTTTCGCTTGATTATTGGGCTGATGTCAACCTTGACTTGCTAGTCACAGTCACGGTGGATCCAATATTCTCTGGAGAGGATCTCAATCTCAAGCTCTCGCCTGACAGAGATTGGAATATTCAGTGGCATGACTACCAATCGAAAATTGAGGTGGAAGGATGGGATTCCCTAAAAACGACAGTGATTGAATATCTTGGCAGACTGGAAGGTCGCCACAAATTGGCAGGTCAGAGGAGCTTTTTGGAGGCTCTAGGCATTCCTGAGTTCAACGGTTTCGATGGCGACTTGATTCCTATCATTGAGTCTATAGATTATATTGAGAGTTTCAGCCAACTCATTGATAATTTATACCAGATCATGGTTGAACGCCTACGCGAGCAAGTTGCATCCAAGGGAAACACTGTCCTGCTTGACGTCGAAAGGATGCGCAAAGGGATGGCGGCTGTATTAATCACTGACATTGCCAAGCGTCGCAGAGA
>JBHLRP010000046.1:0-27370 GCA_048882485.1 Candidatus Thorarchaeota archaeon
CACAGTTCTCCGCATCAGAGAAAGATGATTGCTGAAATCAATTCAGCCTACAAATGGGACCTCGTTATCATGGATGGGGTTGTTTCGTTTGTCGATGGAGGGCCAATGCAGGGGACCCGAAAGGATTCCAATGTCTTTGTTGCTGGAACGGACAAAATCGCGATAGATGCAGTTGGAGTGGCACTGCTGAGATTGCTTGGGACAACTCCTGAGGTCAGCCAGGGGCCTATCCTTGAACAGGAGCAACTGGCTCGTGCAATTGAGTTGGGGATTGGCATCTCTGATTTAGATGACATTAAATTTTCATCTGACACCCCCCATAGCAAAGAATTGGTTGAGAGAATCAGAACTGAGTTCGCTTGACCACCAAGCAAATTTATTCCTTTGGTAAGGCAATTCATCATTTCAGCAAAATACCATTCATTTTATTAGCCAGCACCACCATTAATGATGTTTGGTCTTTGACTTGGGACTGCGCGTGGTGTCCAGAATGATGCAAAGAAAATGTATACTGAGGCTGAGTGCTATTGCTATTTCTTGGATAATTCTTACATCATCCTTTACAATGGTCAGCTCATTATTATTCTTCGCAGATGAACAGAGAATCTCGACCAGTCATGCCAATAATGGGCAGGTGGAAAGCTCTTTCCAGATTGGTTCGCCTATCGTGGAAAATGGCTATACTTGGTGGCCCTTCGATGATAGCGTAGATGCCGGAACCCCTGCTGAAGCCCATATTACGCTGTCGGATCAATTAGGACTTACACTTGTTGCCGACTTCTATGGATTTTGGGAATCGAATAGGAGTGTGCAAATCAACGAAACATACTCAGAGTATTATGATACAGTTGACATTCCTGGCACCAGTCAAACTGTCGACATTGGGATGCCGGAGCTACCAAGACTCATAGCCTATGTACAGGTTCCATTAGGAGTTGATTTGGCAATTGAATCTGTAATAACAACTTCGACTATTGTAGAGGACTACAGTATCGCCCCACTACAACCTCGTGTTGTTCCAGCTTGGCCTCGACAGTCTCCCAGAGTTCCATCCCCGGCAATCTTTGATGATTTCTATAACAGGAACGAACTCTATCCTTCATCCAATGCGAGCCTGGAAGGTGAATCTGGATCGTCACCCATCATAATGAGAGGAAGAAGACTTCTAGAGGTTAGCTTCTATCCATTTCAGTACAATCATAGAAGTCATCAATTGAGAGTACAATCCAACATGATTGTTAGACTGGACTACTCGAATCCATCACAGATAGAGCAAGTCAGACTTGCTTTAAGATCCGAGCATTTCGAGGCTATTTTCAGAAGAACACTTCTAAACTACAAGTCATGGAATGCTACACCCTCTTTGGATATAGCAGTGAACGAGGAATCATTACCAAAGGATTTCACAATAGCTAGTGCTTCAAATGATGCCGCTGAGTACCTAATAATTGTCAATGAAACTTTCATAGAAGATGCCCTTCGACTTGCAGCTTGGAAACATCGGACTGGTCTTCGCACAAAAGTATATACTACTCAAGAAATTGTTGCTTTATTTGGTGCGACTGGGTCTGTGACATCTGGCCAAATCAAAGCCTTCATTCGGAATGCCTACAACAATTGGGACCCATGTCCTATATTTGTGCTTCTTTTTGGCGATAGCGAATATATCCCCACCAATTATGAGATGGTCCATTCGGATGATTATTACTATCATCAGCAATTTGGGTATATTGGGGAAGACCTTCATTATTTCACAGTTGACGGATCTGATTATATTCCGGATATCTTCTATGGTCGAATCTCCGTTGATACAGTTGATGAAGCTAAAACGGTAGTCGACAAGATTCTGTCATATGAGAAGAATCCTATATCTGATGATTTATTCTACAATAACATGCTTGCTGCAGGTTTCTTTGAAGATATCACAGAGGGCGAAGGTGAAAGCGAAAGGGACGTGGTCAACGGCGATGGCGAGGAAGATTGGAGTGCACAATTCATTCAATCTGCTGAATTTGTAAGAAACCACCTTGAAGACCTTGGGTATATAGTTCATGCCAACTATACCGCCAACACAACTGCACCACATTTGCCACCAAGTTCATTTTGGGATGATCCTCAACGCGTTGACGAGTTTGCATGGCCGAATCATTTGAACACATATAATTGGCTATCCATTGAAGAAGCCGATTCTCACTATTCAGTGCAAAACATAACCGCAAACATCAATGAAGGAAGATTCTTGGTGTATCATGTTGATCATGGCGGCTCAAGGAATAGTCATTGGCTCACACACGAGCTAGGCGAATGGGAACGGAACGAGGGATGGGTATTCCCCCGATTCAATTCGACACATATACCCGGATTAACGAATGGTGCCAAATTGCCTCTTTTCATAAATATTGACTGCAGCACTGGATGGTTCGATGGTGAGATTGACCAAATTGCCATGGATGCAGGGGGGAGTGAGAATTTCACGAATAATGAAGAAAGCCTTGCCGAATTGCTTCTCAGGCATGATGCTGGAGGTGCAATAGCAGTAATCGCAGCATCCAGAATTATCTGGAATGAGGACGGCCAAGCGTTATTGAGAGGGATAATCGATGCTTTCTGGCCGGGTCTAGTAACAACGGAATTCCCTCCAGTGTATGAGATGGGAGCTGCTCTCTATTATGGAAAGATGAACGTTTTGAAAGAGTACGGGTATATCAATCCATTCCAAACGGTTAATGCAACCTTCAGAATGTACCATCTATTTGGAGACCCAACTACTCCTCTCTGGACACAGGTGCCCTCCGAGCTCGTAGTTGATTATCCAAGAAAGATTGGAACGACTGGTGTCCAGAAATTCGTGGTCAAGGTAAGTGATGTAGCGGGCAACGAAGTAAACCGTGCAAAGGTTTGCCTTCAGATGGGAACCGATGTATACGAAGTTGGACTTACGAATTTTGGTTATGTCGAATTTGAGGTGAATAATCCGCATGGCGGAATCATGAATATAACCGTGACACACTTCAACTCGACTCACAACTTCAAGCCGTATACTGGTTCTATTGAGATTATAGAGAGCGGTGCTAGAGTCCGAGTGGTTCCAGAAAGGACTCATCAAGAAACTACAGTAGATATCACTGTATTTGGCTTTACTCCTGGGCTGGATGTCACTGTCTATTTTGATAATGAAGAGAGGAGTCTCCTGTATACAGGCCCATCTGCACAATTTAGTTCCTGGAACGTGCCAGATGGCAGTTTTGGACCCATAAACATCGTAGCAAACCAGACAAATCTAGACATTATCTTCACAGCTGTCACAGTATTTTATCGTCTGCCTGAAGACCGCCCAGATCCACTATTATTGAGGGAATCGATTTATGGTGGCAGGAGCATCACGATAAAAGAAGAAACTTCAGATGGCTATTGGACACCAGTGGCAGATCCCATGAAACTGAATCTATTTCAGCCTTACCAGGTGTTCATAGATGTGTATAATGACGGGCAGACTCATGCTGGCGGCACTTGGCTTGACCTATACTATCATGCCTTTGGAGTTGGTCTTATGTGGAACCATATCGATTCTGCCCAATCTCCAGGTGCTCCAAATCCACAACCGGCACCCGGGTCATCATGGACTGCGACTATAGACTGGATACCTAGAATCTCTGGAAAAACCTGTCTTACGGCCATTATTGCTCACCCCTATGACGACGATATTAGCAATAACAGAGAATGGAAGAACGCCGGTGTCCTCCCAGTGATGTCGCCTGGGAACATTAGCTTTTATGTCGGCAATCCTGAGGTGAATGAAGAGTATGCGTTTTTGGAGCTACGTCAAGAGGATAACTACACAACGTATTGGAACGCATCTATTCGTGGATATTCTTCAACCGCCTTAGAAGGAATGCAAAATGAGTCCGTCGAATTCGTAGTCGATGTCCCTGATTACGTCCAAGAAAACGAATGGCGGATCTTCATAGTAGAATTGTACATCAATGGTAAATTGATAGAAGGAATAATGATTAATGTCACAAAGGTTTCACCACCGCCTCCTCCAGGATGCGATATTCTTGACTACGTGGTGCCGATAGTTGTCGGGGCGATCGCATTGGTTGTGTTGGTAGTGCTCTTCAGAAGGAGGAGATCCTAGCGTAATCTATGTTCTGAGAATTGGCTGTCTAAAACGGATAGCATTTCCAAATGGTTGGTATTACTCAGTGTTACCTCTTTCATGCAAGTGTCATCTCTTGGGGTTTTGATAGAGATTTTTCTTGTAACAAACAGTTTTATACAATGAACGCATGAATAAACGATTAAATCGCGTTTTTAGGAGGAATGTGAATTGGCTGAATTGGATGAAACGGCACGTGAAACAAGGCGTGCGTTTAGAACAATTATAAGAATGATACAAATGGATGACCATTTTCGTGAAACACTTGCAGGTTTCATCAAAAAGGACTCCGAAAATGTATACTCTTGGAATTTCGGCATAGGGGAAACAGTCGATACTAGATCCAGTGGACTAAGCTTGAGTACTATCTGGGCTTGGAACTATCTATTAAACACTGTAAAACCAGCCTACGAAGGTGCCAAATTTGCAGCTGAGATAGCGTGGGAGTTTACCCACAGGAAGCCTACTAAAGCCAAATGGAAGCGAAGGCAGTGGTCAACGCAGGATTATAGTGAATATGTGACTCGAAAGATAATGAGACAGCGCGACGCTTCTGGGGCTGATTGGTGGTCAATGAAATTCCTAGGTCATATCTTTCTTGGCTTAGGACCTTGGCCAGTTGGCGATGATGCAGATGATGATGCAACAACTGCAATCTCAGCTGGAACAAGCCCTACTTCTCCAAGCAGGTCATATGGTACAGGACCTTGGCCCAAAGGAAATGGTGCTGGAACTACTGGATAGCTAAAGACAATCAAATCTTAGTAAGTCGCGTCACTATCCCCTCCTTAGAAGATGTTCTAAACCCTCATTCAAGAACGCCATACTAGGATTCTCGCCAATTGTGCGAATCTTCTCTCTCAACTCTCGAAGAGCACCTTCATCTCCACGAACATAGGCAAGTTTCGCCTTGAGTAACAGTGCTTGCCCAAGGATTCCGGGCAGATCATCTGAAATCGCTTTCTCTTCTAGAAGCGCTATCCATGGAATTTCTCTCTCCTCGAAATCCGCTTCGGCTCGCAGTGCATCCAATTGAGCCAAGTTTTCCATGATAATGAGCGCATATTCAACTGAATGCTTTCCTTCATACAGTTCAATGGCGTCCTCCATATTCTTTGCTGCATTATTCAGGTTTCCCTCCACCATTTCATAAACGCCCGTCACAAAATATAGCCATCCTAGATTCCCCTCATAGCCTGATTTCAGAATCGGCTCACGTATAGAATCAAGAAGCTCACTGGCCCTGTCAAGAAGCTTCAGTAGACTCAGAGACCATGCTTGATTGAGAATCGCTCGTTGCCTGACAGTTGGATTACTCTCGAAGTCCTCTTCTGCGAATCTTCCCCACTCCAATCCGGACGCGGGATTCTTGATAACATTGTAGAGGTCAGAAAGCAGCAATGCGTAGGCGCCCACAGGAAGTTCCATTCGCTCTCTGATTCTAATGGCATCAGAGACTCGTTCAATAGCGAGATTATACTCACCTCTGGCGGCATCCAACCTTGCTAAATAGATCAGCGTAGAAGCCAAGCCTGCATCGTTTCCAAGTGTCTCCATAATGTCTCTTGCTTCCAGAAGTGCATTCCTTGCTTCTTTCACATCCCTACTCTTGAGATAGACAGACTTCACTCTCAGGTGGTAGGCTAGTCTTACTATGTCGTCGTGTTTCACAGCACTCGCAATTGCAAGCTCGGTGCTCCGTTCGATCTCCTCTGCATCTCCATCTCGCGAGGCCTTTTCTCGATAGCAGTCGTACAAGATGTTCTCGAAGAATTCAAACTCGGGTGATTTTGCAATCAATCTCTCCAATTCATCCAGATTTGAGGTGTCATAGAGTGTTGTTGGATATTGCAGCAGATCTGCTTCGTACTTCAGAAACCTCATCTCAATAGCCAACCAGTCTGGCGGATTTGTATCAAGCACAGCATCTGCGGCTGCGTGAACTTGCTCAACCGCATCATAGTTCCCCTGATGGACACTGGCATAGAAGAGGTTAGGACGAAGAATGGGGACAGTGCCGTATTTCTTTGATATTGAATCGATGCTGTCGATATCTAAAAGAAGTGCTGAATGGTGAATTGCAAAGTACACCACCAATTCAGGACTATTTTCACTCAAGACTCTCTCATTGAGACGCTGTACAAAATCGTAGTAGTTGCACGCCTCATCCATAATGTTCTGCAGGATTCCCCTGGACTCTTCGTCCAAGAACAGGAAATACATTGTAATTGTCCCGATTGGTTTCATAGCCCAACCATGAAACTAAGCGACCTTCTCCTTAACACTTTCGGAGA
This sequence comes from Candidatus Thorarchaeota archaeon, assembly GCA_048882485.1. Lineage (GTDB taxonomy): Archaea > Asgardarchaeota > Thorarchaeia > Thorarchaeales > Thorarchaeaceae > SMTZ1-83. The sequence continues at coordinate 6,454 of JBHLRP010000046.1, forward strand.
AGATGATTAGTCTGGTACCTACTGCCTTTTGATAGCAGCATCTACCATCGACATAATCTGATTCCAACGATAATGTCTCATGTCAATGGCGTTATTGGGACATCCAGCCGAGCAGGTTCCGCAACCTTGGCATAACTCCTTCACCACGGTCATCTTCTCATCTTCGAACGTTGGAGCACCGTAGGGACATAGTTGAGAGCAGAGTTCGCACTGGTTGCATATCTCATGGTCAATCTCTGCATAGATTGGTTCAATATCGAACTTGCCTGCAGAGATCAAAGATTGGGCCATTGCCGCTGCACCCTTCCCGCTAAAAACAGCATTTCTAATGTCAGTTGGTCCCAAACAAGCCCCCGCAAAGAATATGCCATCCTTGTAAGACTCCACAGGCCGCAATTTTGGATGAGCACAAAGGAAGAAGCCATACCCATCTGTGTTAACGCCGAGAGTTCTTGCGAGGTCGGATGTACCACCCGCAGGTCGCATAGCAGTGGCTAGCACAACTAGGTCATAGGTGAAGCTCGTGTTGCGACCAATATACAGGTCCTCCGAGAGAACTCTCACTCTATCTGTTTCCGGAACCGCCTCCAACTCAGATGCCTTCCCCTTTATCACAATGATGCCCATATCTAGAGCTCGCTGATAGAGATCCTCGTAACCAGGTCCATGAGTTCGAACATCGATCGCGTAGATGAAGACTTCAGTTTCTGGATACTTCTCTTTGATCTGTGTTGCTTGCTTGAGCGAGTTCTCACATCCAAAGTAGCAGCAATAGTCTTGCTTTGCCCTCGGGTCCCTAGAACCCACGCATTGGACAAATGCAATGCTCTCAGGTGTCTTTGCGTCCGTAAGTCGCCTTATTTTGCCATGGGTCGGTCCTGCAGCATTGGTAATCCGCTCGAACTGTGCATTTGTAATGACATTGGGTATCAGTCCATATCCATACTCCCGTGATTCGTATGGCTCGTATGACTCGCCGCCAGTTGCTACAATAATAGCACCTACATTCAGGTCTATTACCTCATCCTCCATATCATGAATGATAGCATCAGGCTCACACTTCTCCAGACACATCTCGCACTCACTGCAGACAGCACAACTCAAACAGCGATTAGCTTCAAAAGCTGCCGCCCTTTTAGAAAGTCTCAGCTCGATTTCGTCGAAAGTTCCTCTGCGTTTGCTTCTTCCTAATTTCCTTATTGGTACCCTCGCCCCGTGCTTGAGTTGTGTCGTGTCGACCTCCTCACTCGGCACAACTCTCTCTTCCATTGCCCTTCCTTCCAGCAAGTCGACCTTCTGCAAGTACCGGTCTATTGACTCAGCAGCTTCTTTCCCTTGCGCGATTGCTTCAATGACGCTAGATGGTCCCAAGACCACATCTCCGCCTGCAAACACGCCTTTCTGATTGGTTTCAAGCGAGACCTCACGGACTGAGAGAGTTCCCCAAGCTGTGGAGTCCAATTTCTCTAGACCTGATAGGTCGGTACGTTGTCCAATAGCTATGATGACGGTGTCGCCTTTGATAGTAGGTCCTGACACATCAGAGAACCTGGGAGCGAAACTGCCATCGGCAGCATAGACTGATGTACACATGGTGGTTTCCAGTCCCGCAACCTTGCCGTTCTTCTCAAGAATTCGAACTGGACCTAATGACCCCATGATGACGATCCCCTCCTCCTCAGCATCCTCTATCTCCCAATCGTGAGCAGGCATTCTATCGCGTGATGTGAGGTCACGGGTCTCAAGGCATACAAGAGTCACCTTCTTTGCTCCCAATCGAACTGAGGTTCTTGCACAATCTATGCCTACGTTTCCCCCACCAATGATGATGACTCTCTCACCCATGTTCTTTGGTTTCTTGCCCTTCTTTGCATCCTGAAGAAACGGAAGGCCAAGCATTACTCCTTTGGAATCTCCTCCTTCCAGAGACAGTGTCGCTGGGCTTTGTGAACCGATAGCAAGGTAGACTGCCTTGTAATCCTTCTTCAGCTGTTTGAGCGTGATGTCTGTTCCAATTGTGGTGTTTAGCTGGAGATCTATTCCGTGATCAAGTATCCAATTGATGTCGTACATGGATACTTCGTTGGAAACACGGTAGTTCGGGATTGAACTAGTAATCATTCCACCAGGGGTATCCGAGGAATCAAAGACAGTGACTGGATAACCCTTCTTCAGAAGATCAAGAGCACATGTCAGACCTGATGGACCTGCTCCGACTACTGCGACCTTCTTCCTCAATCTTGGTTCAATCTTCTCAGGGCGGTCTTTCTCATATTCCGCCACATAATCCGCCACGTACCTCTTGAGGTGACGGATGGCAATCGCCTCATCATGCTCACCTCTGACACAGTCAGTTTCACATGGATGATGACAGACGCGCCCCAAGACTCGCTGAAACGGAGCTGACTTCCGCATGACATCAAGCGCCTCTTTGAGTCTACCATCCTTGTAGAGTCCTATGAACGCTTGATTGTTGACCTTTGCCGGGCATGCATTTCGGCATGGTGAAATCCCCAATTTCTCAATGGTATACGTATTCGGCACAGCTTGCGGAAACGGTCGATAGATGGCTGCGGATTCAGTCAGCCCAAAGTCATATCGATTTGATATTGTCATAGGACATTCCGGAACGCATTCTCCGCAGGAGTTACACTTCTCAGGGTCGATATAGCGCGCCTTCTTTTTGACCTTGAGTTTGAAATTGCCTACAAATCCCTCTACCTCTTCCAGTTCGCTATAGGTCATGAGATTGATGTTAGGGTGTTGTTCTACAGAAGCCATGATAGGTCCAAGAATACAGATTGCACAGTCATTTTGCGGAAACACCTTGTCAAGAAGAGCCATCTGCCCACCAATAGTTGGCAGTCGCTCAATTAGATGAACCTGGTACCCTCCATTAGCGGCAGCCAGAGCAGCAGATATGCCCGCCACACCTCCTCCAATAACTGCAATTTCAGGGATTATGGCAACACTCTCGAGGTCCAGTGACTCGAGGTCTCTTGCTCTTGCCACAGCCATCTCGATTAGACGTTTGGCCTTCTTGGTTGCTCCTTTCATATCATGCATTGTGCACCAAGATACATGCTCTCGAATGTTAACCATCTCAAAGAGGAACCTGTTGAGACCTGCACCTTCGATCGTCTTTCGGAAAATTGGTTCATGAGTTCTTGGAGTGCAGGATGCCACGATCACTCTGTTCAAGCCATACTTGGCAATCGAATCCTGTATGATCCTTAGACCGTCCGTCGAGCAGGTAAACATCAGGTCTGCTGAATGAGTCACATTGGGTAGAGATGCTGCATGGTCACTCACTGCTACAACATCAACACTGGCTGCAATGTTCAAGCCACAATGACAGACGAAGACCCCAATCCTCGCATCACTTTTTGCACTCATAACTGCACTCTCGTGTAACAGAGGTTCCAGGAGAAGGAGGTCCGATAATATGCAGGTTGTGTACGTTTGGTGACGCGGTGGATGAAATCTGGGCAGACACGGACACATGTTCGTGGTTCAATGTGCCTACAGAACCGTAGTGATAATGAATCGGTTTCAGAATGAAATAAAGCTAGTGTGTTATATATCGTGCAAATTCGATAATAAGATGAGCGATAATGTGCTCTAGAGATGAAATCATGTCCGATTTCGCCATAGGAATGTCATATTACGAAAATGTATCTTCAAAGGCAAATTTGCTTCCAATTTAACATAAGTTGGCAGATCTCTCCCAAGCACCTCGAAAAAGGGAAGAGCTCCTAGATTTGAAGTTTAGATCAAGAAATGAAGCGGAGTCTAATAATTAAAGTCCAGCATCCCTGATCATTTCCTCAATCTTGATTCGACCAAGTCTTGGGAACTTCTTAACTGGATATGAGAGGAGAACATCGACAGATTCTGAAAATGGTGCGTTTTTCACCCTCAATGAAATATGTTCAGCATCCCGAAAATGCTCAGTCACAAACATGGCAAAGAGAATCGGCTCCATGGCACAGGAATATGATAGCCAAAATTCATCGGGAAATGTTTTGCGTAGCCACTCATCCATTTCATCCTTCTTGTAACTTTGTTCGTCGTAGGCTATTTTGAGAAAGAACCGTGAATTGTTTCCAAGACTTAAATTCCATCGCACTATAAACCATAATGCATTGCTGTCCTGCATCTCTCGAATGGCTCTACTTACCCGTTTTGCTGTCAGACCAGATTCCGCTGCAATTTTCCCAACTTGCATCCGAGCATCTCTCAAGAGAAGGTTCAGAACTCGAAGGTGCAACCTTTTAATTTGAAACGGTTCGCCACGCTGAGTCAATCTCGGATATAGCTGAATGTTGGTCACCGAGTCTAGCTGTCGAATGAAAGTTGAAATATTCTGAAGTCCCTCGGCACCGACATACTCGCAATGAAGCAGGTATAGTCTGCCGACTCCAGTAACAATTTGGGATACCTGAGTAATATTCTGATTGGCACCCATTATTTCCATGAATTCTTCTTCAATCTCTGAACCGTTGGTGAAGACCAAAGCAATTAGATAGTCAGAGTTGAGCATTGCAGGTCTCAAGACCACATCGAATCCCTCAATGACACCAGTTTCAACCAGCCGGTTAATTCTCTTGGTGATGGCAGTAGCAGTTAGTCCCAGCATCTCAGCTAGTGCTTGATATGACAGCCTGCAGTCCTCGTCAAGTGCAAGAAGGAGTCGTTTGTCAATAGAGTCCAAGACATCCACCCTGACTAAACTCAGTCAGTATTTGGTGGGATTAGCACTGTAAATAGATTATCATCAGGAGTGTCACGGAGCTCTTTTGATGCACAATAGATGCAGTCCGCTTTAATAACTGATAATTCAAAGCCAACATCTCTGAGTCTTTTGAGATATTCTAGATGCTTAGAGAGCTGATCGAACAGTTCTGAAGAATCCAGCTCTATTAAATCAGGAATCTCTGGAACCGACATCTCGACCACAATGAAGAAGGCATCTCCAGCATGTTCGTTATATTCAAGCAGGATGCGCACCCAGGGCGTTCGATGTATCAGGGTTGCTACTTCATCCGATCCAGCCGCTTCGCGGAGAATGGATGCGGCTTCATCGAATTTCTCTTTAAGGCTATCATTCAACTTCTATCACCAAAACATCATCGTTATCACATAGATTAAAAAAGGAGGAGCACGAAGAGTGCTCCTTCCAAGAAATCTAGCTACCAATCGTTGGAATGGATGCAGGTTCCTCCTGGATGTCTATGAACTCAATTGCTCTTTCCCGCACAAGGTTTCTATAGCCAAAGACCAAGACTAATCCGATTACTACCGGGATATACAGCAGGATCATGTAGACGTAGCCATACCCACCAGGCACTAGTTGTATTACGTTGATTGGAATAATCTCGCTCACGGTGTTCCCCATTGCATGGAACAGCATTGCAGCTAGGACAGAACCGTTGGTGTTGTTGAAAATCCATGTTCTCGTGATGGAAACAGGAATCCACCAGATGAAGAAGGTGAATAGTGCACGACCTTCCCACCCAGACAAGCCGGGAATGAATGCGAGAGGTAAGTGCCAGAGGCCTTCTATTATTCCCAGAATAATGCTTGATGTTGTTGCATCAAACCGAGCTTGTAACATTGGGAGTGCAAAGCCTCGCCATCCAAACTCTTCACTGAGCCCGCCATGGAGGCAACTTGCCAAAAAGGGACCTAGGAGTACTAGGGGTTGATTCAACCAGAGCAAGGCTGGTTGTTGCATTCCCAGAATGAATCCACTGGCTCGTGCTATCAAAAAGTATAGTGGATAGAAGGCAAAGATAGGGATGAGCCATTTTATTGTGAATCGTCTGCTCCAGAATCTTTTCCATAGTTCTCTAACACCCTCTCGTCCTCTCGTTTTGCCTGCTATCACAAATCCGCCAATTGTTGGACCAAATGGCATCGGGAGAAGGACTGCAAGCAGTGAAACCAAACTAGCAAAATCAGTACCCGCAGTACCTACACCTGCAGGCATCTGCAGCAATCCCGAGATGAACAACGTATTAAACGCCCAAGTCCATCCGAACGCGATGCCGAAGAACAACATCAAGTTCGTCGGGTCAAATTGATTTGCTCTGTAGCTTTGAATTGCCATTGTAATCAAAAAGACGATGCTGTAATTGATATTATATTGAGCTTAACTCATGAGTTTGGCTTTCATCCTGTTCCTTCCTTGGGCGCCTCAAATCAAAACCAATCATTTCGTTTTTGTGCGCAATATAGGAAGATGGGCATTGACGAAAATGAAAGGAGGAAGAATGAAGGAGTGTAACCAGCAGGCTTATCTCTTCCAGAACCGGTGAGTTGCTGAATGGAATATGGACCTACTAGATAAGAGGATTTTAACTGAACTGACGAGAAACTGTAGAATAACTTACCAAGAGCTCAGCTCAAAGATAGGATTAACAGCTACTGGAGCTAGGAAACGGGTTGAGAATCTGATAGACGATGGAACATTATACTCCTTTTCAATCCGTCCCACATTGAATTCAATGAATGCGGATATTGCTATCGCACTCGTAGAAACAGACGGTCAAGAATCTCCAGCTGATTTTCTCGAATCATTTGGAGAGAATGAAAGCGTTGGCGAAGTCAATCCCATTGCAACAAAAGAAGGTGGTTTCTACTTTGTAATCTCAGATTATATTGGTGCCAACGGTATTATCAATCTTGGAAGCTTTCTTAGAAAGCTGGATCATGTTGAGAAGGTGAAGTTGCATTCTGTAATCACAGATCCACTATATCATGGCAATTCTGTGGAATTCAAGCCACTTGAACTAAGAGTAATGAAATATCTCACCCAAGATGCTCGGATGACAGTTAGCGAACTATCTGAGAAATCAAATCTTACAGTAAGGCGAGTTAGAAACATCCTAAAGAAACTACAAGAAGATGGTGGCGTCAATTTCCTAATACGGTGGAATACTGCAGCCGCAGGAGCAGTTCGATTCTTCCTTCCTATTGAATATAGTTCCAAGGATACAAACCATGAAGGTGTGATTAATTGGCTCTTCGAAGCATATCCGAAGGAGTTCTGGCTCTACTGGATCTCAACAAATGAACCCCTGATCTTTGCAAGTTTTACTGCTGAATCGATTGAAGAGGCTAGAAGAATATCTCTAGAGGTGCAAGAGAATTCAATGGTATCATCAGTTGAAACATGGATATGCTATCCACCGTGCAAGTTCAAGACCTATCCGGAAAAATGGTTGGAAGAGAAGCTCAGCCAAATATGAGATTAATTCGAGCTATTCGCAAATTTCACAAATGCATTCATGATATTGCCGAAGAATAGGATAGAAGAAGTGAAGACTGACTCATCCTTGCGCTATATGACATACGCAGAGTTCATGCTTCTTGCAATTCAAATGCCCTATGATGCCAAAAAGGGACACTTCGTAACCTTGAAAAGGATACCCCTGACTGGGTCGCGCTATATTTAGAGATACATTTCAGGAAAGAGCGAATGTTCATGAAGACGCTATTTGGGTGAAGCTATGAGCAAGCGAAAATACATCAAGCAGTACAAATGGTCTAATGTTTTCGCAATGATGCGAGGAGGAGGAGGGGAGCTAAAGGAATGCACTGATGATTTCGAAGGACGCTTGGTGGTCATCACAGGTGCAACATCAGGAATCGGATATGTAACTGCAAGAGAGTACGCGTCACATGGCGCAAACCTCCTTGTAATTAATCGTAATGAAGAAAAGTCGATCGCCCTATGTGAAGAGATTCGTCAGGAATTTCAAGTGGAAAGCGATTATAAGATTGCAGATTTTTCACGATTATCTGAAGTGCGCAAGGTTGGAAAGGAACTTCTAGAGTCAGACCTAGACATCGATGTTCTTATCCATAATGCTGGTATCTATTCAACGAAAAAGATAATCACTGAAGATGAGAACGAGCTGGTCTTTCAAGTAGACTATCTTGGGTCTTTCGTCCTGAATTATATGCTCAAGGATAAACTGAAAGCACGCGGAAAAGCGCGTATCATCTTTGTTAATTCAGAAGGTCATCGATTTGCTGTTTGGGGCATAGGACTGCATGACCCTACATATGAAAAACGTAGACATTCCGGTTTAGGGAGTTATGGTGTAGCGAAGACAGCCCAGCTTCTTTCGATGATCAAATTTGCTGAATATTTCGAAGGGAGCGGCGTGACCATAAACGCGATGCACCCAGGAACTGTCAAAACCAATACTGGTTCAGACAATGGTCGAATATACCGTTGGTATAAGAGAAACTTGGTCGATCGTATTTCCAAAGATCCACAAATATCTGCAACAGCACTTTATTATCTGGGAGTTTCTAAGGAAATGGATGAAATAAGTGGCAAGTTCTTCAATCTAACAAAGGAGGAAGAACCCGCACCTCCAGCATTAGATAGGGAGGTAGCGGAGGAGCTTTGGTATAAATCAATAGAAATGGCTGATTTGGAATGAGCGAGAGCAATCATAGAACAGTTATTGTCGGCGGGGGAATGGCAGGCTTAACAGCTGCCGTGTATTTATCAAGGGCTGGACATGACGTCCTTTTGCTAGAGAAGAACAAGGAATGCGGCGGACTCCTGAATTCATTTGAAAGAAACGGATTCACCTTTGATGCAGGTGCAAGATCAATACTGAATGCTGGAATAATTCGACCTATGCTAAATGAACTGGGAATTGAGCTTGAATTTCTTGATAGCCCTGTATCAATAGGAATCGAGAGTGATATCATCCCTATGACTCCGCAAACTGGCTTGGATGACTATAAGCGATTGCTAGAGAAGTTATATCCTGAAAGTGTCAATGATATCGACAAAATCATCTCGAAAATTGAGAGGATTAAGAAAGATATGGGGATTCTATATGGTATTGATAATCCCTATTTCAGGGATATGAAAAGCATAAGCTATCTCCTCAAAGAACTCCTTCCTTGGTTTGGAAAATTCATATTCGCCCTACGTCGAATGGGCAAAAACAACGAACCTGTTGAATCCTTTTTGGAAAGACTGACTTCAAATCAGTCCCTCATCGACATCATCGCTCAGCATTTCTTCAAGAAGACACCGACGTCTTTCGCCTTGGGCTACTTCTATGTATACACTGATTATATCTATCCAAAGGGAGGTACAGGCCAGTTACCGAAGGCGCTAGTGCGAAAAATCATTGAAGGGGATGGAAAGATTCAGACAGATACTGAAATTACCGAAGTGAATCTAGCTGATAAGAAGTTGAATGACAAGGATGGTAACACGTATTCATATGATACTCTCATCTGGAGCGCAGATTTGAAGACATTGTATCGAGTACTAAAAACCCAGGGTTTGGGAGAGGAGGATACTCGAAAAATCATTGAGCAGAAAGATCTGCTACTATCAAAGCGCGGATGCGATTCTATCTATTCATTATACGTTGGTGCAGATATCCCCCTGGACTCCTTTGGTTCCATTTCTAACGGACATTTCTTCTATACACCGTTGAAAAGAGGTTTAGGTGAGATTCATTGGTCCGAGCTAGATTCTTTGATCGAGAATTTTGAAACTAGATCAAGGGAAGAAGTTTTGCAATGGTTGGACAAATATTGTCAATTGACGACATATGAAATATCGATTCCAGCGCTCAGAAATGCCGCATTAACTCCCGAGGGAAAAACGGGCCTGATAATAAGCATGCTCTTTGAATACGATTTAATCAAAAAAGTCAGGGATGCCAACTGGTACGATGAATTCCGAGTCGAGGTCGAAACCCGAATGTTGGATATGCTTTCGAATTCCATCTATCCAGGTCTGAAGGACAAGGTGCTCTTTCAATCATCTGCAACCCCACTCAGTATTGAAAAGATTGCAGGAACTTCAGAAGGAGCTGTTGTAGGGTGGTCATATTTATCACCCGTCCCTGTTGTAGACAGTCTCCGAAAAATGTCAAGCTCAGTTAAGACGCCGATTCCAAACGTATACCAAGCAGGCCAATGGGCTTATAGTCCAGCGGGAATACCTACTGCAATCCTTACGGGCTGGCATGCTGCGCAAAATGTAATGAAGACCAAGAAGTGATTCTAGTTTCACTGATTACGAGCAGCAAGATACGCCTTGTTCTCTCTTTCAATCGCTTCCTTATGAGTGGTTAGTGGAGCTGAAATTGCATCCAGGAGCTTTTGGGTAACGGTCCCTGATTCAACTATTTGGATACCTGCTTCCTCCGCAGCTGCATAGACCTCTTTCGCTAAGCTCTCTTGATATTTCAAGCGAGATGCATGGGGTCGTAGAATAGGCCCAATGAAATCAACACCTGAATTATCAGCAATCTCTCGAGCAATATGTGTGACAACCTCGAAGTTTCCCATTTCAAACCACCCCCCACTGGACACGAATACAATCTTTGAGATGTTAACATTATCGTGAAACTTGGCTCGTGTTCTATCATTCTTTATCTCTAATAGAGGTTCGACGAGAGGCATTAATCTGTTCAGAAGATTCTGGAAATTACCCGGTAAGGGCAGATAGATTGGAGTTGCAAGAACAAGTATGTCAGCTTCTCTTGCCTTTGCATATACCTGCTCCATATCGTCAGTATGAATACATACTCCTACTTTCTCATACCAACATTGGAAGTCTCCAATGCATGGTCTTATCTTCAGATCCTTTGAAAAAAGCAAGTCTACAGTTGCCCCCGCTTTCCTCATCCCTTCAAGCAATGGACCGAGTATCAAGTGGGTGTTTCCCTTTTCCTTATTCGGACTCCCATTAATTGCTAGTACGTCCGTCATTTCACATCCCTAACCAATCCTGATTGAGACCTGTACTGATGTAAGAAGATTTCTATCCGGAGGGGAGAAATATGACCTGCACATCCAAGTCTGTATGTCTAGGATGAAAAATGAATCATTGAAAACTGATTTCTTTTCTTCTTGATTACTATAGTGAGCACAATCAAGCCTGCGATGATGGGGATTGAAGCACCAAGATAGCTGTAGAGCAGTGATGGTGTCGTATTACCAGTGGTGGGTTCGCCATTCGGTGCGGTTTTGTAATCAATAGTCGACCAATTGAGTCTAAATGAATTTGCTGAGGGAACAAATTCCGCTAGATAGGCGCGAGCTTTTTCAACATTCAATGCACCATATCCCGATTTCTCATCCCATCCAATGTCAAGCATGTCTGTCGCACCCCAGACCAACGCATCTTCAATTTGACTGTTTGATGCCCATGGAAATTGATTCCAAAGGAGAACAGCTGAAGCTGCAGCTATTGGAGTGGAACAGGATGATCCTCCAAAGGTGCCATAATTGCCTGTGGTCTGCATATATGCAGGCACACCACCCGCTGGAGCAACTAGAAATAGCTGTTCGCCATAACCACCTTCATTATATGTGCCGGTTCTATCAAATCTTCCAATAACTCGAACAAATGGCAACGACTGAGGCACATCCTTTGGATGCAGCGGACATAGAACATTATCACATCCAGCGAAGAAGAGTGCCTTTCCGTTTTCATATAGTTCTGAGACCTTATTCCTAAGTTCGACTAAAATCGGATCATCGAAGTCAATCAAATACACTGTGGCAAGAAAACTCATCGTAAAGACCATTCTTCCGAAGCTCGTACCCCAATCGAAAATGTCTATCAATTTCTGCATGTATATTCGATACGAGGCAACATCCTCAACAGGATAGGCACCCCAAGGCCATGCACTATACAACGGGGCGTTTACGATTCCTGCCACACCTACTTCGTTGTTTATTGTGGAAGCAGCTACGGATGCAACCGCTGCTTCATGAGAACTTGAGCTAGAAGTTGGATAAGGCAAGTATGAAGTAGAACTGCTATCCCATGAGAAACTGGCCTTTGCTGTTATATTCAGGTCTCCATCTTGATCATTAATAATAGCCTCCCCGACTACACATAGCCCAATAGCATCAGGTGAATTGAAAGAATAACCATAGTCCCAGACGCTGTGTATCTTAATGGCATCCAAATGCCAAGGGTCACCTTCAGGGTCGTTCGGAATGAATCCCTGAACAAGAAGGATATTTCCAAACAAATGGGCAATGACCAAGAATATTATTGCACTCATAAGAGTGAATGATTTTGAGAAATGGCACTTCGAGATTGCTTCCTTATTGCCCATGTCCAACAACCCAGATGAGAAGGAATCACGGACATACTGGAAATTAAAAACACTCATCAAAGCAATAGAAAGAATGGAAGGAGGGGCGACGGGTGCACCCTTGCAGGGTGTGTCAAATGCGGCCTATTCGTTTACAGCCGCACCTTCATCCGCCGCCTTTCACGAGCTCATTCCTGACTACATCGCGACACTGCGTCTTCTTCTCAAAATCAGAAATCCAGTAGCAATAGCAACAATAGCTACTAGAATTCCTGAGTAGACCAATCTAATTGATTGAAGTCCTATTGGCTGTGCCATTTGAACTGCGATTTCTAATTCTGATAGCATTCCAAATATCGATTGCAGAGAATCATAGTAATTACTGGGATTACTGACATTCGCGTAATGTGTGATGCTTTGGTGTAGATCTTCAGCCGCTTCCATTAAGAGACTGTATATTTCAGGATATTCTTCTTGTCGATTACCTGTTGAAGCAACAACGAAGTCCATTGTGCTGACTGCTTCTTTCCAATATTGTGGAATGAAACCTCTCTGGAGCGTATCAACGTCAAACACTGAGAGATGGTGACAGCCGTCCTGAGCGTAGCTCATAAGACCGTATGGGAACGCCCACAACCAGTGTTCATTCCATGTCCACTCCATTCTACTGGACGCATGATCATAGTTGCCCCAGGAAAATGCATCATGTGGGTGCCTTAATCCTAGAGCATGACCCGCCTCATGCATGGTGACATGAGTAAAGCCCAAAGTCCTATCCACATATGCTAAAATGGCTGCATCAAAACTTGGAGCAATAGTTCCGTTATCTTCAAAGACAATGTGGTACTGTCCATGGATACGAATAGGAACTGAAACCGACACATTACCTGAGAGAGTTGATAGGCTACCAAGCGTGTTATTCAGAATTTCAGTAAAGGATAGCGATTGTGTATATCTTTGGTAGTTATATTCATCGAGAAAGAAGACTTTCAAGGTGCCTTGATTTACTACAACTGACAATTCAGCGTTCATATGAGTGTCCCCGATATTTCCTTCGAGTCCAAGATATTCTAGAAGATCAATGTGATTTCCTTGAGGGATTTCACAATCAGTAGCAACCAATTTCATATACTTGAAAGCATGTTCTGGATTCAAGGAAGCTGCCTCCTGTCGTACTATGAGAAAGGCATGCTCACCTGCACTATTCGTTATCTCTCCACTTGCGGAAGGATCAAAGTCCCAACCTGCTGGAAGTGCGAATAGAAACTCTCGGATTACTAGTTGCTCTGGGGTTGTAGCATTAAACAATGAAGTGTATCGGTTAAGCAAGTATTGGATAATCCGTTCCCGATCATAGGTATGAGCTTCAGAATTGGTGCTGTCTTGGAGGATTGATGCAAAACTAGAATCGGATTCCCAATCCCATTCAGTGAGAGAATAAGTCCAATCGATTTGAGGATTTACTTGTTTAAACTCAGTAACTATGTATTCACAATCGAGACTTGTGCGGAAGTCATAATACGTGGGATCGAGATCTATAGTAAGTATTTCGAACTTCACTTCTTTAAACTTGGAAATACTCTGATGACTGGTTCCATAGAGTGGTAAATAATAGTAGGAAGGCAGAAGCTTACATTCCACCGCCTTAGCAATATACTTGACCAAATCTTGGGTGAGTGCTTCTTGGGGATTGGTTCTATCTTCATATGTCCAAATGGGGGGAACATTTTCCTGAGTCACACTGTTCACATTAGGTGCCGCGCCTAGGGGAGGACCAGTGTAATAAGTTGGACCCGCTGAGAGGTCCAGCCACAGCAATCGAGACTGCTTCCCACCTCCAGCGATTTGATAGGTTGATTGCCAAGGCATTGAGATGGAGGTGTAGCCGTTAATCTCAGCATCTATCTCATTCTCTGATGAATTATAGTAATAGGGATGATGGCCAGCTGGGTCGAATGAATAGGTGTCTATGATGATCAAAGTGGGAGTAGGGTCAGAAATGATGTTCTCGGTGATATAGGTCTCAATAAGACTTGAGGGAGCGTAGTAAGCCCTAGGGTGGTCCAGATTGATAAACCAAGGCGAGCAATCCTCCCTTGAATTTTCATAAAGATAGGCCCGATAGGCTTGGACATGGCTAAGACCAAGATATGATATGTCATAGGACAATGAGAAATTCATATCGTAGATCAATTGGTCTAATAGGCCATAATGGAGTGTGTTGATTGGCGCATACCATTGTGGGAGAGCACCAACAAGTGAGTCCTCAGAAATTCTTGTTTCATCGATACCCAAGAATACTATATTGATGTCATAATTCATGTGTTCGGGGAGGACTGGCAAAGCGAAAGATTCCTGAGCTACATCAAGGTTTCTATATTCTGCTAGTGCGGTCGAATCCGATGGCTTAATGCTGGTAGGTGAACTACTTCGAGTTTCGGATGCAAGGACCGCAAACCCGTTCGTAAGCAGAAGGATAATGACAACTGCGCCTAAGATGATTTTGCTCGAATCTTGAGATTCTAGATTTGGAAATCCCATAGACATGATAATCACGTGAACTATGGAATACTTGAATATCAGAACTCGTGAACTCCCTAGTTGGTTTTTCATATTCATGCTTGATTAAATTCCCGAAAAACCAACCACACCCTTTGCTTTTGTGCAAATTCAAATAGAAAGAAAGGATAGAAGGAGCAAGACTGGCGCACCCTTGCGGGGCTGTCCAACCCAGTCCAAGTCTTTGCGACCGGGTCTTCATCCGCCGCCAGTCACGAGCTCCTTCCTGACTATCTCGCGACACTCCCCATCATCATAGATCAGCCGGACTGAATGAAATATAGGCTTAAATGCGTTCGAGTGGTGACACGATGAATGTTTAATCTAAAGAATATATGAGGATTAATAACAATGCCATTTTTTGACAATGAAGGAGTTAGAATATATTATGAAATTGAAGGGGGAGGGCCACCTGTGATAATGATTCATGGATTTGCCGCAAATATCGAAGCTAATTGGAAAGCTACGAATTGGGTAGATGTTCTTAAGGATGATTATAGATTGGTACTTGTAGATTGTCGTGGGCACGGGAAAAGCGACAAACCCAAAGATCCTGCTCAGTATGGAGAGAAGATGAACGATGACATCGTTAAATTGCTTGATCATTTATCTATTGAGAGGGCTAATTTCTTCGGATATTCTATGGGGGCACGAATGACTACAGATATTTTGCTTCAAAAGCAAGAACGCTTCATTAGTGCTATTATTGGAGGATTCCCACTCTACTATCCTAAAAGAAGTACAAAACTCATGGCTAAAGTAATGATGAAAAGATGGATAAAAGGTTTAAAAAAAGCAAATCTTGATGATGTCAACGATAAAGCAGCTTTAAGATTCCGAAAGAGAATTTCACAATATCCTGACTCTCAATCACAAGATCTTGAAGCTTTAGTTTATGTTTTGGAAGGGGATATTCAACGTCCAGATGGTATACTCCCAACTGATCCTGAAAGGAAAGAAGCTCTTAGAAAGGTCAATGTGCCAGTTATGGCCGTTTACGGAGCTGATGACGATGTTATTAAAAGAGGTAAATCCACAGGAGCTCAATTAGTACCAGGTTCTTGTCAATTCCAAATCGAAGGAAAAGACCATATTACTGTTGTCGCAGATCCCAAATTTCACATGGTCGTAAAGGCTTTTTTGGATTTCGTAAACAAGAAATAGCCCAATACCGATTTTTCGGATTAATTCACCTAAGAGAAATTCCATAATGCTATACCATTGTATAGAGCAGGTTATATTCAGTAATGCCCGGGCTACCCTAAGTTGTATTGAAGAAAGAGAAAGGATGGAAGGAGTGTGACGGGCACACCCGAGCAGGGTTGTCAAGCCCGGTCCGTTCGTTTACGACCGCGCCTTCATCCGCCGCCGGTCACTAGCTCCTTCCTGACTATCTCCCGACACTCCCCGTCATCATCTTCCTCAACGACGACGAAATGAGCGCCGCATGATAGTCAGCAGTCGTAGCACCGCACAACCATCTCGACGAGGTTGAGCAGTCCTTCTGGTATTTCTTCAGTCATGTATCACACCGTTATCTCTTCACCATAGGCTCTGGGAGCTTCAAGCTCTCGTGAGCCTTGTCTTCGAAAATCTGCTTTGCTGCGACCATGAGAGACTTCTCTATGCCCGCAATGTTGTTGTTAGTGGCGACGACGAGGTTCGCTTTAGTGAGCATCCCCTCGTCGTCTGAGATGTAGTTATGCATGAGAATGCCTCGAGGCGCCTCCACGATACCTACTCCGTCTCCCGCTTTAGGTTCTACATTGGAGAGTTTCACATCTGTGCTGACAATGTCGGGATCTTTGAGCAAAGTGGCAATCCATTCGAATGCTTGTACTAACTCCACAATCCTCGCATAGTGATACGCAAAGGTGTGGTGTGAAGGTCTACCTACCAGCTCTCTCATTTCCTTAAGCGCCGCGTCTGCCAGAGGAGTCGCCATCTTTTCATTGACGTTACACCGGGCGAGGGTGTTTGCACGCCATATGCCGTCGGGGTATCCTGCTGGCTTATAGTACATGTGAGTTGCATAGCTGTGTTTCGCTACATGTTCACCATAGTACTTTGTGTAGTCCTTTGGCTCGAAATCTGCAACTATATCGCCGCCTGGCTCTTGCACTCGTACAGTACCATCATAAATGTCAAGTTCTCCTTTGTTTGAGAGACCTATGTAATAGGTTGGAACTACAGCGACCTTGGTGATCACATCCAGATAGTCTGTTACCACCTTCTTTGCAAGGTCGACTGTATTCAATGTAAGTTGCTGAATCTCTTCGAGTCGTCCAATGAAGAAGTCACGGTCTTCCTCCGCCATTGATGTTAGCATTCCACCGGGAATTCCTGTAGTCGGATGGACAGCTTTTGCACCGATGACTCTGATTAGCTCCTGACCAAACTCCATCATTTTGATTGCTTGAACAGCTACGTCAGGCAGGTCTCTCAACACGGCTGCTACATTTCTATCCGCAGGGTTCGCAAACGGCCCATATACAAAGTCAGGAGCGGCAAGTGCATAGAAATGGATTGCATGCGACGAGAACTGCTTTGCCTCTATCATCAACCTACGTAGTTTGATTGCAGCAGGAGGAGGCGTAATATCCCATGCCGCCTCAACAGCCTTGATTGATGCAAGATGATGAGGAATCGGGCAGATGCCGCAAATTCTAGGAGCAATCCGTGGAGCCTCCTCCATGGGGCGTCCCTCTAGGAATTTCTCAAAGAACCTCGTGCTATTCACGTTGAATTGCACATCTTTGACCTTGCCATCCTTGCCTAGTTTGAGTGTCAATGAGCCATGACCCTCAAGCCGAGTCACTGGATCAATTCGAATGGTTTTCTCATCTGTCATTTCGTCTTCGCCTCCTCGCGCTTGATTCTCATTCTTCCAAGGTGACTAGTAGCATAGTCGAACCTCCAGAAAGTCCCCAACGGGTCTTTCACTTGTTCCGCTAACTTCTCGGGCTCAATTGGTGCATATGATCCTAGCATCGAAATTGATGCTGCGCCATGGTCCTGCGTAACTGGGGGCGGTGGACCAAAGCATCCACGACAAGTGGCACCCTTGTTCACGCACTGACCTTCACACAGACCCCAGGTTGAAGAGCCTACGCAAATATAGCCTTGTTCCAGTAGGCATCTGTCTGGGTCAGCAATCCCTTGATATGGTCGTAGAATCTCATCGATAGGAGTGTCCTTCTTCTCTCGATTGCAATAGTGGCACACAGTATGTGGCGGAAGGTCTATGGGCTTGCCTGAGAGAAGTGCACTCACTGCTGTGTAGATGAGGTCAGGAGTGGGCGGACAGCCGGGAAGGTAGATATCGATGTCTACAAAATCAGAGTTTGGCCTCACCACGGGGGCTATTCCAGGCAAGTTCTCATGGGGAACCTCCCCATCCTTCACGGTCTTATTGTTCCTGAATTTGACATCATAGCACTCCTCGATATCAGAGAAATTGGCCAGACTTGGTATCCCACCAAAGCATGAGCATGAACCGAAAGCTATCAGTATCTGACATTTCTCGCGCATTACCTTCAGCAAATGAATATCCTCCTCAGTTCTTGCCATTCCCTCGTAGAGGCCCACAACGATTGATTTGTCTTCATAGCTCTCTAGATGATGAAGCTTGAAGTCTGCAACTGCTTGCCAGTATTTGATCTCCAGCGCTGGAAGGACCTCCGCCAATCGAAGGTGGATATCCACTAGACTCTGGAAGCAACCCCAGCAGCTCGAACCTTGGCCCATTGCAATTGGAACTGGATTTGCCATCTCTAGACCTCCCTTAGTTGGAAGACGAGTTCATGATGCTCTTCTCCAGCAATTTCTACATCGCCCCACCGAAGTAGACCAAGGAGGTTCCACATGAGCACCTTCTTGTCAATCTCTGTTTTCTCGCTGATTGTGTTGACACTAGCTGGTCCTTCCTTTAGTGATTCAAGAATGGACTTCCTCTGTCGTGTTACAACAGCATAGTTCTGGTCAAAGTACATCGTGAACTCTGTCATACCCATGACCTCCCTATTGGACCAACTTCTTTCACTTGTTCTATTAGCTTAGCGACCCCATCCGCGAAGATCTGGGCCTCAGAGGCGCTTGCCCATTGAAGCCGAATTCGCCTCGGGTCAATGCCAGCCTGCTTCACGGCTTCAGCCATAATCGCCCATCTCGCTCGGAGTTTGAGGTTTCCGGAGGTATAATGGCAATCTCCGGGGTGGCATCCTGACACTAGCACTCCATCAGCACCCTGGTTCAGTGCACTGAGAATGAACTCGATATCGATGCGACCTGTGCAGTTCACCCGAATGATCCGTGCATTTGGAGGATACTGAATCCTGCTAGTACCAGCTAGGTCAGCCCCCGCATACGAGCACCAGTTGCAGCAGAATGCCACAATTCGGGGCTCCCATTCAGTATCCGCTTTCACTTTTGCCGCAGTAGTCATCAAGCAGTACCTCCCTTGGGCTCCATAGGGGGACATAGAAACGCCTCAACCATTGCCAAGATCTGGTCATCGGTTGAATGAAGCATCATGATGGCGGAGCTTGGACACGCAGCAGCGCAAGTCCCACATCCATGACATTTCGCTTCGGTCACAAATGCTATCGGCGGGTCGTGAGATTCATCCATAGCTATGGCTCCATATGGGCATGCTGAGATGCAGGTGTGACAAGAAGAGCAGAGCTCTGGGGTCACTCGCGATACTGTGGCTTCAATCTCCACCTCTCCACGAGCCATCAGACCTACTGCCTTTGCAGCTGCCCCACTTGCGTCAGTTATCGCCTCAGCGGCACTCTTTGCCGCTTGGGCACCACCAGCTATCATAACGCCGGCGGTGTGAGTGGTGAGTGGAGCTAGCTTCACATGCTCAGGATTGAAGAAGCCATCAGGACTTCTAGTGAGGCTAAAGACCTTTGAAACATCTTCAGATCCCTCAGGCGGAACCATCGCAGAGGCCAATACCAGCAGGTCTGGCTTCAGCACCAAGTCATCGTCTGAGAATACGTCATGCCAATGTAAGACAAGCTCTCCATCAACGACTTCTGGCCGTGGTTTTTGCCCAGGCGGAAACTTGCTATAGATGACATGCTTGGCCCTTGCTTCTCTATGAATCGCTTCATGCCCCTTGCCGTAGGTCCGGAGGTCTTCGTAGAGTATGAGTATCTCTTCGGTATCATCCTTGAGCTCAGCTGCAGACTTTGCAATTGCAGTGCAGCACACTCTCGAGCAATGCTCGTGTCCCTTTACGCCAGCCTCACGTGAGCCCACACAGCCAATGAACGCTACCGTCTTTGGCGCTTTGCCATCACTTGGCTTCAACACCTCTCCTTTGAGTCGCATCTCCTCTAGCTCTGATAGTGTCACGATGTCGGGATGCTCCCCATAGGAATAGTATCCATCTGGCTTGAAGGGTTGGATTCCTGTGGCCACAATTATAGTTCCTACTCTATAGGTTGCATCTTTCCCGTTTGTGTTTACTGTAATGTCAAAGTTGCCGATATACCCATCAAGCTCAGTGACAGTTGAGTCTGTCAACATCTTGATCTTGTCATGTTTCTGGATTCGCTTAATCAGCTGATCCGCCAGAACGTCTCCCTTCTCATTAGTTGGGTAGACACTCGCTAGCTTTGCTACCTGTCCCCCGAGCTTCGATTCACGCTCGACAAGTATTGCATCAAAGCCTCGATCGGCGATATCAAGAGCGGCACGCATACCCGTGACTCCGCCTCCTACAATCAGGGTAATTGGTGCCACCTCAACGCTCTTGACTGGCAATGCCTCAAGAAGCGCAGCACGTGCAACTGACATTCTCACAAGATCCTTAGCCTTTTCTGTCGCCTCCTCCGGTTGCCGCATATGGCACCAAGACACATGTTCTCGGAGATTGACCTGATCGAATAGGTATCGATTTACATCTGCTTCCTCGACCACTCTCCTAAACGTAGGCTCGTGCATTCTCGGGCTACAGCTCGCTACAACCACGCGGTTCAGATTATACTCCTTGATACTGTCCTTGATGAGCTGCTGTCCAGAGTCCGCACACATGAACATGGTTGTCGTCGAGAACGCGACATGAGGCAAGCTCTCCGCGCTATTGGCTACAGCCTCCACATCCACAGTTCCAGCAATATTGTGCCCGCACATGCAGACGAATACGCCAATTCTTGGCACTACAGCTGCAGCATCTATTCCAGCTTCTGCTTCAGTCACTTTACTTCACCTCCCCTCGAGAGGACAATAGTTGCCCTCAT
>JBHLRP010000047.1:0-26263 GCA_048882485.1 Candidatus Thorarchaeota archaeon
GCACCAAATGTGCCACCAATCTGAGGTAATCCCGGAATGAAATAGGGCGGTGTTGCGTCTATTCCCAATTTCCTGCTTGATAGATAATGGCCCATCTCATGTGTGAAAATAATGCCCATCAGGGCTGCAATAAAGATGAAAGTATTCCAGAAGATATCAAGATGAGTCCATCCAGTAGGACCATAGAAGAGCGTTAGGAAGACTGGACTTGTTGACTGCCAGAAACCGGCTAGTGCGATGGTCCCTAGTGTGGCAACAAATAGCCCATAGTTGACTCTCACATCCGATTTGGGTTGCTTCTCCTTTGGAACAAAGCGAATGAAATACTCGCCATTGCTCTTATTCCTCCATCTGACAACTGGCCAGACCGAGAGTTTTTCGCAACTGTCTGCAATTCCTCTGAAGACGAGATCCTGTTCATCTATGGATGGGACAATTCCCCCTTGCCATCTTACTGCGAAAGTTGGCATACCGTGATAGAACTGCTCATCAAGGACTTCAAACTGACTCTGAAGAATTGTACTTAACTCAGCATGAGTCGGATAAGTAATCAACGTGGTTTGATATTCATCGCCTATGGCCACTGTTTCATCTCCATTGCTGGTTCGCGTTCTGAAATCCCAATTTTATGTTATTAAGACTATTCTCATAGGCATCTCTATGCGATATTCCTCAAAGTGAGAGCTTATTGGCATAATCATAAGCACCATGGATTATGTCTATGAGCCACTCATGGCCAGCTGCACTCCCTATAACATCGACTGGCAATCCCATCGCATTTGCTGCATCCACAAAGCGCGTCTTTGGCCTTGGACTAGCAGCCACTACCACAGTATCGATGCCCACCAATGTAAGTTCATCTTTGGAAATGACTTGAACATAGTCCTTGGCAATCTGAGCTATCTCCGCATTCAGGTGCATAGTGACACCCTTCTCGGCCATGGCTTTGATAATCACCCAACGTGTCGTTCGACCGAGATCACGACCGATTCTATCACCTTTCTCGAAGAGTTCAACATTGTCAGCACGCGATTTCAGGAATATAGATGCATAGCAGCCCAAGGCATTGCCACCAATCACAGCAACTCTACCCAAATTGTCTGGAGACCTCTCAATCATATCTCTCACAGTTGCTACGTGAGGTAATTCGACTCCCTCAATTGGCGGCGCAGCAGTATGAGTGCCACCTGCAAACACTATTCTGTCAAATCCTGCATCCTTTATTGAATCCACACTAGCTCTGGAGCTAAGTCTAAGGTCCACACCCAAGCGCTTCATCTCTCTCTCTTGATGAACGATGTATACTGCAAACTCACCCCGACCAGGAATTCGTGAAGCGAGATTCAGAAGTCCACCAACCCTGTTGTTCTCATCGAACAATGTCACTTTGAAGCCACGCAAGGCAAGGACTCGTGCGGCTTCCAAGCCAGCTATTCCGGCTCCGATGATTCCGATATTGCCATTCCCTTTAGGCCCTAGCTTTCTTTTTAGCTCATATCCTGCTTGAGGGTTAATTGCACAAGTGACCGCCTGAAGTTGGAACACCATGTCTAAACAGCCCTGGTTACATCCGACGCACGTACGAATCTTATCCACCTCTCCTGAACGCATCTTCTCCATTATCATGGAGTCTGAGAGAAAGCCTCTACACATGCCGATCAGGTCTGCTTTACCCCTGGCAAGAATTCGTTCTGCTACCGTGGGGCTATTGATTCTATTGCAGGCTGCCACTGGGACATCGACAACCTCTGCAATGCCTTCTGCCAAGTATGCAAAGTGTCCTCGCGGGACATCCATTGTAAGCTGCGGCACTCGCGTTTCGTGCCAGCCCCCAGTGACATTGATGCAATCAACACCTGCTTCAACCAGCCATGGTGCTAGAATCTTGTTGTCATCCAGAGTGTTCCCTTCGTCAACGAAATCCTCTCCACTCATCCGATAGAGAATTGGTAACTCCGGTCCTACTGCATCCCTCACTGTCTTCACGACTTCAAGAGCGAATCTAGCCCTCGAACCAAGATCGCCGCCGTATTCGTCATCCCTCTTGTTTGTGGCTCGTGCAAGAAACTGGTTAATGAGGTACCCTGCTGAACCTATAATCTCCACAGCATCGAAACCCGCCTGCTTTGCCCTTCCAGCAGCATGGCCAAAGTTCGCCACGGTATTCATAATCTCTTCAATAGAAAGCGCACGAGGGATTTCTCTGGTGAGTCTGCAAGGCACAGCTGACGCTGAAACTGCTTGCTCACCGAGTATCAAGGAATGGACATATCGCCCTGCATGGTAAAGCTGGGCTGCAGCAGGCACATCAAACACGTGGATTGAATCGGTGAGCCGCATCAGACCTTCAATGTGTTCATCTCGACTGATACCAATCATTGTCGGTCCGCTGGACCCATGCCTTTCGATAAAGCAACCACCAACAATTATAAGGCCAGGTCTGTATTGAGCTCTTTCTTTATAGAACTCCACTAGCTTATCTGTTACTACACCATCTTCTTCACAATACCCAAGATGAGTCGCAAGATGAATGAGACGATTCTCGAGTTCGAGTGATCCAATAGTAGCTGACTCAAGTAGTCGCATTGCTTCATCATCCTTCATAATGTTCGAACCAATGCTCAACTGAAATCTTCACTCTGTGTTCAGCGCCCTTTAGGTAATAATCAGGTGCTCTTTTCTCATTGAGAAACTGCTCGGATGTCAAGCCCTCTTCGATAGCACTCCTAATAGAGTCCCTGAATTCCCTAAGAAACTCCAATTCCTCGATGATCCCCTCAGATCCACACAAAGGTCCGTGTCCTGGAATCACAATTTCATACTCATCCGATAGTATTTCTTCAAGGCCAGATATCCAGCGGTCTGGATCACATGAATCATCTCCAGCATAGGGAAAGGACTTGCTGAAGAGGAGGTCCCCTATGAAGAGAACATGTTCGGGCTCAAAAATGACAATAGATGAACCAGCTGTGTGGCCTCCTATGTGCCGGAACACAACATCATTGCCAATTCGGAGTTCCTGGTCGAATGTCACATCAGGAATCAAGACTCTCAAAGCTTGAAATGACTCCCATAGATCGGGACGAGTTTCTTTAGCTTCTTCAGCCCAGCCTTTCAACTCGTCATCAGACCATCGTCCATCAAGAGCATCCTCACAGAGTTCCCTGGTCTTGCTGGAACTGATGAAACTCACTGGCTCGAATGCTTGAGCTCCTAGTACGTGATCAGAGTGATGATGAGTTAACAGAATCTTCTTGATGGGCAATGCAAACTTGTTCACCAAGAAATCCTTGGCTACAGCACTCTTTAGATGCATCATACCTGAATCGACCATAATGATCTCATCGTCAAGCACAATTGCTCCGTAATTCCCGCCGTTTTCTCCTGTCACATCAGCATATACTCTATCAGTTACTTTTTCGAGAGCCATAAGAATAACGCAGCGGCCTCTCTGATATAGTTCTCCATCCGATGTCAGGTTGCTGGAAGATTATCGCATTAGTTGATTCTTCTACTTCGAGCGCCACTCTCTCAGAGTCCAGAGAACGAGGATTAGGTAGTAAGCTGCTACTGCAACAAGGTAAACCAAGACCATCCCTATAGCTGTGTTTGCAGCCTCAGTGCTCAGCATATCTGCAAAGACAACCATCAAGAATAATGCAAGAAAGAGATTGACGATGAGAAATATGATGAAGGTGAAAAGACTCATTCCCGACTTGTATAGGTTTCTTGCTAGCTCCGCACCAGTAACCGCCATCATTGCGCCAACAAGCCAGAATAGCGTGAAGGCCCGATTTTGAATGTCAAGCGTTAAGGTACCAAATGTAATTGACAGAAACATCAATACTGCAGCTAGAATAACCATTGAACCATAGATGCTTCCCAATACTTTGGAAATCTCAGCTCCATCTCCTTGACTAGACATAATTATCATGTCTCCAAATACGCGAATTACTCACCTATTGTGAGGAATTACGCTATGACTCTTTCGGCTGAATTAAGGATACATCACTAGGTTTTAGTCTATAATTGTTAATACAATATTTAGTGAAGATTAATGGCTGAAACACGAAAGGACCTCGCTACGCTGACTTGCGTACCATGCCGAGGAGGTATCCCTCCCCTAAAGATCCCGAGAATCACTGAGATGATGAATATTGTTTCAGGATGGACGCTGAAGAGAGAAGGTGTTGACAAAATCGAGAAGATATTCAAGTTCAAGAATTTTAAGAAAGCAATGACCTTTGTCAATAGGGTGGCTGACATAGCAAATGAGCAAGGTCATCATCCTGACATTTTCATTCACTGGAATGAAGTGACCCTGACATTTTATACTCACGCAATCAAGGGTCTCCATGACAATGACTTCATCATGGCTGCGAAGATTGACGAACTAGGATAGTGTGTCAACCGAACGCCCACAAGATCGTCATGATTGCTGTGGCCAGTGTCATGAGTACAGCAACCACTGCTCCGTACTTAATGACTTCTCCTTCTATCCCAATCTCATCAATCACTGCCGCCGCGTTTTGAATCTTAGCAGGACTGAGCACACTTGCGAGGCCGCCACCAATTCCATTTGCAGCTCCCACCACCATTGAATTGGCACCAATCAAAACAGAGGTTTCGTGGTGATATCTTGTGAACATCGCTATGGAAGAGGTCTCAGATCCTGATATGAAACCAGCCAGAAGTCCCAGGAATGGTGCAAAGAGAGGATAGGCAATCCCCAATCCTGCTGTTGCTGAAGCCAGCAGATAGACCATATTGTTTGTAGGATCCAGTCCATTGACGGGGTTAGTTGGCGACAGCCAGACTCCGCCTGGTCCAACAATCCATCCGCTGAAATTCAACACCTCAGCCATCGCGAAGAAAATGGCGGCGGCTAGTACTGGTCTGGGGGCTCTCTTCATAAATTTCGAGAATGTATTTTTCATAACATGTGAATCTGATCTGAAGAATGCAATTGATACAATAGTGGATATGAGCATCAGAGTGTACGCTTGCCAGAGAAACCGAGTGCTGATTGGTCGTGGATAGCTACCGAGGGTTATCGGGAAGCTAAACTGATTGAAAAGCAAGTCGAAGATGGGAGGTATCAGATTTGTGATGAGACTAAGAACAACTAGGATGACCCATGGAATGCTTGCTCGTTTGACACTCATACTCTGCTCTACTTGCAGGTCGGAATCATCCAGGATCTGTCTGTTAAGCATCGGCTGTTTTCTTATTTTGGTATAGATAGCTAGAACCACGAGAACCAGTGCTCCTGCAAAGACATTGGTCAGTGTGGTCAATGGGAAGATGACATTGCATAGAATTGCCATCCCTCCTGCCGTCAGACCACAAATCGCAGCAAGAATCAATCCTTCTCTATTGAAAAGCAGCTTGCGACCGCCAGCAATCCATAGCATAGAGATAGCTATGCCCATGCTAACTACCGGCATAAAGCCTGCAAATGCAGCTCCCGACTCTTGAAGTGTAATCGGAGTGGCCCATTGAGAAAACTCCCCTCTAAAGACAACTGCAGGGACTCCAAGAAGAGCATATGTTGTAAGGGGGTCGTAGCCAATAGATGGAAGAGCAACGGCAACTAGTGGCGAGAAGCCCAAAGCAAGCATTACAGGAGGCAACATAGATACTGGAGTCGCTCCAATTCCTACTAAGAAGAGACCCAGACCAAATGAAATGGCAAGAATCTGCATTGGTCGACTCCCTCCCCCAAGTGTCTTGAAGAATACAATCAGTCTTTGAAGAGCTCCAGTTTCCTGCATCCAGGTAATCATGAGAATTGAAGTAGCCACCATCAGCGAAATGGGAAATGATTTGATAATACCCGCAAGACTTGACACAAGCGCTATGCCAAAATCCGTCTGGAAAGCGACAATCGCTATCACGAGTGTGAGAAACCAGACTACTACGCCAGTCACGTCTGCAGCCTGCTTTAGGAATAGCAGCATAATAAATGCCAGTACAATTGGGAAAAGTATCAGGATAAAGCCAATCAGCGGATCCATTTCATCTACTCCTTTTTGAGATACCCTTCTTCAAAATACCAATCTACTGCCCTTTGGAATCCCTCTTCCATGGTCACCTGTGGGGACCACTCCAAAAGACGTTTGGCCTTTTCGTTGGAATATACGCGTTCTTGATGCAATATGTCAACAGATTTCATGTGCCAAAAGAATGTCATCTTCTTGCGATTCTTGAAAGGGCTGAGAATTCCCATGCCAAATTTCGCAAGTATTTTCGGAACACGGAAACGCGGTGGCTTGACACCAAGACGCGTGGTCACGACTTGAACAAACATTTCCCAGCTCATCGCCTCATCTGGAGCCAATATGATCGTGTTGTTGACGGCCTTCATGGGTTTAAGTGCAGCCATGAAACCTGATACGACATCATCAATATGTGCAAACATAAACTGGGCACTCAGGTCTCTAGGTAATGCAAACACCTTTCTGTTATGCAATTCGAAGGCCACCTCATACGTTATGTAGAGGTCACCTTCGCCCATGATGCCAGTTGGCCGAATAATGATATAATCAAGTCCTGCCTCTTTCGATATATCTCTAATTGCACATTCCGCCTCCACTTTGCTCTTGGCATAATCAAACTGAGGCCTAAGCTCAGTATCCTCATTTCCAGGCGGAAATCTGACTGGTCCAATCACTTCAGTCGTTGAACAGTAGATGAATCGAGATACTGTGGTGCCCATACAGGCCTTGATGAGATTGATGGGACCTTCGATATTCACTCGGTACAGAAGATCGACATCACTTGGATAGAAATCAAAGTATGCAGCTAGATGGACAACAACATCCTGCCCCTCGACTGCAGTTCTCAGCGATGCTTCATCTAGCATATCGCCTTCGCAGAACCTGATACCTTCAGGAAGGCCAGCCTTATTGCTTGTTGGCCTCACTAATGCAGTTACATCATGATTCTCTTTGACTAGAGCTGCAGCAAGTTTCCTGCCAATAAACCCGGTAGCCCCTGTCACAAGAACCTTCATGCGGACATCCCGTCAAAAGCTCAGCCCTCCATCCAACATTTATCTGTTCCCAATAGCGGGATCTAAAGAAACTGATCAATTAATGGCAAGACTTCTCCGGCTTTTCCTGAAACATGAACATCGGAGGCAGGAGTAAGCGGAGTATGCTCGATATTGGCCTCCAATATCTTTCCGCCAGTATGCTTCACAACTAGGGGAAATGAAGCCGCAGGCTGGACTAGGGCTGAGGTCCCGACCACAAGTATAACATCTGCTGACGCGAGCTCTTCATGGACACGAGTCATGATGCGTCTGTCCAAACTCTCACCAAACCAGACGACATCAGGTCTAAGTATGCTATTGCATTCAGGGCAAAGTGGAATGCCCACTGCTGGAGAATCCAACCTACCGAGATAGCTACAGGAGGTACATCTGGTGGCCCATAAATCTCCATGCACTTCCAATACTTTCTCCGATCCTGAGCGCCTGTGAAGACCGTCCACATTTTGAGTTATCAAATATTCCAGAACGCCATTCGCCTCCCAATCGGAAAGGGTTGTATGTGCCGGGTTTGGCTCACACTCAGCAATTAGACCTTGGCGCCATGAATACCACTCCCACACAAGCTTGGGGTTTCGATCGAAGGCATGGGGAGTCGCGAGCTCCATTGGGTCATAATTCCTCCAAAGACCATCTGCACCTCGAAATGTTGGCACATTTGATTCTCTCGACACACCAGCACCTGTTAGAGCAATCAGGTATTCCGCATCGATGATGATCTTTGCTGCTTCCCTCATTGTTTCAGAAACCAAGCACTTCCACCATCCATCTTCGTGTTATGAAAACCTCTTAACTCGTTTCATGTCAATTTGTAATCGTATAGCCCTGCCATCGCCATCATGCTTATATGGGACTTTTCTTCACTATTGTGAATGAAACAATAGTGAATGAGGGTGAGATGGATGTCACAGTCGAAACCCAAGCAGCGGAAGGTAAGGAAATGGTTAATGCCTCAAGAAGTGGAAGTCTGGTATATTCTCCCTGCAATAAGAAGAGAGCTTGCCAAGGTGATGAAGTTTGAGAGAGGACAAGCTCAGAAGACCATTGCTCGCATGCTTGGAGTGACAGAGCCTGCTGTAACCCAATATATGCTCAGCAAGAAGGACAAGCCTAAACGATCACGAGGCGATCAGGTGGACATTCCTGAGAGTCTAAAGCCGGAGCTTCTAAAGACAGCAGATAAAATGATTGAAGCTTGGAGCAAAACGAGCCCAAGCGACCCAAGTGATCACGCCTATGAAACTACAACTAGAGAGATAAATCACCTCATTGAGGTCCTGCGAGATGATGGAGCCCTATGCGACATCCACAGAGAGCACTGTGAAGGTGTCCATATGGACTGCAATGCTTGCAATACGGAGTAAGATAGGTGTGGCCTATTTTGACAACGCTAATTCTACTCAGGTAGATGAACGCGTGATTGAAGCAATGCTCCCCTATTTCAGGGAGTATTATGGAACAGCCGGCCTTGAACTCAGTCATTCGAGGGATGTCGCAGCACTTACTGGACTCGAGAACGCAAGGAAGATAGTAGCAGACTCGCTCAATGCAGATCCAAGAGCGATAGTGTTTACTTCAGGCTCTACGGAGTCAAACAATCTCGCAATTCGAGGGACTGCAATTGCCAATAAGAAGAGGGGCAAACACATCATAACAACGCCTATCGAGCACCAGTCAGTGATGGAATCCTGCCAGAGGCTTTCCAATGCAGGGTATGACATCTCTTATCTCAGTGTTGATAAATATGGACTCATAGATATTAATGAGCTTCTAAGCACGATTAGAAATGACACTCAGCTAATATCTGTTCAACATGCAAACGGAGAGATTGGAACTCTGCAGCCTATCGACGAGATAGCAAAGATAGCTGCAGAGAAAGACATTATGTTTCACACTGATGCAACTCATACCTTTCTCAAAGTGCCCATTGATACAGAAACCAATCCTGTCAATCTTATCACACTCGACGGACATCACATTCATGCGCCAATGGGAATTGGCGCGTTGTTCATCAGGAGAAAGACTCGAATCACCAGAGTGATGGAAGGTGGTGATGAGGAACGCCGCCTTAGACCTGGGGTGGAGAATATTCCAGCAGCGGTAGGACTAGGAAAAGCCATTGAGGTTTGGGGTGAAAATGACAACGAGTACCTTCTATCGCTCCGTCAGCATATGGAAGAGAGAATTTCAGAGAGCCTGACTGGTTTCAAGATAACAGGGCATCCGGCAAGTCGAGTTCCACACATATTCAGCATGGTCATTGAGATGATAGAAGGCGAAGCCATGCTTGTTCATCTTGATATGGAGGGATTCGCTGTTTCCACAGGATCTGCCTGCTCATCAAAGACATTGACTGGCAGCCACGTGCTTAAGGCAATAGGACTTCCTCCTGAGATATCGCATGGTTCATTGAGAGCATCCTTCTCAAGGTTCAACACTAAGGAGGAGATTTACGACTTCGTTGAAGCCCTTGTACCAGTTGTTGAACGGCTAAGGGAGTTCAGCCCACTCAGAACTGGAGGGTATTTTGCAGACGCTGAGGAGAATGACCATCACCATGATGTACCAGAGGATGACTGGTGAAATATCTGCCTACATGGAGCACCTAGTTTCTCCAAGCTGTCCTCCAACAGAACTAAAAGGTGCAAAAAGCTGAGTCACAGGGTATAGTCAAACTGAGATAACCAGGATTTGCCAAACCAAGAAATCCGGTGAGGTCAGGCAATTGTCAGAAAAGAAACGAAGAATAGCACAAATAGTGAGAGATGTCATCTACGGTATGGCATTTCATGGCATGGCAAGATATGCTCTAAAGACACGGATGTACCTTGAAAACCTGTTTATGATTTTAACACACGGTGATATGCTAGGTATACCGATTCTTCCTCCCTATTATTCATTAAAGCTCCTGCCTTATGCGGTTCCTAATATCAGAAATTGGCAGCGATCACTGTTCAAGGAACGTGACTTCACAGACGCGCTATATTGAAGTCAGCATGTAGATGCTCAAAACAGGAGCACTTCTTACGAGGACTTGAGTTCCACGCACATTGCTTGACATATAATAAATGCCAAATAGGGGTGTTTCGCTATCCCTTAATCTAGAAGAAGAGCACGAGGGAATAATATGGATCGTGATCAGCTTGTGAAATTGCTTGACAGACAGATAGATGTCGAAGACAGAGCCATCAAGGCATATGAGGATGCAATGGCGATGATAGGGAATTTCGCGTTCAGACTCATTTTTGAAGGGCTCTTAATGGACTCCAAGAAACATAAGAGGATATTTGAAGTCCTCAAGGAGAACATTCTTCTTCCTCCATCTGATTGGGATTTAGCTGTGAGTAAGAAAATTGGGGAATATGTTTCCCCCATTGAGCTTGAAAGGCATATCAAACTAGAAGAGGGAATGATTGAACTAATCAAGAAGAATGTCAAATCAGTGGATGACGAAACAGTCCGAAGCCTTCTTGAGCATGTTCTTGAGGATGAAAAACGTCACCATTCAGTCATAAAGAAGCTCATCGCCCAGCTATGAATTGCCATATCTATTCAAAAGAAAAGATGGTCCGGAGGCGTTCTCATTCTATAGGGTAGGACATTTCTGATTTCAGGATCTGAAGGGTGGGAAATAGAAGCCGCAATCGCACTTACACTTGCTAGGAATCGAGCAAACATAAACCGATGAACTGAACCGCTTTTGATTCAAGAGATGGAGCCGCTAGCAGCTACAATACTATCGGTCGAAGAAGACACTCTTTCCAGTTGCAGACAGCGGAATGCAAAGAATAATTGGACAGTCAGGCATCAATTTCATCTTGTGAGCTGCAGCACCAGCTCGATAGAAAATTCGGTTATCCACATTGTGAATCTGTGCCGTCTTGACTGCGCTCCCCAATGCAATACCGAGGTCAAGCGCCTTAATTGTGCAGATGGGTCCCACATATGCTGCTCCTTTCTTCTGCTCAGCTTTTGAGAAATCAGAACAGGTTTCATGACCGCAAGCGCCACAGTTGACTCCCACGGACTTGAAGCCCTTCAGTCCCAGAAGAACAAGTGCCGATGATTGCTCCACGTTTATTGCATCTCGAATATAATGCTCTCCGTATTTTTCCGCCATTCCCCTCATCTCTTTAGCAATCTCGTCTTTCTCCTTTCCAGTAAGAATAGCGGTTTCAATGTCATCTTTGCCTGCGGCCTTGGGAGCAGTCCTGGCCGCGAGAAGCATAAGACGTGCTACATCAATTACTGCCTTGCTCTCTTCATCCAAGCCTGAGATACGCATGATATCACCGGATGTCTGGTTTATATCGGCAACCTATAGCCTTTGCCGTGGACCAACCAAACTAGGTTCTTATTCCCAGATTCACTTTGTTTATGGCATCGAGGCATGTAAAGATGAAGTCATTAGTCGGAGTGGAAATGTGAAATTCACGACCTAGACGCACCACTGCTCCGTTTAGGATATCAATTTCAATTCTCCTCTTATTCATCAGGTCGCGATACATGGAGGGTCTTATGTCAGGATTAAGACCGAGTGAGAAATTCATTAGTTTATCCAGAACATCATCAGACAATGAAACACCCTTTTCTCTGGCAATCTGAATTATCTCATTCATTGTGCTCTCATACAGATGCCTTGTTCCTTCAAAATCTAATATTGGCCCCACAGGTAATCCTGTCAAGCTACAGAGACCTCCAACTGCACAAATGAATGCGAATTTCTCCCACTCCTCAGAAACGATATTCTCTGATAGGCTTGCATTTATTCCGGCTTTTTGGAATACTTCAAGAAGAAGCTTCCCTCGACCAGATTTCCTCCCATCTATCTCACCAAAGGCAAGCCTTTCTAGTCCTTCATGATGGATTATCCCAGGAGCTTCAATGTAAGCGCTCAAAGCGCATAGACCGCCCATGATATTTGCAACACCAAAAATGCGGCCAAGTGTTTCCTCCTTCTCTACACCATTCTGCAATGATATGACGATAGTGTCTTTTGTCACTAATGGTTTAATCCGATTAGCAGCTTCTATTGTGTCGTAGCCCTTGACACAGAAGAGGAGCAGATCAACTGGATCAATCTCTGAGGGATTATCAGTCGCTACAGGTTGAACTGTGAAATCACCCTTTGGACTCCGAATCTGTAACCCGTTCTTCTTGATTGCCTGAAGATGCTCTCCTCTAGCAATGAAAACAACATCTTCACCAGATTTAGCCAGCAATCCTCCGAAATAGCCACCAACGCCGCCTGCACCCATAATAGCAATTCGCAATTGACAGATCAACCCCAGCAGTGAGTTGATGGATTAGAGGACCTCACTCTCTTAAGTATGCTTAACAGAAACACATCGGTTTCTCGTCTAGTTGAATTGCAATGGAAAATCCTTGTTTCTCAACAAGGAGTATCTTTCCTACGGCATCACATGTCGCTCAGATGAAATGAATGCATCAATCATTCGGCAAGAAGGACAACCGTAGCTTTGGTACTCAGTACCTGCGAGAGCACCTACCATCATCTTCTCTAAAGCTAATACAAAGCCTGATTTCTCATTTAGAGTCAGATCGTAGCCAGAGCTCTTGGAAATCTTGCTTAATTCTGATACCTGCTTGAAGAAGGCGTCATTACTCATCGAGAACATGAAATGAAAAACATTAGCGTTCTTCACATGATCCCGAAGGTGAACGACTGCATAGCCATCAGTAGTATCATGCTTCTCGCGATACCGTATATCAATACTCAGGATATCCTCAGGTCCAACCATAATTCCCATTTTAAGACACACCTTTTTTCCAAAGTTGGCATAGTGAATATTGCTTTAAAAGTTAACTATAGTGATATATTCTAGGCGAAACCGCATATCATGAGATTCACTATATCCCAAATTGCGTGTCTTTTCCTATTCAATGCGGAGCCAGAACGATCCACTGATTGGTTATTCAGGATTGAAAGTTAGCATGTCCTGACAGAACCTCTCAATGCCCTCCACACCTGCCACTTCAGAGGGGTATAGAGGCACATATGCGTTGACCATATCTCCGAGCTGCTCGCTAATCATATCCATATATCTAGTCTGCTGAAGATAGCTGTTCTTCATGTAATCAGTCGCATCTTCATCAGCGGCCTTTTTCGGAATGATTCTATTTACAAACACTCCTCCTACCGGTATATCGAAAGCTTGCACCATCTTGATGAACCGTTGCACAACAGCAATTGGAAGCGCTAGCGGAATCGTCACAAATACGAATGCAGTCCTCTCAACATCACTAAGTATCTCTTTTGCCCGCTGATTCTTCTGGTGTTGACGCAAGAGGTCGCCCAGCATGGGATCACTCTTCACCTCTTCCGCAATCTTATCCTTTCTGAAAGAGAGCTGCACTCGAAGGGATAGAGCCTCCTTTCTGCTTTCAATCATACGACTGAGCCAAAGGTCGTAGATTTTACTGAGACCAAGTAGCCGAATAGCATTAGCCACTGCGGCGCAGTCAAAGACAACCACATCATATTGATCGCCTTGTTCAAGCATAATGTCGGTCATGGTGTCAAATTGAGCAGATTCCTCAAAAGCTGGATTTGTGACGGCAATCTCAATAAATGCCTCAGGATTCACCGGAATATCAGCCCACTTGAGAAATGAAGTGATACGTTCTGTGAGCTGGTTTCGATATGTCGCCATCTTCTGTGTGATATCAACCTCAACACCCCACAAGTTCTCCGCTCCTTCAATCTTTCGGATGCCGCGTCCCCAGATGTCTTGACCATATAGAGTAGATAGTGAATGCACTGGATTCAAAGACGCAAGGAGCGTCTTTTTCCCCTTAGAAACAAAGTACTGGGCAATCGCCGCTGCACTAACAGTCTTTCCTACGCCACCTTTGCCACCGGTAAAGAAGAACTTGATATTCGGATGTTGCTTCACAAATTCCTCCCACTTTGATTCAGCCATTCTTCTAATCCTCCGTTATCTTTCCGTCCCAATTCATCATCACATCAGCGACTTTGCCAATCATCTCGAGTCCCTTTGGCTCTCTATCAAACATCGGGATTACTGCGCACACACGCTTGCCTAGTTTCTCTTTGATCTCAACCATATACTTCTGCTGCATTTCGATGCGCTCACGAAGAAACTGACTCAGATCATCCCGCTTAAGCAGCTCTTTTGGATACACTTGATTGATAATGACGCCAGTTAGTGTGATGTCCATTTGCTCAAACATTTTCAACGCACGTTCGGTATCTAGAATTGACATCTTTTCAGGAGTGACAACCATATAGAACGCGGTTTTTTTGGCATCAGTAAGAATATCCTGGAAGAAGCTTAGCTTCTTCCGAATCTCTATTAATTCAGCAAGCATCTCGTCTTGCCCGGCGGCAGAAGTTCTTTGTTGCATCTGCCAAGCTGACTCGCCATATTCTTGCGCTTTCTTTCGCGTTTCTTCCATCTTCTCTACCCAGATATCTAGTATTCGAGCCATTGATACAATTCGAATGCCATGACCAAAAGGGGGCATATCAAAGACATGAAAACTATATTCATCAGAGGCGAGCAATCCAGCCATCGCATCATAAGTGGCGGATTCGTGCATAGCTGGCTCAGCCCCTGCCGCATTTATGTATTCATCAATCTCCTTGGGAATCTCATCAATGCCATACATGTCCTTGATTTGCTGTCGAATCTCTTCCTGAAAGGCGGCTATACGCTTGTCTGCGTCAATTTCCATTACGTGCAAATTCTCGGCTAGAGTAACAGAACCCTTTCCAAAAACATCTTTCTCAAAAATGTCAGATAATGATGCTTGGGGGTCTGTACTAAAGCAAAGGATTCGTTGTCTCTTCTTTGCAAGCCAAGACGCCAATGCGGCACTGCATGTGGTTTTGCCCAAACCTCCCTTTCCAGCAAAGACCGCGATCTTTAGGTCCGGATTAGATTCGAAGAAGCTACTCATCTTTGTGGCCAATACGATTCACCAAATTGGATATATAGCAGAGATAATGAATCACCCGATCAAAAGAGAGCGTCCGTGAAGTCACGTTCTTTGAACAGGGTTCGCTTCCAGGTCTTAATATTCGGCACAGCATATGGCAGAAGCTTAAGTGAGTAGTATGGAGGAAGGATGGGAATGCCTAGCATGTCGCCTAGTGTAATGAGCATGAAAAGCTGCTCTAGGTACATTCGTGTCTTCAAGGCATACCTAGCCATACCTTGCATCGCCATACCATAGAAGAAGTCCTTCACGGCGCCTTTTGCGCCGCGACCCTGTTCAGATTCCTCGACATCCTTATCGGCGTTCATATCTCAATCCCCTTCGTTGGCAATAGGAAACCTGCTATAACTCTTTTCATCAGGTGGGGGCTTATTCAATCATCCATGCAAAGGATGACGTCCTGTTCTCTTAAAAGTCGTCTCTTCCAGGGAGCCATCTGTTCAAGCATGTGCACAAAGAGCAGCCTAGAATAGAAAGTCGATTGAAATGGATAGCCCAGGAGCTCGCCGAAGATTACAACCATCGTGGCATCATCGATGTGAACCTTGGCTTTAATTAGTGGATTAGCAAGACTGGCCTTTTGCGATTGCCAGACTCCTTCCAAGAAGTCTCTAATAGCCCTGATGACTTGCATATGACAGTCTCCTATGGTATTCGAGCTTGTTATTGCATTAGCGCAAATTAGTGTTATGGACTATCCCTATTTCAATTGAAGCGAGAAATCCTCAGGCGCCTCAGGACTGCGCCCATGTGAAATCTACATATCAGTGAAGTCTTTTTCCTTTAGTATTCGCTTCCGCCATGGATCAATCTTGTTCAACCAGTAGATGAATAATTTTCTAGAATAGAAAGTTGACTGAAATGGGTATCCCAAGAAATCGCCAAAGATTGTCACAATCATTGCATCATTGTGATATGTAGTAGCTTTGATGAGTGGGCGCGCAAGGTTCTCCTTTTGAGCTGCCCAGACTCCGTCCCAGAACTCTTTGAGCTTCCTGAAAGCACGCAAGTGATCCACCTGGTAGCTCTGTTATCATATATTGCAGATTAGTATTATGACTTGTACTTTTTGCAAAAATAAAAAGAAGAAGTAGCCTTTCGGCTACTCTATTCTACTGTACTGGAGTCGATACTTCCACTGATACATCAGCTTGCTCAGGACCGCGTCTAAGTGCAGCCCAGGCGTCGGCAAAGACGAGCCATCCAAGGAAGAACAATACTATTGCGATGCCGAGGAAAGTCCAAGTCAATGCGATTGCTGGCAACGCATTGCCTCCTTGTGCTAAAACGTCTATTAGACTACCAGCTTGGGCATAATAGCCTGTGGCGCTCAGGAGGGCTTGGATGAACACCCAAGCTTCCCATACGAGTGCCGCCTCACATGTGAAGATCATGAAGATGGCGGGAATCAGCGTATAGTATGTAGGTCTGTTAGCACGGACCAGATACACCGACGCAAGCATGAGAGCAAGTCCTGCAAGCAGTTGGTTGCTGCCACCGAACAATAGCCATATGTGATACCAGGCGCCAGTAGCCGCGAAGATGAACGCAATTAGAACTCCGATGAATGCTCCAATCCACTTATTTCGGAACAGAGGAGCAATCGCAGATTGCCCAGCGAGATCAGCTGCAGCCAAACGGAAGAACCGAGGCATGAGCTGCAACACTGTAATTGCGTAGAGCTCTAGAACCATAGCAAAGAACGCAACTAAAACGATGCCGGATACAGCAGCACCACCAAACATACCTTGTGTGAGAATCGCTGCACCAGTCGGGAAGTTGGCGAACCATGCTCCTACCCTTTGTGCCTCTGGAATGACAACATATGCTGACATGGCACACATTGCAAGGACTCCTTCTAGGAACATAGAGCCACCAGCAACAGGAAGAGCATCGACCTCAGATGCGATTTGCTTTCCAGTTGCACTGCTTCCTACTAGGCTATGCCAGCCAGAAACAGCACCACAGGCAATTGCCACGAAAAGAATTGGCCAAATAGGTCCATTTGCCTCTGTAAACAGAGTGATCACTGGATCTATCTGAACCGCGACTGGTTCTGACACTGTCTGTGTAAGTGGACTAAGCAGAGCTCCGGCAATGATGAGTAGCACCGCTACAAAACATGGCCAGAAAGCAACGTAGTTTACTGGTTGCGCCCAGTCTGTTATTGCTAATGTAGCACCAAAGTACACAAGTACCAGGGACAGTATAATCCACCATTCTACCGGAGTATCGGCAACCCAAGCCAAAAGACCCTCTACATAGAGCCAAATGCCCAAAACGATGCCGACAACCATGAACAGCATGCCTACAATAGTGGAGATTACAATGTTCATCTTTCTTCTATACATCATGATTCCAGCAAATGCTCCTCCAGCAATCACGAAAATTGTCGGAAGGATACTCTGTGGGAATGCTCTAAAGAACGCTCCACAGATATATGCGAAGACAGCCATCACTAGAATCAGATAGAAGATGATGAAGCCCATCAAACCTTTGCGGGCTCGGGATCCTACCATCCGATAGGCAATCGGACCAAAGGATTCTCCCTCACTGCGCACTGTTATCATGACCGATGTGTAATCATGAATCCAACCAATGAAGAATGTGCCAAATACTATCCAAAGGAATGCTGGCAACCAACCAAATACTAATGCTATAAACGGACCGCTAATGGGACCGAGAGCTGCAATCGATTTGAATTGGAAACCGAACAATACACTCTTTGAGGTGGGGAAGAACTCAACACCATCCATGTACATGTGCGCAGGTGTTTTTACTTTTGCATCAGGGCTCCAAACATTGCGATCTACGTATCTGGCGTATAGCCAATAGCCAAATATATAGATTACAAGTCCGACCCCGATAAATATTGCAGGTGAAAGTGTTTGCATACCTAACCACCTCCAAGGCCGAAACCCTCTCTCTCCTCGGGGATTCTCGGTCTCGGTTGCAAACGATTAGCATTGGTCCCCATTAAATACTTCGTTTTCAATTGTTTTCCTGTCTCTTCAGGATACTATATGTCTATAGAAGGTCATCTTCGTACGATTCTATGTCGTGTCCATGACACAAAAGAGAGTTCAATGAAGAAATCAGCACATTGGACTCTTCAATAATCAGCTCAGGAATAGGAGAATTCCAAATGACCTTTATGAGTCGAGAAGTTTCGTCACATGGGACATAGCCTATCAGTTGCGCACTAAGACGTGGGGACCCAAAGAATCCGAAGCGAGGACGCATGGCAGTCCAGAGAATATAGCTGCCAACATGATCTCCACTATGCAATTCACCATGTTCCACTACTTCTCGACCTTTGTTGAAGTGTTGTTCAAGAAGTGTTTCCGGGCTCGGTGCAATTGGCGTGTCCTTCTTCAATTCCACGACAATCTTGGCTCTGAAATCAAGGTCAGGACGCTTCTCTGTGCCATGTCTTCGTGAAATAAGGCATTCAATTTCTCCGGAACCAACCCATACACGGTCCTTGTAAAGGAATCTATTGGTGACCAGTGGGTCATTCATTTGATATCCGGTCACCCAAGAAGCAGGTAGAAAGAGAAAGGCAAAAATGGCACGACCAAAAAGCATGTTCCAGGCTTCGACACAAACCTCGCGCATGTCATCTACCTGCTCGTCTGTTTTCATCACAATTCAACTGCCAATTTCTCAGAGGGGGGCTAATATATCGATTTTGATTCACAAAGTCTTAAAGGGAGGAACAGAAACAGACATTATTTATTCCCCCAAACGCTGATTGGAGTACGAACTCTTGCAGAACTTGGCTGAACAAGGCTATTTGGCCCTCTTTGGTGTGGCAATCTTCTTGATTGGGACGTGGATGATAGGACGTTGGAAAACATCACAACTACGCAGTAGGATTTCACAGAATGTGGCAAATCGATTTGAAGCAACGACTTCCAAGGTGAGTGTCAGACTTCTTGGAAATACAGGAGCCAAATTCTCATATCATCAGAAATCAAATAGTCCTCTGCCAAAACTCGAATCAACTATCCTATTGCTTGACAGGTCCAATATCTTCCATCTTGCATACTGCAAAATCCGTGGCCGAACCGACCAACTCCAAATACGGGCGAACCTAGGAAGACCTGCATCATTCAATCTCGAACTCGCAACTCAGAGAGAAAAGAAGAATCTGGAGGAGGTTTTGAAGCCCAAGATGGAAGGTGCTAGCGAGCTATTGATTGACAATCTGAGTGATCAGTTCTATGTTGTAGTATCCGATCTAGAAGCCGGTGAGCGTCTCTTTGAGAAGCAGGAGTTCCATGCGGATTTCAAAGCCATCGCGCCTTTCTTAACTCGCCTGTCCATTTCCAGAAAGGAACCGCATGTGTTCGCTTCTGTGGTTCTTGTTCCAGAATCCATGGCGCCCATTGAGAATTTCATCCTTTCCTTGGCCAAATCTATCAAGCGTAGAAAGAAGTCACAATAGGTCCCTATTTGAAAACAGCCAGCTGAATTGCAATATCTCCTTGAGCTCTGCTTGTAATTCATAAATGATCCAAAACCACTGCTGAATTCCTGAGTCAGAGAACGTTCTTCGATTCCGAGAAATAAAGGAACTGGGCATAACTCATGTCAACTGATTGTTGCCTGATAGTAAACAATATACGCAAATCATAGCCTCCTATTAGAGGTGCTTAAAGTGTACAGCGACAAGGTGATGGAGGAGTTCAAGAATCCGCAGAACATGGGCAAGATGGAGAATCCTGATGGAGTGGGAACTGTCGGGAACCCAGTCTGCGGGGACATGCTCCGTATGTATATTAAAGTCGAGGATGGAAGAATCGCTGATGCCAAAATCGAAACCTTCGGCTGCGTCGCAGCTATTGCCACATCATCAGTCACTACACAGATGGCAATAGGGATGACGCTTGAAGAAGCCAAGGAATTAACGAGGAAGGAAGTCGCTGATGCGTTGGATGGATTGCCTCCTCAGAAGATGCATTGCAGCAACCTTGCCGCTGACGCACTCCACAAAGCAATTGAAGACTATGAAAGCAAAAAATCCTAGCACAGGTTCTTGATGAAGACTATCCTTCTTCTCCTATCACGCGTTTAGCAGATTCAATATACTGGTCATTCATTTCATCTAGAGCATAACCAACTCTATCAAAGAATATCAGGAGGAGTTGCCTTTGCCGCTCTGCCTGCTTCGGATTGTCTGCATCTAAGTTGCTGATAATGGCTGACGCCCTTCTGAAGGCTGCCTGAATTTCATCAATAGCTGCGATATACCTGCTCTCGTTCATCGGTATGTCGATTCAGGTTCTGAACAAGATAAATGAAATTGTCATCTAGTAGCCATTTCATTTGGAAGAATGATGGTATTCTTTTCGAAGCTTAGTTAATCTTATTATCGAACAATGCATTGATACTACTGGTACCACATATGCAAAGACTACCTTTCATAGATCGTTCCGGATTACGTTATCAGCTATGCATAAGTGCACTCTGCTCAATAGGCACTTTGAGGGAGCTGATTGATACCGCTCGTGACACAGCTGCAAATTGTGATGGTCCTACCATTTGTGTTAGGACTGTTTTACATAAAACAGAAGGGCGACCGCACACTGGAAAGAGTAGATTTGCTGGGCAAGGTTTCCATCATAGTGGGAGGTATCCTCGTTATCTGGTCATTCCTCCTTGTGCTCTATATCATTCAGACCTCTGTATTCGTTGATTTAGGGCAGGCATTGTTTGGTTTCTTTGCTAGCCTGATTGTATGGAGTGGTATTATTCGTGACCATATTTGGATGAAGTGATTCAGAAGTTGGCGTTCGGATGAACCGAGATAGGAACGGACTATAGATTTAAAGTCGAACCAAGCAATAGAACTTGGGAGATTGCAAATGCAGGATAGGTTCTATGTCTATTCGCTTGCTATTGTAGTTTCGTTATTGCTACCCTTGTATCAAATTCCTACAAGCTCAGATCACAATTGGATTCCGCATGAAACTATGGAATTGAAGAACCAGACTGTAATCATGACCTCGCGCACACCGCATTCTCCAATAACCATAACTAGTGACCAGAATTTTACCGACACAGCACAGGCGGAAGGATGGCCGGGAAACGGTTCGGCACAAAGTCCATTCATTATTGATAACCTTGAAATTGATCATGGCGGTCCAACGGGTCATTGCATCTATATTCGAGACACACGTGTCAACTTCACAATTAGTGGCTGTCACCTTACTGGTGCTGATCTTGGATCAAGCATCCTCCTCTATAATGTGTCATATGCTGAGATCTCCAAAAATAACTGCAGCACCAACATGAATGGGATTTGGTTAGATTCAGGGTCGAGTCATAATTCAATAATCAATAATACCTGCAAATTCAATGAAGAAGGAATTAGGGATTTCTCAGGCCATCACAATACTATCGAAGACAACATCTGTGAAAGCAACACTCAGGGAATCTGGCTGTTAGGAGTTTATTGGTCCAAGGTAAGTCAGAATTGGATAAATAATAGTGATTGGTGGGGAATTCATGCTGATGGCGCGGATTTCTGTTCTATTTCGAATAACACTTGCCTCTTCAATGAAGGCGCAGGCATTCGATTCGTTTTCTCAAGTGGGGGAGTAATCGCCAACAACACATGCAGGAATAATACATGGTTTGGAATAGAGCTAGATGGTACATCCAACTCTTTAATTACGAATAACACATTCGTGAATAACGGTTATGGGATATACATTGGAAACGGGCCTTCGGATTGCGAGTTCTCATGGAACATAGTCGCAGACAACAGATTTTCTAATGGTGAGAATACAGGCATTAGCTCAGATGTGTTTTGGTACAATTACTGGTCGGATTATGGAGGCATGGATTCGAATGGCGACGGGATTGGAGATACGCCTCACAATCTTCCAACCATTATTGACTCGTATCCTTTGATGTACAATCCTACTCCTCCAATATGGATCATAGCTCCGGAGGATGTCACAATAGAGCAGAAGGATGAGATATTCAGTGCATTGTATCAAGCATACGCTCCATCCCCTATCACATGGTGGGTCAGTGACGGGGTCCACTTCACAATTGATGGTACTGGCCAGTTGATATCCAAGTACTTCTTGGAAGCGATCTCCTATGACCTCAAAATTGTTGTAAGCAATATCTATGGAATTTCCATTTCTGCTGACTTCGCAATCAGCGTGAGAGAGGAGGTTTCACCAAATTGGATGATTGCCCCTCACACACAGAATCTAGAATTCAATGAAGCATTCGATTACTATATAGCGGCTAGTGATCCATCAGGAATCGCGAGCTGGAACCTCAACAACACAATTCAGTTTGCAATTACAGAGTATTACTATGAAGGGGGCAGTACTGCACGTTTGACTAACGCCTCCGTTCTTGACCCCGGTTCCTGCGCGCTCAATATCAGTGTCTTTGACGTCCACAATAACAAGCTATCATCAGTGTTTGAAGTAATCATTAGACAACCAGCTGCTGATACAACATCACCGTCTTGGGTCATTGCATCACTAACTGAAACGCTTGAGTTTGGAGAACCATTCTCAAAGCAGATGAGCGCATGGGATGAATCAAATATCGA
Source organism: Candidatus Thorarchaeota archaeon (assembly GCA_048882485.1). Lineage (GTDB taxonomy): Archaea > Asgardarchaeota > Thorarchaeia > Thorarchaeales > Thorarchaeaceae > SMTZ1-83. Next base: position 22,623 of record JBHLRP010000047.1, read on the forward strand.
CCATTACTGGATTAGCGATACCGTCAACTTTGCCATTGATGAATCGGGGCTAATCACAAATGCCACAATTCTTGAGGTAGGAGTATACAGCCTTGAGGTGAGAGCATATGATCCTTTTGCCAACTATTGCTCAGCGACACTAATCATCACGGTGGTCCCAGCTAGAATCGCACCCCCTGCATTAGAGCCATTGGTTGCAGTTGCACTTGCATCTGGAGTGGGTATCGGCGTCGTTGCTATGGCTGCAGTTGTCTTCTTCATGAAATGGCGGAGCAGCAGAGAGAAGACATGATTTTCTAAAGAAGACACTTTATCCCGAAAGCCTTTATTCATAGTTAATCTGATGATGAAGCCACACAGAGCAAAGGCTGTGAGCGATTATGGATGGAGAGATTATCGTTACACGAGAAGACCCGATTGCCATAGTGACAATATCCCGTCCCAACAAACTCAACTCGGTAACACACGATATGTTCGTTTCTTTTGAGGAGAAAGCCTCCCAATTGACTAACGACCCTAATGTTGCTGCGATTATCTTCACTGGCGTGGGTGAGAAGGCGTTCTCGGCGGGTTTTGATATGGAGATGATGATGGGCCTCGCCCCCGATGATTACATGGACTTCTTTCTCCTGCTGGAGAAGACGACAAAGACAATACGAGAAGCCAAGACCTGCATTACTCTAGCAGCAATAAATGGATATGCAGTTGGATTTGGTGCAATGGTAGCTTCCGCCTGTGACTTTCGATTCTTTTCTAAGACAGGCGCGCTCCGTTTTCCAGAAATTGATCTCAGTATCTTTCCCGGAATGGGTGCGGCTTCAAATCTAATGCATCTAGTGGGCCCATCCAGAGCAAAGGATCTCTTGCTTTCAGGAAGAACAATTGAAGCCGAGGAAGCTTTGCAGATTGGCCTTGCTGATAGAGTCTTCGAACATGCAGAGCTTCTGGAGAAGACAATGGAATTTGCCAAAGAATTGACTCAGAAGGACAGAAAGATTCTGTTTCGAACAAAGACGCTAGTCGATGGAATGACTGGAAAGACTGTCTTCGGTGCTGCTGAAACAGAATCAGCTTACACTGAGGAGTGGCTTAGAGAGAAACGGGACGACTAATTTGCTCCTAGAAACCGACTAGATCTATGAACTCATCTTCGCTGAGAATTTCAATGCCAAGCTTCTTTGCCTTCTCAAGCTTTGAGCCTGCGCCAGGACCTGCTACAACGTAGATCGTATTCTTGGACACGCTTGAGGAAGTCTTCGCACCAAGACTCTCGACTAATTCCTTTGCTTTCCTTCTATCCATTTTCTCCAAAGCCCCAGTAAATACGAACGTACTACCAGCTAGAGTCTGAGCAGCTTCTTCAAGATCTGTCTTCTTTCCTAAGCCCGCCTCAATCAAGTCCTTAACCATACTTCTCGTATCTTCATATTCAAAGTACTCTACAATACTTCTGGCAATTTCAGGCCCAATTGTATCAAGTCTTAGCAGGTCGCTTTCAGTTGCAGAAATCAGATCCCTAACAGACTCGAAGCTGTAGGCAAGAATCTTCGCTGTCTGTTCTCCAACATTTGGTATCCCAAGTGCAAAGATGAATCGGTTTAGAGGAAGGCTCTTTGAGGCTTCAATCTGTTCAAGAATCTTGAGGGCAAGACGCTCTCCAAATCGCTCCAAGCCCAACAGGTCATCAATATTCAGTGTATAGAGAGAATGAAGACTTGTCACAATCCCAGCATCAACGAGCTGGTCTACACGTTTCGACCCAAGTCCCTCTATATCCATGCCACTGCGAGATGCAAAATGCTTGATGCTTCTTCGTAGCTGAGCAGGACAATTGAAGTTTGGACACTGAGCCAACTTCTTATCATTGCTCATATGGATTGGAGAGTTGCAGACAGGGCATATCAATGGCATGTCAAACACTCTTTCAGAACCATCTCTTGAGTCAAGAACTGGACGCTCAACCTGTGGTATAACATCACCAGCTCGAACAACAATGACAGTATCGCCAATTCGGATGTCTTTACGTTCAATCTCACTCTGATTATGGAGTGATGCTCTGCTGACTGTGACTCCACCTATGTTAACGGGATCAAGTTCAGCTACTGGTGTGAGTCGGCCAGTTCTTCCTACCTGTACGGTAATATCGAGCAGCTTGGTTGTTGCCGCCCTCGGTTTGAATTTGTAGGCAATAGCCCATCGAGGGTCTCTAGCTCTGAAACCCATTTTTTCTTGATTCGACTTGGAGTTGACTTTGAAGACTACTCCATCTATTTCAAAGGCCAGATCATCTCTTTTGTCTTCGAGTTCACGATGATACTCTAGAAGCTCATCAAAACCTCGGCAGAGTCGAGAGAGTTCGAGCTGAGTTGGGAGACCCCATTTCGGGAGAGATTCCAACACCTGCCATTGCGTATCAAAAGCTCGTCCTTCAGATTCCATCACGTCGTAGATGTATATCCGGAGTGGTCTGCTGGCTGTGATCTTGGGATCCAGTTGCCTTATAGACCCAGCTGCCGCGTTGCGCGGATTGGCGAAGGTTGGCTCGTCAGAAGCCTCGCGTTGGACATTCAATTTCTCAAAATCCTCAAGCCCCATATACACCTCACCACGAACTATTAGGCGAGATGGAATACCATCATCATCGTCATCCAGCAGGACAAGGGGTAGTTCCCGAATTGTCTTCACGTTCGCAGTAACATTCTCGCCGGTCTGACTATCGCCCCTGGTAGATGCAACTATCAATGACCCATTCTCATAGATTAGTTCAACCGCAAGACCGTCAAATTTGGGCTCCGCAACATACTCAATGATCCTGGCGCCCAATTCACCTTGGCATCTAGCATCGAATTTTCGAACCACAGATTCTTCATAGACTGTCTGAAGGCTAAGCATAGGAATTGCGTGTTCGATTGTCCCCAATTCTGAAAGCGGCTCTCCGCCGACCTTTTGCGTTGGCGAGTCAAAACTACTGAGCTCCGGGAATCTCTCCTCAAGAGCTATCAAATTCAATAACAGTGAATCATACTCTGAGTCATCAATCACTGGTGAATCAAGAATATAGTATCTATAATTGTGATACCTGATTGCTTTTGATAATCTACTGATAGCATGTTTGGCCTTTTTCTTGGAGGTGATTTTGTCCACATCAATGTCAGGTTTAAGATCATCTTCTGTCATCGTTGCTTCATCTTCCTAACAGCACTCGAAAATAAACAATGACTTCTACCATGCCCCATTTCTCAGCAATAATGTCGAGAAGATTGCTTTATCAATCCCACTCATGCATTAAAACCCAAAGAGTGAGTCGAGCATTTCGTCTAATTGGGATTGATGCCCCACAATCAATCTAACAAGCCTCATGTCACTCGTGGAGAGCGCCTATCATATCGGTGTTGCAGCATATGCCAAAGCCGCTGTTATAACTCCTAAAATCAAGCTTAGAACTATTTGTAGCAATAGGTCCGAAGCAATTCCGAACATCGGCAGAATCATCAAACTCAGTATTACAAACCACAACATTGAGAATACGAATGTATATAGCAATAAAACCAGCATTCTGTCCCAATCCACGATGACTCACCCACGCACTCAGACAACTAGCTCTATGCTGATAAGCCATACCCTTCTCCCGATTCGTTCTC
>JBHLRP010000048.1:0-22402 GCA_048882485.1 Candidatus Thorarchaeota archaeon
TAATGATTGAATATGCTCTTGATGTCACGGAAGAGAAGAAAGCACAGAGAGCTCTCGAAGAAAGTGAGAAGAGGTTTCGAGAACTATACGAAGATGCCCCACTAAGCTACCAAACTCTAGATGAAAATGGGAACATAATTGATGTGAATCCGGCTTGGCTCAATGCTACTGGATATTCGAAGGAGGAAGTGGTAGGTAGATACTTTGGGGACTTCCTTACAGCAAAATCCAGACTACATTTTCCCGCATGCTTCAATGACTTCAAGAGGACTGGCGCAATGGGGAATATTGAGTTTGAAATTAACCGTCAAGATGGGGCAATCATAATTGGCAGATTTACTGGGAAGATTGCATTCCATAATGATGGTCGATTCAAACAGAGTCATTGCATATTCCAAGATGTAACCGAGTGGAAGAAGGCAGATGATTTGCTGAAAAGGCAAAAGGAAGAACTCGGTGAGCTCGCCAATATCATGTCACATGATCTTGGAAATAGGATGAAGAGCATTCGCAGCTTAGTTTCACTTCTTCAGAGGGAGGATAACGAAGAAATCCTTTACAGAATCGACTCCATCGCACAGCAGTCTGCTGAGCTTTTGCAAGCTTCCGCAGAGCTTGCTGATGCCGGCATGGTTGTTGAGAAGCGGGAAAGAGTTGATCTGAATGAGGTTCTGAAATCTATTGCAGAAACAACAGTCCCTGAAGGTGTGAGCTTTCAAATGGATAGGCTACCAATTGTCCTAGGAAGCCCGGAGAGATTGGGTCAAATCTTCCAGAACTTGATTGACAACGCATTAGAGCATGGGAATCCCACTGCCATTGAAGTTAGGAGAGAAGAATCGCCAGGCGGGACAGAAATAATAGTGCAGAACGATGGCGCTATGATTCCTGACCAAATAAAGCCAAAGATCTGGAGAAGAGGCTTTTCGACAAAGGATACAGGGACTGGCCTTGGTCTCTCTATCGTGAAGAAGCTCGTAGAGGCACACGGCTGGAGGATACAAGTGGACCAGGGGGATAAGACTGCGTTTAGAATTGTTCTAGGAACATACTAAGAAACTCCATGAATCCAGCTTTAATCAACAAGAATATTGATGGTGCAATAGCGGGATTGGCAGCATGGAGATTCTCTCCATATCAGAACGCTTTGGAGCTTACCGTCAAAACATGAGCCATTGAAAATGAGAATTGGCTAACCCGTAGGAAGAGAATCTGTGCGCCAACAACCATAGAAATCCGAGCTAACGAATTTCTGATCAATTGAGGTTACTGAGAGTCCAACAATGAACAAAATCCAATAGAATGGCTACAAGCATTAGCGTTGGAAGAAACCGTTCATTTGAACCTAGGATTTGCCAAGAGAGGCGGGCTGGTGGGATCTACGCTCCAATTCCAGATAATCAAGTGGGGATTGTATAGTAGGGATGCAAGAACAAGTGGGTGCGAAAGGGCATCCAAAACTGGTAATTCGCAGATTCCCACCCATTTTTATCAACCTCTCCGGTTGGCGTTTGGCATGGAGATTTGTTTTCGTCACCAGGCTGAAGGGCTAGTCTGCTGTGGTCCCCTGCCTTAGCGGATTGCTTGAAGAAATCGTCTTTTGCTTCGCTTTCATTGGTGTGCAAGAAATGGTATGTACAGCTGGAATCGTCTATGATATTCAATCCTAGGATTCTTAGGAAACCTAGGGAATTCATGATTTTAGCCATATTCCAACATCCTGCCTAGTAATTCAAATCCCCATGCCGGGACACAACTATTGTCCCCCTCTCCATCTACGTGTTTATATTTATATATTTCGGATATATAAAAAATATATGACGGTATTTGTTGCCGCTGGAAGAGCCCATTCATTCTGCTGAGCAGGTAATCAAGGAAGAAACTAAGAGTGGGGCTAGCGTTGGCTGCCAGCCCCAGTAGGCGTGAAGGCACCTGCTTCAGCAAAGACCCTAGTTGGTTCACAACCGGATCGGATCGAATGCACATGTAATCGTCATGGAATCGTCCATGCCTCCCGTATCAGGCGGTGGCTGTGCGGCCACAGTCAATCGAAGCAGGTCCCTAAAGAACAGATGGCACTTGCTGGACTCTGACCTACAACCCAGTAGTCTGTTGGGGGTGTGGTCTCCGATAGAAGGGAGACTCCTACTGCGAAGCTCGTCAGCTGTCCGGAATAGCAATAGAGGACTCATCTGCTCCGGTATAATGTGGGAGAATGAGGCTTAAGAACCACCCATATTTTGAAAATCTCACTGATTTGCTCTCTGGACCCTGAGATCCACCCCAACTACGGCCATTCCCCATTTCTCGAATCGAGTGTCGAGCTCCTTAGTGACGGCAGATTCAACACGTTCTCTGTTTGTGACAATGTCATCATAATCGCGAGCTTCAATTTGCTCGATCATGACATGCTTTGATGATTGTTGAGCAGTGGTCTGATAGTCCTGAAGACTGAGAAAAGCCCGTTCAATGTCCACAACACGATATCGAACCTCTCCGACCAGTCCAATGGGAGTTCCATCCCGGCACATCACCTCTCCAGTTTCAACCTCTGCTGTCTGAGCCCTGAGGGATATCCTTGCTCCAATCCTGTCAATGATAGGCATCCTCCACACGATGCCAGGACCCCTGACACCCGAGTATTTGCCAAGACGCAGAACGACTATCCGTTCCCATTCTGCGAGGACCTTGATTCCTGAGGCGATGAATATCAGCATGATAATCATGAAAATCGCTGCAAATAGTAGTGCCATATACGTCGGATCCAATTGAATTACTGCCGCCTCCTGATGCTATGAGCTGTTTGGCAAAAGAGGCATATAAAGGCAATTCCAAATCACATCTGATACGAGAAGGGTTATAGGGAGGAAGCGTGGGCCAGCGGGTGTTGATGAAAATGGACTCTGGTGGTCAGCGGGCTATAGAAGTCCGTAGAGCGGCGCTCCTCTCAGTTGTTGCAGCAGCAGCCCTGACCATCATTAAGGTTGCTGTCGGCTTCATCACTGGTTCATTGGGAATAATCTCAGAAGCTCTCCACAGTCTTCTTGACTTGGCTGCAGCGTGTATCACCTTCTTTGCCGTAAGGAAGGCATCCCAGGTGGCAGACCACTCCCATCATTTCGGCCATGGAAAGGTAGAGAACTTTGGAGCTCTCGTTGAGACCATTCTAATATGGATCACAGCAGGATGGATTCTTTTCGAAGCTGCAAGGGTGATTCAACTGGAAGAGTTTCCGGAACCAACTCTGATTGGTATTGCCGTAATGGTCATCAGTATAGTTGTTAATTATGAAAGGAGCCGGGTCCTCTATTCAGCAGCAGAAAAGCACTCCAGCCAAGCCCTAGAGGCGGATGCGCTTCATTTCATCACAGATGCCGCCAGCTCTGTAGTGGTTCTTATAGGATTAGCATTTGTTTGGTTTGGAATCCCCATTGCAGATCCTCTCTCCGCGATTGGCGTCGCTCTGGTGATACTCTTCGTATCCTTCCAACTGGCCAAGAGAGCTGTCGATAACTTGCTTGATCGAGCGCCAGAAGGAATCAATGAGCAAATCATCGATATCTGCACTAGGATTCCCGGTGTCATCGAGTGCAGTAGAGTGAGAGCACGAGTATCGGGCCATTTCATGTTTCTTGATGTTGTAATCTCAATTGCGGAGAACACCTCGATAGACGAGGCTCATCAAATAGCAGACGCCGTAGAGCGAGCTCTAGCAAAACTTGAAGACCATGTTGATGTGATGGTACATATTGAACCGGTTTCTGAGAAGGCTACAGCAACAGCTGAATACAATGCATATGATTTGATGTATCGGGAAACCAAGCGACTGCCAGAGATCAGAGGAGTGCACAAAGTCCGAATTCATATTATGAATGGCAGGCTATACATCTCTGCTGACCTCGAGATGCAACCAGAGTTGACTCTTGGACAAGCTCATGATGTTTCCAGCCAACTTGAGCAAAATCTTGCAGAACATCTCCCTAATCTGGAGAGAGTCACATTTCATCTTGAGGCTGATATCTCTGAGAAACCAATACATGATGTCACACGCAAATATGAAGAAATGGTGGAAAGAGTCAAGCAGATTGTTGAGACTGAAACGTCTGCGCAGGACACACATGGTGTCGTTATTACTGATGATGGTTCAGGACTCACAGTATCACTGGACTGCAGACTCGACCCACGCATGTCATTGACAGATAGTCATGGTGTTGCCGATCAAATTGAAGCAGCAATCAAGAAATCATTCACCAATGTGACACAGGTCTTTGTTCATATAGAACCGAGATGAATTTGTAAGGAATTCCGTTGATGTTTTATTCAGCCGTCTACAAGACATAGATGTCAAGCTGGATGGGATTAAGTTGTCAGAATGTGCAGAATGCACGAAACGAAAAAGCGAGGTCAGTTCGGAAGAGCTCTTTCCATGTGTTCTTTGTGGAGAGCCTAGGTGTGTGACTCATGCAGTGTGGGTACCCGCCCATATCTTGGATAGGCCATTGGACTCAACTCAGGCCATTATCCAAATGATGTCAAGGAGTTCAGACAAGGGTTGGTACGCCTTCTGTGGTAGAACGGGCCATGTTCCAAGAGGCATGCCAATATGGTACGGGAAGGAACGTGATGGGGGAAAGATTGTAGAAGAAATAATGAATCATGAAAAGCCAGAGGGCCTCGAGATGTTTCCTATGTGGGAAGTGGGATTAGTCGAAGAGAGATTGGAGAGGCGATGGTCAAAGGACCATTTCGAGGTAAGCTGTGACATAGCGGCCACTATCAATCTCATTCATCGACTCTGGCAAAAGAAAGAGGACCCACGGGCGTTCCTCGTTACATTACAGACACTGGTGTTTGACAATGTCGCCAGCAAGAAGGCGATCTTTTTTGGAGCATCCAAAGAGGAGATAAAGAAGGGTATAGGGGAGAATCCAACACTCGCTGATGTAGTGAACTATGTTTGTAGCAGGTGTGCTGTGGTTGCTTGCCTGAATAGGCAGGCACCGTTTCATAATCAGAAACTCTTCAAGAATCTCATTAAGAAGCCTGAACTACTGAAATGAGTCTCCCAGGGCATCCATAACAAGAAAGTCAAAAAGCCTTCGAATTTTACACCTGAATGATAGGGACCGTCTGGAGAGATGATATGCCAGTCATTCTCCTAGTTCTCGAGACAATAGCACCGAAGCAAATGTGGTGTTGGACACAGTCTTCGGGCGGGGTGCTCCCAATGCATGAGAAATCTTGGTCGGATGAAGAACAGTATCGGCTGCTCTTCGAGAATTTGTCAGATGGAGTCTACAGGACCGATGTGAATGGCATCATAACAATGTGTAGCGAAATCGGAGCTGAACTCTTCGGCTATACATGTGAGGAAATGTTGGGGCGTAACTTTGGGAATTTGGTGCATCCCGAAGACTTGCCAGTTATCCTTGAAGCCCATAGAGAGAGTCTAGAGAAAGGGACAACTATCCCCGGCGGCATAGAAGCTCGAGGAATCAGGAAAGATGGTTCTGTGTTCCACTTCCACATAACCAACACTATGCTGATGGATGATGGAAATCCTGTAGGATATCAATCCTTGATTCGCAATGTGTCCGAGAGAAAAGCGGCAGAGGAAGCACTTAGGCAGAATGAGCAGAGATACAGGAACCTGTTTAATAATTCTCCAGTTTCAATGTGGGAAGAGGACTTCACCCAAGTGAAGGTATGGATGGATGATCTCCGTGAGGAAGGAATAACTGATTTTAAGGCCTATTTAGACGAGAATCCGGAAGCCCCTAGGTATGCTGTTTCGCTGATTAGGATTGTTGACGTGAATTCCAGATCCGTTGAAATGTATGAAGCTGATTCCAAAGAGCAGCTTATAGCAAACTTCGATGCACTCTTTGTCGATGAAACATATCCATGTTTTACAGAAGAGCTTTTGGCAATCTGGAATGAAGGTCCGGATAGACTTCAATTCGAAAGCCACGCTACTACTCTGAAGGGAAAACACCTGTACACGGGAATAACATGGAAGGCGCCAATCCTTCAGGGAAAGATGGACCTGTCAAGGGTAATGGTAGCGGTTTCGGATATTTCGCATCGGATGGCATTCGAAGAAGCATTGAGATCTTCTGAAGAGAAATACAGGACTATTGTTGATGCCATGGAGGACATGGTCTTCGTCTATGACATGGACGGTAATTATTCGCAGTACTTTGCAGCTGATGACCGACTCTTAGCAGTTCCACCTGAAGATTTTCTCAGAAAGAATGTAAAAGAGGTTCTTTCGCCGGAATTGGCAGAGTCATTTCTCACATGCTTCGATAAGGTGAGGTCGACAGGAGAAGCAGAAAGACTGGATTACATGCTCAGGATTCGAGAGCAAATCCTCTGGTTCTCTGCAAGTTTGACTCTCCATGAAGATGGGGAAAGTATTGTTGCAGTAGTTCGCGATATCACTGCGCGCAAAGAAGTGGAAAATGACCTTCGTGATAGTGAGGAACGGTTTGCGGTCTTTGCAGACAACATCCCTGGACCCGTTTTTATTAAGGACGAAGACTCAAACATGCTCTACGCGAACAGATACATGAAAGAAACGTTCCGCGTTATGGAAGTGGAGGGCCTTAACACCCTAGAACTCTTTTCAAAAGAGCTAGCTGATCCAATGATTATAGATGATAGAACGGCTTTGCAAGAAGGTCCCGTTCAGGTCTTGCAAAGAGTCCCTGATGCGGACGGTGCCATCCATTATTATCAGACCTCCAAGTTTCCAATTATAAGAGAAGGAAAACCAACTTTGCTTGGTGGTATCGCCCTAGACGTGACTGACCGAATCCAGGCAGAAGAGGCGATATTGGAGTCGGAGAGAAAATATCGTAGACTCTATGAAACAATGGAGGATGGGTTTGTAAGCGCAGACATGGATGGAAAGTATCTTGAGTATAATGCAGCCTATCAGCAGCTGTCAGGATATTCTGCTGAGGAATTAAAGGAGAAGACATTCTGGGACTTGACACCTCCTGAATGGCACGAGATGGAGAAGAGAATATATCAAGATCAGACAATGGTATTGGGGTATTCGGACATCTATGAGAAAGAACTCTTGAGAAAGGACGGAACAAGAATCCCGATTGAGCTCAGAGTCACATTGATCAGAGATGAGCGAGGCAATCCTATTGGAACCTGGGCTATTGTTCGCGACATTTCTCTTCGGAAGAGGGCCGAGGAGGCTCTTCGAGAGGAGAGAGACACGGCTCAACGATATTTGGACATCGCTGGAGCGGCTATAGTTGTTGTGGATGCTGATGGCAGAATACACCTGGTTAATAGGAAGGGGCTTGAGATACTGGGCTTTGAGTCAACCGAAGTCATCGGAAAATCATGGTTTGACTATTTCACTTCCAAAAGCAAGGCTCAAGAAGAAAGAGAGATCTTTGCTGACATCATAGAGGGCAGCACTGGACCATCGGGCAAATTTGCGCGGGCTCTAGTAAACAAGTTTGGTGAAGAACGCCTGGTAGCTTGGGAGTTTGAGCTCCTTACTAACGATGTTGGGAATATCAGTGGGATGATAGCCTCTGGCGAGGATATCACAGAGAGAGACCGTGCTGAACGCGCGCTAAGGGAATCTGAAGAGCAGTATAAATCAACACTCTGGGCAATCAGTGATGCAATTCACGTGGTGGATACAGATCTGAGGATTCTTCTAGCTAATCCCTATCTTGAAGGCTGGCTGGAGAGCCTGAATCTGAGTCTGGACCTTCTAGGCAAGAGAATTGATGAAGCCTTTCCATTCCTTTCTGAGTCGATTATTGACGAGTACCAGACGGTCTTCCAGACTGGAGAGATTTTCACCAACGAAGAGAGGAATGTTCTTGGAGGACGAGAGATTATTACCGAAACCACAAAGATTCCAATAATACGAGAAGGGAAGGTTGTACAGGTAGTCACGATAATTAGGGATGTTACTGAAGCTAGACTTGCAGACCAGGCACTGAGGAACTCGGAAGCGAAATACAAGCAGTTAGTCGAACAATACACACAAGGAGTAGCGATAGTTCAAGGACCGCCACTCAAGATTGCTTTTGTAAATGCGGCTCTAGGTAGAATCCTTGATGTAGAACCTGAAGAGATAATGGCATTCACTCCAGATGAGATACAGGGAATCATCCATCCAGACGACTTCGATGAGATATTGAAGCGATTCAATGGATTGATGCAAGGTAATCCTGCGGGCGATGACCCATTCGGATTCAGATTCGTAAGACCCAGCGGTGAGATCCGCATGGTTGAATTATTAGGGCGCAGGGTTGAATATGAAGGGGATTTTGCAATCCAGATTGCTGTGGCCGATGTCACTGACAGGATTAAGACTGAGAAAGAACTCAGAGAATCTGAGGAGCGATATAGAAAGCTGGCAGAGGAATCACTCCAAGGACTCGCTATTATTCAAGATGGAAGATATGTCTATGCCAATCCGTCTTTTGCCAGAACCTTAGGGCATAGTGTTGATGAAATTCTCAAGTTTACAGCTGACGAAGTCTGGGAGTGCGTTCATCCAGCTGATCGCGCTGAGCTGCGTCGCAGAAACGAGGATATCAGAGCTGGGCGTGCACTGGCACCACGTCATAGATTCCGCTATGTCAGAGAAGATGGTGAGATCAGATGGGTGGAGTCTTTTGTGGTGCAGATAGAGTATGAGGGAAGGCCTGCGATTCAGGTATTAGACATTGACATAACTGGCCGGATGATGTCTGAGAGGGCACTTCGAGAGAGTGAGGCCAAGTACCGTCAGCTAGTAGAGCAGACAGCTCTTGGAATCATGATTGTTGAAGGTCTCCCGTTGCGTATTGCATTTGCCAATGATGCTATGGCGAAGATATCTGGATTCACCGTTGAAGAGTTACAGTCATTATCTCAGGAACAGATTGAAGGGTTCATTCATCCTGAGGATTTCGAATCTGTCCTTGAAATGATGTCTGCAGCGTTGGGTGGAGAGCCTCTTCTTGATGCTCCATTGACAATCCGAGTCATTCGCAGCGATGGAAAGATGGTTTGGGTTGAAGTTCTTGGTGATAGAATCGAGTTCCAGGATCGAATAGCCATTCAAGCAACTATAGTTGACATCACAGACCGTGTTATTGCAGGAAGAGAGAAAGATAAGGCTGAGCAAGAACTGAAGACTATGGCAGAAACATCCATGCTGTATTTGGACCTATTAGGCCATGACATGCGAAACAGGCTTCAAGCAATGCAGATGGCTGTTGAGCTCTTCCAGTTTGATGAGACGAGACCCCACGCGATTTCTGTATTAGAGCGAGTGTTGGAGCTGATAGATTCTTCTGAGGCTTTGATAGACAAAGCACATGCGACGCGCGGACTTTTGTCAGCACCTATGGAGATTGTATCGCTCCATGATGCAGTGAAGGAAACCACGAATATCTTTCGAGCAAAAGAGGAGGATGTCGAAATTGAGGTTGATTGTAGAGCCATGGAAGCGAATGTGGTAGCAGATGAGTATCTTGGACACCTCCTAACGAATGTGATTGAAAACGCCATCATTCACAATCCAGAAGAAAAGAAACGTGTCTGGGTGACTTTGACGGAAGACCGGGGTGGCTTCGAGGTTTCTATCGCTGACAACGGCGAAGGCGTACCCGATTCGATGAAGGATGTTCTCTTCGATCAGGAGAGGCGATATGGGGGTCTGGGACTTCATCAGGCCAAACGGATTCTTGCCAAGTATGGTGGCAAGTTAGAAGTTGCCGATAGAGTCCCAGGAGTCCCCAGCAAGGGTGCCCTCTTCAGACTCTGGTTCCCGAAGCGAGTATTGTAAAATCCCTATTACTGATCCGACTCTCATGCTATAGGATCATGGTAGAAGACAGGTGCCAAACAGTCTAGCATACTCACGTATTTTTCACTAGTCTTCACCGATATAGTGAACCTTCACGAACCTGTGTCTCTCTGGATGCACTCGTGCCTGTTCTTTACTCATCTCGCGAAGCTCAATGTTTAGGCTCTTTCTTGCACCGTCTATCCAAAGCTCTCTAGCTGCCCGCGCTGAAATGCTAGCTGCAGCCACAGCAATCTCATCCTCTGCTTGATGGCGTTGCACCAACTGGACTTCCTCAAGGTCCATGACCCGACTCAATCGTTCTCTGGTCTTTTCTCGCGCAAACTCATCAACCACAATCTGTATACCAGTCTCAGAAGAAGGTCCGATTTCATTATAGACATTGAAGACAGCAATAGAATGGGCCCAAGCCAGCAAATCATTCAGGTTCTTGCCTTCGGCATGAAGCTCAGCTAAACGCGTGTTGAATTTCTCAGGCGATATCAAGACGATGTATCGGGACATGCTATGATCCTTGATTAGGGGATCCAAGTCGATAATCCTCTGCACAGATAGGGCTTTACTGTCCATCACTCCATGTGCCCTCAAGATTCTGGATTGTTCAGGCGAAACAGCCACTGCTGAAACAACAAGGGGTCCAAGCCACTCACCTTTCCCAGCCTCGTCTGAACCAATTACGATATCAAACCTGTCGCGATCCTCCATCTCAAGGACTGTATCTTTGAGAAGGGATTCAGCGAGCAATCCTGAGGCTACAACCTTTCCACTTGTGTAGCCAATGATGGTCCCACCAGCACACTTTACTCGAAAAGCTTCGTATTGATTGGCTGGCTTCACTTCTGTGACTTGTGAGCTTCTGAATAGCAAATGATTGAGTTCCTGTAATCGGTCTGATTCAATTTTAACTACAAAGGGGGGCAAAGCTAATCCTCCTGCTATTCAAGATGAATAACGTCGCCTAGAGTCACTACTTCTTTGTCTGTTCCTGTGCTCACAATGAGAGACCCTGTTTCATCGATTCCGTCAGCTACTCCTTCGATAATGCCGGTTTCCTGTTCAACTCGAACCCTTTTTCCAAGAGTGTCACAGAGACCATAATACTCGATGAGCATTGGTGCAAAGGATTGAGCTGCCTGGATTGTGATTAATCTTCTATCAATCTCGCCGACGATGCGTGATGCAAGATTTTCGCGGGATGTGTTTGAACAAATCTCCTCATAGATTGTCGTCGTACCATTTCTAATCTCTGGAGGAAACTTCTCACGTTTGACGTTCTGATTTATCCCAACTCCAAGAACGACTCCCTTCACCTTGTCGCCTTCCGTGACCAATTCGCTCAGAATACCTCCAATCTTTCTCTGGCCAACTAAGATATCATTTGGCCATTTCAGACGTACTGGGATGACCCCCAGCTTCATTATTGCAGTAGCGGAAGCACATCCCATCAGAAGTCCAAGCAAGGGACTCAATGATTCATTAATCCGCGGCTTTAGTACAATCGACAGATATAGACTCCCCTCGGGAGAAATCCAAACCCGATCATGTCTGCCTCGGCCTTCTGTCTGTTTATCTGCAACGACAACCAAGCCCTCACCCTCACCTTCTAGCACTCGTTGCTTGGCAACTGCATTCGTGGAGCCCACTTCATCCAGAACAATCAAACGGGGTGCTAGGATTTTGGTCTCCGCACACCTCAGAATCTCATCCTGGTTTAACATCTCTCTGCACCCTCCGGTGAAGGTTTCCGTCCGGAATCTTAACCCCAAGCGCTTAAAAATGGGGGTTTTTGGATGCTCCGTCTAAAACTCGTCCAGTGTTGTTTGGCAAATTGCCAGCTGAGGAAGCATTCGCTCGAGCTTTCCTTTCTGCACGGGGCTGATGCGGTTCATCAATTCCATCATCTGCAATGCATTCGTGGGCCCATATCCAAAGAAGTGGTTGTTGAAGAAGGAATAGACAGTTTCGTTCTCATCAAGAAGATGGCTCAATCGTTCCTTCCAATCCAATAGCTCCTGATGGGAATATCGATAGTTGTACCAAGGTTTGCTCCCATGGCCATGGAAACGAACATAGACAAAGTCTGTTGTCACCCTCATGGTTATTGGAAGGCGCGGCTCATCAACAATGACATGTGCAATTTGATAATCCTCAAGTAATCGCCAGATTCTACTATGTATCCAGCTTTCATGACGAAACTCTATTGCATATCGAAAGCCAGGATCCAGTGCAGAGAAGAATGTTTCAAGGTCTCCAAAGGTGGAAAGATCCCACGGGGGTAGTTGGATGAGCAAAACGCCTAGCCTTGGACTCATGGGTCGCATCCTATAAAAGAAGTCTGTCAATATCGCACGCGCCTCTGACTGCAAGTTCAATCTGTTGTTGTGAGTCACTCGATGTGGAATCTTTGCTGTGAAGTGTTTGGTTTCAGATAGAGTAGCCATCAAATATTGGATTATCGACTCTTTGGGAGGCCCATAGAAAGTGCTGTTTATCTCGGCGACATTAAAGTAGGTGAAATATTGCTGAAGCATGGTCCGATTCGAGCTGTAGAATATACCTTTCCACTCAGGATAGGACCATCCACAGGTTCCAATATGGAGTCCTTTTCTCAGCGAAACTCTGCTCCTCAGTACGCTCATATAGAAATGTCTTCGCGGGTATTGAAAAGCACCCCCAAACTCAATCCTTTTACCTGTTGATTGTGATAGTCACTGGATGTGCGGTCGTTTCAATTTCCTAAGTCACAAGAAAGCTGTTGAAGAGAGGTATGGAGTCACTGACATTGACTTCGATATTATCCCACGATACAATATTGCACCAAGCCAGAAGATTGCAACAGTGATTCAAGACCCGATGCTCCGCATGGTTGAGATGCGATGGGGCTACATACCCGTCTGGGCCAAGGATGAGAAGATTGGCTACAAGATGATAAACTCACGTGCTGAGAAAGTAGCTGAAAGCCGGGTCTTCAAGAGCTCATTCCAGAAGAAGAGATGTCTGATACCCGCTACCGGCTTTTACGAATGGCAAAAGGTTGGAAAGGTCAAGAAGCCCATGCATATTCGGTTGGAGTCGAGAGAGATCTTCTCCTTCGCGGGAATATACAGCCGGTGGAAATCTCCTCAAGAAAAGATGGTATTGAGCTGTTCAATCATCACTACTACACCCAACAGTCTAGTTGAGCCAATTCATAATCGCATGCCCGTTATCCTACCGAGAGAGAAGGAGGCCACCTGGCTTGACCCTGAGGTGCAGGATGCTGAGGTCTTGAAAGAGTTGCTCTTGCCCTATGAACCGGAAGGAATGGAGGCATACGAGGTTTCGACCTATGTCAACTCTCCCAGCAATACAGGACCAGTTTGCACTACGCCAGTTCAGATGCAGTTATGATTCTGGCAGAAATCAGGTGATGTCTAATTCCTCTTCCATTCGTTCTTCGATAACAACTTCAGCCTCTTGAAGTCTCTTAAGTTCCTCTTCTTTTCCTCTGAAGAAGTAGTAGAACATGAATATGCCGACGATATAGAGTCCCGAAACCAATAGGTAGGGTTCTCTGTAGAGTCCCGCTGCAAGCATCCAGCCGCCGATGTTAGCAGCTACGCCTCTGGCCAGTGAGTCTCCAGTCCTGACAACTCCCATTGCTGTTGCTCGCTCTTCCTTTCTTAGACCTTCCATGAAAAAAGCATTGGAAATAGGTCCGGCCATGTTCATTAGAACGGCTCGCATAACATAAGCTATGACAGCGAAATAGAGTACTGGTGCCCAAGAAATCATCAGGAGGAAAGGTATCGAAAAGGCCTCTGTCAAGATTATTGTCTTGACCTTTCCAATCTTGTCTGCGAGTGCTGGCGCAGCGAAGTTACCTACGGACAGTGTTATTGTATTGATTCCAAAGATTATCCCGATGAGAGCTGCATCTGCTTCAAAGACGCTCTCAAAGAAGAGGTTGAAGTACATGACGATCATTCCCGCGCCCAGACCAACGGTCGATATTGAGGCCATGTATCCACCAATGAAACGCCAATTCGTGACATTCTGGAATCCCATTCTCATGTCGCAGTCCCTGGGCGGGTCACTGCTCATCGGAATCAATAGGAGTGTTGACAGAAGCATTGGTCCTAGGCTAAACCATAGAGTAAATCGATATGGCCACAATAGATTTGGACCAAGAGCTAGGAACGATTGGAATGCACCTGGTAGGAATCCTCCGAGGATATTTCCCGCAAGGACGGCTAGTAGGGAGGTACCGCCGCTGAATCCAAAGAGGTGTGCACGTTCTTCTGAAGTAGAAAGATCAGTTATGTATGGTGCCCATGCCACTTGACCAAAAGCGCTTGTGAGGCCGAGAACTACCTGTGACATCATTAGAAGGATCGGGTCGACAACAGTGTACTGAACCGCAATCATTCCCAACCCGAGAATACTCTGGCTCAGAACAATACGTTTCCTGCTACTCCTGTCAGTCACCATCCCGGCAATAATGGCAATGGTGGCGGTTGCAAACATGGAAACTGAGAGAAAAAGGCCAAGAAAGTCCTCTTCGAAACCAGGAATCGTAACCATGTAGAGATTGAACACAACATTGCTGACACCGAACGCGAAGGCGTTTAGGGCATTGGCTGCAATCCACAGACGAGCATCCTTCTTGAAGAGCCTAAGCTTGCCCATGTATCCTAGCTTCGCATCTTGGGTCAACAATGTTCATTCCTGAGAATCCAATCAATTCTGATGGCCTGAATACTCCCTTTATTCATTGTGCATGAAGCATGTACCGGAAGGCTAAAACTCGGCATATATCACATGAGAAACTATGAAAACCATTGACCTCCGAAGTGACACTGTCACAAAACCAACCGATGAGATGATAGAAGCCATCGTTAGGGCCCATAAAGAAGACAGATTCGGCGATGATGTGATTGGTGAGGACGAGGTCGTCCACGAGCTGCAAGACAAAGCAGCCAAGATTCTTGGAAAAGAGGCAGCACTTCTCGTCACATCAGGAACTCAAGGAAACCTCATCTCTCTATTTGCACAGACAAAAAGAGGCGACGAGATCGTTGTAGAGAGTAATTCTCACACTTTCCTCTTTGAGGGTGGGGCAATGTCATCAATGGGAGGTCTATACCCAAAGCCAGTGGAGGGAATCAGGGGATACATAACCCCAGAAACTCTTGAGACTGTAATAAGCCCGGATGATGCTCATTATGCCAGAACATCAATGGTCGTAATTGAGAACACCCACAATTACGCCGGAGGGGCAGTAATTACACATGAGCAAGTAAAAGCACTTACAGAAAAGGCTAGAGAGTATGAACTGAAAGTGCACTGTGATGGAGCGCGTCTTTTCAACGCATCAGTAGCTCTTGGAGTTCCTGCACACAGACTTGTAGAAGATTGCGACTCTGTTCAGATATGTTTGAGTAAGGGACTCTCCGCTCCGATTGGGTCCATTATTGCTGGGACTAGGGAGTTCATCCATGAAGGTCATAGGACTAGAAAGAAGCTGGGGGGAGGGATGCGCCAGACTGGTGTCATAGCAGCTCCGGGTATTATTGCACTGGAGAAGATGGTTGATCGTTTAAAGGAAGACCATGCCAATGCTCAGCTACTCTATGAGCGCCTGTCGACAATACCCAATCTTGGTGTGGCAAAACCGGACACCAACATCCTCTTTCTTGAGTTGGACAAACTAGACATCGACACAATGGGCCTTTCACAAGAACTTGCAAAGCACGACATCAAGGTGTACGGAAGATATGGAAATCGAACAAGAATCGTACTTCACAGGATGATTTCCAAAGAGGACACCATCAGGGTGGCTGAAGCTATTGAGCAGATACTCACGCGTTAATCCTGCTTCTGGCAGAGTTCTATAAGTACGCCACCGGTAGACTTGGGGTGCACGAATGCAATTCTCATATCGTGAGCTCCAAGACGGGCCTCGTGGTCTATGAGGCGAGCGCCATTCTCCTCATGTTGTTTTAGGGCCACTTCAATATCATCAACTCTTACTGCTATGTGATGTATGCCTGGGCCGCGTTTGGCAAGAAAGTTGGCTATGGGACTATCTTCAGCGGTTGGCTCGAGAAGCTCAATGCTGCTCTCTCCAATACCAAAGAAGGCGACCCGCACCTTCTGTTCTTCAATGACTTCTTCGCCTCCATACTCGAGACCTAATCCATTCTTGTAGTAGGGCAACATCTTCTCAATGCTCTCAACTGCAATACCAATATGCTCAATCTTCTCAACTGCCATTTCTCATCACCTACAGAATATCTGGTGCCTTGTACTCACCAAATACATCACGCAGCACGCTGCATATCTCGCCTAGTGTGGCATACACCTTGACTGCATCAAGAATCAGCGGGACCAAATTAGTATCACCCTCGGCCCCTTCCCTCAATGCATCAAGTGACGCCTGAACCTTTGATGCATCGCGCTTACTTCGAACCTCATTCAATTGTGCGACTTGTTTCAGCTCGGCCTCTGGGTTGACGCGGAGGTAGTCGAATTGCTGCTCCTCTTCAACAGCGAACTCATTGACTCCAACAACTACTCTCTCCCCTGAGTCAATGCCTCGTTGGTATTTGTAGGCGCTATTGTGAATTTCGCGCTGAATGAATCCCTGCTCAATTGCTACTGGAGCACCGCCCATCTCATCTATCTGGTTGATGTACTCAATGGCCCGATTCTCAATTTCCTTCGTCAAAGCCTCCACAAAGTATGACCCTGCCATTGGATCAATCGTATCACCTACTGCAGTTTCGTGTGCAATGATTTGCTGAGTCCTGAGGGCGATTTGGACTGACTCCTCAGTTGGGAGTGATAGTGCCTCATCTCTAGAATTGGTGTGCAGGGATTGTGTGCCTCCGAGGACGGCTTGAAGTGCTTGAAGGGTAACGCGGACTACATTGTTATCAGGCTGTTGTGCTGTGAGTGTATAGCCTGCGGTCTGAGTATGAAATCTCATTCTTGATGACTTCTCATCTTTCGCTCTGAATCGTTCCTTCATGATCTTGGCCCAGAGTCTGCGGGCAGCTCTGAACTTCGCAATTTCCTCGAAGAATTCACTTGCTGAGCCAAAGAAGAATGAAAGCCGAGAGGCAAAGGAATCGACATCCAAGCCTGCTTTGATTGCTGCATCCACGTAAGCAATGCCATTTGCTAGAGTAAAGGCAACCTCTTGCACAGCAGTAGAGCCAGCCTCCCGAATGTGATACCCGGAAATGCTGATAGTATTGAAAAGCGGCATGTTCTCAGAACAGAACTTGAATGTGTCAGTGATCAATCGCATCGAGGGTTTGGGTGGAAAGATGTACGTGCCACGGGCGGCGTACTCCTTCAACACATCGTTTTGAATTGTGCCTCTAAGCTTGTCCATGGATACTCCCTGCTTCTCACCGACAGCGATGTACATGGCAAGCAAGACTGCAGCGGGCGAATTGATTGTCATTGACGTGCTGACCTTATCGAGAGGGATTTCATCAAAAAGCACCTCCATATCAGCTAGTGAGTCAATTGCGACTCCAACCTTGCCAACTTCTCCTCTGGCTAGCTCATGATCTGAGTCGTATCCGATTTGCGTAGGGAGGTCAAAGGCAATCGAGAGGCCAGTCTGACCTTGCTCTAGAAGGAAGCGGAATCGCTCGTTGGTTTCTTTCGCAATAGCAAATCCGCTATACTGTCGCATGGTCCAGAACCTACCGCGGTATGAAGTTGGCTGAACCCCGCGAGTGAACGGATACTCACCGGGAAATCCCAGTTCCTCTAGATAGTCGATTGACTCAGTGTCCAATGGCGTATAGATTCTCTTCACAGGGATTCCAGAAACAGTTTTGAATTCCTCCTTACGTTCAGGGAATCTTCTCACAGTCTTGTCAACAATGGTTTCCTTCCACCGCTTCAGCGCATGGGGAAGTTCTTCCTTCTCTCCCATGATAGAACACCTACTCTTTACTGCTCTTCACAAGGAATTCCGCAATGAGCCTCTCAGCCACTGTGTACGGGTCTTCATTCCTCTTCGCAATCCTATCTATGGCTTCAGCATACTCAGGCTCATCCCTGAGTCTGTCCAGAAGCTTGCGTGTGAGCCTGTATCTCATTAAGTCCTCAAGCTCCTCTTGACTTCGTTTGAGGTCCTTTTTCTCCATAAGCCCAGACTTCTTCAAGAACTCAAAATGCTCACCAATCTTGTCAACCAAATCCGAGATGCCCTCACCAGACCTAGCGTTTGTAAGAATGACTGGCGGGTTCCATTCTCGTTCTCGCTGATCTAAGTCCAGCATGGTTTCTATCTCTGACACTTTCTTTTCGGCGCCAAGCAAATCTGACTTGTTTACAACAAAGATATCAGCTATCTCCATAATGCCCGCTTTTATCGCTTGGATGTCATCTCCGCTTCCGGGAACATCAGTCACAACAACAGTATGAGCAATCTCAATAATCTCCACTTCTGATTGCCCTGCACCAACGGTCTCGACAATGATGACATCCTTTCCGAAAGCATCGATAGCTCTCACCGCATCTGAAGTGCTTCTTGCTAGTCCACCCAGATGACCGCGAGTCCCCATGCTGCGTACATAGACCTCATCGTCCACTGCGTGTTCCTGCATCCTAATACGGTCACCTAGTAGAGCACCGCCAGAGAATGGACTTGATGGGTCCACACAGATGACACCAATAGACTGATTGTTCTTTCTGAATTCAGCTATTATCCGGGTCACAATTGTGCTCTTCCCTGAACCGGGAGGACCAGTCACGCCAATGACATGAGCATCGCCAGTGTGTTTGTAGAGCTCTGCTAGAGCCTTTGATGCAGCTGGATCCTCATCTTCAATCATTGTGATGAGCTGTGCCAGTGCACGTCTCTTGCCCTCGAGGACTCCCTTGGCAACCTCAGATTTTGACAAACTGGCCGTCCTCACATTTCAGATTACATCTTCACATTGGTCTTGATGTACTCAGTGATTTCATCAAGTGGAGTTCCAGGACCAAAAATCTCAGCTATGCCTGCTTTCTTTAGTTCAGCTACATCATCCTCAGGGATTATGCCGCCACCCACGACGAGGATGTCATCAGCTCCTTCCTGTTTGAGTAGCTCCAGAACCTTTGGAAATAGAGCCATATGTGCTCCACTCAGAATACTCAATCCAATGCAGTTTACGGCTTCATCAATCGCGGCACGGACTATCATTTCAGGAGTCTGTCGGAGACCTGTGTAAATCACTTCCATCCCGGCATCTCGGAGGGCGCGAGCAACCACCTTGGCACCCCTATCATGACCGTCTAACCCAGGTTTGGCAACCAGAACACGAATCTTCTTGGCCGAACTCAAAAGCCCACCTCATTCTTGATTGGACACGCTGAAACCTCTAGTGACGATATAAAGCCTTTCGATTCACCGCAGGAGGCTAGATACAAAGTTATTAGGAGCACTTGTTGGCTCCATCTTGAGGTAGATAATGCCATGGCGGCGGCTCCAGACGAAATGACACAGTACGACTGGTTCGGACAAGCCAGAATATTTGAGGTAGCTGAGGATTACGAGTCAGCACTTCAAGCATATGAAAAGGCGTTGGAGATAGATCCGAATTTCGCCAAGGCCTGGTACTACAAGGCAAAGCTGCACCATCAGCTTGGCCAGAAATCTGACGCCAAAGAATGCGGCAGAAAGGCATTGGCACTAAAACCTGATTGGGAGAAGCATCTTAGGAAGTTTCTACCCGACCTATAGGAGAAATCACTACTTCAAGGCTTCAGAAGAGTCTGGGTACAAAAGAACATAGACCGCTTGATTCAGAGTCAATATGTTGCTATTCACCCATTCAAAGACCATATCCACATTTTCTTTCGATGAGAGCCTTCCAAGAGCATCCATCGTAGCAGCCTTGCAGTCTGGTGTTTCAAGCAGGTCTTCAATTGTCTTCACAAGAATCATCTGTCTGACATCTGGACTGGTTTCAGTCAACCAGTGAAGCACATTGTCTTTTACATCCGACTCGACACCGGAATGTGCCGCTGCTTCTTTCAGAGTATTTGAAATCGTTGTCACGACTTCCTTATCCTTGATATCCTTCAGCTCGTTTTCAATGATTGTGACAATAACTTGAGTTATATCTGGATCACTTCGAATGATGCCAACAAGATCAGCCCGAGCTTTCATGGGGCCATTCTCTTCATCTCTTGTCAAGGGTGTCGAGACTCCTATCAAGTCTGTTTACTAGAACCTTCCATACCGAATATAGATGTTGCTCGTCTTGTCTCAGATATAGCTCTCCAATTCTAACAATGAGTCAACAATAAGGTTTGGGGCGGTTGACTGCCCGTATCTCTCAAGCATTTCATCAATAGACTGCCGTCGGTGATTGACCCAAACTGTGCTCATTCCTATTGCCTTGGCGCCAACCATATCATTGAAGAACTCGTCACCTATCATGACTGAGTTTTCTGGTTTGGCACCCAACTTATCAAGAGCATATTGGAAGGGCGCGCTCACAGGCTTGAATGCATGTATCTCACTTCCATCAACAATAATGTAGAAGAATCGGTCGAGTTCAAGCTCCTTCAGGATTTTGCTCGCATGACCCTCAAAGGAATTTGTGACTATTCCCATCCTAATGTCATACGATTGAAGTTTTTCGAGCAGTAAATCAACACCAGGCATCTTCCTCGAGAGGTCCATGTGCAATCGCTTGAAGATCTGTGATGCTTCTTCCAGAAGCTCTTCACTGAATTCAAGATTCAATTCAACTAATGTAGTACGAATAGCATCCTTGACAACTTGAACTGGCGGACGGTAATTTCCGCTTTCTGCAACATCCTTCAATTCCAGACGATAGTTGCGTACAAGAGTCATAACATATGAAGTCATCAAATCTTCAGGAGTGTTGGAGTATTTTGCCAGTAACCATTCGCTAGCTCTGAGTGGATACGACTGTGTATCAGTGAGAGTAGAATCTAGATCGAATAGGATTGCTTCGAATGATCTCAGACTGAACTCTTTCACAGATTAGCCGCCCTTTCCCAGGTAAATTCCGTTAGGGTCTAGCTTGTGCATAATATCAATCTGTTCTTGTGTCGGTTCGCTCGTCGTAGGAACTTCATCAGGTACAATCAGATCGAACATGATGTTGTCAAGAACATCTTGAACGGTAAATCCAGGATGAACTGACATTAGTCGTATCTTCAGAGTATCTGGATCAAAGTCCATTTGACACATGTCAGTGATAACTACATCAGGTCCCCCGCCCACCAGAGACCATTTCTCACGTGAGCCAGGACCTTCCATATGACCTGGGCTTGTCAAGTAATCGAGCTTCTTGACAAACTTCCGCTTGTCATGAGTCATCATTACGATGAGACGCTTCGCTGAGGATGCGATGTCATTTCCTCCACCGCTACCAGGTAGCTTCACTAAAGGCTTCTCGAATGGACCGATGTAGGTGGTGTTCAGATTGCCGTGCTCGTCAATCTGTGCCGCACCCAAGAATCCAACGTCAATGCGACCACCTTGAAGAATGAATCCTAAGGTCTCTATGAGACCAATAGCCGCTGAACAACCGTAATAATATCTAGTGTCAGCGACTGAGAGAGGTACCTCTCTGGGCCGAGCATCAATGAAGCCGGCCTCCGAAATCAGGTTTGCATTTGGAGCATGAGTTTCCTTTGCTAGAAGGGCTGCCAATAGAGGCATTCCGGTACCACCAAAGACAGCCTCACCATCTTTCACATGACTTGATGCACAGGCGACCAAGAACTCGATCTTACTGTATTCAACCATTAGAATCCCTCCTAGTAGCCCCAAGGCTTCTTCGCCTTCAGCTTATTCAAGTTCTCCCATCCTATCTTCTCGAGATACTCAGCGTGGCTCTCAACACCTAGAATGTATGTGTCCAAGTACTCCTGCCATCCCTCTTCCGTTCTTGTCAGTTTGTGAAACATCTGCAAATGTTCAAGGTCATAGTCATAGTAGTTGTGGCACATCATCGGGTGAGCGGTGTAAGGCAGAATCACAACATGATCAACATACATGGCTGGAATCTTCGTCTGGTCAGGATTCGTACGTATCTCCTCTTCATCTATGAGCTCCTCAGCAAGAACAATGAGCTTCTTTCCACATCTTGAACCCTCGATGTCTTCCCCAACAATGCCGTCGATCTGAGCATTGCCTGTCATGTCAACCCGTTGTACATGCACGATGCTGAAATCAGGCTTTACTGACGGAACCAAACATATCTTCTGTCCAGTAAAAGGACAATCAATGACTTTCAGTTTCTTATCGCCCTTGAACCTAGCCAGGTTTGCCATATCCGTTCCCATCAAGCTTCTAATGGGCATGAAGGGCACATTAAGTGAGCCACCCAGAAAGCGCATGGCCATCGCCAGATTGCTGTAGTCCTCGACCTGTAATCTGCCTTCAGCGACTCGTCTCCTTGCATTGTTGGAGAGGCCCAATGCTTCGATAGCTGTGAACGCAATCTCGAACTTGTCTGCCACTCCTGCGCCACACATTATTTCGAGATCAACCTCTGACCCACAGGTCTGGATATTGAGGTTTCGCTT
>JBHLRP010000048.1:22502-25080 GCA_048882485.1 Candidatus Thorarchaeota archaeon
CACAGCATGCGGCCTGAGGGAACTCGTTTCCCATATCGTTCAATTGTACCGCATGTGTCACAGGTCATAGCAAGAAGAAGTTCGGATGATTGTAGATTAATGCTGTGATATGTAGATGGATGATGAAGTGTCAGATCTTAATATGTTCGCTAGCAAATGTCAAATCACTTGAGTCTGCTCCAAGATGGCTCTCCCTTCATCATGCTTGAGATCAAGAGACCTCGCTCTTCCATGTTCTGCAGATGCCATCTGAACTCATTTAATCCAATAATGATGTCTCCAGAGATGTGATGGAACTTCTGATAGAGTGTTGCTTCGAATTGGATACTCGCCTTTCCAAATGCCAGCAGGATTAGCTCCTCAACCTGCGGCGGTACAGTGTTAGGTGGCTGTAGTGGAGGTTCGACATGTCCTGGCGGGCGTGCGTCTTGAAAGACCACTTGGTTCACCAAGACATCTTCCTCTTGAGTATATATAATGACGATTTTTTATAATACTAAAGTTAGACAGAAAAAGGAATTCATAGCCTTCAAAATTGAAAATTAAGCTTTAAGACTGTTCAAATTGGTTGATTGGACCGTATAATTGATTTTATCCATTGTTCTGTGAATGGACCGGTTATCTGAAGCACAGATTAACGAAAAGCATGCCATTTTTTCGACAGTCTATGTGCAACAAATCCTCAAATTAACTCAAAGTCATGTATGGACACCTGAAACGCCACATTTCGGGATAAAGTATGTACAACATGGTTTCCCGAAAGAATCGCTTGTCTATCCGAAGTGATTTTGATGAGTTCAAACCGAATCTTGAACGGCCGCAGACCCACTGCAAGTCCATTGACAGTGGGTCAAAGAGAGTTGTTGAGGATAGGGATACCGCTTCTTGCAACTATCCTCCTATTGGTGCCTCTATGCTCGATGGATGTCACCATTCAGCCCTATTCAGACGCAAATAGGGGAATAGACGAGCGATATGAGCCAGCGTCAAACCTGATCAGGATTAATCTGCCATACTTTGTTGGGTCAGTGGCAGCAGGCAACACCACACATGGTCGGGGTGTGGCATGGATCTTCAATGATACGCTTCGCTTCAAGGACCCGGTGAACTCAGTCGATGCCTCAGTGAACATAGGACTGGGAGACCCAATCTTCCACACACTTGTTGGAATGGATGTGGACCTGGATGGGCATACTGAGTTTCTATTCATGATGTTCAATATGACCAACTTGAACCTGGTTATTGTTGATTTTGATGGGGGAGGATCAGCAACTATGTACGACTATAATAAAATAGCAGACCCAATGGGTATCATCGTTGGTGACTTCAATGGTGACTCAGTAATTGATGCGGGGGTATACAGCAGACACCGATTGATTACAAAAGACCTTGGTAGTGGTACAGAATTAGGTGATTTCCCTCAGATTCCATTCACCACAGAAGAGATTGTTAAGGTTTGTACAGGCGACTTCTCGCTTGTGCCTGGTGACGAAATAGCAGTTATGTATGTTCAAGATCCTTGGACACCTAGCAGTAGAGTGTTCGTTGACACCATTTTTGGCGATGGTACATCAATCAATCCGATTCCCCTTCAATCTGGTTTGAATGTTCATGGTTTTGACATTGTATCTTTCGAGCATGGCAGCGACCTCGATAACCTCGCAATAACGATGCTTGACTCTCTCGCTGAAGAAAGCGTTTTGGTTGCTATAAATGCAAATCTTACTCCAAGGTTTTCAGTAAGAGATGCAAAGTATCAAGGAGAGTCATATGTGAAGACAGGCAAGTTCAATATGGACTCGCAGGAAGACTTGGTGGTTGTCCCTGGGCAGTACTTCACTTTGACTACTGTAAACGGAGCTGACGGGAAGGTTATGAGAATGTCTGCAGAAGAATGCATTAGCATGTCTTCGAACGCATTCGCAATAGGACTGCTTGACTCGGATTCTTACTCTGACATCGCAGTGGAGGGAGAAAGAGGGCAGTTTGCTTTGTACAGGGGCTTCAATGCAGAAACAGGCTATGAAGATGCAAGACTACCTGCTCCCTTTGAACAGATTCTTGCCTATGATATCAATGGAGACGGCAGAGATGATGTAGTGACCCTATATGGACAAATCAACGTCCTTCTCAGCGATACAGACCCTCCACAGGTGACGTTAGACCCACTCTATCCGACACATCCAACCATCTATGACCCGTACTTGAAGGTGGAATTGACTGCTACAGACGAGATGTACATACAAGAAGCATTGGTCTACATTCGTCCCGCGGATCTCATGATTCCAGGATATCAAGTCAACGAGATGACAGAGGCTCAAAATGGGAAGTACATCTTCTTCCAAACTGACCTGCAGTCGGGCAATTACGAATACTACATTGAAGTCGTGGACCCATATCTTAATACCTACTCATATGGCAATTTCACGAATCCGTTATCAATGAAGGTTGAAGGACATCTTGCATCCGGAGCGCAATATAACGTGACATTTGATCAGGCACAGAGACATATCCTGGCTTTGGGGAATAGCTCTCTTGGTGAAGACCGCATCTACACCGTCGTTTCGGATTCCGAACT
>JBHLRP010000049.1:0-24501 GCA_048882485.1 Candidatus Thorarchaeota archaeon
ATCCACGATGACTCACCCACGCACTCAGACAACTAGCTCTATGCTGATAAGCCATACCCTTCTCCCGATTCGTTCTCGCTTTCCGTCATATCTATCACGGTAATTTTGACGCCTAAATGATCCACGAGCATAATATCAGCAAACTAGGTATGGAGAAATCGTTAATTAGGAATAGTGTCCCAAAATTGACCTCTATTCAAGAGAGATGATTTGAATGACAAAGAAGGCTGTAGTCGCAATAGGTGGAAATTCTCTCATTCGAGATAAGACGAAGAAGACGGTCCCTGATCAATATGCCGCCACAGCGGAAACCTGCAAACACATAGCAGATATGATAGCTGAAGGGTGGGATGTAGTCATCACCTCTGGGAATGGTCCTCAAGTTGGATTCATTCTCCGGAGGTCTGAATTAGCAGAACATGAACTCCATCCAGTCCCTCTAGATTACTGCGGAGCTGACACACAAGGTGCAATTGGATATATGATTCAGCGGGCACTTTACAATGAGTTCCATAAGCGGACAATCGACAAGCATGTTGCAACAGTGGTAACGCAAGTAAGAGTTGCCAGAGACGATCCAGCATTTGAAAACCCAGCAAAGCCCATCGGCTCATTCATGGATGAGAAGACTGCAAAGAAGCGTGCTGAGGCGAAAAACTGGCAAATTAAGGAAGACTCCGGAAGGGGGTGGAGAAGAGTCGTAGCCTCACCTATCCCCAAAGAGATTATTGAACTTCCGGCCATCAAAACTCTCAACAAGAACGGCATTATCGTTTACGCAGTGGGCGGAGGTGGAATCCCCGTTGTTGCGGGTACCGATGGTCAGCTCGAAGGCGTGGCGGCAGTTATCGATAAAGACAGAGCATCAAGTCTTCTCGCTACCGGGCTTGACGCAGACCTCCTTCTAATCTCAACTGCTGTTGAAAAGGTGTATCTCAATTTCGGTGAGGAAAATCAAGAAGCGATTGATAAGATGGATCACATCGAGGCTCAAGGATATCTAGACGAGGGACACTTCGCTCCAGGAAGTATGAAGCCAAAGGTTGAGGCATGCATCGAGTTCATAAAGAATGGCGGAGAGATGGCCATAATCACCGATCCTCCAAACATCACCAAAGCTCTTCGAGGAGAAACCGGCACTAGGATTGTAGGAGGACATGCGGTACCTCCACCGCCTCCGGTAAGGCATTGACCGCTACATTAATGCTGAAGATTGATGCTGAGCTATATGAACTCCAATGAGTCGAGAAGTAGTTTCATCAGATGAGGCACCAAAAGCAATTGGCCCCTATTCACAAGGTATCAAGGCAAACGGCTTTGTATTCTGCTCAGGGCAGATACCCTATAATCGAGAAAGGGATGAGATGGTCACAGGTTCCATAACTGACCAGACCAAGCAGGCGCTGAAGAATATCAAAGGAGTCCTTGAGGCTGCAGGCACGAGCATGGACAAAGTTGTCAAGGTTTCTGTGTTTTTGAAAGACATGGATGACTTCGTCGAGATGAACGCTGAATATGCAAAATGGTTTGGTGAGAATCCTCCAGCCAGAGCGGCAGTGCAAGTAGCCAGATTGCCAAGGGATGTAGATATCGAGATAGAAGCGATTGCGATCCAATAGGATATTGCCATCAAAAAGGCTCGCGGTGGATTTTTACCATGAGAACAAACCTTTTCTAGGGATTTTCTCGCTTCCCAATCAAGGGTTGGACCACGTTAAATCGTTGATGCTTCACGTGGGGGTTTGAACTTGACCATAGGAAATGCCGAGTCCCAAGGAGTTGTTCAGATTCTTAGTCAGGCTTCGGGTCTGATGAAGAAATCAAGATTCCTTGAAGCTGCGAATGCATTGGAAGATGCTCTGGCAAAATACCCTACCAACAAGGAAATTCTGCAGCAGCTTGTTGTCTGCAATATTGAGCTAAAAAGACCTCAGAGTGCGCTATACATGCTAGACAGGATTACAAAAAGTGCTCCCGGTGAACTATCCGCTTGGTCAGACAAGGGCTTCTTGCACCTGCTCCTAAATGAGAACCAAGAGGGGATTGAAGCTCTTACGAAAAGCCTTGAATTGGACTCACGAAATAGTCATGTGTGGCAACTGCTCGGTCTCGCACTCATGGGAGAAGAAAAGTGGGCAGAGGGACTCGACGCCTTCGAGCGTTCGTTGCTTTTGGATCCTAACTCAGCTATCACTTGGTACAACCGTGCAGTGTGTTTCTTCTTTCTGGAATACTTCCAGGAAGCGCTCGCTTCCGTGGAGCAGGCGTTCTCACTTGATCCAGACCTCAAAGCATTGGCCGAAGAATGGGTGGCCATCTTGCAGGACGCGGCAGATGAGCTGGGCATTGATTACGTGGATGATTTCGAAGCTCAAGCTAGCTAGTGTTTTCATTCGTTGTCGCTTTAGCTTTTTTCTTCCTAGTTGATTTTCGTCGCTTCTTTGGCTTGGGAGGTTCAATTCCATCTATTAGCTCCTGGATGGTCTTTTGTTGGTCTTTCATCTTGAACTTCTCAGCTGACTCAAGCGCCTGCCTCAATGCTCCCTGAAGACGCTCTGACTCAATCTTCTGCTCCTCTGGGTCCGTCATTTCAGCAATAGCGGCTTTGCGTTTTGGGAGTACTCGTAGGAAGCCCTCGATAGCCGCCATGGCTTCCTCTTTGCTGACAAGCTCATCCATTGGATCGGTTTCAGTTGCGTCGATAATCCGGCAGATTTGCGAGTATACTCGTCTGTGTTCTTCAAGAGCATCACTGAGAATTGACTCCACCTCACTTCCGGGCTCTGCTTGCTTTAGTTTATCACGTATCTTCGCCATAGCATCCTCAAGGAATGCTTTTCGCTCATTCAGACTAGTCTTCTTTCTCTCCATCCAACGCCATTCATTTGTGATTCCATGAGTCAGAGTCAATGCTTGATTGACCGTTTCTCTGTATTCATTGACGTTTGCCATTGCTTCCTTCAATTCGGCCTCCAAGGTGTCAGCAACATCAGTTAGCTGGTAACTCAGAATATCACCGGCCTGTGCATCGGACAGGACGCGACTCTCTTTGATAGCTCTAGCTGTTTCATCCCAAAGCTTGTCGATCACATCATCTTGGAGACGAACATGAGTACCCGGCTCAACCTGTGCAGATATCTGCCTGATCCGCTCAGTTAGTGTCCCAAGCTCTTGAATCTTGGACTTTACGAGAGAACGACCAAGTCGTTCATTCAACTCCTCCGTTAATTGTTGACGCTCCTCTGGCACTTCCAGCAATGCATGTGTATTATCTATCAAATATTGAAGTGCTTTCTCGTAGGAGGCAACTGCTTCTTGATGATTTCCCTCATCGAAGTATCCATCTCCTTGTCTCTGAAATACCAGCACAGATTCTAAGACATCATAGGGGGAGGTTCTAAGAAGGCTGACTCCGTATCGCGACTCGCTTGACATACTGAGATCGAGCGGAACCTCGCCAATAGTCAAGGAGAGAACGAGGATTCCATCAGATCCCACTGCATACACGTGAAGTTTGTCTGCATCGATGTATCCGATTTTATAATTTTCAATTAGGAATCGGCCCATCTCATTTCCTCTAATTAGGTCCCAGACTGTGATGAGCCCTGAGTTCATTACGGCGACTAGATAGGAGCTGTTTGACCACATAGAAACAACGGGATTCGAGGACTTATCTTGAAGCGTGCGAATAAGCTGCCATTCAACTCGATCCCATATGCCTATCTCGCCAGATTCAGTCCCTATAATCACAAATTCGGAATTGCCAACAAAAACAGTAGGACGAATCTTCTTATCGAGTCTTGCTAGCTCGGTAGGCGCCTTATTTGGTTCATGAAGCCAAGCTCTTGGCTCTTCCTTCCGACTTCCAGTTAGGATGACTCTATCGTCTGACCATAGCGTCGATATATCAGACTTATGAAGCTGCCAGCTTGAAGTCTCGTGAGTGTCCTTCTTGATAGAAACTAACCTTCCATCACGTGCGCCGACATAGAAGCTGTCACCTTGGAGGGTGGATGTGATTGCATGATATGTCAGCTCAAACCATCCAGTCATGCCCCATGTTCCTTTCTTCCAGACATATACGCGGCGTTCGCATGTTGCGTACACTCTTTCTTCATCGACATGAACTACAAGAGGCTCGCTACTAGTTTCCCCAAGCTCCGCTACTAGTTGCCAGTCTTCCTTTGACCAGACTCTTACCTTCAGGTCTCTACAGGCAGCGTATAGAAACCTCTCATCATGAACAATATGAACTGCGTCCGCCTCTAGGACTGTAATGATTTCATGACCAAGTGGTAAAGCCTCACCTGTGCTGCCTCCTGCAGAGATGGGCATAATTCTATCCCGGTTTTTCTGCTTCAGTGCTTAAGTCTTTGGTTCTTGGTGTATAAAACTCAATTTAGGACCGATTTGCGCATTCTGGAGTCCACGCGGGATTTGTTGAAAAGGAGTTTTTAGTTTTATTGAGCAATGCATTCACGAATGAGTTGGCCAACTTACAGGTGATCGATTTTTCGACGTCTAGTTTGCAAACGGATAATCTCTGACGCATGATAGACTTTCAGGCTCTCGATAATCATCATAGCACACTTCTTCCATCTACGCATCTCCTTCAGCCTCCAAGTTCTGCATCAGGTCAAGCTCTTGCAGGTGGCCGGCGAGTATCCTTGCCGCCTCGGGAACTTGCTTCTCGCTTTTGGCGCCCACGATGACAAACTTTCCGGAGCCAAATATCAGGACCACGTTCTTTGGGTCCCTCATCCGATAGATCAGGCCCGGGAACTGCTCAGGTTCATACATGCTGTTCTTGAGTGTCATGACAGCCCTCTCAAGGTCTACGGACCTACCGAGACTGCCACAGCCCACGACATTCTGTATTGTGATGGTGGGGCTGCCAGCCATCCTGTAGCCGGCCTCATTGAGGCTCTTCACAATCTTGCCGACCGCCTTCTTGACATCCTTCTCACTCTTGGCCCCGGTGCACACCATATTCCCGGTATTGAAGATCAGTGTAGCTGTCTTGGGCTTCTTGAGACGGTATACCAGACCCGGGAAATCTTCTGGCGCATATTGAACTTCGGGCATCCCTGCTGCTATTTCTTCCAGGTCCAGCTTCTGGTCTAGAACGACTGAAGCTACAATGTTCTCAATCTTGGTCGTGATCTTTCTCGGCGTAATGACACTCTCTGGTTTTTCTACACGTGAGAGAGATACAGGCTCTCCATATGCTTCTTTGCATTCACTCGCGCATGGATGGTTTCGCGGGGCGGAATAATTCGAAGGATGCTGATGTGAATCATAGTTTTTTGAATCTTCACGCTATTTGGCCCCCTACTTTCCACGTGCAGGTCGATAACATAGACGCATCGAGACTTCAGTTAAATGTTCGTGCCCAGAAAGTGAAGATGGCAAAAGGAGTGGAAGTCATTGTCAAAGAGTGAAGAAAAGAAGCTGCTTCTAGTGGAACAGAAGTTCATTGAATATTATCAAGAAGTCAGTAAGTCATCATCTCCCCCGAGAATTAGTAGCGATCTTGACAAGATGCTCGATGAGGATAAAGAGATCGTTGAGATATTCAATGAATGGGGAATGGATTACGCTGACATGATACACAAATGGTTCGATGAGAACAGCTTTGAGAACTCAATGAGCCCTATCAAGGCGAATCTCGTTGCTGAGTACATGATTAGTGGACCACTCAGTTTTGCTGGAGGATATGAGAATTATGTGCAGAAGACATTCCTTGTCAATGGACAGAAACATGGTGTTCTCGCATTCCTTATACCAAATGAAGATCCAAAACTTGCTGCACTGCACATACTCTTCACCAAGGAGGAAGAATGAAGACACAGTAATCGCATAGCAGAGAAATTTGAATTTCTCAAGAAGTGTCATCCTGAACTGAAGACCTTCGCTCTGGAATCCTGGAATGTTCAGAGCTTGGATGCTCCGCCACAGCCCTGTTTCAGTCATGACTCTGTCATTGGATATCCTATTTAAACGACACAGAGTTTTTAGAAAATGTCAGCCCCAGAGGACTCCTTTTTATGCGTTCATTCTTAATAAGTTCGTCTGGGCGAGCTTTTTGCCATAGTATAAAAGAGCACTCCAATTGAAGGTAATTTGGGGTAGTTTCTATTGGAAAAGATCAAGTTGCCAAGCCAATCCTCAGAAAGAATCCTCTACATTGTTTTGGGGCTAGTAATTGCAGCAATCTTCTTTCAGGATGCATTCCGCCTAGTATAGGAAACTAGCCAGACTGTTTCTGATGCTGCAACGAGAGTGCTTTTTGTGGGAGTGGCGCTAACATTGCTTTGCTTTCTGATGCGAAGAAGACGCACTGGATATTCCACCTATTGACAAGCTCCCGCACACACCCCAGTCCCCCGACAACTCAGCTCCCCATCTTTGGCACTGCATACAGTTTCACTACGGATCTGGCTTTAGACCTGGTACTGCAGTACTCACCACGCCCCTCGAGAACCTCAATATGTCCAGCATCCGCTCCAGTTCCACCAGCCTTCCGGCCTCCCTTGCCTGTGCCCTGGTCTCCACCTCCGGACTGTTCAGCATCACCCTCACGTCAGGCACTCCCTCACCTGCCCTGGCCTCCATCACCACCGCCATGTGGGGCTCGTGCCTGAACTCCGGACTGCTATGTATACTCTTGCCGTCACTCTCTGCCAGGAACAGCTTCGCGTTCACTGCAACGAACACCTCTCCCTCCCCGGAGGTGGCAAGTCTGCCTGAAAAAAGGCCTTAAGGCCGTTAAGATAGCACGTGTTTGTATGTCTCGAGGAGTCAGTAGGCCATTCATTCATATGTCAAAGTCCACTGATAACCATAGCTCGAAAAATAGAAGATACCAATCCCTAGGCAGGAGGTAGTCATTTTGGATAGTCACGCATGGAGACGCGAAATCGATAAGGTCGCTGAAATTAAAGGAATGTTGATTCAGCTCAACAAATCCCTTGAAGACCAGACTGACAGAACCGTGCGCCATTTATATGACACACTGGCGAAGTTCGCAAAGTTCGAGAGTGATGCAGGTTCAGCAGGTTTCATGAAAAAGAGAAAGTTAGTATCACAGATGGAAACGACCAAAAATGCTCTCGAAGAGGACTTCATGAGAGCAGTCAGGGATTTCTCAGATTTACTCCGCAAGGAGCATCGAGAAACCGCAGCGGTTCTTCCAAAGCTTCAAGCACAGAAACCCAACGAGGCGAAGGCAATCAGCGTGTTGACTTTTCCATCAACTGGAACAGGGGATGCCAAAGACCTAGAAACTCTCCTGACATTTGCTAAGAATTTCTCAAAGCTCACAACAGGTGTCCATCATGACCTTGCTAGGGAAGTCAAAGAATTTCTTGACGAGAGCAAACGAATCGTTGAAACCTATGAGAGGCATATTACCATAGATCGAGGCGAAGTTGCTTCCACTTTGTCATATGAAGATGTAGCCCATCTGCCAGTAGGGGACATCATCGGGCTATCAGACAAACTTAAAGCTGAACGGACATATCTCGATGGGCGAAAAGACGAAGTAAGTAAGATGATTGGAACCGCATTGATAACAGAAGTAGAGTCATTGCAGGCGTCCGTTGAAACAGCCTCCAGATTGGGTCTAGAACTGCCAATGGACTTTGGCCAGCAACTCAGAATTATTGCAAGGGATTCATCGAAGACAACTAATCTGACTTCACTCATTGCTTTAGAGAATCAGCTTCACTCTGCAAAGGTAAAGATGTCAAATCTTCTCAGGGACAGGATTATCAATATGAAGCACGAAGTTACTTCCAATATAGTCGAAGGCGGCATTCCTGTCACTGCAGCAATCATCCCTGAAGCACCTATCGTGGGAGTGGAATCAGAGGATGTTGCCAGTCAATTATCAGGCTATCAAAAGATGGTTGAATGGGAATCTCAAGTGAAGATATCCCTGAAAGACCATGTAGAAGAGGTTTTGGAGGAAATTGAAAAAGCCACTGATGCCCCAGATGATACCGGTATCAAAGATGCCGTTGAGGTCAGAAAGTGGATTGCTGATGCCAAAAAGAGCTTGAAGAAGCAAGAGATAGACGCCATGGTTGCAACCTACGTGAAAGCAAATGGTATGCGTGAAGAATACCGAAAGAACCTGACAGATACCATTCGAAGCTACATAACTAGATTCAATGAACTTGCCACTTCAGCAGATCGAGTTTTGGATTACGCCCAGCTTAGCAAAAAAGCGCCGAAAGTCGAAGACCTTGAGGGAGGCATAGTCTATCTGCTCCAATCATTAGCAAGTCTTCGCGTAGCTGTTGAAGATGGAGTTGCTACATTCCGAGATGCTTGCAAGCAAGAGATCGAAGTCATTGTTGAGGACCTTCAGACGATCAAGCCTGCATATGCAGAGATCTTTATGCCAATCATTACCGAGCTTGACGAAGGATCCATGAGAATAGAGAAACTGAACGACTTCGGAGAAATCAGGTCTGAGATGAGGACAATCAAGGACACAATTCTTGTCAAGGCGCAAGAGTCATTGGAAAATCTTCGTTACAGGCTTGGGGTCAAGATTCGACTTGCTGCTGCAAAGCTTATGGGAGCTGGTGTTGAGATTCCCAAGGAGGCCCAAGAAGCTATTGGTGAACTCAATAGTATAGGTGTGGCCGCTGACACAGTATTCAGTCTACCTGCGATTGCTCGCAAAATGGTTGAGCTATATGAGCACAAGATAAGCGCCGAAGTTATTGAGTCACTGAAAGAAGAGGTAGCCAAACTCCAGAAATCATTCGATCAGGCACACGCGATTGGAGTTCCAGTAGACAATGAGTTGAAACTGCTGAAGAAGTTGCGGGATACTCCTCCAGAGGAACTCGAATCCGCTGCAGACTCATTTGACCAGCTCATGGGTCTAACCACATCACCAGATGTGCACAAGAAGATCAAGACTCGTGCAGAAGAAGCGTACCGCCAGATTCAAGGCGCCGTATCAATCTTTGAGGAACAAGGCATGTCTGACTTTGTTGGTCGTCTAAAGGGACTGCTGGAACAGGTTCCAGATCAACTCGCCAAGGACTCAAAGCACATCTTCGAAGTGCTTGATGTGTGTTTGACATTAGCAAACATCCAAGATGAAATGTTGCAGGTCATAAAGGGAATCGCGACCAAGGATGGAGAAGCACATCAAGAAGAGATTAAGAAGCAGTCGGAGTATTACTCAACTATCGAAGCAGTCTACAATAAGCATCCCAAGGACTTCAGTAAGCTCATATTCCCACTCCAGAAGCTCAAGAAGCTTGAGACTGACCTAGCTGAGGCCAAAGCACTTGAGGATGCTATTGAGAGCTTTAACGAACTCAAGGGACTTCGATTGGAATGGGTCGAGAAAGCGGCAAAGATGGATGACTGGCACAAGTCCATGAAGGTCTTTATGACAGGTTTCAGTCCATCGGGCACATCCGACCAACGTGAAACATTCCTTACTGATGCAATCAAGAAGGTCAAGGAAACATACAGCAGAGAGGACATCAGTTCCTATCTGACTTGGGCGATTCGGGAGATTGCCGATAGAATGGTAGAGAAGAGAGGTTAGCTGAAAGGGGACACAAACAATGCTACGAGGAACATCGAGTGATGATGATCTGACAAAGGCCGCGGAGGTCTTTGCAATTGGGATTGGTGAGTGTGGGAGCAATATTGTAGGCTCCTATCTGAAAGCCAGTGAGGATAGGAAACTGCCTTCCAGAGTCAGAGGCTATTTGCTCATGAACACTGATAGAGCAGACCTTACCAAGGTGAGACAGAAGTATGGTATCCCCAAGGAGCATACAATGCTCTATGGTGCATCAGAAATAGGCGTTGGTGGAAGATTCATGGACGGATATAATGCCGTCCTCGAGTCGAAGGACATCATCTTCGAACAGCTCAAAGACCTAGGATTCGAAGGAGTTTCGGGATTCTGCATCTTTACAAGCCTTGGTGGTGGTACAGGTTGCGGCGGAACTCCCGCCATAATCGAACTGCTAAAGCAGAGATTCCAAGAAGAAGAAGGGCGGCGAATCTTCGTTTACGTTGTAGGCATTTTGCCATTCGAAGGACAGTCGAGTGAGGCTCTGAACTCGATCTGGGCTGTATCCCGTCTTCTCAGGGCACAGCTCCAAGAACGCGGAGCAGACCTAACAATTCTCCTAAGCAACAGAACTATGCTAAAGCGAATCCTCCAATCAAGAGGAGCTGACAGTGTCGACTATCTTCAACGTGAGCTAGAGATTGATATTGCCAATGTCAACCAGATTGAAAGCATGGTACCATCCACTCTGGATGAGGGCGGCGAACTTGAGGCGCGAACTGAACAGGCATTTGTTGAGTTGGTGAACCCACTAGCATTAGATGTTGTTGAGGCAATGCTCTCGCCAGGAGTATATGAACCTCATAAGGATGTGTTCCCGACAACAGACCTTGCGGACTATGCAAGAAAGCTTGACCCTGTCGTTGTTCCAGCACTCTACACAGATGTTGGATTGATACCGGATGCAGGCAGCATGCCAAAGCAACTCAAGACAATGATGGATTTTGCAGTGAAGGAATGCTCCTATGCTGATGTAGGTGCAGAGCCAAATGCAGAGAGTGTATACTATGTTTTCTCGGGCCCAAGGCACATCTCCAAAGCTGAATATGGAATGCACCTTAAGGAAGCACTCAATGGATTCATTGCACCTGGCGCTGCCATCACTCCATGCTATGTTCAATATAACATCAAAGATCCTACTACTAACCTTCTTGTTCTTCTTGGTCTGCCAAAGATTCCAGAGCTTGTACAAATCATCAACGAGGCAACACAACTCGTTAATCTTCACAGCGGTTCTTCACCACTCAAGCAGGGGTGGTTCATGCGAGCCAAAGGAACAAGTAGAAAGGAGCTTGTCGATGCCATTGCTGACTTCCGTGAGCTGTTCTCCTACTACATGACACCTGGAGATGCAGCTGAACCGATGTAGATGATGGGATGGTGCGGACTTGACTGAAGGAACCAACATTGCAGAGGACCTTCTTGACAGAGTCCTCTTGATAGTGACTTTGAATTCAACTCTCCTTCATTTTCTTCTAAGCACCCAAGTAGACGGCACAGTTGATCCAGACAGAGTAGATTCATTGATTCAAGGACTCCTGAGAACTCGTCGATGGATGGAGGAAGCAACTGAACTGAAGAACATAACTCCATCAACACAGAACATCATTAGTCTAATCGTAAAGAGACTCTCTCAAATTGAGAGCCTATTGCCAAAGCTTTCAGCTAGAGCAAAAGAAGCTGAGGCAAAGGGAGCTCCAGCTGCAGAAATAATCTCCCTATTGGATGATGGCGCTAAAGTAACGACGACAACAGCTGCAAAGACCTCATCAACAGCAACCGCAACAAAGACAACGGCAGCACAGGAATCCGGCGTGATTCCTCTCATAGGGGAAGAGGAGGAACAGCCCCCAGAGCCTTATCGAAAGGTGGAAGTTGAAAATGACGAATGGGGTCTCATAGGGCAGATGCAGAGGATGATTACACAATACAGCAAGAGATGCCATGTCCTTCTGCCGACATTCTGGGTTGATACTCTTCGGGAACTCCACAAGTATCGGTCTGACTCGCCATTCTATGGAGATGTCATTGAAATCCCAGGTCGAGTTCTTGTTAAGATTGTGAAGGGGCTTCTCACGGAAGCTCCGGGAGCAAGACTTCTTCAAGATTTATCCAAAAAGCGCCCCCAAGAGAATTATCTGAATCCTTCTGAGATGGAGCGGATTGAACGCGCTGTGGCCAAGTACTTTTCCGGCGTAGTGGATGTTCTTACTGAGAGCGAATTCAAT
This sequence comes from Candidatus Thorarchaeota archaeon, assembly GCA_048882485.1. Lineage (GTDB taxonomy): Archaea > Asgardarchaeota > Thorarchaeia > Thorarchaeales > Thorarchaeaceae > SMTZ1-83. The sequence continues at coordinate 11,845 of JBHLRP010000049.1, forward strand.
GTGGATGAGAAGATTGGAGAGGCGCAAGCAAGTTTTGATTCATTTGGCTGGGGAGGCCCAGAGCTAGAGAAACGAATCATCAAGAGGATAAATCAGCAGGTCCAGGAAGCAATTCAGAATGCAGAATCTGCTAGTGACCCTCCAAGACAGGTAATCTATTCTGAGATTGCCAAACTCCTGACGAAACTTCAGCATGCAATCCTTGCAGAGCCTAGATTGAGAGAAATTCTAGCTCAAATGAAACCTTGAGACATTGCATGTCCAACAGCATATTTGATATAAGGAGCAACTTCAAAGGCGACTCAAGACAGTTGAGGGAAGTCCATGTCAGGTCTCAAGACAATGCTTAATCCAAAAGTTACAGCTGTGGTTGGCGTTTCAACATCCAATCCATTTTCGCCGGGAAATGTTATCTTTAGGAAGCTCGCTTTCGAGAACGACCTCCCTACGTATCCGATAAATCCCAAGGGGGGGTTTGTAGAGGGAAGACAGGTTTACAAGAGCATTAACGAAGCACCAGATGACATTGAGCTAGTCGTGATATCAGTCCCGGCGAGATACGTGCCTAGTGTTCTACAACAGTGTGCTGACAAGGGAATCAAGTCTGTGATAGTGGTTTCAGGAGGATTCAGCGAAGTTGGAGAGTCCGGAGCGTCTCTTCAAGACGAGATTGTGGAAATTGCAAACAGCAATGGCATCTCAATGGTTGGTCCTAACTGCATCGGTGTCTTCGTGCCGGACCAGCTAGACACATTCTTTCTACCATCTGAACGTGTTGCGCGTCCCAGAAGGGGATGCGTTGCGATAATAAGTCAAAGTGGAGGCTGGCTTGTAGAGAGACTTGAGGAATTCGCGGCTCGAGATGTAGGAATTGCGGCGGCCATTTCGATAGGCAATCAAGCTCAAACAAATGTTACTGACTTTGTTAGACACTTTGGGGAAGATCCGAAAACTCACGTTATCCTAGCCTATATCGAAGGATTTGGCAAGGATGAAGGTAGGGCATTTGTCGAAACCTGCTCGAAGATTGCTCCAAAGAAGCCTGTAATTGCTTTGAAAGGGGGTGAGTCCGAAGCAGGCCATCGAGCCACTCAGAGTCATACGTCCTCACTTGCAGGAGATAGTGCAATTGCAGAAGCGGCTTTTGAGCAATATGGCGTGATTCATGCAATTGATGAAGACGAGGTAATGGCATATTCAAAGGTGTTCTCGACTAGGCCAAAACCAATGCCAGGGAGAGGCATTGGAACAATGACCGTGAGCGGAGGTCACGGAGTAATAGCTAGTGACGAGGCTGCTCATTACGGTTTGGAATTTCCAGCATTTACCAAGGAACAACAACAGAAAATGAGAAGTGTTATGACACCTGCATATCAGGGGATTGCCTCATTTAGAAATCCTATCGACCTTACTGGTAGTGCTGCAGATGTTGATTATGAACGCGTCTTGGATGTAATGCTTACCTTCGACTCTATTGATGCCGCACTGCTGCTGCTGCTTCCTTATGCGCCAGGAATATCTCTCCAGATAGGTGCAAGAGTCGCGAATGTTGCTAAGAAACATGCGAAGACTGTTGTCTCATATGTGCCAAACTTGGATAAGTATGAGGTCATTATTCGGGGCTTCGAACTGAATGGAATTCCTGTAGCGGATACAATCGAGGAAGCGGTACAAATGCTAAATGGAATTCGGAAACGCTCAAAATATCTGAAAAGGATTGGAGCGCTCTAACCAGCGATCTTTTTGTAATCTATGTCTAAGGATTTGAGAGCATCAATAAGTTGACCGCTCAGAATCAGAGGTTTCTCGGCTAGATCATCGACTGCGCTGCAGCCCGTAAGATACATTGCAACCTTGAGACCCTCTAGAATCCTTTCTACTTCAACAACCACATCGAGGACAGAGCCCATTGCCGCAGGTCTAAGTAGAGGATGAGCAACGCCAGCTGCCATGGCACCAAGAGATAGAGACTTCGCGATATCAAGGCCGTTTCGAATTCCACCAGTAGCGATTACATCAAGCTCAGTTGCATCTCGAACCATAATCACGCTCAGTGCAGTTGGGATCCCCCAGTTCCAAAAATCGAGTCCTAGCTTTGCTTTCAGGTCATCATCTTCCTTCACCGCCCTGAAGTACTCGACCGCGGACCAGCTAGTCCCTCCTACACCTCCGACATCAATGGCATCCACCCCAACAGATTCCAGTGATTGAGCTACCTCCCCTGAGATTCCAGCTCCGGTCTCCTTCACAAGCACGGGTACATCAACTAAATCCACTATGGAGGCGATGTTCTCCAAGGCTCCTTCTGAATTTGAATCCCCCTCGGGTTGAATTGCTTCTTGTAATGGATTGAGATGAATTGCGAGTATGTCTGCATCAATCATCTCAACAGCATCAGGAGCCACATCAACATGAGTTGCGCCAATGTTTGCGATTACTGGGACTGATGGAGCAGTTTCTCTTACAACTCGGAAGGTATCTGCGAGTGAAGGATCCTCTACTGCAGCTCTTTGACTGCCAACCCCAATAGGTATTCTGAGCTCTTCTGCGGCCCCTGCTAGCTTCTTGTTGATATCATACGTCTTAGGGTGGCCGCCAGTCATAGCTGCAATGACAAGAGGAGCATGAGCACGCAGTCCCAAGAAATTGGTCGTGAGGTCAATCTTGTCTTTGTCAATCTCAGGCAATGCATTATGAATGAAGTTAATGTGCTCGAACATTGTAGAACGACGGCATTGTACATCCTCATCAAGACATATCTCGATGTGCTCAATCTTCCTTCGTCGAGTCATAGAAGCTTCGGACAATTCATCCTCTAATATATCGTCTGTAACTGGCTCTCCTTTCGCCATAGGGTTATCTCCCTGTGAACGGACTGTGTACAAGGATGTTGATAGCCATTTTGGTTGAAACCAAATTCAATTGCCCGCTGCTTGTATGCAAAGGTTTTATTCACGGTCACCAGGGTAGACATATTGGTGTAGACCATGGAAGACGAGTCGAGGTTCAGAGTTGAGTCTCCTGACGAGGAGGAAAAGGAGAAGACTGGACTCCTTAAACCGCTTCCTGAATCTGTAGAGCCATCGGCAGCCCAGATAGAAAAAGCAGAACCAATTGTGAAATTGCTAGGGATAAGCATGACTGAAAAGCGTAGAGACCGCTTTCTCTTTGTGTTGGTACCTATGCTTGCAGGGCTGATTGATGCCGCCATGTTTTCACAGATTATAGTGGCAAGACTTGAATCTACAGTACTCGTCACATTCGTCTTTCCATTGGTTGTCGCTATACCCATTGGTCTGGTGGTCGGAAGAACTAATCAAACCATTTTTGCTGCATTGTTGGCGACAGTCTTTTTCGTACTATTCTTTATGCTGTTCTTGATTAGCCCTGCTTTACTCTGGCCAGCACTCGACATTGGTCTGTTCCTACTGAACGGAGTGGTTGTAGCTGTCGTCTACATGTTATTGGTTGTATTTGGATCACTCTTCGGAGCACTCATAGGAATCCTAGTTCGCGAGTTCCTCTAATACCTAGAAATCGCTCTCAGCAAGATAGCTCCAACCGGATTCAACCATCTTTCGCTTATCTTTTTGCCATGAGTCGTATCCTTCATCACGAATCTTCCGCAATGATGGCAATGCCCATGATTGAGTTTTTAGTTCGGAACAAGTTTCCATCCGAATACAGTCAAGGCATGTCCTATAGCCTCTATCAATCGAGCATGCTCTTACTTTGCAGTCTAGGATTCCTCCCCCCTTTCGACAGCCTTCGCAGCCTTCAAAATCATCCTTTCCTCCATCAAGCACCCTCTCAAACCGTTCAAGATGCACTATGACTGATTCCTCTTCACTGATTTCTGCTGGATTTGATTTGTATGTAGTAATCGCGCTTCGAAGACCATCAATGCCAGAGGCGGCTTTACTTTTGTGCATATCACAGCCTGGACAATAGAGACCGCAGTAGGAGGTCAGGTCATAAGAGCCAGGCATGCTACTCACCTAGGCAGTATATAGACATCAGTTCAAGATAAACCTTCTAGACTCAAGTGTTCCGACCATTGCTTTCCTAGCACAGCATTATTAACAGCTTCATCCAACACAACCTAGACGCTTCAGGCAGGTATTCGGAGGCTTGTTGTCATGACGATAGCTATCGTCAAGTTTCCTGGGACAAATAGCGAGAAAGACGTGCTTCGAGCACTTTCATTGATACCAGGTGCAAATCCATATGTAGCCTCGAGCCAGAAAGGGCCAGAAGTCCTGCAGGAGGCGGATGCTGTTGTGATCCCAAGCGGAGCCTCAATTGACGCGTATGTCAGTGTGAGCGCTGAGAAGTGGATTGACAATGTAGAAGACGCAATTCAGGGCATTGCAGAATCAGGCAAGCCAATCTTGGGAATTGGAAATGGCGTGCAGATGTTGACAAGATTTGGTTTGCTTCCAGGTCAGCTTCGTCTGAATGAAAATGGGAGATTCATCTGTAAATGGGTATATCTTAGGGTGTGTGAGGACTCCACCATCTTCACTGAAGGTCTTGAAGGACTAGTGATTCGAATTCCGATAGCGAACTCCCACGGGAGATTTCACTTCAAAAAGAAGGAGCTCGAGAGAATCAATGAAACCGGAGGAGTTGCGTTCAGATACTGCAATCAAGAGGGAGAAGTTGTTCCTGAAGCCAATCCAAGTGGGTCAATAGAGAATATTGCCGGAGTGAAAAATGACAGCGGAAATGTGTTAGGAATTATCCCTCATCCGGAGAGGGCAACTAGAGATGAACTAACATCTTGTGACGGTCTGATTCTTCTAGAGAGCTTTGTTCGGTCTATAAAGGCAAGGAGTCTTTCATGATATCCAAGCAGGAGAGAGAGCAGCTAGCGCTGGCATTGGGACGAGAGCCAACAGAAACTGAGCTGGAAGTAGTTTCTATCCTTTGGTCCGAACGCAGGAGTTACAAAAGCAGCAAGCGTTGGTTCAGGGAGTTCAAGACGGAAGGTGACAATGTCGTATTGGGGCTAGGCAAAGGAGCAGGAATTGTCGACCTAGGAGATGATGTGTTTCTTGGTGTTGCAATGGAATCCAATAATCATCCAACGCAGGCAAATCCGTATATTGGATCTGCATTAGGAATTGCTGGCGTGATCAGTGATGTGATTGCTCATGGCTGCAAGCCAATTGCGCTACTGAATTGCCTTAGATTTGGAGAACCTAGCATTCGGGAGAATGCCACTGCGCTAAAGGAAGCAGTAAGAGGAATTTCACAATTCGCCAATAACATAGGGATCCCTATGATCGGAGGGGACACTGAGTTTGACGAATCATTTGAGAACAACAGTGTTTTGAATGTGGTCTGTGTCGGAATAACGAGTCCAGGCAGTATGGTTATGAGTAGAGCTTCAACCCCTGGGCATCATCTAGTGCTCTTTGGAGCGAATACTCGAAGAGACCGCCTTATTGATTATAGTGGATCCTCCGGAAAGGCAGGAGCAGCAGTTCCTGGGAATCCTCTCGCTGAACGGATAGTCATTGATTCACTTGACCAGCTTATTGATGGGAAGCTTCTGGTCGGGCTTGAAGATGTTGGTGGAGGCGGATTGGCACTTGCAGGAGCAAAACTTGCTGCAAGGGGGGAAACCGGGGTTGAGCTTCATGCGGACATGGTCCCAATTGATGATGAAGAAATGAGCACAGTCGAAATCATCACATCTGATTCGCAGAATCGAATGCTTGCTGTAGTTGCTCCCGAGAATTTGGAAAGAGTCCTATTAATACTTGGCTCCTACGATACCCCTCACGCGGTTATCGGTCAGGTGACCGACAAAGGACTCTACAATGTATATCACCATGGGGAACTGAAGGCAAGCCTACCAGCAGTTCTTTTAACTAGCGGATTCCCCGAACCAGATAGATTTGAGGAGTATCTTCCCGAGAGGACTGCATCTATCAGTTGGTTAGTAGCGCCAGAGGATCAAGCGCAGATGCTGCTATTGATGCTTTCCTCACCCAATATTGCTGACAGGTCGTGGATCTATAGTCAGTTCGACCAGCACATTCAAGCGAACACCATTGTTGACATAGGAGACAACTCAGGCGTTATCGAACTTCCTAGAGGGAAGAGAATTGCACTAACCACATCATCAAACTCCTTCTGGAGCTATTTACACCCCCAGATTGGAGCGGCGAATTCTGCTACACTTGCCCTAAGGAATCTAGTAGCATCAGGTGCAAAGCCCACCTTCATAGCGGATTGCATAAACTTTGGTAATCCCGAACGTCCCGAATCGTATGCGGAATTTGTTGAAGCAATAAAGGGCATAGGTAGTTTCTCGCACGATTTTGATATTCCTGTTATAACCGGTGGAGTTTCTCCCTATAACGAAAAGGTGATAGATGGCAAACACAAGAGGATTCATCTTACCCCCCAGATAATGATGGCAGGAGTTCTATTGCAGGGACATCTCCCCACTAGGAGAAGACTTTGTACACCGTGGGCGAACATCTTTCTTGTTGGCGAAACCCATCGAGAATTGAATGGATCTGAGCTACAACGAATCCAACTGGGGAAGGTTCAGGGACTTCCACCCGGATATCAACCCGCTGCCGAGAAATCCGCTATGGAAGCCATGCTATCTTCATTTGCCAAAGGGCTTGTGAGATCATGCAACGATATTGGGCGGGGCGGCTTGGCTGTCGGTTTGATGAAGATGGCTCTTCGAGGAGATTTGGGATTCAGACTCGACCTCAGTGATGTTCCTGGATCCGCGAAAGGACTAACTGAGATTCTCTATTCAGAAACATCCGCTAGATATCTTGTCGAGGTGACTGAAACAAATCAGGATGAATTCTTGCACACAGTTGAGAAACATAGAGTTGCAGCCACTGAGCTAGGTTTGACCTTGAATGAACCTATAGCCAATTTTGGCGCTTTTAGCATCAATTTGAAAAAAGCCAGAGAAGCATACCTGAATGGGATAGCGAGAATTCTGAACAAGTAATTCACAGGATTAGATGGCTGAGATATTATATCGCGTAGATAATAAGGCCGCTTGGGACTGTTCAAGTCGTGCATCATCCATGAGCGGGAAGTTAGTTTATCCATATACAGATGCGCTATTGCAATACGAGTTTAGGGATGACCATCCCTTGAAGCCTGATCGGCTTTCCTTGACATACGAATTATCCAAGGAGCTTGGTCTTCTCAAGCATGTCGACCAATTTGAACCGGCAATGCCCAAGAGAGAAGATCTTGAGACATTTCACAGCCCGCAATACATCGACGCAGTGATTGAGAGTGGTGACACCTTGACGTCAATGCCGAGATATGGACTTGGAACGATGGATAATCCTGTCTTCCCGAATCTGTATGATGCTGCAGCCCGATACGTTGGAGCCACTCTGGATGCAATGAAAGCTATGATGAACGGGGCGCCTAAGGCATTCGTCATCTCCGGAGGACTACATCATGCGCATGAAAGCATGGCGTCAGGCTTCTGCGTCTTCAATGATGTTGTAATTGCGATTAAGCATTTTCAGAAGAAGAAGCCAGCAAAGGTCCTATACTTGGACATTGACGCTCACCATGGCGATGGAGTACAAAACGCCTTCTTTGGGTCGAAGGATGTATTGACAATCTCAGTTCACCAACACGGGCAGACTCTGTTTCCAGGCACAGGATTCACTCATGAGAACGGAAGCGGGGAAGGCGTAGGCTATTCAGTCAACATCCCCGTATTGCCTGGAGCAGGAAGTGAAGAACTAATCCAAACATTCGATGAGGTTGTTGTTTCACTTTTTGAGGCATTTCAGCCAGATCTCCTAGTCACGCAACTAGGAGTGGATGGCCACTTTTTAGATCCACTAGCGCAGCTTAGCTACTCCACCAAGGGTTACGAGCATGTCCTCAGGAATTTGAAGAAGATGGCGGAGAAGACTTGCGGTGATGGATGGCTCGCTGTTGGAGGGGGCGGATATCATCCTGTCAATGTCGCGCGCCTCTGGTCTTTGTTCCTATCTTTCATATTAGACAAGAATATACCTTCAGAGATGCCGGAATCTTTCATACAACTCTGCCGTGAAAAGGGATACACAAAATTCCCTGTGAGGATGAGAGATGAAGATAATGTAGTTCAGGTCTATCTTCCAATAGAGCAAATCAGACTTGATCTTGATAGAGTTCTCCGACAAGTCAGAGAGAAAGTGTTTCCTTGGCATGGTCTCTCGTGAGTCATTCTTCTTTCTCGAGACTAATATCTATCCACTCTCGCACCATTCTGGTAACCATATCGGATGCTGCCGCGATAATTAGAGCATCAGCATCCTCAGAAAGCAATGAGGACGGGTCAACACCTGAACGAGCCATGCGAAGGAGTGACGGATAGCAAAGAAAGCCTAAAGCTTCCACAATCTCCATCGCATCAGCACCTGTGACTTGCAGACGACTTCGCAGCAGGTCAGGGGGTGAAATTCTTGCGTCGCTGTCAAGCAAGTCAATAAGGGTTTCAAAGTCTGATGTAATTAGAACATCTGGCTCAACGCACTCATCATATACTTTTGTCAATCCTCCATCAAACACAATGGAATATTCATCATCTGTATCAGAAGTTTTGAAACAAAAGGAGATGTTAGCGAATGAGCTTGCACTAGAATTCATGAACTCTTCGAATTCATCTTCAGACATATTGTGAAGCTGTCTTGCCTTCTCAACACTCACACTTAGAGCTGATCTGCATCCATCTACGATAGGACCCAGATATTCCATCAACATAAATCTGTCTGCATTAACGTCAGATGATATTTGATTTAGGCTGCGTCGAATGCTTCTTGGCCTTTCTTCATTCTCGGTCAACTGACTCGAGAGAAATGTAGGGGTCTTCCTTTTAGAGATGGTGATAAGCTCCCAATAAATAATAAAACTCAATCCAAGTAGTAAAAAGATGCACTAGAAGAGGAGTGCACCTCATGACGACTGATATTCACACGCATCTTGGAACGGACAGGAATTCGCTTCACGAAGTTGATAAGCACAATCTCACAGAGCAAGTGGACCTTCTTATCAGTCGCATGGACCATTTCGGCATCGAGAAAGCTGTGCTCACTCCCCTGAATCCATTCAAGGACAATGAGCTGAATCTTTCCGCCGCAGCTATCTATCCTGATCGCCTGTTTAGTACGTGTACTCTACTCCCTCGTCCTATTGATTCTGCAAGGGAGAGGCTCATACACTACATCAATGAGGGATGTGTGGCCGTTGTTCTTGACGATAGCCACTATGGACCAGAGGACCCTGCTGCACTAATGTTAATCCGAGAAGCAGTAGATCGCAATGTGCCAGTCTATATTCATAATGATGTCTTGACTGCTGGTGGCCTTGCGTTCATAGATAAGGCATCAACCATGTTTCCAAAAGCTAAATTCGTGATTCTACATATGGGGGGTCTATTCGGATTCCCTCAACTCATTCCATTGATGTCACGTCAGAACATATGGTTGGATATATCCATCACACTAGTGAAACTCGTAGAATCACATCTCAGAGTCTTTCTTGATGCACTAGCTCAGGACATTGGTGTTCGGCGGCTAGTTTTTGGTTCAGAGCATCACAGTGAATACTTGGATTTGAGGGCAGCTTTGAATCTATTAGATTTGAATGTAGAAACAAGCCGGATAATTCGGGCTGAGAATGCATGGGTCCTATTGGGAATTGATTTCACGTAGGGAGCGGTATTCCTCTATTGCAGATATTGTGAAAGCATCTCTTGATGAATTAGCTGCTCAAGATCATCCACTCGGGGCATTCCGACTATCCTGGATTTCGCAACGAAAATAGTTGGCACAGCCAGGACCTGATGTTTTTCTGTCAGAGCGGGCTTCTTATCAACCCGAGATTCCACCACTTCGAGGTAAGGGTGATAATAGGAAACTCGCTCAACGGCTTCCTTCAAAACCTCTCTTGCTTCTTCACAGAATGCACAAGCATCAGATGTGAAGAGAGTTATCTTGATGGACTCTCTTGTGGCATCGATTTCTTGCATGAGTGACGTTTTTTCGCTTATGGAATTACGATGCATCATGGCGAATTCCTCAGCGTTACTCAGCAAAGGCTGGAGGCTTCAGACGAATATGGTCTTCAACCCGGTCAACGGCTCTTAGAGGTATGATTTCCCATGTATGAGGTCTTTGATCGGTCTCGGATCTCTCAATAATCACTTGCGGACCAGTATCGTCATCATACCATACCTGCTTCACACGACCTAGAGGAAAGCCTCTGAAGTCACGCACGACCTTTCCTTTTAGCAACCATTTCACTCTGTCACTCTTCATCGTTCTCAAGGTGACATAGATGCAAGTCATTGAAGAGCGTGTGTACAACCTAGACAATATTCACACATGTATTGGGAGCTGTATTACTCCCTTACCTACTCTGGTTTTCCTCTTCCTCATATCCCCAATCCACTATCATTTCATCACCTGTTGGGAGAAAAGAGCCTGTGAGGAACCAGCCAGTGCCACCCATAATGAGTCCGAGGATGTTCAGCGATCCTCCAGTGACTATAAACAAGCGTGAGTCAGTCATCTGGGTGAATCCGATATCCATGAGTGCTGTTTCATTGGCTCTATCCAGCGTGATTGTATATTGACCAGGAACCACATCTATCATCTGTCGTGATACATACGTTGGTGGGTTCGAGCCTGGAACCACATCATTTGAGGTAAGAGTGAAATTCATAGTATAGACATGGGACGATTCATCATTTTGGACTGTGAAGTCAATAGCAATAGCTGCTGTAATATTGCTTGAAGCGCGTATATCAACCGAGATTTCAAGCTGCGGATAATATCCAGATACATCTCGAACGGTGAAGGGCATTCTTTCTCCAACACTTGCTCTATAGATAACGATGTTGTACGGAGCGCTCAGCACAATGATTCCTCCTAGTATGATTACAAATGCGCCACCAAAATAGAGGAATGCCTTCTTTGAGCGCCACGGACTGCTCATGCTTTATCTACCGAGTGAGAAGTCAATACTATCAGATATAGGTGTAACGAACAGGACATTGGCGCTATTCTTCAAAGTGTGAAACTTAAAGAGATAACAAATGATTACGGAATATTGAGAATGACCGAGTTTCTGAAAATCGCTGAAACAATGGATAAGATTGCTGCTGTTTCTAGCCGGAATGCCAAGCTTGACCTAGTCGCTACACTTCTTAGAGAAGTTGACCCTGTCGAAGTCAGGACTTCGGCGTTGTTTTTAGGTGGCTGCATATTCTCGGAAAGCGATGATCGAGTTCTCAATGTATCATGGGGCGGGCTCAAGTCAGCACTAAAACAGGTAATTGACTTTTCTATGGAAGACTTGAGTGAATCATATCAGGGTGATACTGGTGATGCTGTTGCGGCTCTACTTGAATCAGGAAAATTCACTGTGCAGACAGGTCTCTTCTCAACCCCGCTATCAATAAAATCTCTCGAAGACAACTTCAGTGTCATTGCTGGACTTCAGGGTGTAGGTTCAAAGAAAAAAAAGGAGGCAATCCTAGCACAGATATTGAGGGAAGCAGCTCCAATAGAAGCGAAGTATATTACAGCCCTCGTGTTGAACGACATGCGTGTTGGACTGTCTGAGGGTCTCTTGGCGGAGGGAATTGCCAGAGCTTTCAGCATAGAACCAATCCTTGTAAGAAGAGCGTGGAGTCTCACTGGAGATCTGGGCCAAGTTGCTGAGATGGCTGCAAAGGGAGGGGCGTCAGCGCTAGATGAAATCAAGGTGACTCTTTTCAGGCCTGTGAAGCCCATGCTTGCCAGTCCTGCTGATTCTGTTGATGAGGTATTTAGGACAGGTTCTTCATATGCTTTCGAATTCAAGCTCGACGGAGCTAGAGTTCAGATTCACAAGCAAGGGGATAAAGTCACCATCTATTCCCGGAGGCTCCAAGATGTCACTGAAAGCCTACCGGATATTGTAGAGATTGTGAGGAGGAAAGTAGCAGCAGAGCTGGCAATCTTGGACGGTGAGGTGGTAGCTGTCAATGACAAAGGACAGCCGTTTCCCTTTCAGGTCGTGATGAAGCGTTTCGGAAGGACGCGAGAAGTCGAGAAGACAAAGGATGAAGTCCAATTGCATCTATATGTCTTTGATCTTCTATTGCTTGAAACCAAGCAGCATATAGACTCCAAATTTACTGAGAGAAGAGAATTGTTGGAATCTATAGTACCTCAGGAACTTCTGATAGAGAGCTATTACACTACGAGCGAAAATGAAGCTGAGAGTTACTTCGATAAGAGTAAGACTCTCGGACATGAAGGACTGATAGCAAAACAAGTAGATTCAGCCTACGTGCCAGGAACGAGGGGCAAGAACTGGTTCAAGATAAAACACTCGTTGGACACTATGGACTTGGTTATCATCGCTGCAGAGTGGGGACATGGAAGAAGGAAGAATTGGCTTTCCGATTACCACCTTGCAGTAAGAGACCCTGATACAGATTCTTTCATTATGATCGGTAAAACATACAAGGGTCTGACTGACGTCGAGTTTGATGAGATGACAAGCAAACTCAAATCAATCGCTACTGGCAAGAAGGGACATGTTGTAACAGTGAAGCCTGAGATTGTGGTCGAGGTTCTGGCAGACGAAATACAGGAAAGTCCAACATAC
>JBHLRP010000050.1:0-24379 GCA_048882485.1 Candidatus Thorarchaeota archaeon
CCTTTCCAGCCAATTGCATTCAGTATATCACGAGTGACATCTACTTGGACTTGTGCAATCTCATTGCCAGTCCCTCCAATATGGCATCGGTCTTTTTCACAGGCGGCAATCATCACAGCACTGGCTCCATGTTCAAAGGCCTTCAAGATGTCAATAATAGAAACTCTTCCTGCACATGGTACTGGAATCAACCGAGAGCTAGCATCATACTCCATCTTTCGCGTGCCTACGATGTCTATCGTCGAAACAGAACACTCCTCACAATAGAAACACACAGTAATTGGATACTGAGAGTCCGCTCCTTCAAGAACTGCTTCGATTTCAGACCATAACTGTGAGTTTGATAGGAAATTGAGTTGTGTAGCACCTGAAGGACATAGGCTCTGACATACTCCGCATGAGTGGCAATTCAGTGTGTCAATTGCTGCTTTGAACAAGATCTTCTGTGCCTCGTCCTCCTCCTCAGAGTCTGTCTGTTCGATCATCAGAGGAACGCCACGAGGACATTGCTGTGCACAAAGACTACAGCCCACGCATTCATCAACATCAAGGACTGCGCCTCGTGCCAGTTTCTCGATCTTGCCTCCCTGAAGCTCGTTATGCAAGACAAGAGCAGCAGCTTGAGCATCTGTGACTGCTTCAAAGACGAACTGTGGGCGTGTGATAGCACCTACTGCAACAACACCACGTCTGCGTGTTTCAGTCCGTCTCAACTTGCCATAGAGGTCCTTGACATGGCCATCCTCCTCAAGTGCATAGCCAAGTGTTTCAGACAGTTCAGCTATGCCATCCGACGGAAGAATGGCAGTAGAGAGAACTACAAGATCGGGGGTACTCTCTAGATATTGGTTGAGAAGTGAGTCATAGATACGAATGTGAGTTTCATTATCGCTCTCCCAGACCATGCTGACTCTGCCTCGGATGTAATCGACTCCTCGCTCTCTAGACTCCTTGTATATCATCTCATTCTCGAATGGTACACGAATGTCTATGTACACGACCTGTACATTCGCTTCAGGGTTCTTCTCAAGAAGCTCAATTGAGTTATCAATCGCAAATGTGCAACAGAGTTTGCTGCAGTCACGCTTGTAGTCCTCAGACCTACTGCCAACACATTGGACCATTACTACGTCATTCACAGGCGTTCCATCTGAAGGACGTGTCATGTTACCATTTGTCAACATCTGGGAGAACTCAAGCTGTGTTATGACATCCGGATTCTTCCCATAATGATACTCGTCCATCATTGTGGGTTTGAACTCTTGGAACCCTGTTGCCAAAACCACTGCGGAGGTCTTTAGTGTCTTCTCATCATCGTCATCTGGAATAGTATAATGAATTGTGAAATTGCCCATCTCGCCCTCAGCAAATTTCACAGTCGTGTCAGTCATCACATGGATGTTCTTGTCGTTCTCAAGGGCGTTGAGTCGGCTGCTGAAGACCTCTTTTCCGGACTTACCAGTGGGAGCGACAACCGGTAATTGGACTACATGGCCACCAATGGTTGATTCACGTTCCATCAGTGTCACGTGATAGCCCAAGCTGGAAAGACTGAGTGCAGCCTCGACTCCAGCAATCCCGCCGCCTATCACTGTCACGTGAGCAGGGACCTCTTTCGTTTCAGATACAATGGATATGGAACCAGCCGAACGTGCCAATGCGCCTCTTATCATGTCTAGGGACTTCTTTGACGCCTCAGAGATGTCAGTATGGACCCATGCAGAGTGCTCGCGGATATTCACGTATTTGATCCTCGAGGGGTCCTTTCCAATGGACTGGAGATACAAATCAATGCGGGGCTGAATCTTCTGACTTGTACAGGCTGCAATTACTAGTCTGGCTTCATTCTTATCCAGTAGTTTAGCTATTGTTTCAAGTCCTGAATCCTGACAGACTAGGTTGTGTACGGTCACCGAGCCAGCCAAGTCTATCTTTTTGATCTCTGACTCCAAGAGCTCATAGTCCAGCTTCAGCTGGGTTCCGCATGTACAGAGAAGGACTGACGATTTATTGCTCATGACTCATCACTTCCTCCTCTGGAGAATCTTGCTCACAACGGCCCGTGCCTGGTTGACACTCTCAGGAACTTCTGCGGGGCCTAATGCTCCTCCGCAGGCATATACATGGTCTCCTGCGACCACTTCATTCTCAGAGATTGGATCGGCGGGTCCCACATAGCCGCTTGCTGAAGTCAACCCCAGAATATTGAGAAGCTCGTCACCGGCTTCTGGGGGTTCCAATGCAGAAGAGAGCACCAGCAAATCCACTGTGAATTTTAGATATTTGTTGAATAACGAGTCATATACATAGACAGCCAAGGTGCCATCCTTCTGGCTCTCCACTCGACTCACCCGACCACGTACGAACTCGACACCAGACTCACGTGTTTCGCGGTAATATCTCTCATGGCGATCGTAGGTTCGAATGTCCATATAGACTACAGTTACTCTCGAATCGTTACGTTCTCTGGATATAATGTTGGCATGCTTCAGAGCGAAGACGCAACAGATCTTGGAACAGAATGGATAGTAATTCTCGTCTCTGCTGCCTACGCATTGAATCATCACCACACTCTTGACTTGAGCCCCATCTGAAGGCCGTACCAATGCTCCAGCAGAGGCTCCGTTTGGATCGAGCATCTGTGCGAGCTCTAGTTGTGTGATGACGTTAGGCAGTTTTCCATAGCCGTATTCGTCCATTATGAAAGGCTTCATCTCATGATAACCAGTCGCGATGACAATGTCTGAAACTGTGATGTTTTCCTCAGTCTGAGTGGCACTCAGATTGATTGCCCGTGTTGGACACTCCTCCTCGGCCTTCCTCGCACCGTCATCTGCTCTCTCAGGATTATAAGTGACCGCCTGTGGCTGACATTGAGGAGAAATCAGTTGAAATGCATCTGAGATATCAGTGCAAAGACCGCACATGGTACACTTCTTTGGGTCCACATAAACAGGACCTACATCAAGTTCAACTGAGAATTTGCCTGGCGTTCCAGAGATTGCTTTCACTCTTGTGTCAATCTTGAGATCTATATTTGGTTGGTCGACCATAGCACTTCTGTAGAAACATTTCCTGATGCCCGGACGCCAGCGGTTTCCCTCGAAACAATAGAAGCAGTCGTCTGTGGGAAATGCCTTGTATAGGTCGAGTGCATTGCCGCCGATGGTTGCTTTCCTATCAACGAGAATGGTCTTTACACCGTTATCTGCCAATTCGACGGCTGCAGTCATTCCTGCCACACCGGCACCTATGACTAGGACCTGGCCAGTCAATACCATTGTCACCTCAACTGGATAGATGGTCTAGGATAGGGTCAGCCGGGACTCGGTTCATGCTGAGACCTATCTCCTCCTCATCCATGCCCATAGCCAATGCCAGAATCTGTGGATACAGAAGAACTGGGAGGTCATAGACCTCTCCGTATGAGTCCTTCAAGCCAAGCTGCTGGAGATCAAGCTGATTCCCGCAGGCAGGACAGACCACAGTAATGAACTCGGCACCGGCCTCCTTCATCGACTTAATCTTGTCTCGAGCAAGTCTGATGGCAAGTTGCTCATTCACTGGCAGAACTGTGGCACCACAACATTGCTTCCATAGGGGGTAGTCAATCACTGTTGCCCCAGTAGCAACGACCATCTCCTGCAGAACCTCTGGTCGAAATTCAGTCACATCTACAGGACGTAGGAGATGACAGCCATAATGGATTGCTATTCCCACACCGTCCAAAGGTTTTGTGACCTTCTTCTTGATCTCCTCGACACCTATGTCAGTGTACATTGCCTCGATTATATGTCGGACGTTGATGGAACCTTTGAAATCCAGTCCCATCTTCTTGAGCTCCGCATTGATTTTCTTTAGGTCATCCTTGTGATGTTTGAGATGATGGAGAGCATCTTTCAGAGACGCAAAGCAGCCGTTACAGGGAGTCACAATGTCATGACCGCTCTTCTCGGCGATGGCGATTGTACGTGCATTCACTAAGAGCCAGCCAAAGCTATCGATTGAGCGTAGATTTGGGCTGCCGCAACATGCAACATCCTCAAGATAGTTGAGGTCCATGCCTAGAGCTTCAGCCACCTTGAACATCGAAGCCTCATAATTGGGGTAGTTGGCTGGAACACTACAACCCATATACAGACTGTAGACTGGCATCTTACTCTCCACCCTCCACGAGTTTGTTTGTTCGAGTGCCCTTCAGAATTGACGTTATACCATCTGTTGATAGGCCTGGAACTTCTGGCTCTAGGTCCAGATCTTCACGTTCCCAGTCATTGATGACTTCATAGAGCTGTCCCTTCTCAACCAGTGACTTTGCCAAAGCAAGAATATTGTCAGGCACATGGCCTTCTTCGGCAGCCAAGTTTTTGCAATCGAAGAATATGTCGGTGACCCGTACCTTCTGAGGACAGCGCTCCTGACATTGGAAACAAGTCAAGCACTCCCAAATCTCCTTGCTTGTTAGTACTTCATCTCGCATACCAAGGAGTATCATACGAATCAACTGGTGAGGTTTGTAATCCCATTGATTCGCAATTGGACATGCAGCTGTGCAGGTTGAACAAGCAAAACAAGCCGTCAGCTCTTCACCGTTGGGCAAGCTGCTAATGTCATTTCGAAACTTGGGGTCCAGTTTGGACATATCAATTGGGTCAATCAGGGTTACTGGAGGACCAGCACTTTCTTCAGTTTCTGTCATGAGGAGGTGCACCTCTGGATACGACCGATGCAGTGACTGAATGCAACAGCCGATTTAGTGACCTATATTAAAAGTTTGCAGAAGGAACACATTTTGGAATCGAGCAGAGAAATGAAATGGAGGGGGAGTAGGCATATTATGTATCAGGTAGACCTTTCTTGTAGACCAGAAGAAGAAGTCCTAATGTAACTAGAATAACTGCTGCTTCATATGCTATGATATTCAAGAGACCTTGATTGACAAGAGGGTAGGATAATCCTCCTACAAGAGCCAAGACGCAGCAGATTATGGCCACGAGGTAGAGTATCCATTGTGGTTTTAGACGCATGTAATCGCGAAGGCGTGTGTCGCTCTTAGGAGTTTCTATCATGAAATTCAGGCAGGTTGTCAAGAATCTGTTCGATTTGTGAATGGAGTGACTCCCAATGGCTGATTGTTTCCGTACTTAGCTCAGTGACAAGGTTCAACACAAAGCCCTTTAGGTCATCAGGACTGCCCCGAAGCTTCTCCAGCATTGGGTTAGTATCATCAAGAAGACGGAGGGCTCCAGCAAGGGCGATTTGAAACTTCTCATGTCCCTTCTCAATTGATTCTCTAGATGATTCGATTTGCAGCAGTATTGCTCGAAGATTGTCTGCTAGTGAATGATCCTCCACTAGTCAGTACCTCCCCCTTGGATTGAAACCCTCACTACTGTACCATCTTCAGTCCAAGCATCTGCATTGGGGAGGGGGATTGTCAACAGATCCTCCTTCTTGAATGGACCATATGTTCGCTCATCAATCCCAAGGATAGCATCATCAATCGACCGCAAGACCCTCACAATAACATAATCCACTACATCTTCTTGAGGGAGTGCGCCTACCGTGTCCTCAGTCGGCTTTTTCAATGTCGAGGATGGCATCCCTGTGAGGACTTCTCTCATAAAATCGGAATGTCCCTCAAATCCGCGAAGAAGCCTGTTGTAAAGCTCTTCTTCAGACAACACCATTGTGCCAAGAGGGCGTCTTTGCTCCATTGCAGCTCTGATTATCTTCTCTCTTCGTAGCATTAGGAGATCCTTGAGCATGAACTCTAGATTTAGGGCTTCTTGTGTATACATGTCTGCTTGAAGCTGATTTTCAGCAGGAGTTTCAGTCAGGGCATACCTAATTCTGGAAAGGTATTCTCTCATCTTGCTGAAACGCAAGTCCTCAAGATTCTGGAGCTCTTCATTCTCCGTTTCAGCAGCCCATGCATCACTGATGTCCTTATAGGGTGTATCACTCAATCGTCGCCACTCCTTTGCATAACATGAATATTGCCACTTCCATTGGTAAATCCACGCTCTCCTTATGAAATGGACCGTAGGTGTTATCACCGATTCGAATCTTTGGAATATCAAGCACGCTATCAAATCGCACCTTAAGCTTGCCATTTGTGATTGCAAGTGCATCACTGAACGGGTCAAATTCCGCAATCGCGTCACGCGTCAGAATCTTTACGGAAAATCCAGTCTTTCCATTGAGACTGCCAATGAGACGGATTACCCTTCCTATGTCATGGGTCACTGGCAGGTCGATCTCTCCACCAAATGCTTCCACTGCTTTGACTGCAATTTCCTGCCAGAATTTATCACCCACACCCTTTACCCTTGGACTCAAGATAGGAGGGGTTCTCTTGAGGCCTTTGATTGCCTCTTCTCTGTGTTTTTCTAGCCGTTCCTTCCACCGCTCCTTTCCGTCATAAGACTCAATGTTTTGGATAAAGCTAATCATGGCCTGTGCTACCCGATTCCCCCAGCCAGGTACATTAAACCGTGGATTGCTTTTAGTCGGAAGAGGCGCTTTCTTTGAGACCACGATCACTCTATGCTTGTCTGATGTAGAAGCCCCTTTTGCTGGAGCAAGTCTAAAGCCCATTCCACTGATATAATGCGCAATCTCCGTACGACCATCCGAATCAAGGTGGAAGACCCGAGGGTCACGAACTCTGATATGGTATCCTCTGTGGCCACTGAAGTTCAGTTGAATGTTATCAGGATCGATTGCAAAGTCTTCAGTCAGAAACTCATCATAGACCCTTATTGTATCCCTTTTGGCGTCTTCTAGACACCTGTCACATAACCATTTACGGGCAACGATGTTCTTCCCTCCGCACTTTGGACAATTACTGGGAGAAGCCCCCTTGCCTGTTTCTAGACAGCTTGCATTATTGCATCTCCAAGAATCGTGTTCATTGGCACAAGGGGAGTTGAGATGGTCAGCATCTATGTCAAAGATGAGTTCGGCACCCTGCCATCCCTTATCCCGGGCTACTGGTATATTGTAGAAAGCTGCAGAATGATAGACACTGTGAGGGGCAACTTCGACTAGCTCTTTGAGCAAAGCTTTCTGTGTACGAAATCCTATGTGACGCACCCAATTGGTCACTTTAATCTCTGTAGATCCACAGAATGGACACGAATGAAGTCTGTTGAATGCAATGCCTGAACTATCACAGCCATATTCGAATTTGTTTCCTGAATCGTCCTCATCGGTACCCTTTGGGCATCTCCAGGAATATTCCCAGTCTTCGAAGGCGAACTCGCGCGTGTGAATCTTGTCTGGTTGGTCCACTTCGGCATGATTGGATTGATAGTAATTCTGAAATGATAGGCGTAGGAATTTGCTCCTCGTTTCCCAGGTGCGATTTGACATGCCTACAACTCCACTATGAATAGTACGAAGTGAAACCTGACCGTCCTTGTTGGATAGTCGATACGAATAGATGTAGGTTTGCTGGTCAAGCCGATCTCCGGTCCCGGTCCACACGAGGCGCAAGAATGAACTTAATCGTTCCATCCTCCGCTATCGGGAACTCGAGTAGCATTGGCTTGTCTTCACTGAACTGGAGTGTGAGACTTTCTGTCGCCATTGCTTTTGTGATTTCAGACAGGTAATTCAATGCATACATGGCAGAGGGCTTGGCACTCACATCGAGATCGAATATCACTGATTCGTCACCAGATGCCTTCATGATGACCTCGGCCTCTCCAGTATCACCTTTTCCTGTGAAAGTCAGGGTCTTTCCACTGGCGGAGATTCTTAGATGACTAGACACAACCCCAATGTCTTTTACTGCCTGTTTGAACGCATCTGCAAACATCTCGACCTTTGCATCAAACTTCAATGATGGCTCCTTGGTTCGTTCATCTGGAGCAGTCAGAAGCTGAAGTTTAAACTGTCTCTGGGCTTGACCAATCATCATTATCTCGAAGCGCTTATCTTTCTCATCCAACCTAAACTCGAGGCGATCATCACCAGCCATTCGTTTACTGATTTTGTTGAGCTCATCAACCCCGAGGCATATGTCATAATTGCCATCACAACCATATTCTTGGAATATTTTGTAAGGCAGGTCTAAATCGACCATTGCCGCTTTGGACGAATCCAGTTGTCGCAAGGTTATGCCACTTTCGGATACAATGAAGTGCACCTCTGTCAAGAGTGTTGCTAAGGCATCTACTATTTGCTTCCATATGCTGGTACTATCAAGAGTTGCATGAAACATCTCAACGTGCCTCCAGTTTATCTAGGACATATTGTCATTCGTGTTACATTAAAATGTACTCGTCTACCTGCGAGCCTCACTTGCCAACACTTGGAGGGGGACAAAGTCTTCCCGGTCATCTAGAAAGGGCTCGTACGACTTCGTCTTCCAACTCAATTGTCTGCTTGTAGAATTTCGTGTCAAGGTTATTGATATTATGTGCCAAAGAGGCTGCCAGTCTGATTTCTTTTCCATCAGAACCGGTCTTTTCTGTGACCTCACCTATCAACAGATACTTCTCATCGACATTGAGGGTTCCCTCAACTGTGACAATGATTTTCGCGGCATCCTCTACATTGTCATAGATGTCTTGAACCAAGGAAACCCCTGGACTAGTTTCGATTACAATGCCCATAATCCGTACAGGACCTTCGGTATCAGCTGATAACGAACGGATTGTAACCATCTTGGCAGGTTTTCTGCGGGGGTATTTCTTTTCCTGGGCCAAGGTCATCACACTGCATTTAGTTCAGACAGATTCGGATATTAAGTCCTTCACTCAGCCGCCATAGTTGCGCCAAGTATGTTTGCACTCGGTGCATCTATAGAACTCGGTTGCCCCTTCATCACCACGTCTCGTCTGAAGAGTCCAGTAATATGCTTCAGTGTGGCCACACTTCGGACATATCGCTTTGGTGACGGGCATAGGCATCGAGTCATCCTCGACCACCACAATCTTGTCACGGGGAGTCTTCTCAAGACGATGAGAAACGGTAAGCTTGCCTTTGATTGGTTTGGAATGTCCACAACTTCGGCATTTCAGGTGTCTTGATCCCTCTTCCTCTGTTACAGGGACCATCATTGCGCCACATTTGTCACAGAATTCCATAATTCGGCACTCCGAGTTCTCGATGGCACTGCGCCTCTTCAAATTAAGCCTTGCTGAAGGACCCACATAGTATCATATCATTCAGAATAGTGAGGAAGGCGAGTCATTACATCGAGCAGAAGTTTCCGAAAGGCTTCAGATGCAATTTCCCCTTCCTGCTTCCTATTTGTATCAGAATCAATGTCAAGCTCTCTGACAAGACTGGAAACCATAGACTCAATGGTCAGATTTCCAGTGAGCCATAGATAGGCCATTATCGCCTCATACGCGTCAGCCGCTGCACCGGAGTCCGTTCTTCGTCCAATATGGGTATAAACTGGTGTGTCGCGAATGGCACGTGCCAGAACCGAATCGCGTACCTTCTCTCCTGTGGGTCCCATTAGAACTTCAGACTTGGCCAGAGAATAGCAGAGATTGACAAGGCTGTCACCCAGCTTGGCCAGACCTTTGTTTCTCATGATAGCTTTTGTATCTGGATATTCTTTGAGGAAACCCCACATCATTGACTCACCAACGAAGGGCTCCGTGTTCGCTATTCTAGTCTACGCTATAGTCCGATACAGCCTGATTGACATCCTTTCGGAACTCTTCAGTGCGTGCTAGCATCTTCTCGAGAGCTTCTCTAAGGACAACACTCGCCTGTCGTCTCGAGGACTTCTTTGTTCTTACTGTGACCACAGGACTTGCGAGAAGTGGGTGGTCAATATTATATCCAGCAAACTCCACAGATGGTTCTTCAAGAAGGGTCTTGCGCAAAAGGTTGCAGAACCCATGGTCCTCCTCATGAAACTCAATCTTCAGCTCATATCGCTCTTGCTCGATAACTCTTGGCTTCATCTGTTATCGCCTCCGGTCTCTATCGCGACGACCTCGACCTCTACTATCCCTCCTATCATCGAAACGTCTGGAAAACCGACCGTCATCTCTACCGCGCGGTCCACGTCTACGGTCATGCCGTCTATCGTCATAAGATCTCCTTCTGGGTGCAAGGTCCTGTCTCGTTTCAATCCCAAACATTGCTCCATAATCCTTTGCTACTTCGCGGGTTTCCCGGTTCTCACAACGGAGACAAATGAGATTGTTATAAGTGGTCAATGTAAGCTCAAAGCCGCATTTCACACATTTGGCACCTAAAACACCGAGTTCTGGACCCACAAGGCTTAGTTGCACAGGAATCTCATGTGTATTGAGAACTGTTGCTCTTACAATGTCTCCCTGGCGTAGCACATCTCCCATGGACTTCACAAAACGTCTTGTTACATTGCTAATGTGGATTTCACCAACAAAGGTGCTTAGAACATCCTCACCATTTCGTCTAACAATTATAACCTCAGCACGTTGCTCCCAAGCATTGGTGACCTCTCCAATCACAATATCGCCTCTAACTGGGAGCGCAAGTTTCATGCTTCCGTTTCGTTCTAGAACTCTGATACTACGGTCCTTGAAATCGATGGCAACTCCACCAGATATTGCCGCGTAGACAATGCCATCCTGTTCATATGTACCAAAACTAGGCATCAGCTCTTCAATCACACACAGCTGGTCCCCGGGGACTACGATGTCCCCACTCTTCACATCAGCCATTGTACTTCATCATTCCTCTTGTCTGCGTATGCGGTAAAGGTCCACTTCAACCAAATGCTTCTGTTTTTTGTGAAACTTGTAGATTCGAGATATTGGAAACTCGAACGTTTCGACCTGTGTTATGTTTCCTCCGAGGTCTTCAATCTTAGATTCTAGGAAGGCCCTATTCTTCTCACCTGCTAAGTGCATGCTGTATGTGACTTTCGCAATTGATATTGCCTTCCTCAGGAAGCTCAGGTCTGCACCTCTCTTTTTGACTCCGAAAGGTGGATTGGTCACCACAGTGTCAAAGGGTCCTAGCACTTCAAACGAGGTAACATCTCCAAGGACCCAATCTGTTGTGTTATCAGTCCCGAGTGAGGCTGAATTTCTTCGAGAGACCTTTAAGGCTTTGGATTGCACATCTAGACCTACAACGCGTGATGCTCCTAAAAGAGCAGCTCCATTGGCAAATATGCCATCACCACAGCCAAGATCGCAGACGGTCTTTTGTTGAATGTCATCATGTTCCATATGAGCGGCAAAGAGCACTGCGGCTGCGATATCTGCTGGTGTGGGATATTGCTCCAGTGATACCTCATACTCCTCCATTCTTTCTATTGATTGTAGTAGGATTTCGAGGTCTCGTAGACGCAATTCTCATACACCCATATACGTGGGATGTCGTGAAAACGGCTCCTCATGAATCCTACGGACCTCACAAGCCATCAGTCGGGTAATACGTACCTTTAACAGGACGATAACTCCATATGCTCCATAGGCTCCAGTGGAAATCCAGTGGAACTCGCCTTACCTTCTGATGGAGTGAGAGAAGATGGAGAAGCCTCTAGACAAGCTCTTTGACAAGTTCCTTCAGGGCCAGGCCATTTTCAGGGATAGAAATGCATTGAGACCCACATATGTGCCTGAAGAGTTGCCCTACCGAGATGGGCAGATGAATCGTATTGGTGCAATTCTAGGACCGACACTCCGTGGAGCCCCGCCCTCAAACATTCTTTGCTATGGAAAGACAGGTACAGGAAAGACGGTTGTGGCCCGCTATGTGTTGGATTTACTTGTCAGGAAGGCAAAGGAGAGTAATGTCAGTCCACCACTGACAGCACACATCAATTGCAGAATTGTTGGCACCAACTATCGGGTACTACGTCAGTTGTGTGAAGATATTGAGGCACGGATGCCAGATGGTTCTGAGGTCCCCTTCACAGGTCTACCCACTGATGAGATTAGGTCTATCTTCAAGAGAAAGCTTGACTCAGATACTAACATAATGGTAGTTGTACTAGATGAGGTAGATTCACTTGTGAAACGTGACGTAGGTCAAGGAAATGATATTCTCTACGGGCTAACTAGAATGAATGGAGAACTGGAGAAGAGTCGAATCTCGATTATTGGTATAAGCAATGATCTGAAGTTCAAAGAGATGCTGGACCCCAGAGTCCTCTCAACGCTGGGAGAGGAGGAAGTCATATTTGCACCCTATAATGCGGTCGAACTGAAGGGAATCCTGCAACAGAGGGTGGAGATTGCTTTCAATAAGAATGCCATTGGGGAGGAAGGCGTAATTAATCTCGTGGGGGCCCTTGCTGCCCAAGAACACGGTGATGCAAGAAGAGCACTGGATCTGCTGAGAACCGCGGGAGAGCTTGCAGAGCGTAGCGGTGACGAGAAGGTAGTCCAAGGACATGTTCGTGAGGCACAGAAGATAATCGAGCGGGATACAATAACAGAAACCGTCAAGACCCTTCCTATGCAGTCAAAGGCTGTTCTCTTCTCAGTCTATGCTTTGGCAAATAAGGGTCAAAAGGACATATTCACAGGTGAATGCTACAATGTCTATTCTGAGATTGCACAGTCCTTATCATTAGATACGCTCACTCAAAGGCGTGTTTCAGACTTGATCTCGGAACTCGATATGTTAGGTCTCATCAACACGACTGTCATCTCAAAGGGACGCTATGGTCGTACGAAGAAGATACGACTTGCTGTGAGCAAGAAGCAGATTGGGATAATCCTTGACGAGGATGTTCGACTTGGTAAGATAGCTGAAGAACTTATGTGAGTAGTTCATCACTCATTGTAGAAGATCTTGAACTTTGGATTTCCCATTGCACCGGTATATAGGTTGAGAAGAGTCACGATACCTGGTGTCGGTACAATCCCTTGTTTGCGCATAAAGTCAGTCTGTGCTTGGAAAGTACCTGAATTGATTATTTTTACTCTATGAGGGTGATTGCTCACAGCATTGTGATGCGCATGTCCAAAATGAATTACGTCGGGTGGCGTGTCTATAACCATCCAATCCCGATGAAGTGGAGCTAGCTCTGTCTTTCCTCCAAAAAGTGGAGCTAGATGGCGTTTTTCAAGGAGTGCTTTCATTGGGATTGCTGGCTTCTGATATGATGCACCTGGAATGTTTGTTACTAGGTCGTCTAATGAGTCACCATGATTTAGTATGAAGTTGACTCTCTCAACAACAACATGACAGGGATCCCCTAGCATAATGATACGATCACCCAAGTCATATAGAGGGCCTGCAAACTCCTTGAGAATTGGGGGTCGTGGAAGTGCCTGTCTACATGCGTCATGGTTTCCAGGTATACACAATATTTTGATTCTATCAGGAAGGTCGCGAAGTTTGCTGGCCAAGAGAGCATATTGGTCGTATATACTAGGTATAGCTAAGTCGTTCCGTTGTTCGGGATATACCCCTATGCCATCCACCAAATCGCCTGCAATGAATAGGTATTCTGTTCGATCAACCATATATTTCTCAGAATCGTCGACATCAATTCCACTTAGCCATCTAATAAACTGGTCAAATTCATCCTCTAGAAACTCATTACTACCACAGTGCAAATCTGATATGAATGCTGCATAGACCTCACGTTGCGCCTTTCCCCCTCCTCTAATCATGGGAATTCCGGGGAATATCACATCCTCTGCAATCATCCTTCCATCTTGATCGACATACCCCTTAACACACACAATCTCATCCAAAAGAACTGAATTTGCTTTCTCAGCTAGCTTTTGACCATTTGGGCTCCTCATGCTTGTAGGAACCACACAAATCATGGATCCTGTCTTATCTTCTACATCGAGAATTATATTGTCAGACTGGGAAGTTCTTTTGTTTCTTACAATACCTATCACTATCACACTTGGTGGTCGTGTACTTCTGTGTCCTTCAGCCTGTAGAATCCTGTGCCGTCTTGAGTCAGCTCCTCTCGTCCTTGCAGCAGCCGGAGAAAGAGCACTCTGGGTGTCCATCCTGCTATCATATATCTCCTTGATTCGATTATAGCGGTCATCAAACAGAGCCAAGAAATCCTCTACAGACCCTTCAGAACCTACCGAGTCCATATCAGGGCTCTTTAGAATCCTAATTGACCCGCTTGCATCCTCAATTGGTTCTGAATCTGATGGTTTAGCAATTTCAACTTGTATATGTGTGTCAAATGGCTCTAGCTCTAATGCGATTTCTGATGGTGTGCTTTTATCATTCAATAGATGCTCTATGAAATCGCGTGATAGGACCGAAGGACATGATGTTTCTCTGCAGGCAATGATTATAGAATCCACTACCTGATTTGGCGATTCCAGACTCAGGACGTAATCTAACGCATCAGGAGAGATTTGAAGGCCCGAGCTGATTAACTTCTTCAGCATGTTTCTTCGGTCAACTTGCGTCAAGGGACACCGCATCGGTGGTATGCAAATCCCCATTTTAAACGTCTGCCGTTCATTGTTAGTTGTACAAGCTTACCCATCAAGCTGCACGCCCAGAAACGGCACTGGGCTTGAATTGATTAATATCCATGATATTTCGTGCGGCATTCACATCTGCATGTAGATGTGCATTACACTTAGGACAATGGAAGTACTCTCCACCCACCTGTTCGGTGGTGGAAGCTTCATCTGCCACACGGATTCCTCTTTCACTACATCTATGGCAGGTTTGTGAAGTCCATGCTGGATTCACCAACCATATTCCTCCATTCTTATGACCTAAGGCCTCTCTTCGATAGCGAACGCCTTCTATCATTAACCCCCAAAGATTTGTTGAAAGGTTCCAGCTATGTTTTCGCATTCCTCCCTTCCCTTGGAAGGAACGAAGGTCCTCAAAGTAGATGGTCTTCACGCGATGCTGTTCGCAGAACCATACGGTTTCAGCAGCAACTTGATGGGAGATTTCCTTGTCTAAGCGACGGATTTTACACCATATTGACTCCAGCTCTCGTTCCTTCTTCAGGATGATTGTTGGAGGCTGCTGCTTAGCACGTTTTTTCTCCCAGTTGTTGCGCTTTCTTGCAATCTGTGACATCAGTATCTTGGTTTGTTGCCTGAGTCTTTCCCTCTTTTCAAATAACTCCTGTCTTCCGATCTTGGCTTCCTCGTAGGTATCATCCCCATTCTTTACAGATACTACCATTGAATGTCGAAGGCCCCTATCAACTCCAGCTTTGTTCTTACTAACTGTTGAAAACATGAGTGTAGTCTTTAGTAACTCTTCATCCGGGGACATGAAGGGAATGGATAGTGTTACCTTCTTTCTTTTGACCTTTATGAGGGGAGGGGCTGACCGTCGCAATGTCTTCAAATTGGTAATTGCAAACATCAGGTCGTCTATTCTTGCTGTATTCTTTTCAGATTGTGCCCTTTCTCTTGCAAGTTCACGAGTAAGTTGTTGGAGTTGTATTGTGTTCTTCAGTTGTTGACTCATATCCTCAAAACGAGCAGCTCGATACTCAAGCTGGGTTGCTCGCTGAGTATGACCTTTTGCTCTTGCTTCTCGCGCTTTTCTTCTTGCTCGTTTTGCTTTCCTTGGAAACCAGTTAAGAAATCGCAGTCGTATTGTCTGGCTCTTGTATGGAGAGTCCGTATCAAGCTCATGCCCTAGTATTCCTGGAGGCGTTTTAATGTAGAGGATGATTTCATCTTCTTTTTCTGTATCTAATTTGAACCAGTATCCCTGTCCAGTTGTGTTCTCTGTAGAAGCTGCAAAGTCCACTGTGTTCTTGTGGAAGATTGGATTGATGAATGGGAATCCCTTGCAGTTCCACTCATTGACTTGGTGAGTCAATAGTGTCTGAGTATGTAATCTCTCAGGGGAATTTGCTTCTAGTAGCTCACGAGTGCTTCGTCTTTTCTCACCTTCAACTGACGGGAAGGCTTTACGGACTTTGGCCCTTAGAACGCTTCGAACCTGTCGACAAGCGGAGAGAGCATAGTGATATGACCCATTGGATTTCTTCTTTATAGAGTCCTTTACTCTTCGAATGAGGCCTGAAGGGATCCTTCTGTTGGTCACAAGTCGAAAGAGTTGGTGATTGTCAGATGCAAGAATTTCAAGTAATGACTTAACAAGCCTTCGTCTTGTAAAATCACCATAGATTATTCTGGCCGCAGTTTCAAGGGCATTACGATACATTCGCTCGTATACTAGATGGCCAAACTTGTTCTCAGGTTTCCATTTGAGTCGTTGTTCTTTTCTTAGGACTAGATACAACATCCCCCTAGAATTTTCCAACTCCTTTCCTATCGTATCAGAATAATCAATATCAGAGAACACTTCTTCCAAAATCAAGTTTACTACTTTTCTGTAGCTAGCGAAACTCTGAGAGATAGCTGAGAGGGCGGAATTGCTACACTTACGACCACTCAGTTTGCGAAGTGTTTCAGAGGATAAAATAGGAGTTGTAGGTTTTCTTCCTAATCCCTTTCGAGCTACAACTCTAGAATATGAATTCAAGGCGAACTTTTGGATAAGGAAAGTCGATGACGGGCTACGATAGTAATCGTCCATTGTTTGTTGCTCTGGCCTTTTTGTAGTAGATACTAGGCGCATGCGGGGACGACGCCGCGACGTTTTAGTCATCGACTTTACACCGAAGTTCTGTCTTTATAGAGGATATATAAGCCCATACTTCGTATGGGCTAAGATGGTAACCGGAATTAAAAAATAGATGAATATTTAATACTTTGTAACAGATTTAAAAATAAAATAAATGCATTTTGTTAAGAGTTTCAATGAATCTATTCCCGTAAAATACAAAGATAAATATGATACTGGTAGATAGGACTGTGTGATGACTCGAAGAAAAGGGCGCCCAGTCATACCTATGCCTGTTCATCCGGAACGAGTAGTATCTAGAGCATTGAAGGCAGGACTCTCAGCAACAATCGAGCTTCAGAGGAACATTGCTAGCAAAGTCACAAGGAAACATTTTGAGAGCTCAAGAGAAATCTGGCGAATAAGACGACAGGTCTATCAGATCACAAAGGAACGAGGAACTCCAGATTTCACTCATATAGGAAAAGCAGAGGCTTCTATCAGAGATAACACACGAAGGATGTTCTATGAGAATGCTGCTAAGTATGGTTTCACAGAGGTCAGAAGACAGAAGAATGCTGATGATACCGTTGATCCTCTCAATCAAAGATTCAATGCATGTGGGAGAGTAGTCCGAGAGAAATCCGAGACCTTGTTCCCATTTCCTGATTCTGTAAGCTTCGGTACATATACCAGACGTGATGGAAAGGGACGAAAGAAATACAGACGTGCAGGTTATGAAGGGTCATCCTTTGGTCCTAGAGTGATTCTGGCTCATCCTGACCTTCCATCTCTTGACTTTGGGGATGCAGTACGTAGTCACAACGAATATCTCGCAACCTTCTGTGCCATTCACGATGTGCCTGTGAGAGAAACCACCCGATATAGTAGCCTCTTCTTCTTGCTAGTCCGTCCATATCTAGAATATCTCTTTTCAGAGTTCAAGTATGGTAAGTCTAACTTTCAGAAGGGAGTCAACTGGGCACTCCGTCAAGTCAAGGAGTTGATTCTAGAAGCGGGGTATCGACCGACCATGCATGAAGAGAAGACTGTGACTGCGGAATCTCATCTCAGGAAGAGCGCAGCTGAGGAAGAAAACAAGAGGTTCTTCAAAAGACAAGAAACAGAGGCTCGAGAGTTCTACGGTGAACATCCTGCAGTTGCTGAGCTGAACAGGCTGAGAGGGAACTTGGGAGAGGATCAGAGCGTTGTTGATGATGAGAATAGCAAGGAAGAGTCGAAGGAAGAAGATGATAGTACATTCCTCACAGTGAAAGATGTAGAATACATCAGGAATGAGGCTGCGAAGCGGGCGAGGATTGCCGGGTCAATCATGCATAGGAGAATTGCAGAACTCTTCCCCAGTCCCTGGCATCTGAATGATGTCATCCTCTCAGGTGATAGGTACGAACACTCCTCCGACTATATCATCATATCAGAAACTCCTTTGCAGACACCAATTGGAGCAGGAAAGGTGGATCTCATCCTCTGTGAGAGAGCCGTGAGTAATGATGGAAAACGAGTCTTCTGGAGGCCTGTCTTTGTTCTAGAGATAAAGACGCATTTAGGGCAGAGCTGGTATATTGAGGCAGACTATAAGGAGTCAGAGGTCCGGCCGGAGGGAAGCCCTCTTCAACGAATCGTTTCTGAGTTTCCATTGAGGAGCTACCCTCTCAGTGACGATCTCTGGGATATCATTTTGATGTCAACACCAACTCCAATTGCCCAAAGACAGTTAGACATCTACTGTCAAGCACTGACTGAATTATATGAAAACACAACTCAGGAAGAACTAGGACATGTATTGAAGGGAGTTTTAGTTATTGAGGCATCTTCTGATGTATCTGAGATACGAAGAATTATTGAACGACTAGTTGTCCATGGATATGAGTCTTTGAGGAACAGGGTTCGCAGACTCCGACGCACAGTCTTCACACCATCAAAGAGTAACAGTAATCGTATCGCCTTGGTTGTTGATGAACAGCCTGGGCCAAAAAGAAAGAGAAAAGGGATCGTACAAGCTCCGTGGGGACCAATATACACTCCATTCAAGAGTCAAAAGAGGAGTGGGAGGAAGTTCATACTCTATCTTGCAGGACACTCTCCAACATCGGCTGGTCAGTCAGCAGCGTGGAATTCACGATACTATCATGGTCTCCAGATGCTCTACGAAATGAAACAGGCAAAGGAGAAAGCTGAGTTTGTCTGGATTGACCTTGCAAGTCAGTTCATTGAACCACAACTGGCAGAGGCACGCCTACGTCTGCGGCCCCGAGGGTATTCAGAAGAAGAAATGATTAAGGTGCAACCGGATCATATTCGAGAGTTCTTTGAGAGCATTACGGTTAGAGGATACCTGGATGATGTCTTATCCTTCCTGTATAGAGATGGAGAAGCACCATCATTCAAACTAACGACAAAGAAGAACAAGAGAAAGGTGATCATTGTCACTGGAGCAGACACCCTTCGTGATGCCACTCCATCATCTCACAGAGATAGATTCTCTATTCTCATAGACCATCTACTTGGCAGCTTTCCAGATGATGAGAGGACCACAGTGGTGTGGTTTGATTCTCCAGTCGTGTCTGTCGAGAAGGCGACTCACTACTCAAGTAGAGCCCTGATTCCCTACCATGAAACATCCTCTCTTGGCGATGTAGTGATGGAGATAGTCTGGAATCTACCAATTGCCCCCAGAGGTGCAGTTCAGCCTGAGAAGTGGGGACTCCCCATCATAGGCGACTCTCCGATGTATGATGATATCAGAGTTATAATTCGACACACGCCCACTGACATATCTGTTGAGCTGACTCATGTCCCACTTTTGAGAGGGTGGTCGAAACGATTCAGGAACAAGGGAACTGGACAGGTATTTCGAGAAAGGAACGTAGAGGACGTGGTTCCTGACAGAACGACCAGACATCGCATGAAACTTCTCTCTCTGACCTTACTCCCCTGGCTCGTGCGCTTCTGGCCAAAAATGACATTGACAGATGACTCTTTGGAAACACTTGAAGACCATATCACTCACTTAGAAACAGAAATCCGTGGAGAGATGGGATCGCAGCCATTTACAAGGACTATACTCGATGAGGCTCCTAGCAAACCTCCTAGCATGCTTGACCTTGTGAGGTTCAGAATCCCTGAGAACATGGATGCCCTGTCTTATCAAGCAATGACCGTAGGAAAAATCAACTCCCAACGCCTATATCGCTCTCCACGCAAGCTACAGACCCAACCTCTTCAGCAAGTTCCAAAACCTCGCGTTACAAAAGAAGTTTTAGCCGCTGAAGAGGAACTCGAACGTGACTGGCTATTCGGATTCAAGTTCGAGAGCAAAGGCGATGACCCACTGCCCTGGTGGATGATTGTTCAGGACCCCTCTCACCCATCGAGGACACTCGTTGGATGTTTCACAGATAGACTCCCTGACAAGGATGGTTTCCTGTGGGCTGAGAGAAAGCAAGAGTCGATGATTCAATCGAGTTTAGATGAGATCCTTGGCTTCTCTCAGACAATAATGATAGGTAGAAACACCGAGCTAGGGCTGGAGCTGTGGAGTGCAAGGGATGATGAGGACCTTGTCTATGAAGGAATCCTTGAGCTTAAGGGACAGGGCCGCTCAACAACAGGCCTGCTTCGAGCGATACGTCAGACCATATCAAGAGTACCAGCATATAGACCATCACTCACTACTCGACCATCGGAGGCGTTCTACTCGCGAATGGTCGATTCCCTTCGCAGACACCTATTGGAAGTTTCCAGTACCATTCCTGTGACTGTACAGCTGGAGATGGTCGACGGTACATGTTATGTCACTCTAAAAAATGAAGAGAACACAGAGGTCCAATGCATCATCATTGAATATACTGCAGACCTCATCTCTCTCCTGAGGTGGCCTGTGATTCACAGCGAACCGATGTATACCGACTCTGGCTCCTTTGTGACCTGGAGCGTCTTTGAAGACATCGAGTATGGTGAACTTGATTTCATGCAACCATATGTGATCTTCACTGCGGCTCGTGTCACACCTGTTCAGCTTCCCAAGCAGATTCATCAGTTCTTCGAGGAATCTGAAACGATAAGAGTGGGTATAGAGCATGACCAGTCCATCTGTCCAATAGCCTTTGGCGAGGCGGTGGACCATGAGGCATGCTGGCGGATAGTCCTTCCCCATGACTGTCCGAAGTTGGTGAGGAAGCAACTGGGTTTTCCATTGACTGGAGAGGCTGTGAACGGATTGCTAGCTCCAGGACGGCTGTTCACTGGACGCCTGTATGAGCTTGCTCTTGAGTCCCCTGAGGTTTCTGAGAGAGATGAGAGTGTGGTGTTCCATGAGGACAGGTATATCCGGATGCTCCTCAGAAGTCACGATGTACCTCTGAAGCCCCTTGAACCAGGGACTTATCTGAAACGGGATGAGGAGAGATGGAGGGTAGAACTTGGGTGGAGAAACACCTATCTCCTGTGGAGGGCCACCTCCACCTTGACCGGACTTCACCTCACCAGATATATCCAACAGCATCGATTGAACTTCACCCTGACACTGAACGAACAGATGGATGCTATTCTCACCACATTCACTGAGCAAATGGAAGAGGGCAAGATCATGGACCTGCAGCAGGTCAAGACTTCTCTCCGTGAACAGTTGAAGAGCTACGGATACAGAAAGGCGTGTCCTCCATGTATCCTTAGAGTGGAGCGGACAGAGTTCGGGATCAGACTAGAGGTAGTCCTCAAGAAGAAGCCAGACCTTGTCATCGACAAGCACGAGTTCCAAATAAATTCGTCTACAGATAGGGAAAAGCTGGAAACTGCTATCGATGAGTTGTATGGTCCTGATGGGTGGCTTGGGGGTTATACCATCATCAATCAGGACCAATTTGACAAGCAGAGAAACAGACTACTGGATGAAATTGGAGTAGGAGAAATTGAACATACTAAGGACGACGATGAGGAATCTCCTGTTGATTTCGATGGCTGGGACGAGTAGTATCCTGATGAGGAGTACTGGAAAATCGAGTATGATGCTGATGGAAATTTAGTTAACGAGCATAGGCAACAATGATGAAGTAGCAGACGGACTTGCATTTTCATAGTTACGTCTGCCCAAGAGTGACCTCGCACTGAAACGGGTCTAGAATCGTACTCCATGCAGGTCCTTGAAAATGAAACATGCGGGAAGTGTAATAAGCCTGCAATTCAACGATGATTTGGCGCCAACCAACCGTAGGTGGAACGGAGCGAATGGTCAATTACAGGAAACTCCAGCAGACAGGTGGAGAGAAAGGTAGTTCATTCTCCATAATCCTCCCAAAGGATTGGGTCAGAAAGAGATGGGATCTCAGCAAGGGTGACAGCGTTGTAGTTGCTGAAAGAGAAGATGGTTGCCTCATAATAGACCCACGCCCTCAAAAGCCTGGAGATACAAGATCAGCCGTTATACAAATTGATGCCAATCTAAGATGGGAAATAACGAGCAAGTATCTATTGGGATTTGACGAGATTCGTGTAGTAAGTAGTAATCCAATAACCAACACTCAAAGAATAGAACTGAAAAAGATGATTGGCAGGTTCGTAGCTTTGGAGATTACTGATGAGATAGAAGATGATGACAGGCATGAGATTATAGTGAGATGTCTGGTCGATCCCTCGACCCTGCCGGTACGAAAAGCAATGAGAAGAATGAACCTGATTGCATCTAGAATGTTAAATGACGCGTTGAAGGCCTACTTCGATGGTGCACGAGAATCTGCAGAAGACGTTATTCAAAGAGATGAGGAGGTGGACCGCATCTTCTTCCTAATAGTACGGGAACTCAGATCCGCTGTGCAGTATCCGCGAATTTCTGAATTAATGAATATCGCTCCTGTTGAGGCGTTGGATCTGAGGTTGGCTGCTCAGTATATAGAGCGCATTGCAGATCTTTCTGTCGACATCGCCAGAACAACGGAAAATGCTGTTGAGAAGAGTCTGGTGAAGAAAATGGAACAAATCGCTAACAGTGTAAGAGAGATGCTGACCAAGTCTGTGGAGAATCTCTTCAAATTCGACTCGAGAAAGGTGACCTCTGTCATCAAAGGGGAGAAGGAGCTTATTGAAGACATAGCAAAGATTCGACAGCATCTTATCTCAAAATCAAATCGTGAACCACATAACGAACTATTCGTAATAGACTGTCTATTGAGAATTGGAGAAGCAGCGAAAGATATTGTGGATTTGGCATTACCACAGAACTGAGAGGGATGTTCAATGGGTCAGAAGCTCTTTGGAACTAGTGGAATTCGTGGAAGCATAGATTCGAAAGTGACCGTAGATCTTGCTCTTGGGCTTGGACGCGCTTTGGGAACTCTCCTGAAAGGGCAAGGAACGGTTGGCGTAGGCATAGATGCAAGAACATCTAGAGAGATGTTGAAAGGAGCGTTCCTTTCAGGCGTATTATCAACTGGCGTGGATGTGATTGATCTTGGCATAGCTCCTATGCCGACAGTTGCTTATCACAGCTCAGTAGAAGGCATATCTGCATCTGTAATAATCACAGCAAGTCATAATCCACCGGAAGACAATGGGTTCAAGTTCTTCCTGTCAGGCCGCGAATTCATTCGGTCAGAGGAGGAGTTCCTAGAGGCGCGTGTAACTGACAGTAAATTCATCTTGGCCGATTGGCAGACCATAGGCCAACTTCATCATCTGAATATCAGGGAACAATATCTTAGTCGCGTCAAGGATTTTGTGCTAAGTAGAGGAGGAATAAGCAAAGGCACGAAGGTATTGGTCGATGCTGCGAATGGAGCAGCCACGGACTATACGCCCCATCTCCTCAGAGAACTGGGATGCTCAGTCACGACCGTAAATGCTCACCAGGATGGCCATTTTCCAGGAAGGCCAGCGGAACCTTCTCCGAGGAATCTGAAAGACACAATGAAGATGATTGCAGACTCTGATTTCTCAGTGGCCTTGTGCCATGATGGGGATGGCGACCGCCTTGCTGTAATTGATGAGGATGGTAAGTTTATAGACCAGAACAGGGTCATAGCGTTGTTTGCTCGAGATGAGGTTCGGCGAAAGGGTGGAGGCACTGTTGTGGTATCAATCGACACATCAAGTGTCATTGATGAGGTTGTTCGTGCAGAGGGAGGCGAAGTCGTGAGGGCTCCTCTGGGCTCATTACAGGAGATTCTAGAGGTT
Source organism: Candidatus Thorarchaeota archaeon (assembly GCA_048882485.1). Classification (GTDB taxonomy): domain Archaea; phylum Asgardarchaeota; class Thorarchaeia; order Thorarchaeales; family Thorarchaeaceae; genus SMTZ1-83. The sequence goes on from JBHLRP010000050.1 coordinate 23,701, forward strand.
AGAAAAGATGGCAGTGTTGCCTTCGCCTCTGAACCGTGGAAGCCAATATTCGCAGAACTTGGCTGCTGGATGGATGGTGTGACCGGTGCAGCTAGGTTCGTCCAGATGATGGATGAAATGGGAAACAGTAGCTGCATCAAACTGATGAGATCAATACCCGAATATCCCATCTTGCGTGACAATATCGCCTGCCCAGACAAAATCAAGCCACAGTTCATTTCAATGGTCAAGGAGATGCTTGTTCCAGAGATTAGTGATATTGAGCAAATCCTTGAGGAGGATGGAATCAGAATAGAACGTAAGGATGGGTCATACCTACTCGTAAGAGTTTCTGGCACCGAGCCTAAGGCTCGTGTCTATATTGGTGCTAAGACCCAATCGACTCTGGACAAACTTGCGAAACTATCGATGGACATCATGAAACGCGCTGTAGAAGAGGCTAGTAAATGAGCCTAAGAGTTACAGTTAAATCGGAACTTCGGAGCATAACTGATGTTTTATTGATGCCGGGGTATCCAAGCGGCTACGGAGGCGGTCTCGAACTGATCCGCTCACGAGAAAACCGCTGTCTTCGGACTCATGGGTTCGAGAAGCTCTAACTATCTGTTCGGGCTCGAATGTCCCATCCCCGGCGCCATCTATTTTCTGGTCTACAATCAATAGAAGGAAGGGAATGGTG
>JBHLRP010000051.1:0-23611 GCA_048882485.1 Candidatus Thorarchaeota archaeon
CGACTAAGGACCTAGGGCCTCAAGTCACAGAATGCAAGAGATCGGGCGTTCAAGTCGCCCCCGGCCCACCATTTTCATGAAGCCCGTATTTCCCATAGAGTTTCATAGATTGGTCCTGAGGAGGTCAGAGTGCTTTTCGTCATCCTGAAACAATCGACAATCATAGTTCCTACTGACTCATTTGTCAGATTTTCGATGTTTTCCCTTATTTGGCTACGATCACGTACAGCCCTGACCCGTGCAATTGTTGCATGAGCATGGAACTTCCTGTCACGTGAATAACCTAAATTACCAAGCCGGTCATCAACTTCCAGTTTCAGGTCTTTTACTCTTCCTGCATTGTCAGATACCCCTACCCATATGACTCTGGGGCGGCTGGTGCTTGGGAATGCGCCCACGCCATCAATCCGGATTACAAAGGATTCATACCTGATATCTGAAAGCTCATCCCTAATTCTCTCAATATCCGTATTTGGTGTATCGCCAAGGAATCTCAATGTGAAGTGGATATTCTCTCTTTCCACCAGTTTCATTTTTGCTGACTGTCTGTCTAGTAATGATTGAATGTGAGCAATTCTTGAGAGAAGCGCCTCATCATCGATGTCAATACTGAGAAACACCCGACTTACTGATGACACATTGACTCACCTCGCTCTATCATTTCAGGAAACATAGTGTCATATTAGACTGACGACCGCAAGGGTAAAGTGGAGTACCACTTCGCTTTCAAGGGACCCTGACCATGAAGCTCGTAATACTAACTGGGATGCCCGGATCCGGTAAGAGCGAAGTTGCAGATGCGTTTCATCATGCTGGTTTTCCGGTCATTGTCATGGGCGATGTCATTCGCAAAGAAGTGGAACGTCGTGGAATTGATGTAACTCCCAAAAACAACAAGCTAGTCATGTTGGAGCTTCGCGAGCGAGATGGTCCAGGTGCTGTGGCTAAACACTGTTTGGAAACTCTAAGCAACTCAGACTCCAAAGTAGTAGTGATAGAGGGATGCAGAAGTCTTGCCGAAGTTGATGTGTTCGATGACTATGCGAAAGAAGTATGCATAGTCTGTGTACATGCGTCCCCAAAAACGCGTTTTTCACGTCTGCAGAAGCGTGGCAGAAAGGATGACCCTCAGGACTGGGCAACGTTCAGAGAACGTGACCTCCGTGAAGTATCCGTTGGTCTAGGAGCAGTAATCGCACTTAGTGACATTGTAATAGTGAATGAAGGAACCTTAGAAGAGCTACGGAATGAATCTAACACTCTTGTTCAGAGGCTTACTTAGATGGATGCTATTGTAAGATGCCCTGTTAATCCTACAGAGGATAAGGCCCGAGTCTGTTCTGCACTTACCAATCTCTTTGTTTCGGATAGCTCCTGCAAAGAAACAGAGTATGGCTACATGATGTTGAAATCAAATAGGAGAAGCTCGCTTGACCTTATGCAACAGCACATTCATGCTCTCCGGATTATTGATGCAGTACGGAAGAGAGTCTTGTCGAACTGGGATGGGACCAAGACATCTATCTTCTTTGATAAGCAGGCTGCATATTACGGGAAGCTGAGGCTTGTCGATGAAACCGAAGAAGAGCCTCCCTTAGGATGCATAGAACTAGAGATTATGTTTGAGGATGAGGCTGCCTTTGATAAGTTCCTTGCATGGTTTGTGCCTCCTACTGAGGATGGAAGGATTGTTACCAATTAGAACTGTGCTGCTGTGACTTCGCGTGTGAGACCACTATGCACAGGTACAAGAACATGATATTTGACAGCAAATCCCAAGTCTTGCATCATTTCCTTGATTCCCAGTTCTTGGCTTCCACAGATGCATAGACGCCCCCCGTCTTTTAGAATCTCAGGTACTTGCTCTAAGAAGGTTAGGGCGAGTCTTCTCGCCTTTGCACCTCTAGTGGAACTGGTCCGACCATATGGGGGGTCTGTAGCTATACAATCTACCTTCTTTACCTGTAAAGGCGGCCAACGCGAATCAGCTTGGATAACAGATGATTCTTTGTCCATTAAATCTGCAAGATTCTTCATCGCACCCATTATTAGACGCCAGTTAAGGTCCCATCCCAATACCCTTGCTCCTAGGATGGCTGCTTCGCATAAGATGCCCCCGCCTCCGCAAAATGGATCGATTACAGTCACTTCGGGTCTAACACCAGCAAGATTGCAGATCACTCTTGCCAACTGGGAATTCATCATTGATGGGTGGAAGAAGGGCTTCTTTCCTGGCTCTCTGAGTCTTAGTTCCTGCCTTAGCTTCGACTCTTTGGAAACGCAAACCAGCGTTCCATCGGGAACCATCATAACGAGTATTCTGACGTCCGGGTTGTCCAATGCTACTCCTGCATTTGTCAGATTGCTGATACGTGCACCCAATGACTCACTCAGTCTATTCCTGTGTTCTACATGTCTTTCTTCTACAAAAGACTTAGTCCTAATTGAGAATGTTTCTGTTGGTTTCACACATGCCACTAGAACATCATCTGAAAGCCATTCTAGTGATGTATCTGACAGTGGCCCTTGACCAATTATGGCTCCCGCTTCTTTTACCATGGCAGCCCTTTCCAGCAGAAAATCAGTGAGGTCATAGGTTGACTCAATCTGAGCTAGCAGCCCAAGCCACGTAACCTTGGCATCAACTCTTGCTAACTCAATCAACGAATCAATCTCAGCCTTGGCGAGGTTGGAATCCTCGCCCGATATAATCACAAAGAAGGTCTGCAATTTGAACCCCTGATCAGACTACTAGATTGTCCCCGCCCAAGAATGCACGTTGGAGTTCTCCATATAGGATTTCAACTCCATCCATGAGCTTTGCAGAGACAGGCACGACAGGACTGCCCCCGCCGATGTCATCAAGCATACGAAGAATTGCACTAGAGTATTCTCGAACAAGACCAGTGGAACTGTCTTCGAGAGCCTCTTCCAGCAGGTAGGTGTCAGATGACCATGATAGTATTTCATCTATTTGCTCCTCCATAAGGATATCAGGTTTGCTTAGAACCCCGATTTGAGGGAGGCCAAAACGGATGCTTATGGAGATGCCAAGAAGCATTGAAGAAAGATATCCAACTGGCGTTCGAGCAATATTCGAATCAAGCAGATAGAGTGAAACAGCTGGATCTTGACCCATAAGGCTTGATACCATCAGAGGTCCAGAGTTTCGATAAGCAAAAAGCTCCATTTGTCCAGGACAGTCAACTAAGACATAATCGCGTTCAAGCTCGAATATCTCTTCTCGCATATCACCCACATGACCTATAGCCATGTCTAGGGAAGCAACAAGAGCACCATTTGGACCCAAGCCAAACTGCTGCATCACTTCGCCGTAGTTCACATATTCACGGATATCGACATCACTTGTGTAAGGTGGGTCATCTACTCCAGGATCAAGATTCACAACAGTGACGCTTGCCTCCGCCTCCACCAGCCATTTCTCAAGAGATGATGTAAGAAGCGATTTTCCTGATCCTGCAGTACCAACTAAGAATGTGAAGAACATGACTTCAACCAAACTGCTTTGAGCAATGAGCTCTCTTTGAGTCCTTCGGTGTCGCATAGGTTAAGTGGCTAACAATCACTTCGCAAATCTTTATCAGAAAAGCAACTTTGGAATCATAGTATGGAAGGAAGTGAGGCATTGCATAGGCTGGCTGAAGCCATGGCGGGAGAGATATGCCTCGCTGAGAACGATCCTGGAGCTGTGATGAAACGCTGGCGCGAGCGTTTTCAAATCTCTCAGAAACACTTGGCAAAACATCTTGGCGTATCACCGTCTGTAATTAGCGATTATGAAAGCGGAAGAAGAAAATCACCTCGGGTTGAAACCATAAGGCGATTTGTTGAAGGCTTAATCGAGATGGACGCTGTTAATGGTGGAAGAGTTGCAATGGCGCTTGAGAAACTCATAGCTCCAGAAATAGCATCTGATGCGATACTTGATAGTAGGGAATTTGGGTTACCTGTGCCAGCGCGTCTGCTAGTCGACCGTCTTGAATGCAAAATTCTCACACATAGTAACCTGCTAGATCGTGACATCTATGGCTACACAGCACTAGACAGTGTAAAGGCCATTGTCAGTTTGACACCACAGCAGCTTCTTCGACTCTATGGAGGAACCACTCAAAGAGCGGCAATTCTCACGAACGTTACTACTGGACGTTCTCCCATGGTTGCAATAAAGGCGAGTCAAATCGGCACTTCTGCTGCGGTGAAGCCAGCCGCTGTGATATTACAAGGAGTTAAGGAGCTTGACCCACTTGCTGTCAAAATTGCAGACAGTATTCATCTACCTCTTTGCGTGTCAGACCTAGCTGCCGACGAATTGGTTCGAGAGTTGAGGTCATTCAACCCACAGATGTAGACCATTGAGGGACCCTTATGGATTTCATTATGGAGCTGAACGATCCTATCCATGGTTTCATCGGACTTACAGAACTTGAGTCCAAAGTTATAAACTCAAAGCCCTATCAACGACTGAGACGGATAAAGCAACTCTCTGGTGGCCATTTCGTATACCCCGCAGCTGAACACACACGTTTCGGACACTGCATTGGTGCAATGTATCTGGCAGGTCTGACAGGAAAAAGGCTCCTCGGACCAATGAATCTTGGTGATAAGACCCTTCAAGAGGTACGTATCTCGGGCCTCTTACATGACATGGGTCATGGTCCATTCAGTCATGTGTTTGAAGAGTCGCTTCTTGAACGAAGGGGTTGGAACCACGAAGACGTGACCGAGTGGATCATCCGTGAAAGTGAGGTTGGAGATCTGCTTGAGGATGGTGGAATATCTAAGAACCGAATAGCCAACCTAGTTCGCGGAAGACGTGAAACCAAGACTGACTCAATTGTTAGTTCCATCGTTGCAGGTCAGGTCGATGCTGATAAGATGGACTACCTGATTCGAGACTCATTCTATTGCGGGGTCAATTATGGTCTTGTTGACATCCATCGACTCATCAACAGTCTGGAAGTCTCTGATGATTTGATACTTGAGTTTGACATTGCAGCCAGAGGCGCCCTGGAAGCATTCCTTGTTGCACGGTATGAGATGTTTCTCAATGTCTATTATCACAAAACAGTTCGCAGCGTTGAGGTAATGTTGGTCAAGCTCATGAATGCTGCAGACAGTGTTTTGGGATTGACAAGCTTTTCAACTCCTGAGGAGTTTCTGAAACTAGATGATATGTCATTGATATCAAGAATCAGAAAGATTGACCCCACCGAATCTGACGATGCTAGAGAGGCGGTCACAATGGTAAACATGTTAGATTCACGCATTCTGTATAAGTCAGTCTTCGAGAAGGTACTGCATACCGAAGATCGCTTTGTTTCCAAAATTCTAACGAAGCGTAGAGTTAGAGAGAGCATTCAGGATGAGATTGCAGCATTAGCAGGTGTACCAGCCGATGAAGTGATCGTAGACGTACCTACTCTCCCATCAGTTCCCTATAATCCACATCAGCTCAATCCCATGGAGATACGAATCTTTGAGATGATTGATGGCAAAAAGGTGTCTCATAATCTCTCAGAATACTCAAACATTGCAGAGATGATGAAGGTGTATCTCGATGTTATCCGTGTGTATACATTTGACCGCAATCGCAGAAAGGTTGGGAAAGCAGCCCGTGAGGTCTTTCAAGAAGTCCCGGACGCCGCCTTAATTCACATGTGATTATTGGTTAGGGTTGGCTCAAACTCATACCACGAAGAACATAGTCTGTGTGGTGGTTATATAGTAACCTCCGAGATTCTACATTGGACCTTCTTCTAGGTCCGGAGCTGAGCGATTGACTGACGAGCTAACCGAAACGCTGCAAACCATAAAGATGATTGCCGGCGTTGAAAATGTAGTCCTAATTCAGAAGGATGGGCTCCCCGTTGCCAGTGCTGGGGTTTGGTTCAGCAAGGAAGAGGTATTCGCGGTCGCATCATCAACATGTGCAATCTATGGTGTTGCGCGTCTTATCCATGGCGAATTCAAGTATCTTCTCATGGAGTCCGAAACGTCCAAAGTATTTCTTGCTTCACTTCCCAATGATCCTGACTACTTTTTGACGGTTACAACAGCACCCAGAGTGAATCTTGCAGCGCTATTCATAGAGATGAAGGACAGTTTGTCTCGCGTTTCATTCTTGCTGCGACAGCATGTGGATGGAAGGCTCCCACCACTGCGCTCCTACAGTACTGACGAAACCCATCGCGTTCTTAGTGGATTCGCTGTGGCTGAAGGACAAGACACCTCCTATTCCACATCACGGTCAATCATCTCACTTGATCGGTCTCAAGCTCTTACGCTAAGAGCACTTTTACGGCAAGTTCATGATAGCATTCCTGATATCAACTCGGTCTTTCTCTCTCTAAGTGGGGGTGTTCGTGTTTCTCTGGAGGGATTTACTAATGATAGACTTGCTGCAATGTCATTTGCGTTACATGATGCATCAGAACGCGTGGTACGAACGCTCCGAAACAGCTCTCTTCAGACTGTTCTCTGCGAGGCGGGATCTACGAGACACTTCATCTATGCAGTGCCAAACGGGGTGTTCAGTCTCTGGGTAAATCGTGGTGGTCAGAAACTTGGCCTCATGCGGCTCCTACTGAAGCACTACATTGAGGAAATCAAGCGCGTTCTCAGTACTGCCGAAGTAATGCGTCCTTCAGTTCCAGATGATCTAAGGGAGCTGCTTCTAGCTGGCGGCAATGACAATGGAGTAGTTTTAGCGAGGCGAGAGCCATGACTTATTCTATAATGCGAATGATTGAACTAATGGGGGACGATTTTCCGCTTCTGCTAAATTCCGTGATGAATCGCCTTCCTATCTTGGTAACTGGTCAAGATGTCGAATTGGTGGATGATATCACTGAAAGCCTTACCATGCTGTGCCCTCACCATCACAAGCTTGTGTTCTGGCGTGATTTCACCTCAGAAAGCGAGCTTCTTGCAGTATGGGAGGAAGAAAAGCACAACTATGAAGTTAGTAGGACCATTATCTGTGGGCTTTCCTCAAACCTAAGACTGGCCCTAGAACGAATAACCAGATTTCCTGGGTGGCTTCTTGCAATCCCCATAGGAGCTAGTGTATTAGGAATGCATGTGGATGAAGAGATGATGCAGACAGTGATTCATCGAGTACTACAGCATTCCAGCAATTGTGGAATCTTGAGAGTGAATTCTCCTTCATCGATGAACTTCTCACTCATAGAGCCATGTAGTAGCAATTTGGAAGTGGAGAAGAAGATAGTAACTAAGATTCTGACCCGAAAACGTCAATCTCTTGAAAGAATCAGGCGTCTTCTGAGAAAATCACTTCGTGGAGTCAATGTGTCAAGTGGCATCATAAATGCCGTTTTGAAGCTTGATGATGAATCTGAGAAACTAACACATGATGTGTTTGATGAAGAAATAAGCAACTACGTGCATGCAGCCAGAAGAGCAGTTACCCTGCTATCCAGAATCCGCCTGGCCAGAGAACTTGGTGCATCCACTGCACTGACTGAGAGGAATCTGTACGAGGCAATTGGATGGGAAGGCGGTGATCTGTCTGATCTTATTCGATTCATCCGTGCAGAGTGGCATGAAGACTTTTCTGACTGCGTGAAGTCTGGTGCCTTATCGGGCCTCGGTGCATGGGTTGACAGTATGTGGGGAACGTAATCAGGGAGTGAAGGGATGATTATAGACTATGGTACTCGTACGGTCGGTCTCAAGATAGTGTTCTTTGGTCCTGCAATGAGTGGTAAAACCACTGCCATACGATGGCTTTTCTCGAGCCTTGATTATGCGGACAAACTGACATCCATTGAGAACACCGTTGGCAGGACCATGTTCTGCGATTTTGGCACAATTCCATTTGCATTGGGAAACAGCTGGAAGATCAACGCTCATATATGGTCAGCAACTGGTCAAGACTTCTATAGGTCAACTAGAGAAGTGGTCCTTGTAGGTGCAGATGGAGTCATTTTCATGGTTGATTCTCAGGAACACCTATTGCATGAGAATCAGGCAAGTTGGAACGAGCTGGTGGCATTGGTGGCGGAGGAGGAGCGACCGCTGCCAATAGTTGTCTGCCTCAACAAACAAGACCTTCCCGGAGCGGTTCAAGAAGACGAAATACGGGAACACCTAAGACTTCCACGCTCAGTCCCTGTGTTTAAAAGCATAGCCAAAGATGGCTTCAACATCCTTGAGGCTTTTCAACATCTCTTTCGAGATGCTATGCGCGCAAGTGTTCTCACAAAACCAATTTAGTATGAATCAGAAGGGCGCAAAATCAACATCTGTAGCGAACGATTTATACGACCTCATGCAGCTGCGACGCATAGTCTTGGGCCGAAGAGTATGACGGATTCAAGAACACGAGGAATCATTCTTGAACACAAATCAAGATCAGACCCGCTTTGTTTTTGTTACAGGGGGCGTGCTCTCCGGGATTGGAAAAGGGGTCACAACAGCATCAATTGCAAAGCTCTTCCAATTTCGGGGATACACAATCGGAATAATGAAAATAGACCCCTATCTGAACATTGATCCCGGAACATTGAACCCTGTTGAGCATGGCGAGGTGTTTGTAACAGATCAGCCATGGGCCTTTTGTCCTGCGGAAGGTTTTGAGTTCATAATTTCTGAGATTGATTTGGATTTTGGCACATACGAACGCTTTACTGGACTGGAAGTGCATCCTTCTCAAAACATCACATCAGGTCAAATCTATGTTTCAGTAATTCTAGGAGAACGAAAAGGGAGCTTCCTAGGCCGAACCGTTCAGATAATCCCTCATGTCACAGACAGGATAAAACATCGAATCTGGAAGGTCGTAGAAGAGCAAAAACCAGATGTGCTGCTGGTGGAAATAGGAGGCACCGCAGGGGATATCGAAGCGATGCCATTTCTTGAGGCAGTTCGCCAGTTGATCAGTGAAGTCGGTCATGAAAGAGTCGGTCTTGTACATGTGACTCTTGTTCCCTACATGGGCTCTGTTGGAGAGTTCAAGACCAAACCAACCCAACATAGTGTCAGGACTCTTCAAGGTCTTGGTCTTCAGCCCGACGTCATAATTTGCCGAGCTGAAAGAGAGTTGCCTCCTTCGGCAGAAAGCAAGATTGCTCTCTTCTGCAACGTTCCTGAAAACAGGGTCATCTCCAATCCCGATATCCCGGTCATCTATAGGCTGCCATTGTCATTTGAGGATCAAGGTCTCGGAAGCATTCTAACCAATCATTTAGGTCTAGAAGATCGTCCCCCTGACATCGAACAATGGCGTGAAATGGTCAAGAGGTTTGAATCGCCTTCTGACAGTCTAACCATTGCAATGCCCGGGAAATATACTACACTCAGTGATTCCTACAAGAGTATCAATGAGGCGATTTACCATGCTGCTGCAGCATGCGGCGCTCGAGTGACAATCAAATGGATTGAAACTGAAGAGCGTTGCGATGAGGCAAGCCTTCGTGAGGACTTGAAGGACGTAGATGGAGTGCTCTTGACACCCGGATTCGGTGAACGCGGTGTCGAAGGCATGATCTGTGCTGCTACACTGTCCTTTGATCTTGAGATTCCACTGCTAGGAATCTGCTATGGCGCTCAGCTTGGAACCGTAGCTTTTGCGAGGAAAATGATGGACTGGAAGGGTGCACATACCACAGAAGTAGATGCGGATAGTCTCTATCCTGTCATAGACCTAATGGACGAGCAAAAGAACGTAGATGACAAAGGCGGGACAATGCGTCTGGGCGGCCATGAGGTTTCGATTCTAGAGGGAACAAAGCTCCACAGTATTTATGGAAAGACAACCGCTAAAGAGAGGTTCAGACACAGATTCCATCTCATCGACAGGTATGTCAATAGAATGAAGGAACAAGGATTGATCGTTTCTGCGTATGATACTAGTGGTGAGATAATCAATGCTGTGGAACTTGTCGATCATCCTTTCTGGATAGGTGTTCAATTCCATCCAGAGTTCAAGTCTCGTCCTGACTCTCCACACCCTCTCTACTTGGGCCTTATTAGAGCAGCTCTGGAATACAAGAAACAGAGAGGGAAAGCGTAGTGGACCATAACCTTGACTCAATGCTTGCCATATTAGTCGAGGAGATAGAACGTGTTGAAGACACTAGAAAGCGGTTTGGGTCAGTTCTATCACGAATCAAGGGGGAGCTGGATTTGGGCCGATATCCTGCACTTGCAGCAGACGCTGTGGAAACACAATTCTCTAGGATGATTGAGCCTACAGATTTGTCTGGGCTGAGAATTGCAGGAGTTGATGGCGGTCTTATTAGAAGGCGGTTCAGATCGATAGATTTGATACTCACTCGTGGCATAGCGGTGGTCTTTCAATTCGGTCCAGAAGAAGGTCCAAAGGTGGATTTCTTTCCAAGTGCTTTTCCTGAGCCCAGTATCAGACCAGTCATGCTTACATTATCGAGCCCCGAACTTGACCAACTTGGGTCCCTTGAACGCATTGCCGCAGAATTAAGAGTCACCCTATCTATCCTCGATGAATTCTATGTTGACCTGATTCTAGTAGATGGGTCCCTGTTCTATCATCCACGAGACCGACCAAGCATTGGGTCAGCTGTTTACGAGAAGTTTCAGGAAGTAGTGGCTCTGTATAGGCAGCTCTATCATAAGGCCAGAGAAAAGAGGACAACCCTAGCAGGGATAGTAAAAGATAGTCGGTCAACTCGAATAGTCAATATCCTTAGTGACATTCTTCCACATGTTCTGCGTAATCCAGGCATTTTTGAAATGATGCAAGGAGTGGACTACCGTTGGCTTCTCAAATTCTCCAGAGACTGTGATCTTCTTGACACATTTCTCGAGGAGGGTGAACGGACGTTCGCCTTCAAGTATTCGGCTGAGTTGATACAAAACACAAATTCTCTCTCAGATGATCTTTCGAAATGGGCATCTTCGATTTGGGTTGCATACTTGAAGACTGCACGTGATGACCTCCCTATCAGAATAGAGATTCTTGTTGATGAAAGCAATGGGACTGCACAGATAGATAAGGCTCTCTCAGCTATTCTTCCTCTCTCTTGGCAGCATCCTGAATATGGGATTCCTACTCCCGTGCTGGAAGCAGATGCACGAGCACGAATCAGTAACAACGAAACACAACTCATTGTCGATCGATTGATGGCCCTTTCCGGTCTTACCTATGCGACACTTGAAAGAAGACGTTCGAGAAACCCATTTGGAGGTTAATATTTGTCTGAAATATCATCATTCACACCAATTGGCACCGTCATCTGTGAACAAGAATCACCTAACGTCATGGAGTTTTCCTTCGTTGTTGAAGGGGAAGCTCATGAGCTGGTAGTAAGACGGGGCGAGTTCGTTTCAGTAGCAAATGACGATCAGACAGTCATTGCTAGAGTACAGGACTTGGTGAGAGTCAACCGATATTACCAGCATGCCGAGGCCGTAAGAGAATACCAATCTAGAGGAGAGCCGCTCCGCTCAATCTTTCCTACTGACCGCTGGCAATATACCATTGCTAGAGCCCAAGTCCTTGGTCTGTGGTCAGAAAACAGGTCAGTCCGTCCATACTTCGCCGTATCTCCAGGAGCACGAGTAGGCAAGGCAGACATCGAAGTGCTGGCTGCTTTTCTGAATCTTGATAGCACGGGTGGGCTCAACTTAGGTACTCTGGCTCATCATACTCTGGAGTTCAAACCATCTATCAACCGGCTCCTTTCAAAACATCTTGCCATATTAGCCATGAGTGGTGCGGGGAAGTCCTACTTTGTTTCCATTCTTCTTGAAGAGCTGTTAACACGCACAAAGAATCAAGGTAGACTGGCTGTGATTGTTGTCGACGTGCATGGAGAATACACCTACCTACAGGACCTCACAAGTGACATATTGGGTGAGCCAGACCTCGAAATCGATATAGAGCATATTCGAGGGTCACACATCCAGATTCCAGTACAATCCCTGGCTGCTGAAGCTATAGGGTCTCTTGTTGCTGACATGAGTGCCATTCAAGTTCGTGATCTAAGGCGTGTAGTTTCTATAATGCGAAAGGACTCAAAGAATGGCTATACACTTGGTGATATCATTGACTATGTCAGGACTGATGAAACCATCAGTAAGAACACAAGAGAGGCTCTTGTAGGATGGCTTGTTAATCTAGAAGAAACCGGATTATTCGGCAAGGAAGGTATTCCGAATCTCAAGAGCATCATTAAACCTGGGAAGCTAACCCTCATTGACTTGAGTGACTTCATCAGTTTAAAGAAGAAGCAAATTGTCGTGTCACATTTAGTGAGCGAGCTCATGTTTCTGAGGCGCCGAGGTTCAATTCCTCCATTTCTTTTGGTCTTGGAAGAAGCCCACCAGTTTTGTCCGGAGAGCCGGCATGAGCTTGCTCTTCCTAAGAGTCGAATCGAAACTATAGCACGGGAAGGACGCAAGTTCTTCGCATTACTCTGTTTGGTTTCACAAAGACCCGTGAAACTCTCGACGACTGTGTTGAGTCAGTGCAGCAATCAAGCAATTCTCAGAGCAACGAATCCATATGACCTCGAACATATTGGGCGCAGTAGTGAAGGCATCGACCGAGCGTCATTGGACACCATAACTACACTCGAAGTAGGGGAGGCTCTTTTTGTAGGGGAAACAGTTTCGGTTCCCACTTTTGTTAAGATTCGGAGGAGGCGCTTTGAGCCATCTGGGCTCACCCAAGGTCTATCTGAGGCGCTGAAAAAGGCTGACAAATAGAATGACCTATGGTATTCTCCAATTAGAAGGCCATTCCCACAACAGTCAAAAAGAAAAAACATTAGCTCTCCTCAAAGCACCTACTGGACATGCGGGGGCCCTGCGTTTGTCTGATAAGAATCTCGAAGAAATTAAGAAAATCATCGACACTATGCAATCTGGACTTGTAGAGCTATTTGACCAGCTCCACGAACTCAGACGTCAATTGGATTTAGCAGGTGCAGATTTTGAATCTGGCCCCTCTATCTCCCCAGCTCCAGCAACCCCTAAGGCTCCGGCTGCAACCAAAAAAGAAGAAACAAACGAATCATCATCAGCTACAAGCATACCGCCAGACGAATTAGCTGACATTCCCCTGACAAATGAGAATGTTTCAATTGTTCTTGATCCCATCACACAAGAATTACAGACTGGAGAGGCACCTGCCCAGGTCATAGCAGAATATCTTGAAGCTGCTAAAGAGTATCTTATTCAAGAACATTCAGCCAATGAGAAGGTCGTACGTGACATTGATGTGGTATTGAAATTCCTCCAAGCCAGAGGCAAAAAAGGAATTCGACCAGAAGAACGAGATAACATTCTTGAACGAATTCGGAGATGGAAGGTACACCTCACTGCCTAGAACGTCAGGATGAAAGAAGCAAGAACCTCACCCAGCAATTCTGGATGAGGTTGTAGGCCCCTCACTATTCCAAATCAATTATGATATGTTTGACTTTCGTCTTTGATATCTTCTTCAGGCCATGTTGCCCGGGTTCGTATCGGCACTCCAGCAGCCCCGATTCATAAAGTATCTTGATTTGGGCACTGGCATTCGCCTCCGTTCCCCCGAGGTGTCGTGCCACTCGTGTCACATCCTTCTCGCCCTGCAGAAGGAGTTTGAGTATCTTTAGCCTAGTTCCAGATGAAAGCGCTCGTCCAATGCGTAGAATAGCGTCGTCCTTGTCAATTTGCAGTGTTTCAGACAGTAGTAACACCTCGCATGAGTTAGCCTGTTGCTTAAGCAAGTCTTTATTATACTTGTTGTTTGTGTATCCTCTTTTTATTAGTGCGCTTCTATACCGATGTCAATCCTTATAGCCAAAACAACGGACGCGCAATCGAGTGCAGAGCCCATGGGCGATGAAAGCGTATTCATAATGGGATTCGACATCCTTCCCAGCCAAAGTCCAAAGTCTAAAAGGAGTGCAAAGTTTGCTTGCGTAATCATGCACGAAGGCGTTTCGTTGAACGAGTATCCTGAGATATCTCGTGGAGCGCTCTTAAAGCTGGTCCGAGAGATTCGTCCCAAATGGCTATGCACCGATAATATCTTCGAAATAGTACCTGATAGCAAATCCCTCTTCGGTTTTGTTGACAAAATACCAGCAGAAACCCGATTAGTTCAAGTTACCGGAGTCCCACCACGTCAAGTTTCTTTGAAGCGACTTGCGAAGAGGCATGGACTAAGTGTTCGTGGAAAACCAACGCCCCTTGAATCCGCCTATCTTGCAGCTCAGTTGGCTATGCTGGGCATAGGACATAGTCTGGAATGCTTTGGAGAGCAGACGGAGATTAAGGTAACCCGTGGTAGAAAGCCTGGTCGCGGCGGTCAGAGTGCAAATCGTTTCAGACGCAAGGTTCACTCACAGATTCAGCAAATGACAAGACATATTGAAGATCAGCTGAAGACCGCAAAAATCGATTATGACATTGATGTTCGGAGTTCCGATTTTGGCTACGCAAGCGCCCGAATAATCGCATACGCAACCTTGCCAAATATACGCACATTGATTGAACCAAAACGTGGCGGTGACTTCAAGATACTCATATCCCCAGTTAGAAAGAGAGTTGAATTTCTTCCTCTTGAACCAAAACCCATCACCAGTGCTTTACGACCAAGATACTTCATCTTGGGAATTGATCCAGGCTCCACAGCAGCAATATGCATGCTGACAGTGAATGGAAAGATACACCGACTTGCGAGTGGGAAGTCGCTGACAAGAGCTGACATCATTAGGCAGGTGTATGAACAAGGAATTCCTGTGATGGTTGCAACAGACGTCACTCCTGTACCCCACTTCGTGAAGAAGATAGCAAGCACCGTGAATGCTGAGCTATTTGTCCCAAAACGAGAAATTCCAGTTTCAGATAAACAGGAACTGGCAAGGGAGTTTTCTGACGGTTTCAAGATACGAAATGCTCATGAGCGAGATGCCCTCACAGCCGCGGTGTATGCTTTTCGGAGTATCCAACCAAAGCTACAGCAGATAGAACGAAAGATACGTGATGAACAGCTTGTTGTCGATAGAAATCAATTGAAAGCATTAGTCATCAAGGGCATGTCAATGAAAGAGGCTATAGCCAGTCTTCTTCATGAGGACTCGAAAGAGGTTGATATTGTTCCAGAGCCAATTAAGGAGGAGGAACCGCTTACACAGGAACGATTCGATTCACTTCTCGCCAAGCAAGCAGAAGCAGAGGCTGAGAACATTGTACTTAGCGAGAGAGTTGAAGATCTAGAGCGTTTTGTAGAGTTCTTGCAGTTTCGGGAGAGCGAATTGACAGAAAGCTTGGACATCGTCACAGAAGACAACTACTGGAAAATCAAACGAGATCGAGAAGTTGTGAAGAAAGACAAAGAACTCGAACAGTTGAAGCGCGAGGTGAAGAGCCTCAAGAAGGAGATCGAGCAACTGAGGAAGCACCTAGAGAAGCTCAGGGGTGTAAAACGCCGTGAGATTCGGGGTGATATGCTCGCCATTAAGTCAGTTCCTCATTTTACAAGAGAGAGTATAGAGGAATATATACAGAATGTGGGCTTGAAGCCTGGCGACATCGTTCTTTTCGAGGATGCTAGTGGTGGTGGGCCTCAAACGGCAGGGCTGTTGATTGATCGTGGCATTCGTGCAGTGATTGTAGGCACTCCCTTGTCGCACCTGTCAGAAGAAGAGCTGGTGCAATCTGAAATTCCCGTCATAAATGCAGAAGAAGTTGAATTGCAGAGAGTCGATGAGTTTGCATTCATTAGCAGAAAGAAGTTTGAAGCACAGTTTCAATCATTCGTCGCCAGAGTACGTGAAAAGGCACGCCAGAAAGGCGAGGATGAGCTTGCTGAACTCGTTGAACGATACCAACGCGAAATCGAACGCTAAAAGGAGATTGAGAGGACTTTATTCGGGAATCTGAATCCAGAGAATATTATTTCCTCGCAACAACAGCTGACCATATTTGGCTCGAATCTCCTCATTCTCAAGTTCTTCTGCATCAGCTAGGGTCAAGTTCATGTACATGTCACACCTAGTAAGTCGCCCGCGGAAGATTCGTTGATCCTTTAGTTTTATCGAAATGACATCATTGAGAACTGATTCAAGTGCTTTGATGGGCATGTTCTGTGACACTGTCTTCTCCTCAGGTCAGGGCCAAGTCTGAACATTATAAAGCCTTTGCTGAAAAGCAACTGAGAACTGTCGTATCATTGAATCACACGTCAATGTTAAGTACAGATTGAGATGCAAACCAAATGGACTCGAATCAATATGTCAATCATCTGTCTAGGCATTGAGGGAACTGCACACTCTTTTGGAGCTGGAGCAGTATCCAGTGATGGCCAGGTACTATCCAATATCTGGGATATGTTTTCGCCAGAAGAAGGTGGGATACATCCTCGGGAGGCTAGTCGGCATCACTCAGATATAGGCCCTACCATAATTCGAAATGCAATGGAGAAGGCCTCTCTCTCTAGTGAGGACATTGATTTGATAGCTTTCTCTAGAGGCCCTGGTCTTGGACCATGTTTGAGGACCACAGCAACAATTGCACGCACATTGTCTCTACGATTAGATGTACCCTTGATTGGAGTAAATCACTGCGTCGCACACATAGAGATAGGCTGTCTTGAATCTGGTTTCAGTGACCCAGTGACTATATATGTTTCAGGAGGGAACACACAAATCATTGCCTACGCCGGGAAGCGATATCGAACATTTGGTGAAACCCTGGATATCGCCATCGGAAACATGCTTGACACTTTTGGTCGAGATGCAGGAATGCGATTTCCAGCAGGCCCTCAAATAGAGCAAGAAGCTACCAGCGCTGCCAATTATCACCAATTACCCTATTCTGTCAAAGGAATGGACATCAGCTATTCTGGGATGCTGACCGCGGCCAAGAGGCTCATTTCTGAGGGAGTTCCATTGGCAGACGCATGTTTCAGTGTTCAAGAAACAGCATTTGGCATGCTTGCTGAGATTGCTGAACGTGCAATAGCTCACACGAAGAAGAATGAGCTTCTCTTGACCGGAGGAGTAGCACGGAACAACCGCCTCACAGATATTCTATCGGGAGTTGCACAACGGCACAATGCAGAATTCCATAGAGTCACACCTTCCCTTGCAGGTGATCAGGGTGCAATGATTGCATGGACTGGTATTCTTCAGCATGAGGCTGGAGACAGATTGAGCGTTGCAGATTCCACAATTCTCCCAAAATGGCGTACAGATGAACAAGACATTGTGTGGAGGAAGTCATGATGGAGCTTTGGAACATTGGAGCAGAATCAACAATATACAGATTCGAGCAATGGGGCCATACAATACTGCTGAAACATCGTCCACAGAAACCCTACCTGCTGAAGGAGATAGATGAATTTCTGAGAACATTTAGAACGAGTAGAGAATGCAAGATGCTGACGGTAGCGAGAAATCTTGGAGTTCCCACTCCTACGGTGTATTGGGTCGACATGCATAGACATTCTATTGCGATGGAATACCTCCAAGGCAAACAACTCAAACAGATAGTTGATGAGATGTCAGTTGATCGACTACAAAAGACTACCAGCGAATTCGGGAGATTAATCGGTCTATTACATAATGGGGGCATAGTTCACGGTGACCCTACTACCAGTAACGTGATAGTCAACCAAGAGGGGAAGATGTGGATTGTCGACTTTGGACTTGCTGAAATGAATGCCACTGTAGAAATGAAAGGAGTAGATCTTCATCTAATGCGACGAGCGTTTGAAACTACTCACTGGGATTTCGAGGCAATTTTGTGGGATGCTGCTCTTGAAGGTTACAAGACCATCAAGACCAAAGAAACTGACAATGTACTGGCTCGAGTTGAGGAGATTCGAGAACGTGGTAGATATCACTAGTAGAACAAGTCATTGAGCAATCTTTATATCCACAGCCATTGGCCGTGAGTCTGACCCGGTTTCTTGGGACTTAAGAACTCAGAGGCAATCTTAATGGCAAGGATGCACACACGCCGCAAAGGCCAGTCTGGAAGCAAACGACCCTCTACACTACAAACTCCTGAATGGCTGGAGAAGGAGAAAAATGCGGAGTGGGTAGAGAATAAGGTAGTAGAGCTTGCAAAGGCTGGAAATACCCCTTCAATGATTGGTATGCTACTTAGGGACCAATATGGTATACCTCTGGTGAAGGTGATAACCGGGAAGAAGATCATGGATATCATCACTGAGAACAATCTTCAGAGACAAGTCCCTGAAGACCTTCGCAACATGATTGCTAAGGCTGCAAAGATTCGAAGACACTTGGAGGAGAACAAACGAGACTTCGTATCAAAACGTGGTCTCCAGCTTGTTGAGAGCAAGATTCACCGACTGTCGAAATACTATAGGAAGAAGCATGTGCTTTCTGCGGATTGGAAGTATAGTCCAGACCAAGCTGCTGTTTTGTTGAGGTAGCTTTATCATCAAGGCTTTGTTCATAAGCCATGAGATGAGCGGCAAGTCACGTGGGATTCCCAGTTTCAAAGCCATAAGGGCACAGTATTCAGGGCTTTCTTTCAAAATAGGAAGGCAAGTCATAATTGTAAGCTCATCTATGCCTGAGTCTACACTCGCTTCAGCAATCCTATCCAGGTCTATTTTCAAGTCCGGTGGACTATTCCATATTACATTCGTCGAGCCAGTTGTGCATGCTGAAGAAATAAACAGATTGCGAAGCACCTACTCAGACTCGACCATGATTGTTGTTGGAGTTGATGTTGCAGACAAGAAACGCATCAAGAAGGGAAAAGGCTACCCTGTTTTCATTGGAGGCGTCCATGGGTCGGAACAGGCTCAATCGCTTTGTTTGGGAAACGAACGGACCATCTCTGCAGCATCATACATTCTTGCTGATGAGATTACCAAACCCGGCTCTGAAGAACTACAACTTGCTGCAGCAGGAACATTACTCAATAACCACTCTGCAAAGCTGAAAGGCGCGGCAAGAGAAGTAGTAGCATCCGCTCAGAAGAAAGGACTAATTGAGGAGAAAAAGGGGTTCAGACTGTTCGGAGTCAACTTCATGCCTTTGAATGAAGTTCTAGCTTACAGCATATGGCCATATTTGCCCAATCTAAGTGGTAGGCCAGAAATCTGTGACAAGATCTATGAAGAAGCCGATATTCCCTACCCGAAGTTCAAGACTCCTCTTAGCTCTCTTACTTCTGAGGAGGCAACGAAGGTGAATCAGCATCTTTCCCTCAAGCTTGATCCAAGTGTAATTTCTCAGGTCTTGGGACAGGATTTTATTTTTTCCAGTGAAAATGAAACGAGTCCAGCACGCTTACTATCTGGAATAAGAGCCATAGCTGAAACTGCTTGGACTTTAGCTGAACCCAGTGCTTCCACAGCTATCTGGATTGGTGATCGGGCGCAGGTACTGAAGAGATTTCTTGATTCATATAAAGCGCATTCAAAAGAGGTCATTGCTGGTGTGGAACGGATGGTTGTGCTTCTTCAGGAATCGGAGAGTGAAGGAGCAGATCAACACCTTATGATTTCACATACTGAAACACACGAAGAAATACTGAGTGATGTGGGAAGAATCGTACTTGAAGCGAATTATGTCGACACAGACAGGCTAATAATCATTTCAAAGGACAGCGGCATATTTGCAATATGGAAGTCGGGAACTATCTCCCTCCAAGATCTGTTCCGTTCTCTAATTGACGTAGGTATCTATCCAAAAGCCGCATCATCAAATTCGCTGAGGGTCAATGACACTTCTGAGGAAACAAAGTCAAAGATTGCGGATGCTCTAAGGGGCAAGAGATAGGTGAGTCAATGAAAGCAGTAATTGAGCTGAATCTTGCATCGTCATTGGAAGCAGAAGAAGTTCTTCAGGCTATATCACCTGATAACTTTCCATTACCACCCGGTCTTGAGATTGATTCAAAAATCAAGGATAATGTGCTCGTTGTTGAGATTAACTGTACTCGGGGACCCAAGAGTCTTGGTGCAACAGTTGAAGACTTGATGAGTGCAATCGATCTATCCCTGCGTACAATGCAGACAATCGAATAGAAATAGCTCAGTTATCCTGACTTAGGAGCTCGCTATGGATGGCATCAGCTCTTGAACGCGCCTGACTTGCCATTTCTTTCGTAATGAACCCTCTTTGAACCGCACGTTTCAAGAGATGCTGGTCAATCACACGTACTTTCCCATTCTCCTCAAATGGGGTCTTAATCACATCAATCTCAAGGTCGACGTATCTGATGCGTCCAGGACCGCTTCCATTGCTAGGGTAGAGCTCTACACCAGTATTGATATTCAAGTAGGTTCCCTTCAATTCATCGTTTTTTGAAAAGTATTCAGTGATAAGAGTCATAGAGCCGGGAACTACTTCAGTCAGCGCATAGTCCCCTTCATCTCTAGCGACGTCCACTCCTTCTGGATAGTCCTGCAGCAGTTTGAGCTTGCGACTTGTATGACGAAATTGTCGTCGAATAACTAGTCCTCGTGAATTCGTTTCCACAACTCTTCCTTTTGTCAAGAGTATGGACCTGCCATCCAGCTTTACATGTTCAATGTTAATTGGATCGTCAACTCTTGGCATATCCAAGCCAATTACTTTGTCTAGTTTTGAAGTCAAGTATTTTCGTTCTTCTGGGCGATCTTCAATAAGTAGTTCAACCAAGTCCACCAAGGGCGCATACCCTGCACTTTTGTAGAAATGATGTTTGTCAACAGTGGGCTTGATTTTTGCTCTTGTCTTATCTAGTGCTTCTTTCACTTCCGCTGGAAACTCGATATCTGCATTGCTGGTCCCCTCAAAAAGCAAATCGGTTGTTTCGAGTTCGCCATATTTGGAATATATCCCCTGCGCGACATCAAGTAGGTCTTCCACCTCATTTCGTAGTTCTTCTTCTGTGAGCTTCTCAGCTGCAGTTCTCCAGAGAATTCCCCAGTCTTCAGTGTGGTTTCGCAGCTTTCTCCCCAAGACCATGAGACCATTCCTCACTTCTTGATCCTTGATTTTGGTGCTGAGTCTTACAACAGGTTCGGGCAGAAGTACCGCAGAGCGTCCAGGTATTGTTATGCTTGATGATAGAACTGGAGCCTTGCGTCCATAGTCATGCGCCCGAACTTGGACCATGATACTATCTCCCCTTCTCAACCCTCTATCTGGAAGTAGTCCCGAGATGATGCCAAGGTCTATTCGAGTCTGTCCAGTCTTTTCGTCTCTGCCAAGAACAAACCCCTTGTAGATAGAGCTCTTTGCAACTCGAGGTGTGCGCGTTATCACCCATCCAAGTCGTCGTCGTAGCACTTCAGTCAATTTTGCCAGAATCGACTCATAAGCAATTGCCACAATGCCCTGAAGGTCACTACGATCCCAGATATCAACATCAGGTATCTCACTTCGGAAGGGCAGCCCAAATCTCCTTGCTACTTCAGGAGTGGGTTGCACTATCTCAAAGTGGTTCTGTAGCATTATCTGTGTTAGCGATTGAGCGTAGATTCCTCTTATTCTCGCCTTAATCATATGTGAACACTGGCCCGGGCATAAGGCACCAACATCGTACCGTCAGCGATTTTTGACTGGTCGCGTGCTCCACTGGTCCTGCTCATGCATCACGTATTGGCTCTAGATTGCTTAATACGCGCCAAATTCTTGTACGAGCAAAGTTAGGACAATTCGGATCTTGATTTGGTTCATCCAGAATTGCAATTGCATTCTGTGCTCTGGCGGCTGGTGAATCCGCTTCATTTTCCAGTGCTGCAATGGCCTCATTGGCAGCTCGCCTGATGTTTCGGGGAACCGAGTTGTTCTCTGATATCTGCTTAAGAAGCTGTTTGCTTAAGTCAATGTTCTGTTGGGTTTCGGCGTCCATCTGGACTCACCTCTGAATTGTCTCTACGCACAAATGGAGTGCGAACAACAAGACAAAGACTTGAATTTGCGCATATCAACGTTTCCGTCGAGCCACACATCATGAGCCTTTGTCAACCTTCTATAGTGGATTGTCTTATATCCGCTAATACCCTCATTCCTATTGTGGCCATTATGGATAAGACGAATGAAGGTTCGGTCAAGAAGATGGCCGAACTTCTCCGCCAGGGGGCAACAATGCTAGCAGAGTCATGTCCGCAATGCGGGTCCCCCCTCATGAAAGTACAGGATGACATATACTGTGCCACATGTGATCGGAGAATCGTATACGCAGAATCCGATGAAGAAGCTGAAACTCAAGCAGTCAAGGTTCTGATTCCACAGTTAAGAGAAACCCTGATACGAAAGCTCTCATCCCTGACCAGTGTCTTAGAAACCGAAAACGACACAGAGGCACTGACAAAGCTTGCTAACCTGATGGTGCTCCTTTTGCAGGCCCTACATAAACTGGAAAGCATGAATAGCTAGAACTATTCCTTCTTGGTTCCCCTTCGAAGTCTGGCCCTGCGTGCCTTCACTTCTTCAGGTCCCTTCAGGACCTTGCTCTTTCGAATCTCACAGTCTCTGATTGGTATTATCTTCTTGACCTCTTCGTGTACTTCGCCAGCAAGGTCTCCCAGCAGCACCTTCTCAACCAGTTCATCAAATACATGCTTTTTCGCATGCTTCCTTATGATTCGCTCGATGGTCTTTCTGACTGCATGCTCTTGGCTTGTCCTCGACCGGGTGTTCGTGAAGACAATGACCGAGATTCGCATCAAGAAATCATCTTTCGTCAGAATCGGGCCTATCCAGTCTATTCTGGATGTGCCTCTCCTCACAAGACCCCTGAGATAGTCCGAGCTCCATTCATGTCCATGGAAAACAGTATTCGCCTGTTGTCCTACTACCTCAAGTATCTTGAATCGAATCTTCACGTGAATTGAATCAAAGTCCCCATTCAGATCATACAATGTAGGCTCCACTGTGCGTCCAATCAATAGCTCCGGATTACCAGCTGGTGTGAGACCTATCTCCTTGTTGTCGAAATAGTCTGGTGCAAGTATCTGATACCAGACCTTCTCACGCCACTTGTCTCTGGTCCTTGCCGCTGCCTGTCTACTTCTTGAGGACATCTGACTTTCACGCTCATGTGAGTATTAGTGAATCTAAAGAATCACGATTTGGTCTGTGGGTCTGAGCCCCCGGACCGCGCCGACAATCAACGAGTCGAATAAAAACATTGTGACATGTCCTGCACGGGAACGCTTGAATTCATCAAGGAACAGGGACACACCCGAGCAAACTAGATATGGAATGTATTACAGGACGACTTGGAGACAACTACAATGACAGAAATTGTATGTCCTCGGTGTGGCTACAAGGAAGTCGCCATGGTAAAGAAAGAGATGATGGGGGGCGGCGGCTACAGGCGACACTACCGCTGTCCCAGATGCAGTAATACTTGGGAGAAAAAGGACTGAATACTGTCTGCTTTGTTCCAAAATGATTATATCAAGACTAGAGGCTTTCATGCAACACGCGCGGAGGTTGCCAAGCCTGGTCAAAGGCGCAGGACTTAGGATCCTGTCTCGTAGGGGTTCGCGAGTTCAAATCTCGCCCTCCGCACCAAATCCTATTTCTAGTAGTGACTCTCTGAGCAATCACGAGGGCTTTCAGGTAGCCTTGAGAATACCTTGATGCTGCAAAAGAAACACTGTTAGAGCAGCTAC
>JBHLRP010000052.1:0-23174 GCA_048882485.1 Candidatus Thorarchaeota archaeon
GGAACACATCTATTGCCGAAGAGAGAACAATCGGAAGGATTGGTGATGCCGAGGATGACCTCATGACATTTGCAGCCGGGGAGAATATCTATCGATTCGATTGGGGGAAGGTCAAACTTCAGACGGGCATCATATCTATTGAACTGCTCTCGAAGGAAGTACCCCGAGTTCTTAATGGTGCCTAGCCCTCTCCATGGAGCGTCTCCAAGCCGGAACACTCTCTCGAGAACATCTTGTGCTGCAACGTTTCCCTCAGGCCGTACAACTCTAGTATACTCATTTTCTGATTCAGCGCGGCCCTCCTTTATCTGTAATAGAATCATTCTGATTGATTCAAGCACATCAAGGGGCTCAAATCCAGCAGTCACACATGGAACTTGATGTTTTTCCGCTAAAGGCTGGTACGAGTTGGTGCCGATAACCGCACTGACATGGCCGGGCGTTATGAAACCATCTACATCAAATCCTTCAATATTGACAAGAATCTCCATAGCAGGAGGTATAACCTTCAGTGATGTAAGGAGGGAAAAGTTGCTTGGCGGTTTCTTCAGTATCTCTACTGCCATGGTAGGGGCGGTAGTTTCAAAGCCAACTCCCATAAAGACAATCTCACGATCTGTATTCCTTTTAGCGATGTCCACCGCTTCGTTGACTCCATACACAATCCGAATATCAGCGCCCTCTGCACGCTCTTTGATGAGTGATGATGATGTGGAAGGAACACGTATCATGTCGCCAAATGTTGCGATTATGTGTCCCCTTCTGGAAAGCTCAATTGCGAAGTCGACATCCTCGGCGGCACATACGCAAACAGGGCAACCAGGACCTGCAACAAGGGAGATACTACTTGGAAGAAGTGACCTGAGCCCATGACGACTTATTGTATCCTCATGCGTTCCACAGACGTGAACTATTCGAGTGGCTCTATCTGCGTTGAGAGTCTGTATTTCACTAACCAGAGTCTTCGCATGTCGTGCATCTCTGAATTTAGTGTGCTCATACATGAACTCATCATGGGCATAGAACATGTGCGTCCATAAAAGAGAGCTTGTATGCGGCTAGGAAAGACAACTTTAGGACTCTGACTTCACATCATCAAGAATCACTATAGACTCTCCAAGGGTTATTGATAGTCTGGCTGCAAGCTCCTTGGGACTAATGTCTGGTTGCTGGCTCAGAATATGCTCTCTGGTATGACCTGCGAGATTCGCATATCGAGGATTCTTTTGAGCGGTTTCCACTAATAAGTCCCAGAGCGGATGTGTCTTGAAGTCAGTAATATTGATTTCAATGTGGCGAGTTGACCGTCTTTTGCGCTTTGGAGGCGTTTTTGGAGAGTCAGCTTCTTTGTCCAGAGTATGGCTTGTCAATTTGTCTTGCTTCAAGTCCGCTTCCCTTACCTATTCCCGGCAGGAGGTCTCAGGCAGAGGCCCCTAGCTATGGAGTCTTGTCTGCGATATAAGCATTCGGACGTTAATCATGACTGAGTAACTATCAGCGCGTATCTTAGAGAAAATCGTGCAAGATTGGATTGAGAAGGGAAACAATGCTCTGTAGTAAGGTTTAACTATGACTGACCATGGGGAGGGCCAAGAAACTCGGCTTAAAAGCCGACTTCGGGGTATGAGTTTATTGCCTCAAGGCATTAGAAGAATAGTTCTTGACGTGTTGAAGCCTCACACACCTAGGCTCACTGATCTCGCGTTGATGCTCTCAAGAGATGAGCAGGTCAACGGATTAAACATCTCTCTGAAGGAAGTTGATCAAAACACAGAGAGCATAACAATAACTCTTGAGGGTGATAACCTGCAATATGAGTCAATCAAGGAGATTCTAGAACAGGCAGGTGCAGTCATTCACTCTATAGATCAAGTAGTAGCTGGAAAGCGATTTGTGGAAGAAGTCACATTGCAGCCTGAAAACACATGATGAGGGTTTGCATTAGCGTTTCTCTAGCTGTCCTAGTAGACGCTTACTCTCTTCCTCAATCTTTCGTTGCACGAGACGATGGAGTTCATGTTCAAATGCAGATGGGACTATTTTGACAACACTGCATAGACGATCAACTATTTTGTCTGCCAGTGCTGTCGGTGATACAACGCCTCCTTTTACAATGCTCTTCACAACTTCTTCACCAACACCGGAACGGACAATCGAGTCCACGACACTAGCTATTGTTCCCTCTGGATCAAAGAAGTATGGATTGCGATTGCTGTCATGGAGAGTTATGAAATCTAGCTTCTCTATGATGCTCTCAGTATACCACTCAAGACTTGATTCCTTAATCCTGATTTTGTTCGCAAAATCACCCTTTGTCAGTGGATTGGGATGACTCCACGGATGTCTTGTAACAACAAAAAGAGAAGCAGCAAAGAAAGGGTCGACCTCTCTAGGCAAGCCTTCATGGGATATATATCGTCGAATGAGATCCAACGCCATGTTCTCGTATCGCTCATCGATGTTGTTTTCCCTGAAAAACTCGTGGGCGTCCCGAACCACATTGACTACCACCTGTGGACTAACTACCATCTTCTTCTCGAAATGGGGCACTTGCCTCAGCTCTCCTTCGCGAACGGGAATGGCGAGTCCTCTCAATCTAGGCCAGCATTAATACTTTTGCACTGGAAAACAAGGTGAGTGTCTGTTGGCGCCTTCATCGAGCCCGGTATATCTTCTCAAGAGCCCATCGAAGAGTGTTCTGAATCTCGTTCAATCTGCTACCTTCTGCATAGTTGCGGATAACGATTTGTTGCAGAACTCCATCATCGGCTTGCACCTCGAAGTCAAATGCTTGTTCCCATTCAATCTCGCCATTTTCAACTCGATGGCGATCCTCCTGCTGGAACTGACCTAGAATCCTTTCAACGAAGAACCGTGCAAAGGCACCTCTCTTGATATCATAGATGGCATGAGAAGCAGGGATGATAGTGAGACTTTGTGGCTCCAATTCAATTGTAGCCAACTCTAGATCACCAGGTTTGTTCATTACCTGTATAGTTTGTGGCTCATCTGGTGTGAGTGCCGCTCTATCCTCTGCCTCGCTCCTCAATGCATCGGCAGTTGCAGCTGCTCCAATCGCAGTATCTGCAGTGGCAAAGCTGCTGACACCAATGACAGAGTCAAGAGCTTGAATGTACGACTCAATTTGATCAGCCTTTTCTCTGAGTTCATTAAGTTGCTCTTCAAGCTCCTTTCTCAACTCGAGAAGGACACGAATCTCTGGATTCTCCAATTGCCGACCTCACTATTGTGTTCAAAGACTCACAATCTATGGCGTCAGGCCCATTTTAGTTCATGTATTATTGGATTGATCATCGCTGACCACGGCTATCGCAAAGTCTGGGCACTCCATCTCACAGATTCTGCACACTTTGCACGCATCAAGATCAACAACAATTGGGAGAAAGAACCCACGGTTGTCCACCTCGTCTGCCTTCTCAAGAACTTCGTGTGGACAAACGGAGATACAGATATGGCATCCCTTGCACATCTTGCTGTCAATGACTATCTTCTGTGCTTTCTTTGCCATAGAGGGGGTCTCCAAGTCTCGTGCAATCTGAAACCTGATATAACCATATTCATGCAGTCAATGAGAGTCGGGATTAAATAGCAAGGTAGCTGACAGTCTACCGGAGGCGCAGACACTAATGCTGAAGCCATTTCTAGTATTCAGGTGTTCAAAGTGCATGAACTTCACTAATGCACCTGCAGGGCAAAAGAAACGTCGCTGCAGCTATTGTGGGCACATAATTGACATCTCCAAAGCAGCCTGCGCCTTGTTTGATACCCCTGAAAAAGCATCAACAGCTGTAAAGAAGTTTAATGCTTCAAGAGGTGGCGACTCTTTTCGGAAGGCAGTTGAAGCAAGCAAAGAAAGGGTAAGAGAGTTCCTGCCCTCTGAAAAACTCAGCGTGAAGGATGTGATTGACAAGTCAGAGGAGGAACTACCATCTGGTAAGTCGAAGAGGTTGCTAGAACTCCTGGAGAGAGAGGCTAGTGAAAGTGCATGTTCACTGGACAGAATAGCTGATCTATGCCCCGAGTACCAGTTGGACTGGGTGTGGGTAGAAGACCAGCTCAATAAGCTCGCAAATCGAGGCACATTGATATTTCCAAGACCTTGGACTGTTCGGCTAGTCGGTGTTCCGTCAAAGGAGAAGACCAGGCCCCCTCTGGTCGATGTAACAAAGGAGATTCTGGATTGGATTCAAGAGAGGGGTGGAGAGGCAGAAGTAGGTAATGTCGTGAAGCATTTTGAAAAACGGGGAATCTCTAGGGAGTCAGTTGAATCTTCACTTGACCGCCTGATGAATCAAGGTGTGATTTACCTACCGAAGGCAGGACTCATAGGATTGGTGTAATGGGCGATTCATTGAATAGCATTGAATTCATCTAGAGTGTGAGGAGAATGCCTGTTGTAGAGATAGTAGCAAAGAAGGCGTTACAGAATAACCCAGATCTCGACCTTGAAGTTGTTGATCTCATTGTTCTCCTCTGGCTATTCTCAAACCCTTATGACAGCAAAAGAAGGCAACTCAGCAGTATGCGAACTGTACTAAAGATGTGTGAAATGTTTCAGACACCGGGGAAAGGCATTGTCCTAACGGATTCAGAACTCACACAAATTGTCCTCGCAAGCCTTCAGAAATTGAGGGCAAGGAATCTCGTATACGTAAGGTCAGCTGGAATTCATTATATCAAGGCTACAATGACTGAGAAAGGAATCGACCTTGTAAAGAGCTCGATAAATACGCCGGTTTTAAGGCGCATCACTGCAGAGTTTGGCGATAATCCATAGCACAAGAATAGCCTTGTTTCGCAACGTTTAAATGCAGACTTCACCCGGCGAACGCCAGTCGCTCCTAGGACGACTGTTTCAGAGCCGATGGATTCAGTGCAGGCCTCTAGTTCTGCGCGCAGAGTTAGCCTGTAGACGTGTGCCGGTAGGTTCTGGAGTGGTTGTTGAGCGTGTGACATCTTAGCATCTTGAACCAAAGCAGGCTAAGAGTAGTTAAAGCACTGGAAGTGAGTCGATATGCCAACATATGGATACTCGATCATAGGCATCGATCCGGATAGGACCGCAGTGGCGAGTGGAAGAAACATAAGATGTTCTCCAAAGCAAAGCAGAGAAGTCTGCAATGCCATCAGAGGCATGATGCTAGATAGAGCCATCGAACTATTAGACAGGGTGATCGAGGAGAAAGCCTGGATTCCTTATAGACGCCACAAGAAGAAACGGGGACACCACTCAGGAATGAAGAAGTGGGGCCCAGGTGGCCACCCGGTAAAGGCATCAGAGAACATCCTGAGAGTGTTGAAGAATGCAGAAGCTAATGCTGATGCGAAGGGATTGGACATTGATAGACTCAGGATAGTTCATGCAGCTGCGCATAGAGGCCGCACTTACAAGAAGTTCATTGAGAGGGCGTTTGGAAGAAGCACCCCATATTTCGAAAACACGACGCACATTGAGATCGTATTGGAGGAAGTAGCATAATGTCCGCAGTCAAATATTTCATCGACCAGAACTCTCGTAGGTTAAAAGTTGACGAGTTCTTGGCGAGAGAGCTAAACTCCGCTGGATATGGTGGTGTCGAGATTAGAAAAATGCCCATGAGGACAGAAGTTGTCATTCATGCTTCTCGACCTGGAGTTGTTATTGGTCGCCGCGGCTCCAAGATCAGAGAGCTGACAGAGATTCTGGAGACCGAGTTTGGAATAGAGAATGTCCAAGTGGAAGTCAGTGAAATCGAGAACCCATGGCTCAATGCACAGGTCATGGCATCAAGGTTGGCACGACAGCTTGAACGCGGTGTTCGATTTAGAAGAATGGCATATTGGATTCTCAGACGGGTCATGCGCGCAGGTGCTCTAGGATGCGAGATTATAGTAAAGGGCAAACTCTCCAGCAGGAGAGCAAGGTACCAGAAGTTCAAACAAGCCACCGTTGCAAAAACGGGTGAACCAGCTGATACATGGGTGGATGAGGCTGATGACACAGCTATTCTGAAGCCGGGTGCAATTGGCATCAAGGTTAGAATCATGCGACCAGAGGCCAGACTACCTGGTGTAATCATTGTAAAGACACCTAAAGCAAGAAAAGTTGTCGAGCCTGAGGTCGTCAAGAGAGCCGAAGAGGAAGAGGACTTAGAGGTCATAGATGTCGAGGAGGGGCTTGAGGGAATCACCGACATCGAAGAACTGAGAGAACTTGAGGAATTAGACGGCTTGGAGCTGGTAGAGGAACCAGTCAAGATTGAGGAGAAGCCTGAGCCGGAACCTGATAGCACTGATGCTGATGAAAAGGCTCCTGAAGCTGAGGAAGCACCTACTCCGGAAGCGACGGAGGAGTCGTTGAAGGAGCTTGAAGAGCTTGATGATTTGGAAAAGGTGGTTGAATAGAGATGGCTCGTCTTACTGCAAAGGACATCAGAAAGCTGACTCTCCCTGAACGTCAGAAAAGATTGGAAGAGCTCTATAATGAACTCACAGAGATTCGAATCCAGATGGCAACGGGCGGAGGAACAGACAACCCCTATAGAATAAGAAACGTCAGACGGGCAATCGCTCGGATACTGACTATCCAGAGTGAAACGGAGCGTGAGGAACAGACATGAGGATTACCCCAGCTAATCTAACCAGACATGAACTCATAGGGCTTGAGGCGCATGTCGTGCAATCCTCCGATCCAGGACACATCTGCAGACAGGGTCCCATTGTTGATGAGTCAAGAGAGATGATCCACATCTCCACTGAAAGTGGAGAGATTATGGTTCCAAAGATGATTAGTGTGTTTGATTTCAAATTGCCCAATGGCACGGTCGTTAGAGTGGAGGGACACAAGCTGAGAGGCACTCCTGAGAATCGAATGAAGAAGCGTCAGAGGAGGAGATGGTAGAATGCCAGAAGCGAAGATACGCAATATCGGGATACCCAACGTGGAGCCTCCCGAGAAAGTCTGTGAGGACCCGAATTGCCCGTTTCATGGAAGCCTAGCAGTTCGTGGACGAGTCATGGAGGGAAAAGTCACCAGCACCAAGATGCACAGGACAATAACGTTTCAGCAGGACTATCTTAGCTTGATAAAGAAATACTCCAGGTACGAGAGAAGAAGAAGCAAGAAGCATGCACATCTGCCGCCTTGTATTGATGTGAGTGTTGGCGACACTGTCAAGGCTGTTGAATGTCGGCCACTTAGCAAGACGGTGACCTGTGTGGTGGTGGCTGCCACACACCAGGAAACAGACGAGGAGGAATAGACCATGTCAAGAAAAGTTGGTAGAGGTATCAGGAAATTTACTCCTAGGATAGCACGTGGTTTGCCTATTGGAGCTAAGATTCTCTGTACTGATAACTCAGGTGCAAAGGAACTCCAAATCATCACAGTTTTCGGATACAAGGGAAAGCTCCGGAAGCTTGGAAAAGCAGGCATCGGCGACAAGGTCAATGTTTCTGTGACAAAAGGCAAGCAAGACCTCCGGAAACAAGTGCTTCAAGCGGTAATAGTACGGCAAAGAAAGCCATACCGAAGACCGGATGGAACATGGATGCAATTCGAAGATAATGCTGCAGTTCTAATCAAGCCGGGTGGTGAACCACAAGGTTCTGAACTTCGAGGACCTATGGCGAGAGAAGTCACACTAAGGTGGCCCCGTGTTTCAGCAATTGCATCCAAGATTGTGTGAGGTGTGTTGAATGACGAAGAAAATCAGCCCAAAGTCTCCAGGGAAGCAGAGAAGGCGCATCTACAAGTCGCCAATCCACTCACACAAGAAGATGTTGAAGTGTAGACTTGACGAGTTCCTTAGGGAAGAATACGGTCTAAGGTCATTGGTCGTAAAGAAGGGCGACCTTGTTCGAGTTATGCGTGGCCAGTTTAGAGATACGGAGGGAAAGGTCGTGAGAGTGGACTATAATGCGGTTAGAGTCTATCTTGAGAGTGCTACAACGACCAAGGCCGATGGAAAGGAAGCTCAGATTCCTGTGCATCCCTCGAATCTTATGCTTGTGAAGATTGAGCTCGATGATGACAGGAAGAGAATCATTGACAACAAATTAGTCAAAACAACGGAGAGTGATTAAATGGCAAGAAGAGGGCAGAAAAAGCACTTGAAACGATTGCCGGCACCAAGATATTGGCCAATCAAACGCAAGGAAGCCAAGTTCACAACTAGGCCAATTCCTGGACCACATCCAAGAGATCACAGCCTGACTCTCGCCATTGTACTCAGAGAGATGCTCGGCTATGCGGAAAACATGCGCGAAGTAAAAGCCATTCTGAATTCAGGCCAAGTTCGTGTCGATGGCCGGATACGAAAGGATCCCAGATATCCAATTGGAATGATGGATGTCCTTGAGATACAAGGCTCTGAAGAGAAGTTCCGACTGGTTCCAAAGAAGAATGGAGGGCTACGTCTTGTCTTAATCGATGACAAGGAAGCCAGCTTCAAACTCTGCAGAGTTGAGAAGAAGACGATGGTTCCAGGAGGACGACTCCAGATGACACTTCATGATGGCCGCAACCTCCTACTGCCATCTGGAGGCAAGCCTGCAGACTTCAACACCCTCGATACCATTCAGATATCTGTTCCGGACCAGAAGCATATGAAGACGATTCCAATGGAGAAAGGCGCCTATGCTGTTGTGAGCCAAGGAAAGAACGTTGGCATCGAAGGGAAGATTCTGGAGATAGAGAAACGCTTTGGGACTCATGCCAGTACAGTGACGATTGAAGACGCTGAAGGAAATCGATTCCAGACTGCGCTTGAATACGTATTTGTTCTCGGCAAGAAAACATCTGAGGTTAGGATGGACTCAGGAGGTGCATCCCAATGAGCACGACATCACACACAGCAGATAACGTGACCCCGAACGAACATCTCTTCCTTTCGGAATGGAAGGCATATCCAATGAAGGCCCCATTTGTGGCCAAAGTAGTAGTCGATATGTGTACAGGTGGAGGCGAGCCTCTCAATAGAGCTTCAGCAATCTTGGAGCAGCTCACAGGTCAAGCACCAGTGCAGTCTAGAGCTCGCCAGACTGTGCGTGACTTTGGAATTCGACGTAAGGAGCCGATCGCCGTGAGAGTAACGCTGCGGGACGAAAAGGCACACAAGTTCCTAGCCAGAGCCTTGGAGGCCAAGGAAAATGTGCTACTCATCAAAAACTGGGATGATGATGGCAATTTCGCATTTGGCATCACTGAGCATATCGATATCCCTGATGTGAAGTATGACCCACAACTCGGCATTCAAGGAATGAACATAACAGTGTGCATAGAACGCCCCGGTTTCCGGGTGAAGAGACGACGACGACGTAGGACAAAGGTCCCGTATAGACACCGACTAACACCGGAAGAGAGCATGGTTTTCATCAAGAACACCTTTGGTGTTGAAATCTTGGAGAAAGTCAGGGAGAGAACATACTTGTTCTGAGGGGAGCCATAATGAGTACAAAGAAAGAACGCGTAAAGAGGCGCAAGAAAATGGGCAAAGGTAGTCGGAACTGTGTCCGTTGTGGCACCCACCAAGCAATAATCCGGTCATATGGGCTCAACATGTGCCGTCGGTGCTTTAGAGAAACAGCAGTGAAGCTGGGATTCAGAAAGTATAGTTAATGGAGGCCAAATGAAAAATGACACTACTAGACCCATTGGCTGATGCGATGTCAAGCATCTACAACAGTGAGATAGTTGGAAAGCCTGAGGTAATCATTCAACCGGCTTCCAGTCTTATAGAGAGAGTTCTGCAGGTAATGCAGACACAGGGATACATTGGCGAATTCGAACGCATAGATGACGGGATGTCGGGCAGGTTTCGTATCCAGCTTATGGGACGGACAAACAAGTGTGGTGTGATAAAGCCACGATTTCCTGTCAAGCGCGATGGGTTCGAGAGATTCGAGAAGAGATTCCTTCCAGCCTACAACTATGGCATATTGATTGTGACAACTCCACTTGGAGTCATGACTCACAGAGATGCCAAGACCCGTGGGATTGGTGGAAGACTACTAGCTTATGTGTATTAGAAGGAGGTCTGACAAATGTCTTCAAGCTATGTCTACGAGAAGCGAATCGAAATACCTAGTGAATGTCAGGTCTCTCTCGATGGAAGGACTGCTACTGTCACAGGTCCAAAAGGTTCTCTGACCCGGTCATTTCCTAATCCGCAGGCTGATATCCGGATGGATGGCAATGAAGTAGTAGCTTCAACATCTATCAGCCGCAAGAGAACCAAGGCTCTTGTCGGCACAACAATTGCGCATATTCGCAACATGCTCATTGGAGTTCAATATGGATATGTATACGAGATGAAGATTGTCTATAGCCACTTTCCAATGTCTGTTGAGATACAAGGAAATCAAGTGCTAATTAAGAACTTCATTGGAGAAAGAGGCATTCGTCGAGCAAGACTGATTGGAGATGTTGAAGTAAAGACCACAGAAGACGAGGTCATCATTAGTGGTATCGACATTGAAGCTGTCTCTCAGAGTGCGGCAAACATCCAGTTGGCAACAAAGATCCGAAACAAGGACAGACGTGTGTTCCTTGATGGTATCTATGTCATTAGGAAGAAGAAGGGCGAGGTTGTAAAGTCGATTGTCTAAGGAGGAGCAAATCATGTCGAAGAAACCTATACTCACAGATGTGCCCGGATTGGGTCCAAAGATGGAGGAGAAGTTGAAAGAGGCAGGAATCAAGACAGTCGCTAAGCTATCCAAGTCTGTGCCAGAGAAGTTGGCTGCGAAGGTGGATGGGCTCAGTGAAGCTGGAGCTGTCAAGCTTATCAAAGCTGCACAGAAGTTGGTTTCTCCACCCTCAAAGAAACCCAAGGCTGAGAAGCCGAAGAAGGAACCCAAAAAGCCTGCAGCTGAACCCAAGCCAAAGAAAGTGAAGAAGAAGAAGGCTGAGGAAGAGCTCAAACCGAAGAAACCCGCCAAAAAGGCGGCTAAGCCTAAGGTGAAGCCAAGGAAAAAGAAGAAGGAACCGAAGAGGGTTCTTCCTAGGGATGCGCTCATAGACCAGCGGCTGCTAAGAATCGCCAAGGAGAAGCGGAAGAAACAACCAAAGTTCAGGCATGAGCAAGCTCATCGTTGGACACGAGTCAGCGACTCATGGCGAAAAGTGAGAGGAATCGATAGCGCAACCAGAGAGAAGCGCAAAGGCCGTATCGCAATGGTTTCTGCAGGATATCGAAAGCCGAAAGCTGTCAGAGGTTTACATCCTTCGAGATTTGTTGAGGTCTATGTTCATAGACCCACAGATGTTGAGGGACTGGACCCGGACATTCATGCAATCCGTATCGGATCCACGGTTGGGCTCAGGAAGCGTCAAGAAATCATCAAGAAAGCTGATGCCATGGCTCTCAGGGTTCTGAATCCAGGAGCACCGGAGAGCATTGGCGAAGAGGATCTCTTTACAGACCTCGATGACTTGGAGTTGGACTGAAGATGAAACTCACTACACAGAAGAGACTTGCTGCTGAAGTCATGAAGGTTGGAGTGTCAAGGGTCTGGATAGACCCGGAGTTCGAGGACGAGGTCTCTCTAGCTATCACTAGAAATGACATCCGGCGATTGGTGGATGAAGGAGCTATTCAAAGGAAACAGAAGATCGGAGTAAGCAGAGGAAGAGCTCGTCACATTCTTCGTCAGAAGCGCAAGGGTCAAAGAAAAGGGCCAGGAAAACGAAAAGGCAAGCATACCTCGAAGCTGTCCAGCAAGGACCGTTGGATGATGAAGATACGCCCTATGCGAAAGGAGCTAAAGAAGCTAAGGGATGAGGGAAAAATCACAAGGAGAGTCTATCGTGATTTATATCTCAAAGCGAAGGGTAACGCGTTTAGGAACACTGCACACCTGCGTACCTATATTGCTGAACGTAAGTTGGGGGCGAAGAAATAATGGGGCATGGTCCAACATACAAGGTCAAGTTTAGACGCCGCAGAGAAGGAAAGACAAACTATTACAGAAGAAGAAGGCTCCTGCAGTCCAGGGGATCACGCCTTGTAGTCAGAAAGACAAACAACCGCGTGATTGTGCAAGTGATAGATGCGAAGGTAATCGGAGACAATACCATAGCCTCTGCAATATCTACTGAGCTAGGAGGATTTGGCTGGTCTGCGGGAGTAGCAAATCTGCCTGCAGCTTATCTGACTGGATTCCTTGCGGGACTCAGAGCAAAGGCACGCGGCATTGACAAAGCGATTATGGATGTCGGATTACATCCACCTATTCGTGGTTCAAAGGTATATGCGGCCTTGAAAGGCGCAGTTGATGCAGGCTTGGAAGTGCCACACGATCCTGAAGTGCTTCCAGACGAGTCTAGGACATCCGGAGAACACATTATTCAAGCCTATCAATATGTGACTGAAAAGAAGAAGGATAGCCATCACTTCGGTGTTGTGGGCGAAAAGAAGACAAACATCACTACAATACCAAAGCAGTTCGTTAAGGCTAAGAAAGCAATGCTAGAGATACCTAAGGCGGATCTCAAAAAGAAGAAGAAAAAGCCTGTAGCAAAGAAGGCCGCACCGAAGAAACCAGCAGCCAAAAAGGTGAAGAAGAAACCTGCTGAGAAGGCACCTCGTGCGGTACCTAGAAAGCCGAAACCCAAGAAGCTCGTGTCAAGAGGCAGGGGCAAAAAGAAGGGGAAGCGAAAGAAGTAGGAGATGAAAGGTGATGAGTAGTAGTCGAAGAAGAAATCGAAGGCCTCCACGAAGACAAGAGGTCAATCCCCTTGATGATTGGGTTCCTAAGACCGCCTTAGGAAATCTAGTCAAAGAAGGCCACGTCAACAGCATAGAGGAGGTGTTCCAGAACAACTACATCATCCGTGAACCGGAGATTGTCGACATGTTGATTCCAGACCTCCGTCAAGAAGTTGTTGATGTCACAATGGTCCAGAGACAATCAGATAGCGGTCAGCAGAAGAGCTTTAGAATCACCGTAGTCGTAGGTAACGGCGAGGGAGTTATTGGCATTGGAATAGGTAAGGCTGCGGAATTCGTTCCAGCAGTTCGTGCGGCAGAAGCTAGGGCAAAATTGAATGCAACGGTCTTCCGTAGAGGTTGTGGCTCTTGGGAATGCAGGTGTCATGATCCTCACAGCATCCCCTTCCAGACAAAAGGCGAGTCTGGATCTGTCAGCGTGACTCTCCGACCTGCACCCAAAGGAACGGGTCTTGTGACGGCAGATGTCGGCAAGATGGTCCTCAGAATTGCTGGGCTGAAGGATGTTTGGTCAATCACAAAGGGGCGAACTAGGACAGCATCAAACTTCGCAAAGGCGTACGTTGATGCCCTTACAGAAACATACAGAATGCTACCTCCTCAAGAGTGGGTAGCATCAGGAGTGGCTGAAGAATGAGTTCAGAAGAGAAGGTCATTCTAGCGATACGGGTGAGAGGACAAGTCAGAGTACGACCTCAAATAGAAGACACTCTAGACAAGCTCTTGCTTGGCAGACTGCACCAAGCTAGAGTGTTGAAGCTCACGCCAAGCTTGCAAGGCATGATAACGAAGGCAAAAGACTACATCACATGGGGTGAGATTGACGAGGAAACCATCTTGGCTCTTCTCACGAAACGTAGCCGTCTGCCCGGAAACAAAAGGCTTAGTGAGGAATATCTAAGAAAGAACTCGAGCTACCGCACTTTCAAATCACTTGCCAAAGCCATAGTTGAAGGAAAAGCAAGTGTGAGCGATATTGAGGGTCTAAAACCTGTGTTTAGACTCACTCCGCCCCGCAAGGGCTTCAAGGGAAAGAAGAATCTCCCAGTTGGAATGGGTGGAATCACTGGATATCGTGGTGCCGAGATAAATCAGCTCGCAAGTAAGATGATCTGAGGTGAAATGGTTGAGTTGGGATGATGACCCGTTTGATGAGGATCCTCGAAAGAAATTGAGGAAGTGGTTTGGAGAGTTCCTCCCCGAGGAGATATTCGATCAGATTGATGAGATGATGCGCCGAATGATGGAGGAGATGGATGGGGGAACCCTATTTGACATGGACTCCATCGAGGAGTTTATGAGGAAAAACCCCGAGGGAACCAATCCATTCACCTTTGGTTTCTCCATCCGTCCTGGTCCTGATGGAAGACCAATTATCCAGAGGTTTGGAAATGCGCCGGATCCGGACGGTCATGGAATGACGCCTCAGCTCGAGCCATTGGTGGATGTCATTGAAGAGGATGGCGAAATCATTGTGGTAGCTGAGCTACCTGGAGTTGAAAAGGACCAACTGAAAGTTCGGGTCAAGGGCAAGACCTTGACGATTGACGTGGACAATCCACAGAGGCCATATCACAAGGAGATAAGCCTCCCGGCGAAAGTCCGTAAAGAAGAAGCAAAATCATCAATGAGGAATGGAGTCCTCGAAGTACGACTGAAGAAAGCTTAGTGGAGAGAAGGATCATGCAGAAACGAAAAGCCAAGAAGATTCAGAAAATGCGAGGACGCCGCGCAGCTGGCTATGGTTTTAGTGCTGGTCATCGAGCCTCGGGTCAAAGAGGCGGCAAGGGCATGGCAGGCTCCA
Source organism: Candidatus Thorarchaeota archaeon (assembly GCA_048882485.1). GTDB lineage: Archaea > Asgardarchaeota > Thorarchaeia > Thorarchaeales > Thorarchaeaceae > SMTZ1-83. The sequence continues at coordinate 14,536 of JBHLRP010000052.1, forward strand.
AAAAGCATCATTACATCAAAGTAATGCAGGAGAATCCTCGTTACTTTGGGAAATGGGGCTTCAAGAGACCCCAGAAGCTCATCGAGGACATGGTGGCCCTCAATATAGGCGATATAGATGAGGCCCTTGACAGGCTCGTTGAACGTGGAGGAGCCACAAAGAAAGGCCGCAAATATACCGTGGATCTCTCAATCCTTGGTATAGACAAAATACTGGGCTCCGGCAAAGTGACTCGTGCAATTGATTTGGTTGGAGTGAAGGCAATCTCTGCTCGAGCTCGAGAGAAGATCGAGGCGAATGGTGGTTCTGTCGACCTGCCTAGGGAGTAGCACGATTCAATCTCTCAGACCTTTATCGGGCAAGATTCCGTATCTGTAATCCAACGTACAAAAGTGAGAGGCAAACCGCTACCAGTCCAAAAGCCACAGAAGTGGCAAGTGCAGCGTCGGGATTGTTTGTGCTGATATAGCCAAAATATCCTACAACGCATAGAAATGCACAAACTATAGCCATCGCTAGAAAGCCTTCCACTTCATCAACATCTTTATTCGGGCTAGACTCCATATGCTCAGAAATTGGTTCTTCTCTATCGGAACTCATGAACCTCCACAACAAGACCATTCGAAATTGGGAACAAAAATGGTTCTGATGGCCTGAAATGACGCATACCAGCAAGACCCTAAGCTTTAAGTGGTGACCTCTAACTTTCGGTCGAAAAACCTGCAGGAGACGAAAACTTGACGTCTACATTCCTAAGGGCATTATCACCTTTTGTCCGGATAATGCCAGAAGTGAAGACTCCAGACCGAGAGGTATCGTTCAGAGAGAAGGCTGTCTGGACCATTGTAATCCTGATACTCTTCCTTCTAATGAGCCACATTCCTCTCTACGGAGTGGACAAGACAGTTGGAACTGACTATCTATGGGCATTGCGAGTCATCCTCGCAAGCACGCGTGGAACGCTGATGGAGTTAGGAATTGGACCGATAGTCACTGCAGGACTGGTGATGCAGCTGCTCTCAGGGTCAAAAATCATCGATGTTGACTTTGGAGACCCAGATGACCGAGCCCTATTCACTGGTGGTCAGAAAGTCCTAGCTATGTTCATGACTGCGTTTCAGGCAATTGCTTACATCGTTGGTAACGCATATGGTGAACTAGCTCCTGAGGCTGCAGTGATTGTATTTATGCAGCTGTTCGTTGCAGGAATCGTTGTCATCCTCATGGACGAACTCGTCCAGAAGGGATGGGGGCTTGGCTCTGGTGTGTCACTGTTCATCATGACCAATGTTGCAGGCCAAGTGATGTTCAATGCATTGAACTTCATAGACGTCGAGGCCGTTGGACCAGATCCTCTTTCACCAGTGGGCACCAATCTGCCAAAAGGTATCATTGCAGCACTGATTGGGAATCTGCTGAGGTGGATAGGCATCGGTAGAGACGCTGGCGACCCTGTCGGATGGGACTGGCTGATGTTCAGGCGTGGACTCACGCCAAGCATATTCACCCTTATCATTACAATAGTGATCATGTTGGCAGTCATCTGGATGGAAACTGTCAGAGTTGAGATTCCGCTCCAGTATGCCAAATATAGAGGCATGAAGGCGAGATATCCCATCAAGCTGCTCTATACTTCGAACATTCCAGTCATTCTGGCTCAAGCACTATTTGCGAACATTCTTTTCTTCGGACAGATCATCTTCACCAATTTCAATTCGACTGGAACTAACCCGTTCCTGAATCTCATTGGTATCTTTGAACAAGACCCAAGTAGTGCCAGAATGATAGCGACATACGGACTGAGTCGCTATGTGACGCCGCCTCAGGGACTGTTTGCACTCTTTGGCCCAGATGCGCCGCCGGATGGATTGCTGCATGTCGCAATCTATTCCTTCTTGATGATCCTCCTTTGTTGGGGCTTCTCCAAGATATGGGTGGACATCTCAGGAATTGCCCCTCGTGATGTTTCTCGACAGCTCCTAAACTCGGGCTACATCGTACCCGGCTTCAGGAGAAGTGAAAAGGTCCTAGAGAGACTGCTTGAACGCTACATTCCTATCGTAGCTAGCTTGGGTGGGTTCCTTGTGGGAGTCCTCGCAGCAACTGCAGATGTCTTGGGAGCTCTGGCCAGCGGGACTGGTATCTTGCTAATGGTGTCAATCATCAAGCAGTATTACGAGCAAATAGCTAAGGAGCAATTGGCCCAAATGGGCGGCGAAGGAATCCAAGGATTGCTGGGAATCATTTGAGGGCTGGCACATTCAGCCCTCATCCGTCTTTATGGCCTTCCCAGTCTGAGTCAACAAGAGAAACATGGGAAAGTGCTGCGTTGCCAAGGAGTATAGCACAAGAATCTATTTCTTAATGGACTGCCGCAACACCCTCTTGCTCTCGGCTTCATCAGAAACAAACAATCCAGAGCCGCCAGAGGTGTGGAAACATTGGAGGTTTCATTTTCAGCAAAACGGCTTCGCCAATCTGCAACACTGGCGATTAATGAGCTCATAACCACTCTTCGTGAACAGGGAGAACAAGTCTTTCACCTAGGGTTTGGGGAGTCCCCATTTCCTGTTCATCAACTTGTTCGTGATGCGTTGTGCGAGAACTCTTGGCGGCAGAAATATCTCTCCACACAAGGGATTCTCCCTCTCCGAGAACAGGTCTCAGAGTTCTATCAGGAGATGTTCGACCTGAAGTACTCAGCTGCACAAATCGTTGTTGGCCCAGGGAGCAAGCCATTGATGTTCGCTGCCTTGGCTGCTCTTTCGGGTCATCTCTTCCTACCTGCACCCTCCTGGGTTAGCTATCAACACATGGGCAAATATCTAGACCGTGAAATTCATCACATCCCTACAAGTGTTGATGAGTCCTATCGACTCAACCCTCAAGCGCTACAGAAGGCTCTTGAAGAGCAGAGTCAGGGTTCATCCGAACAGAAAATCCTTGTCCTGAATTATCCATGCAATCCCACTGGACATAGCTTCTCTTCACAACAGTTGAAAGCATTAGCCAGGGTGGCTCGAGAGCACAATGTTATTATCATATCGGATGAGATCTATGCTCTTACTCATTGTCGCGACCAAGAACACCATAGCATTGCTGAATACTATCCTGAGGGGACAATCATTACCGGAGGACTCTCCAAAGACCGATCTCTTGGAGGCTATCGGCTTGGTGTTCTACTGCTCCCCCAAGATGAGATGGATCTCTTGAGAAGTATCTTGGCTGTTGGGAGTGAGGTCTGGTCGAGTGTATCCGCGCCAATACAGTATGCTGGCATTGAGGCATACCGAACTGACACCGAATTGGTGGGCTATATCCAAGACTGTGCGACTATACATGAATTGGTTACAAGGCATGTCCATCGCAGAATCCAAACAGGTGGTATTTCATGTCCTCAACCAGCGGGCGGCTTCTATCTGTTTCCTGATTGGAACAAACACAGAGATGTGCTTAGAGCGAGAGGGATAGAAACATCTCGTGAATTGGCGAATCATCTGCTCAAAACCAGACTAGTTTCTAGCTTGCCGGGTTCAGAGTTTGGTATGCCATCAGACCATCTAAGTTTACGCCTAGCCACTGTTGATTACAATGGACAGACTGCAATTGAATCCTTCATAAAAGATAGAGACACTGCATTAGAAGATCCGAATCGATTTGTTGTTTCCATCGCGCCTAATCTGGTGATGGCCAGCGACCGATTAATCGATTTTACAACCAAGCTATGAATCAACCATCATTGTAATCATTGATCATTTCGGCTGTTTCTTTTCTCGCAAGATATCTGTGGATTTCAGGCAAACCTAAAATGCATTGATGCAATCGGAAAAACGTCGAAATAGCTTGGTTTAGGGGTCGCATAGATGAGCAACACAAACAGCAGGATACGCTACCTTTTGCCTGTATTCCTATTCCTTCTGGGCGCATGGTTTACATGGGATATGATAACTGAGGTCACTGATGTGGTCATGCCGGTCGCTGTTCTGCCCGTCATGAGCTCATTCTGGCAAGTTGATGTGACTTTCTTCCTCTTTATTGCCATCCCTGTATACATTCTCGAGTACGCCATTATAGCTGTACCAGCTGCCGCTCTATTGCTGCTATATGCCAGCATTATCAGGTCGGCCTCATATGAAATGAACATCATGAACATTGGGACGGAATTTGGTGGAGTCCGTATGGTACGTAGGGCGGTTGCTCCAGCCCTCTTCAGTCTCAGTTCATCCAATTTCCTGATTGAACCCATTAAGACTTGGCTATTTGGTCCTGAGCCTGCAATTCCGCCAGGAATGGGGATTGCCTTCAACTTTGCATTATCTTTGATGGCAGGGTTACTCTTCCTCTTGGTATCGCTGCCACTGTTCATGCCTACATGGGTCCTCAATGATGCCGGAATAGTCACCCATCTGAAGGATGATAAATTGAACATTCGTCAGTGTCCCGACACTCAGGGCGTGGGGAGATGGGTCGGCAATGTTCTGGGTGGATATGCGATAATCGCATACCCAATCTCTGCATTCCAGCTCTACTTCTTGAAGCCACTAATGGAAGACCCTCTTGTATTTACGAATATTGACAGCCTTGTTGTCAGTCTGTTCTGGACAGTTGGACTCCCATTCCTTGTCATGGCGTTCATCTTGCCAGTCATTGCAGCCAATGAATTGAATCAGAAAAGACTCAGGCGTCAGGTATCTCGAGTTGCGACAAAGATGGGTGCAACTGTGGTCCTGAAGCCACAAATTGAGAAGATTGACAGCGAGAAGGCATTGGCGGCCAGGAAACGGGTGATAAAGAAGGAAGGCATTCTGGAAACAGAAGAGGTAGCTGAGATAATAACCTCTGCAAAAGGCATTAAGAAACCCAAGAAGAATGACAAAAAGAAGAGAAAGACTGCTAAGAAGAAATAGTGCTTTTGCAGAATCTATATAACGAGCACAGCAGGACCACCAGCAAACTCAGTGTATGTTTGGATGAGTGGACCCAATGGCCGAGGAAAGAAAGGTTGTCATTGTTACAGGAATTCCAGGAGTTGGAAAGACCACCGTAGTCAATACCGCAGTGCAGATGGTGAAGGATGAACATGACGAAGAGGTTCTCATCCTTACTATCGGGACAGAGATGTTTGAGATATCTTCTGAACGCGGCTACATCACGGATAGAGACGAACTAAGAAAGATGCCCACAGCAAGGCAAAGAGAAGTCCAAAGGCTTGCTGGGGAGGAGATTGCCCGGAAAGCGAAGACCGCCAGAGTCATCGTTGATACACATACTCTCATCCAAACAGAGAATGGCTTCCTCATTGGACTTCCTGAGTGGGTTGCGAAACCTATTCAGCCAAAGACTATTGTTCTGGTGGAAGCAGATCCAGAGAAGATAGCTGGTCGCAGGACTTCAGACGAAACCAGAACACGGGATGCTCAATTGACTGATGAGATTGACACACACCAGAGAATGTGTAGAGCCGCAGCAGTCGCAGTGGGCACGATAACTGGAGCGACCGTTAGAATAATCAAGAATCGAGAGGGAAAGGTAGAAGAGGCCGCTTCTGAACTAGCAGCTACGTTGATGGAGTGAAACAGATGCAAGATATTTTCGCCTCTTTCCAGAATTGGTTCAACACAACCTTCGCGATTTTCCAAGACGCCCCTTTGGCCGCGCTATTCATAATGATGTTCTCCCTGGGGATAACAACTATTAGTAATCTCGCTCAGAGACGGTTCACTGACACAAGACGGCTTAAGAGGTATCAAGCTGAAATCAAGCAACATCAGGAGATGCAGAAAGAGGCAGAAAAGACACAGAATGAGAAACTGTTGAGGAAAGTGCGGAGAAGAAAGGCCTACATAGAGAGAATTCAGCGTGAAAGCATGACAGCACGCTGCAAACCCTCATTGATGTTCTTCATTCCATTCATTATTGTATTTCAAGTCCTTCGCGGATTCTATTTCGATGCCGTTGCAGGTGTTGATAGAGTTGTAGCAATTATCCCCTTCAGCATCCATAAGCTCCTGCCCTTCTTTGAGGGTTGGCTTGGATTCGCCCACCCCTTGGGCTTTGGGATGACCTATTTTGGATTCTACATGATGGTCGGGCTTGGACTTGGACAGATACTCCAAAGGCTCATGGGTGTTTCACTTACATAGAGAGCGTTAATACTTCAACAGAGTAGTGGATTCAGGCAAGAGCCGATTGGAACGCAGGTTCATTTCAAACGACCTGACGCACCGCTTTCCTTAAAAGGAAAAATCGAGGGCTCCTATGAAAAGCCACTGATTGCTGGTGGGTGATATAAGATGCCACGACCTGGTGAGCTGACGAGAGGAAGAGCAAATCGTACTATCAGGACTCCTGGTGGTCGTCGGGTGGTCCACAGAAGAAAGATCTACAGTGCCAGGGGAACATGCTCATTGACAGGCAACAAGATGCAGCTCCCCCAGAGGGCAAAGCAAAGAAAGACTGGCAGCTCAAGCCGCTCCTCCAAGAGACCAAATCGCCCATATGGTGGCTTTGCGACATCCAGCGCAGTAAGGCGATTGATAATACGAAAGGCGCGAGAACAGTAAGATGAAGCGCGTCATCACTATCGGAGGGCTTCACGGAACTGGAAAGAGCTCTGTTGCTGATAGAATCTCCAAGGAGTTCAATCTGAGAAGGGTTTCCGCAGGCATCATTTTTCGAAGACTGGCCGAGGAGAGAGGACTTACTCTAGAGGAGTTCAGCCGAGTAGCTGAGCAGGATGAGCAGATTGACCGACTTCTTGACAATACCCTCAAAGAAGAGGCTGAGAAAGGCAATGCTGTAATTGATGGCCAGCTAGCTGCATGGATGGCTGGAGAGCATGCAGACTTCAAGATTCAACTCACAGCTCCACTCGATGTTCGGGTAGGGAGAATCTCAGAACGCGATGGCACCGACTACGAGTATGCGAAACGTGAAACCATTGCTCGAGAAGGCAGCGAGAGTGCCAGGTACAAGGAGTTCTATGGAGTCGACATCTCTGACCAGTCAATATATGACCTGATTCTAAGAACTGACAGATACGACCTTGAAGGAGTTGTTCAGATTCTCTCGACCGCAATTCAGACCTTTTTCGACCAGAATGAATAGATGGCGGAAGCGCAAGGCTGATATGTCAATCAGCGGTCGAAAGCTTGTTCTCCCAGTCCAAAGGGATGAGACCGCGAGGCGACTTGCGGCCCCAGCTGGACCAAGGACCGGCGAGGTGTAGTGAAATGACTCTGTATAATGTTGGACGAGTTTGCATTAAGACAGTAGGAAGAGAAACAGGTAGCTATTGCGTGATAGTGGATGAGATGGAAGGCCGATTTGTTGTTGTGACTGGTCCAAAACATCTTAGCAGTGTGCGACGACGCAAGTGTAACATTCGTCACTTAGAACCTCTGGAAACTGTGATTCCTATTGAGAAGGGTGCAGATGACGAAACTGTGGAAAAGGCGCTTGGTGAGGCTGGGCTGACGGATAGGTTCAGGGAGAAGATACGGCTGCCTGAGTAGCTAGCCTCTTGCGGTGGTTCAATGGAGGAGAGGCAATGACAGGCCTTCTGCCAGCGGACCAACCCCGTGAAGTTCTCCTGAAGTCAGAGGACTCAACAGACCCGGATTTCGGTTTTTCAGACCTTGAGAAGCTCCCCATTGAGCATCTTTTGGAAAATGGTGTGATCTCACTGGATAAACCTGCTGGACCAACAAGCCACGAAGTTGCAACATGGGTCAGGAAGATTTTAGGCACGGAACGTGTAGGTCACGGTGGCACGCTGGATCCAGGAGTCACAGGGATTCTTCCAACTGGCGTTGGTAATGCTACAAAGGTTATGCAAGCTCTTCTTCCAGCTGGTAAAGAGTATGTATGTGTAATGGAACTCCATCATTTGGCTGGCGAGGATGAAATCAGGAACGTTGTGGAGGAGTTCACAGGCAAAATCTACCAACGACCGCCATTGCGTTCCGCCGTTAAGAGAGTGCTCAGAGTAAGAGAGATTTACTATAACGACATCTTAGAGATCAAAGGCAGACTGGTACTTTTCAGAGTGGGGTGCGAAGCAGGGACATATGTCCGCAAGCTGTGCTCAGATATCGGAGAAGCATTGGGAGTGGGAGGGCATATGAGAGAACTCAGACGCACTCGTGTGGGTCCGTTTCGGGAAGATGAGCATCTTTGCACACTCTATGATCTCAAGGACGCCTATGAATTCTGGAAGGATGACAGAGATGAAGCCGAACTTCGCAGGTATCTTCTGCCAATCGAGTTTGCTATGAGTCATCTCCCGGGCATCTCAGTTCGCGATAGTGCTGTCGATGCTATATGCCATGGAGCGAACCTTGCGGCTAGCGGCATTGTCAGTCTAAGCTCTGGAATGAAGAAGGATGACATGGTCTTATTCAAGACTCTGAAGGGAGAGGCGATTGGCATAGGCACGTGCAACAAGACATCTGATGCCATTCTCAAAGCGAAGAGTGGAATTATAGCTACCACTGAACGGGTATTCATGGAGAGGGGACGATATCCAGTGATGTGGAAGAAGAGGGCAACTGATTGAAGTTGGACCAGCTTTTTATGAGAACTTGTACATAACTGCCAAGTGGCTCTGGAGCGAAAGAGCGACTGACGGTACTTGTCCT
>JBHLRP010000053.1:0-22936 GCA_048882485.1 Candidatus Thorarchaeota archaeon
GTTTCACGTATCATGTCGTACGTATTGTTGCTTGGACCACCATCGCATCCAAGTGAGACTGGTACGCCTATCTCCAGCATCTCTGGCACCCTAGCAAAGCCAGATGCTAACTTCATATTGCTCGCTGGACAATGAGAGATATTCGACTGAGAGGCTGCAAGTCGCTTGAGGTCGTCATCATCGAAGTGAATGCCATGTGCAAACACCATATCAGATCCCAAAAGATGGTTCTCCTTAGCAAACTCAGTGAGCGTCATGTTGTAGTTATCCCGTACATAGCGAACATCATCAATGACTTCGCCCAGGTGCATGGTCATTCTAGTTTGCTTTTCTCTGGCTAGGCTCGCCACTTCCTGGAATAACTCAGGAGTTACTGCACCTAGAGACCTCAGACCATACCAGACCTGAAGTCGACCATCCGCCTTTCCATGCCACTTTGAATGCATCTGAGCAGTTTCAGAGAGACAGGCGTCCTTGTCCTCGACCATTCCTGGATACATGATGTCAGGACTGTCTGCGTACCCTGTGGAGTCCATTATTATCTTTGAAAGCGCGGCCCGCATGCCAACTTCCTTCACAGCTTGTGCGATTCCGTCAAAGCCGTAGCGCGTGTGAATCATACATTCAATGAAGGAGGTGGTACCAGTTCGAATCATCTCTGCCATACAGAGTTCCGCAGACACCCTCCCATCGTCTTTTGTGAAGTTGCCCTGGAGGACCCACACATAGCTCTTCAACCAGTCAACAAGAGAGACATCATCTGCACAGCCGCGGATTAATGCCTGTGCCAGATGCATGTGCGTATCAATCATTCCCGGCATGACTATCATATTATTGGCATCGATAACGAGCTCCGCTTTTTCCTTTGCGAGCTCATCAGTTTTGCCAACTCTAGCAATCTTTTGGCCTTCAACCAAAACTGAGCCATTCTTAATGATACGACGTTTCGCGTCCATTGTGAGGACGTATCCATTCTTTATCAGAATCGAGTCCACTGACATGCTTACGCCTCTGACTCTAATCAGACAGAGCGTACGACATAATGATTGTGGTCAGTATTAGCCTATTCGGCGAGTCGAAACTCAACAGATACTTCAAGTCCCTTCTCAGGCTGGCCCTTCACTCGATCATGCACATCCAACTTGGCTCCATACTTCTCTGCTAGCCTACGCACAAGATGCAGGCCCACCCCGCCGTATCTGCGACTAGCATCAAACAGTGCCTGTTTCTTAGAAACATTCAGGCCGGGACCGTTATCCGCAACGATGAGCTTGAACGCATCATGACTAATCTTCCCACTTATCCAAATCTGCGGATCATTCCCTGTGTTGTGTCTAACGCCATTCTCTATCAGATTCCAGAGAAGCTGTGAGAGAGCCCCATCTGCAAAGACCTTGACTTTCCTCGGAATTCCGTTGAGGTTTGGAGTGATGTTGTATTGACTCATGAGGAGTTCCATCTCCCCTTCCAGCACCTTCACCAGGTCTGTTGCGACGACAGGATCGGCTTTTGTCTCCTCCGCCTTTCTCACTTTCCCAATCAAGGTCAGACATCTGTGTGCTCCATCGAGGACGTATTGCTTGGCTCGCACTATTTCTTCAGGAGTAGATTCTCGAGCGAGAAAGTCGCCTCCGGCTAGTATTAGTTGCATCTGGTTGCCTACGTCATGCATGAGCAGGTCTAGCAGGAATCGTGATTCGTTCTCAGCGGCCTTTAGGGGTGATACATCTGTGAATATTGCAAAACTCCCTGTGTAATTGCCTTCAGGATCGCGGATGGGTCCGGCCGAAGCCATGGCCTGAATCAAGTCCCCGAACTTCGATAATAGGGTTGTTTCATAGTGCTCTACCTCTCCTCTTCTTCTTGCATCGCCTCGATTCTTGTACTCCTCTTCAGCTAAATCGTGAAAGATAGTCGTCCCATGTTTGCCAATCAGCTCATTCTCTTCATACCCGAGCATCTCGTTGAGAGCGGCATTGGTGTATACAATTATGCCATTCTCATCATCAATTCCCATTCCCGCGGTCATGGTCTCGACCAGTCGGCGATAGTTATGCTCCGACTCCTCAAGGCGGCGTCTATCAGCTTTCTGTTCAGTTATATCTATAGCCTGTCCGATGGTTTTGGTCGCACCATTCTTGCCTCTTATAGTAGTGACATGGATACGCACATATCGATCAGAGCCATCTCCTCTCCTGATTTTGACATCGTAGGAAGGAGGCACCTTTTCACCAAGCTGTCGCTTCCTATATCGATCGGAAACCAGCTCTACACTGTCAGGATGAACAAGACTGCGGAAATCGGATCCAATAAGATCGGCCCGCCTTAGTCCAACGATGTCGCACAGTTTATCGTTCACATATTCGAATCTGTACTTGTCATCGATTATACCAATCCCACTGAAGGTAGAGTATTCCACAATGTATTCGAGAAGATCTTTTCGTTCTTCCAGCTTTTCCTCAAAGGCTGTACGCCTAGACAAATCGACTATGTATGCAACAAATCCGATTATCTTACCTTGATGTACAATCTTATCAGAGTAGATTTGAGTCGGAACCTGCACTTTGTCTTTTCTGATGACTCGTAGACTTAATGATTTGGGCTCCTCCCCCACCTCTAGCTGCACAAGACCTCTGTGGACTAGGTCAATCTGCTCCTCTGCAACAAGTGTGTCAAGGTGTAACTTATTGTATACATCTTTCATCCCCATCTTGAAGAGCTCTAGTGCCTTGGGATTTGCATATCGTAGATTCAGGTCTGTATCAAATTCAAGAACTGGGATGAGCATATTATCTGCCACTTCTCTGAAACTTTTCCGTATTTTGTCCATGATATTCACAGTTCCGAAACAAGGGTGGTATTGGCTATCTTTCTAATCCGCACAACTTCCAGCTGCTCCGCAGGTCATCAAAGCTCTATACCTGCACTGGATTGATTTCTTTACTTCAATCAGTATACTTGAGGGTTATTTGGACAGATAGAACAGGCTTCCAGAATGGTAACAACTTAAAGGGCGAACTACCTCGGGAAGGAGGGTCACACGAGAGAGAGAACGGAGAGTATAGATGACTTGAAAAGCCTACTCGCGATCGATGTTGACAAATGCACAGGTTGCAGAAACTGCGAACTTGGTTGCTCAACAGCTCAGACCAAAACCTTCAATCCTGCAAGATCACGAATCACGATTCTCAAGAATGAGGCCGAGGGCACAATCGTACCAATGGTCTGTCTGCAGTGCGAAAGCGCACTATGTGTGGATGCATGTCCCACAGGTGCGATAGTGAAGAACGAGTATGACACACTCTATGTGCACAGTGGTGATTGTATAGGTTGTGGAAACTGCGTTACAGCCTGCATATACGGCGGCATCGAGATTGACCCGATCACCCACAAGGCCATCAAGTGCGACCTATGCGGGGGACAGCCAGCCTGTGTCAAGGCGTGCGACTATGGAGCCATAGAACTCGTGGGAACAAAAGCGGATGATTTCACGAGACGTGCCAGAGGAATCAGCGTCTTATCTCCATTCTATAGCCATGAAGAGCAGGAGGTTGAACCATGACATTTCCATACAAAGGGTACGCAGGATATTATGCAGAGGTTGACCTCAACAAGGGCAAGGTACACAAGCGCGAGATGGAGAAGGAATGGGCAAGACTGTATCTAGGTGGCACGGGAGTAGCAGCAAGAATACTTTGGGAAGAAACCGGACCAGAAACTGACCCGCTCTCTCCGGAGAATGTTCTCATTGTAGGAACTGGACCCCTCACTGGAGTCATGTTCTCGCCATCTGGTCGCATGATGTTTGCTTCGAAAGGACCACTTACTGGTGTTTGGGCGGAATCCCACGTGGGTGGTTTCTTAGGGCCTGAGATTAAATACGCAGGATATGACTTTGTGATCTTCAAGGGTCGTTCACCAAAGCCAGTCTATCTCTTTCTGCGAGATGGAGAAGCTGAGCTACTTGATGCAGGTCATCTCTGGGGTAGAGAGACAGATGTGACCATGGATATGATACGTGAGGAGCATAGAGATCCTGAGATTAAGACAGGGATAATTGGACCTGCTGGAGAGAATGGCGTTCTATACTCAAGCATCATTGTGGACCGTTATAGGGCGGCGGGAAGGGCAGGTCTCGGTACGGTGTTAGCCTCGAAGAATGTGAAAGCAATAGCAGCCTCTGGTTCACTGGCCCTCGAGGCTCATGATATGGACAAGTATCTTGAGGCCAATGAGATTGAGATGCAGAGAGTCTGTGATCCAATCTGGACAGAATCCCTTGCATCGCTCAGGAAATACGGGACCACAGACCTTGTGGCGATAATAAACGAGATTGGCCGATTACCAACAAAGAACCATTGGACAGGATTTTACGAGGATGCGGATGATATAGGCCCAGAGATTATTGCGCAGAAGTACAGAGTTGCACAAGAAGCATGTCATGGATGCGAAGTGGGCTGCAAGTACATCTATCGGGTTAAGGAGGGCAAGTTTGCATATGGCCCTGCAGGAGGGCCAGAATATGAAACTATCATGGCTTTTGGCTCCAATTGCCTCAACAATGATATTGAGGCGGTCTTTCATCTCGGCACAAGATGTGATCTTCTGGGGATGGATACTATTTCCTGTGGGAAGAGCATTGGATTTGCAATGGAGCTCTGGGAGAAAGGCATTATCACCAAGAAAGATACAGATGGCCTCGACCTCTCATGGGGGAATGTAGACTCCATGGTGGAACTTGTTGAGAAAATTGCCAAGCGGGATGGATTCGGCGACCTTCTCTCGAAGGGTGTCCGAAAGGCTGCTGAGATAATCGGTGGAGATGCATGGATGTATGCTGTGCATGTCAAGGGACTGGAAGCCTCCGGTCAAGACCCTAGAGCACATCAGTCAATCGGCCTCACCTATGCAACGAATGCGCGAGGAGCAGATCATCTGCGGAGCCTCTCAAGCCTTGAAGAACTGGGATACCCAGACATCGTTAGGGCTCGATTTGATGATGAGAAGACTGAAGCAATACTTGACATAATGTCACCAAAACACAAAGGCGAGGTGGTTTGGGATATCGAGGACCTCTACGCACTGGTTGACAGTGCTGTGATATGTAAGTACGGTACAATGTGGCCACCTATCTACTATTTCGATACGTTCACCAATGTGATAGCTCCTCTTACAGGAATGGAGGAATGGTCACAACCCAAGTTCGTTAAACAAGCTGCCGAACGCATCAACCACTTGAGAAGAGCTTACAATCATCGCCTGGGTATAACAAGAAAGGAGGAAAACCTGCCCAAACGACTCCTGAAAGAGCCTATGCCCACAGGTCCTTCAAAGGGAGGTCTCCCTGACCTAGATGAGATGCTCGACGAATACTATGACTACAGGGGATGCGACAGAGAAACGGGCTATCCAAAGAAGGAGAAGCTCGAAGAGCTTGGCCTTGACTTCGTAGTTGAAGATCTTGGCAAACGAAAGATGCTTGCAAAGTAGGCCAGGATTCCGAAAGGTCCAAGAGCAAGTTCACGTGCAATGACATTATGTCAGCGGGAATCATTGACCTTGGTCCTGCTAAGTTCACTAGTGATGGCTCAAGCGACACATTCAGAGAAATCGTTTCCGGGCTCAAATTGAAACCACCTGTAATAATCAAGCCGAACTGGTCATCTTCAATGGTATACACGGAGAGTGAGATTCTAGACTGGGTGCTTTCAGCAATTGAAGGCGAAGTTCTGATTGTCGAGAGTTACGCAGCTTGGCGCACCCACCTATTCATACAGCACAAAGGACCTAGAGATGATGAGTTCCTCAAGAGGTTGGGAAATCAGAAGAGAGCTGATTTTAGAGAGAACGATAAGTGGTTCCTGCGACATTCAGGAATTGACAGGGTACTAGAAAAGCACGGTGTGGAATATCTCAATCTCTCAGAAGAATTATGGGCCAACCGTATGTGCGATTCAGATGTGATTGTTGCTCTCGTGGAAGCACAATCATCAATAGTTGAGAATCCAGAATTATACGAACTCGTTCCTGAACGGCTCTATGAGTTGAGGGGAGGCACCCTACTGAATCTAACCAAACCTAAAAGATCACTGAAAGCGCGGCACGTGTCGCTCACTCTAAAGAACTTGTTTGGAATGATTCCAAGTCCTTGGAGAGGGAAATACCACGGCGATGATGATTCCCTTCTTTGTCCAAATATTGTAGACATCAACAAGGTGTATAATGCGCTGTTTGATGTGAAAGGGATCATAGAAGCGGTGTATTCAACCTCAGAAACCGTGGATAATATTCTTCATCCCGCAATACATCGAGATATGGGATTGATTTGGAGTGGGATTGACACCCTAGAGTTAGATGCTCTTGTGTGTTCTCAGCTGGGGCTGAACCCAAGCCAAGTCGACTACCTTCAATTGGCTTCAGAGAAGATCAAGCAGTGGAATGAAAGCACTGTGAAGGTTGGAATGGCTAATCCAGTTAGATATCCCGGTGTCTAGATTCCTGTCTGGGAACTCTTATGTTGAAGGACTCTAGACAGAATTGCATGGCAGACCTTAGAGTAGAGATAGCTGGGATGAGGTTCAGAAATCCTGTTTTCACTGCGGCAGGACCTACCTCAAGAGATGGAATTACTTTGCTCAATGCCGCAGCTGGAGGCGCAGGAGGACTAGTGGCAAAGACAGTCAGTGTCAAACCTGCGGATGTGCCCAAGCCCAACATGGCTGCATTAGGCAGCGGGCGTCGTGAGTCAAGGCGAGGAATCCTAAATGCAGAGTTATGGAGCGAATTGCCCCTAGAACGATGGTTAGAGAACGAGTATGAGATTGCCCTGGGCTCAGGACTTCCCGTAATTGCGAGTGTCGGCTACACGCCAGAGGAAGTAGCCGAAATTGCTCCAAAGATTCAGGCAAAAGGTGTCAGTGCGATTGAATTCAGCACACACTATGTCGGAGGCCACGTAGAGATAGCAAAGTCCCTGAAAGAGTCTGTGGACATCCCAATATTTGCCAAGCTCAGCCCCAAAGTCGATGTTGCAACGATAGCAAAGGAATTGGACCCCTTCGTCGACGGGATTGTTGGAATCAATACATATGGACCGGTTCTTAGGATTGACATTGAAACAGGTAAGCCGGTCCTTGGAAGCAACTTGGGAGAGGGATGGATGAGTGGCGCATCCCTCAAACCCATCGCAATGAAGTGTATCGCGGACATTGCGAGGAACACCAAGAAGCCAGTCATAGCAGTGGGTGGAGTCACGACAGGAGAGGACGTGATCGAATTCTTGATGGCTGGAGCATCCGCGGTTGAAGTATGTACAGCAGCAATCCTGCAGGGTGACACAGTCTATGGTCAGATTGCCGGAGAGATTGCCAATTGGCTGGATGAGCATGGATATGACTCAGTGAATGATATCAAGGGAATAGCCCTCAAGCATCTTGAGAAGGGAGTAAAATTGAGCCCGCCCCCCAAAGTAGACCTCGAGAAATGCACTAGGTGTGGGCTGTGCCCAAAGTCATGTGTGTACCACGCGATTAATCTGGACAAAGGGAAGGGGACTTTCTCTATTGACGCTGAGAAATGCGAAGGGTGCGGCATGTGCATCTCAGTATGTCCATATTTTGCACTAAGCATGGATTAGACCTTCTCGACACGCATGGATAACTAGAGATACAGAATTTCATCGAGTCTGTCTGTTAGAAGAACTGCTCTGTCTGTGCTAACTAGGTAGTCATTCTCTATTCGTACGCCTCCATACTCCTTGAAGTAGACACCCGGTTCAACTGTAATCACATGACCAGACTTGAAGTGATCTTGACGATTATATAGAGATGGATACTCATGGACCTCAAGACCAATGCCATGTCCAAGCCCATGGGTCATTCCTTCTGTGGCCTCGGGATTGAGACGACGAGAGTCGTATCCTGAACGCTTGAGACTCTCAGCGCACGCCATGTTGACATCATCGATTTGAACCCCATCTTTGAGAGCATCAACTGCTGCACCGACTGACGCCTGAACTGACTCGAACATGTCGCATAGTTTCTTACTGACTGTACCCTTAACAAAGGTACGAGTCACGTCTGCCACATATCTCTCCTGTTTCAATCTGGGAAACACATCAAGTATAATTGGCTCCTCAGCCTTGAGCTCATCCTCAAGCGCACCTAGATAATGCCAGTCAAACCCTTTCTTTCCTACAGCCAAGATTGTGTCCATCGCAGCCTCTGCACCATGATCGAGGAGAAAGTGCTCAAGCGCTAGTTTTATCCGTCCAACCGTCAATGCCTCGCCTTCATACATCAGGGTTTTGTTGGGACCTATGTCTGAGTCCTTGACCATCTCAAGCAGTTTGGTGATTCCACCCACGGTTGCATCTCCCGCCTTCTTTATTGCGTCAATCTCAGCAGCGGATTTCGTTGCACGCGCTTCCTTCAACAGTTCTGGAACTACTTTCACTTCGTACCCCATTTTTTGAATGATTACAAGTCGTTCAGCAGGGAAGTGATCAGGTACACCGACAACTTTGCCAGTAAAGACTTTCTTCATAACGTCTTTCACAAAGACGCCAATATTATCACGCGCGCTTTTCCCCTCCTTCATTAGTCCGATGTAGATCTCGGACAAGTCATGTGTTCTTCTTATTCGGCTCTCCTTCAGAACCCGTTCCAGAGTGTTGAGGAAGGTGGCCACAACTGGTTCTTCGCCTCGGTTTTTCACGTATGTAATCTGGTCTGTCGACCTGAATCCAGTCAGCCAATAAATGTCTGGAGTTTCGTACACATTTCCGGTAGCAATTATTCCATCAACCTCATAGTTCTCCATTAGCGAGTCCAAATCATCCAGCACTGCATCCACCGGTTTGCTCACATACTAACTGACGAAAAAGGGTTGCCATTCAATACTGAGCGTAAGGCTTCATTCTTCTCTCAACCTGTTCGCGGGTCGGCATGTCATACGGACCGGCTGTTTCGACATTGAAGGAGGAACATGTGGCACCAAACAGACCCGCGCGCTTCACATCACCAGTTCTCATATATTCCAGGAGGAAGGAGATGACATATACATCCCCGCAACCCGTCGGGTCAGTCTGAGCATTGGCAAGCACAAGTGGAATGTCTTTCTGCGTGTTTCGAGTATAAACTGTAGATCCTCTACGGTCCCGTGTCACTAGGACCATACGCGGACCGATGTTGAGGAGCTCGGTCACTGCCGACAGCTCTGACTGAGAATCATACGCGAGTTGGAGTTCGGCCTCATCAAATTTCACAACATCCGCGAGTGCAAGAACCTGGTCTCTATCAGGCCAATCTCTCTCAATGATCTGTTCGTCTTCGATTCCTCTCAGAAAACCCTGACCATCAATAGAGAGCAGCGGGCCCCCTACTCGCACAGACTCAATGACTGAATAGGGAATCTCGTTAGCTGTCAGCGGACTGAAGTGATAGATGCTTGCGCCTATGTGTTGAGGAAGAATGTCAGTAGGGCGTATCGGTGAACCTATACTTTCAACCCTCTGCGTTCGGGTTCCCTCCTGATCATATTCATTGATGAACCTTGTACTCTTCTCCCCTCGTTTCTGGACTCCTGAGATGTTGATTCCAGCATCCTCAAGAGTGTTTAGGTAATCATCCTCGAAGTCCGCACCCACGCAACTTACAATTCCGGCGCCTAAAGCACCAATCTTGGGAGCGATCATGGCGTATGCTGGGCCGCCCCCAATGGATTCAGTTCTACTCTCAGGAGTGATTATGAGGTCTCTGCTCAGGTGTCCAATCACCACAATCTCCATAGGCCTAACCTCTGTCGACGCCTTTTGTCACCTTAACGGATGCTAAAGCAATAGCACTGAAGCTAATAATTCCTATGCATCAGGAGCCATTCGCAGAACACTGAAAGCGTATGATAATCCTCGTTCATAAGTGTTAAAATAGCATGAGCCCACGTTGAGAAACTGAGTTGAAACGCTTGGCTGTAGTCACAGTGAAATTCTTTGCAACGGTGCGGGAGGCTGTCGGAACCAGAAGTACTGAGATTGAAGCTGATGACATCAAGGGCTTGCTTGAGAAACTCAAAGCATTATACGGAAAACGGTTCATTGAAACAGTGATAGATGAGGAAACTGACAGGCTGAAAAGGTTCTATCAGTGCATGATCAATGGAACGCGTATCGAACGCCTTGATGGGTACGACACCTTGCTAAAAGACGGCGATGCAGTAGCTCTCTTCCCCCCAGTGGGAGGCGGCTAGGCTATTCGATGACTGCAGAGGGGGCAATTTTGGATGGTAGATCTTGTAGTTAAGAATGCCAAGCTATTGCTCGAGTCAGGGCTGATTAGAGGCGGCCTTGGAATAGATGCTGGTCGAATCTGTAGTATTGCTACCGATGAGCATTTGCCTGATGCGTCTACTGTCATTGATGCAGAAGGAAAAATCGTTATTCCAGGACTAATAGATGGTCATGCGCATCTACATGATCCGACTATGCTGAATCACGAAGATTTCACCACTGGTTCACGTGCAGCTGCGGCTGGGGGCGTCACAACCGTGATAGACATGCCATTGACCAATCAGGTTGATTCGCCCAAAGCCGTAGAAGAAAAGATATCCCAAGGCCAATCAATGTCTTTAGTGGATTTCTCCTTCTATGCAGGCATGTTGAATTCTGATAATTACACCATAATTCCTGCTATGGTTGAAAAGGGGATTGCAGCTTTCAAGGCCTTCACCTGTGACCCATATCTAGTGAGTGATGGCGTATTAGTTCAGGCATTCAGTACCGCCTCGGAATGTGGGGCACATGTCACTCTACACGCGGAGAACCAAGGTGTACTTGATGAATTTGGTCGAGACCTTGAGGGAGAATGGGATGCACCAATAAGCCATTCACTAGCCAGACCAAACTTGGCTGAACAGCTCGCTGTGAAGCAAGCCACCTCAATTGCAGAGTTGACAGGGGGCCATCTTCATGTTGCGCATATCACAACCAAAGAGGGCTTGAGAGAGGTCGAGCGGGCTAAGCTGAAGGGGACTATGGTCACCACTGAAGTATGCCCTCATCATTTGGTCTTTCAAAGAGATGAAATGAACCGACTTGGACCGAGGAGCAAGATGAACCCGCCGCTAAGAGCAGAAGTAGACAGGTCTGCGCTATGGTCAGCATTGCTTCGAGGAGCAATCGATATGACCGTCAGTGATCATGCACCATGCCCCTTGGAGATGAAGGAAGCGGGAATGGAAGACATCCGTGAAGCTTGGTCAGGTGTTGATGGAGTCCAGATCATATTGAGAGTGCTGCTTTCAGAAGGCATCAACAAAGGAAGAATATCATTCACTCGACTATCGCAAGTTGCATGCAAAAATCCAGCCAAATTGTTTGGCCTCTATCCAAGAAAAGGCGTTTTGGCTGTTGGTGCTGATGCAGATTTCGTGATGATTGATCCGTGGCGAGAAGAGAAGCTGACAGATGATATGATGTTCTCGAAGTGTGGCTGGACACTATATGAAGGCAAGACAATGAAAGGAGTACCAACAATGACGGTTGTCCGCGGGACCCCAGTTTATGAGGAGGATAGGATGTTAGTCAAGCCGGGCCATGGAAGATTCCAAGCAATGACAGGGATGACACCAATGGAGAACTGAAGAATGACCGAGTTAAAGTTTGTATTTGGGGACCCTGAAGTCTGCACAGGATGTATGATATGCGTCAATGTATGCAGCATGCGGTATTCCAAGGTAATTGGCCCTCGCTGGTCTCGGGTCAGAGCAGTAAGAATTGAGCCGGGACTTGATTTTCCTCTCTTCTGCAGAAATTGCGAAGACGCTCCATGCATGGCAGCTTGTCCAAACGAGGCGATAAGTCGCACCTCGAAGGGTGTCGTCATTGTGAACAACAAGAAATGTACAGGCAGTGGTGAGTGCGTCAAGGCATGCCCCTATTATGCAATCAGATTACATCCTGATACCGGGAAGGCAATCAAATGCATCCAGTGCGATTCATGTGTCGATCGATGCCCGGTTAATGCAATCTGGATCACTACTGAGAGTGAATTGAACAAGAGGGACTCGGATGGTCGCCTATCAGCACTTTATAGTAAGTATGAGGATGAGCTGTACAATAAGGAGGATATATGATGAAAGGAGTCGGAGGCAATAATCTCTGGATTGATCTGACCAAGGGCGAGATTGAGAAAAGACCGGTTGAAGAGGAAATGGTCAGGGAGTATCTCCTAGGAGCAGGCTATCTCTCACGAGTTCTATATGATAACATTCCTGTTGGAATTAATCCGCTGTCTCACGAGAATGTGCTTGGAATTGCCACAGGACTTCTCACGGGATCAATGTTTCCGCAGGCGTCACGTCATGTGGTTGCTGCACTATCACCTCTAACCGATGTCTGGGGAGAATCTCATGCGGCGGGATTCTGGGGTGCCGAACTGAAATTTGCTGGTTATGATGCAATCATCTTCACTGGAGCATCATCAGACCCAGTATATCTCCATATCCAGAATGAAACCGTTGAACTTCTAGATGCGTCTGACATATGGGGTACATCAGTCTTTGAAACAGATGATTGGATTCGTGAAAAGCATAGCAAGAGAGCAAGAGTGCTGTCGATAGGACAGGCAGGAGAAAACAAGGTTCGATTCGCAGCTATAATGAATGATCGAGACCGTGCATCCGCGAGATCAGGACTCGGAGCAGTAATGGGTTCGAAAAGACTCAAAGCAATATCAGTGAGAGGGTCTGGAAAACTGGAGGTTGCAGACCCAAAGAATTACCTACCTCAGATGGACATCTTCTATGAGAGGATGCTGGCAAATCCCTTCACAAAAGAACGAGCCAAGTATGGGACTACAAATCTGGTCGAGTTGATGAATCATATTGGTAGACTCCCAAGCTATAACATGCGCCAAGGCGTCTTTGAGGGCTTTGAGAAGATCAGTGGGCACACAATCACAGAGAAGCATCTAGTGAAGCCAAGGTCTGACTGGAGTTGTCTGCAGAGATGTGGTAGATACACTAGGGTGAAAGAAGGGCCATACAAATACATTGGTGGGTCACCGGAATTCGAGTCACAGTCATCTCTCGGTTCCCGTTGTGGAAATGACAATCTAGAGTCGGTGCTCTACAGTCATCACTTGGCCAATATGTATGGGATGGATACGATTTCTCTTGGGGCCACCATATCTTGGGCAATGGAGGCGTGGGATGAAGGACTTCTGACTGCTGAAGACACAGGTGGTATCGATCTGAGTTGGGGTAATCATGAGACTGTTGTCAAGCTCACAAAGATGATTGCCCTACGAGAAGGCTTTGGTGATGTCCTTGCGGAGGGCAGTGTACGGGCTGCAGATAAGATTGGTCGCGGAACAGAGAAGTTCGTCATGACAGTGAAAAAGCAAGAGATTGCAGGACAAGAACCACGGGCTCAGAAGTCAATGGGACTAGCTGCTGTCACTGCAGCAAGGGGTGCAGACCATCTCTACGCGTTCCCAGTTCTCGACGAAGCGGGATTTGACAAGGAGATTAAGGAGCGATTTGGGGAACAGTATCTACCTGAAATGGCAGACCGACTCAATCCAAAATACAAGGGAATCATGGTCAAGGAATGTGAGGACTTCATGGTGATGGTCGAGAGCGTTGGTCTATGCAAGTATGGAACGCAGATTCCTCCTGAATTCTACTATAATGATGTTGCTCAGGCTCTAAAGATACACAATGGCATAGACCTAACAAGTAAGGAACTGCAGGTAATTGGAGAGCGCATTGTAAATCTCAATCGATTGTTCAATGTTGCTCGTGGTATCACTCGTCGTGATGATCAACTCCCTGATAGGCTGACGAAAGAAGGAGCGCCAAAGGGACCCTCACCAGGAGAGGTGGTCGAACTAGATCAAATGCTTGATGAGTACTATGAACAACGTGGATGGGACTTGGAAACAGGACTGCCCACAATGGAAACTTTGAAGCGACTTGGTCTTGAAAAGGAAGGAAAAGCGGTCATCAAATAGGAGAAGCAGACTATGTCAATATTCCAGAATGAGATGGATATCACTGTCTATGAACACTTCAAGGAGAAGAGCTCGAGGCTAGTGTCACTTATCCGCGAATTAGAGCAAGTCTTGGGCAAAGACAAGGCACATGAGATTGTGTCCAATTGGGCAGAGAAGAATGCAGTAAATGATGTGCGAAGCGTTGTTGAGTCCTTGGATAGGCCAATAAAATCGTTTGATGACGTAAAGGTGCTGCTTAGACATTGGGTGGATGCTCTCAACAAAGACAACATGGAAGTCGTCGAAATCACTGAGGAAACCTCTACCAAGTCAATCTGTATTGTTTCAGAGTGTATCTACGCAAAGGTGTTCAATGATCTTGACGCGGCTGATATAGGATATTTGCTTCATTGTAAGCAGGACTTTCCAGCAACACCAGCTATTCACCCAAATATGAGCTTGAGGCGGTCCAAGACGCTGATGGAAAAACACGACTGCTGTGACTTCGAGTACTACTGGGAGGACAAATAGAAGCCGCTCCACCTAATGCTTCCAAGAGACGCGATGTCAGTCCGATGCAGCACAGACGTTGGTTACTGTGTCCTTCACTCCATCGACCTTTCGCAGCGTATCCACGACAAAGGAGCTCAATGACTCCGGAGTCTTGAAAGAACCTTTGATCAAGAGGTCATATGCACCATAGATCAGGTGGGCTTCTTCAACTTCTTCCAATTCTCTGACATGAACAAGCACATCACGAGCTTTTGCCGACTCGATTTTTGCCATGATAAAGGCTGTAATCATTACTTTCACCCACCGAAAGACTACTTCTTTGTACATCCGCTGTGAGAGAATAAAACTGTTCCTTCTTAGCGGCAAATCCATCTCCTTAGCACTTATTAATTGGTCTTGAAAGCTTGGACGTGAACATGGGTGGCGAACTCTCAATGGAGGATATGGTCAGTCCAAATGTTAGAGAGGGCTGGGCAGGCCCCGGACGAAAAGATGGTGTGATAACTCCTCTCAAGCCAGAGGATGATGCCTTGCATATTCAGCCTGGAAAGAGGAACCAGTTTGAGTGGTGGTATTTCGATGCCCATCTTGAAGGAGGATACACAGTCGTAGCCTTCTTCCATGCAGCAAATCCAAATCCGGGAATAGCAGGAAAAGCGGGAGTCGAATTGACACTGCTCAGACCGGATGGGAGAAAGACGCAGAGGTTCATTGAATACGATCGTTCAGAGTTTCAGGCATCTCGCGAGATACCGGATGTGAAAATCGGCAAGAACTACATGAAGGTTGATTACTCCCAAGGTGAGTTACCTGTCTATGAGATATTTCTGGATGAGGAGGAACTGGGATTTCATCTCACCTATCGTAGTCAAGTCCACGGCTGGAAGCCGGGAGATGGCTATTCGCACTTTGACGGGAAGGGATATTTTGCATGGGTAGTTCCGTTTGCTCGAGCAGCTGTAGAAGGGACTGTTCGCGACGGCGACGAGTCGTTCTCCGTCACTGGCGTTGGCTATCATGATCATAATTGGTTGAATTTCGCATTCCAGAGAATCATAGAGTACTGGATGTGGGGCAGAGTCTATTCTGAAAACTTCACTCTCTCGTATGCTTACATCAAATGCAACAAGAGCGTGGATTATCACACAGTAAAAGTATTGATGCTAGCAAAGAACCAAGATGTCATTCTTAGCACAGGGGAATATGAGTTCATTCCCGAGACCTTCGAGTACGATAAGAGGGCAAATCATTACTACCCCAAGTCCTTGACTATAAGGAACCCTGAGTCTTTCGAAACAGTGCTGACAGTTAAGAGAGTCTTGGAATCAGAGAACATGCTTGACAATTTTGGAGCACTTCTGCGGTTTGCTGCAAGTAGGATTCTGCGACTTCAACCCGGATACTTCAGACTCTTGTCTGATTTCGAACTCAAGGTGAATCATGATGGTACTAGCGTAAAAGAATCTGGAACTACACTACATGAGATTGTGGCCTTCAAACCAATACTGAAAGAGTAAACTCAGTCGTGTATCAGGACACAACGCATGGATATCGATCCATAGATGACCTTAGCTGCTGAATAGCGGACTTGCTCATGAGGCTGTTTTAATGCAAGCACATACAGGAGTGGTAAATAATGCTCATTCGTCCAGAATGCCTTGCCCGAGTTCGGAATACGCTCATAATGAATGAGTGAGTGGTGGTCATCGGCATCTATCCGCTTTTCAATATCCTCGTCGAACTCATAAGCCCAAGGATATCCTGTGTGATTCATTCTTGCCAGAGCCAGATTGTGTACGATGTTACCACTGCCCAGAATCAAGACCCCTTCTCTTCTAAGTTGAAGGAGTTCCATACCAATGTCATAATGCTCATGAGGGGTCATAGTCTGGTGTAAACTCAGTTGGAGTGTTGGAATGTCCGCGTCGGGATACATTCTCTTAAGCACAACCCATGCACCATGGTCCAGACCCCTTGATTCATCAGGATAGACCTTGGTTTTTTTGAGAGTCTCCTGAATTCTCAGAGCGATCTCAGGAGCTCCTGGAGCTGGATAGGTTACTTTGTAGAGCTCTTCAGGGAACCCGTAGAAGTCATAGATTGTATCGGGATGGGCAGTTGTCGATGCAAATGTTCCGCGTGAAAGCCAATGAGCAGAAACACAAAGAATTGCTTTTGGCCTAGGAATCTGCGCCGCAATCTCCGCCCAGTTCGCCGCAAATTCATTGTTCTCAATTCCATTCATGGGGGAACCATGCCCGACGAAGAGTGCAGGCATTAGCGATTCTGATTCTGACATTGAACAAGCGTCAGCAAAATCCTGTATTAAGGGCTAAGATGTGGCAAGGTTAGATCCAGCCCCTGCGTCTGAAGTAAAACACCAGGATGATGGTGATGAGTAGCATAACCATAAGGAAAACTGGATAGCCATAGAAAAAATCAAGCTCGGGCATCCAGATCCAATTCATCCCGTATATACTGGCCATCAGAGTCAGAGGGATGAAGATAGTGGAGATCACTGTGAGGACCTTCATCACTTCATTCATCTTATTGCTCATAGTTGAGAGATAGATATCCAGCATCCCCGTGATGCCCTCTCGATAAGTTTCGGCAAGGTCAGTCACTCGAATTACATGGTCGTATAGGTCTCTAAGGTAGACCTTGGTATTGTCTGTCACTAGTTCGGTGTCATCTCTATTTAGGGCAAATACAACCTCACGAAGAGGCCAGATATACCTTCGAAGAGCAATGACCGTACGTTTCAGCCTATAGATACGGCTGAGGACCGCACTGTCTGCTTCCTCAATTAGCTCGTCCTCCAAACGCTCAATCTGTTCCCCGACCTCCTCCAAGACTCGAAAGTAGTCGTCTACCACAACATCCACGAGTGCATACGCTAGATAATCAGGACCGTCCTTTCGAATTCTTCCGGTGGGCCTCCGAAGCCTATCCCTGATTGCTTTGAAGATATTCTCCGAAGACTCCTGGAAAGAGAGAATGATGTTTTTCCCCAGGATGATGCTCAACTGCTCTGAGACAACCCTTCTATCCTCCCCTACTATATCGAAGACTCTCAGGACCAAATAGACCTTGTTCTGTAGCACCTCAACCTTGGGACGCTGCCCGACACTTGGAATGTCCTCTAGGATTAATGGGTGTATTTCATGTTTTTCTCCGAGATAGTTGATAATTTCCAAATCATGAACGCCATTGACGTGGATCCACTTCACCTTCACTGATTCATGAGGAGGATCGCAGTCCTGCATGCAGTCAGCGACATACTCACTCATCTTCTCCTCATTGTACTCCACAATCTCAACGGTGACCTTCTCCGTTCGTTCGATTCCTGTATGCACAGGAGTTCCGGGTGGAAGACCCGCTTTGCTAGTTCCGTCAGGCATGAGTCATAACCTCCAAGGTGAAGAGATTGCCACACTCAATCTGCAGAATCTGACATAATAATCCATCCCGTGGTATTGAATTTCGAGCTTCATTCACATGATTCAATTAAGAGCAGGTGATTCTATAGAATTCATTTGAGCAGTCTGGGCACGAGCAGCCATATGACAAACGACTCAAGGATAGAAATCGCCAGTTGAACGCCAACACCAATCAAATGGTTTCCAGTGGATACCAGGGCTAGTGAATAGCCAATCAATGGCAATAGACCAACAATTGCGCCCATAGCCACAGAAAGTATGACCAGTCCCTGTTCAGAAGCCAAATTAAGAGCAACAACATTGCCGCCTCCCTTTCGTAGATAGATTGTTGCACCGATAGTCATTGCAAATGCGTATCCACACGGGACTTGGCAAATTGGCATAGCAATCAGTAGCGGCACTATAATTGGATTGATTACTAGGAGAGTTGTTATGACTGACATTGCTAGGATCTCGCACACGAGAAAGATGAGAACCTTCGCCTGTAGATTCAAGACCGGTCTGAGTGGCAGACCGTCAAACACTGACGCACCTTGAGCATCAGTGGATAAGAGCCCAATGATTGAGAACCCTAGGAATGTCTGTGAATACCCAAGCGCGACGAGTACGTTTGTGCTCCTGATGACACCCTCGGGAGACATGGTAAGAAAGGGATACACAAACATTGCCATGAGAAGAGGTATTGCAAAAATCATGATTGCACTCATGCTCCTGGAACCCAGCCGCAGGTCCTTTCTAATTATCCCAGCGAGCGGCCTTGTGGGATTGAATTCGATAATGTCTGAGGGCTTCTCGTCGGTCTGAATACCCCCGAAGGATATCTCTTGTAGTGAATGACCACTCCATCTGAGAGAGTAGAAAGCAATTATAGAATAGACAACCGCTCCGATTGCTGCAAATGCTGTGGTGAGTAATGGAATCGCCGCGCCATAAAGGATGCTGGCTCCTAGGAGGCCAAAAGAAACTGGGAATACCCATGCAAGAACCGCGAAAAGCGGAGAATCTATGCCCGTCGTATTATACGTGATGAATTGTATGAGTGCGGGCATATAATTCATCATTCCAAATACTGCAAAGATAC
Organism: Candidatus Thorarchaeota archaeon; assembly: GCA_048882485.1. GTDB lineage: Archaea > Asgardarchaeota > Thorarchaeia > Thorarchaeales > Thorarchaeaceae > SMTZ1-83. The sequence goes on from JBHLRP010000053.1 coordinate 19,026, forward strand.
CCACAATCAAGCCAATATTCGTGATGATACGCAGTGCATTCGCTGACCTAGACTGAGGCGCTGTGGTGATCTTGCTGTGAAACCACTTGGAGGATCTGACAAGAGCTCCTACTGAGAACATCACCGTGACAACACAAGACAGGAGAGAGATGCCTGCAATGAGAGGCCCAAACAACAAGAGGGCTCCGGCAGGGAACAGGACTATAATAGCTAGGACTGGGGCAAAGAATATCCGCATGAACGTCAGGGTGGAAAGAGCATCGAGTTCAGAACGAGGAAGTGGTAGAGTCGCAATGAATTCAATGGACTTCGAAGAAAAATATGCGGTGGTATTCTGTAGATTGAGAACGAAAAGAAGCACGAAAGAGAAACCCATAAACATAGTGAACGAGAGGACAAGTAGGGTCGCTCGGTCTCCCTCTATAAAGGGGGATGCGCCTAGCAGGAGGGACATAAACGTAAGCATGCCTATAATCATAGCTGATGAAATGCCACTCCACTTCACCGACCTGTTAAGATTCTTGATTAGCCTATCATTATTCTCCGTGAGCTGTGCATAACTCCCCGGGTTGGCTGTGAGAGCACCATTTAATCTGATCTCTGTCGCAGCTACTCCTGCGATATACCAGAGCTTACTCAGATTCAGAAAATGCCCCCCTCAACACCCGCACACCTTCTATGACTTCTTCCTCCTGATGCGTAAGTTTCAGGAAGAGCTGCTCGAGGCTCGCACTCTCTTGACTGGCCTTTTCCTTGAGTTCTTGGAGCGCCCCCTCTGCTACGAGCTTGCCTTCATCAATAATTCCTACACGGTCACACAGGTCTTCCGCCACCTCCATGACATGGGTACTGAAAAGCACCGAGCCGCCATCCTGGGAATGTTGTTGAAGCACATTCTTCATGATACTTGTGCTTCGAACATCAAGTCCGGAAAAAGGCTCATCGAGAATAAGGAGACGCGGAGCATGAAGCATTGCTATGATGAGCATCGCCTTCTGTCGACTCCCAGCTGAAAGCGTGAGAATCATCTGACTATAATATTTGGAGAAGTCAAGTGCTCGAACAAGTTTGTCAACACGCGCGCTGGTCTTGATGGATGGCAGATCTCTCACAGAGGCAACGAATTCAAAAAGCTCTTGCGGAGTTAATGATTCATAGAGAAGCTGAGTTTCTGGTACGTATCCTACCTTCTTCTTGACCTCATACGAATCTTCAACAGGATTGTGGCCATAGACATCAACACTTCCAGAATCCGGATGCAGGAGTCCCATCAGGATTCTAATAGTCGTCGTCTTTCCAGCTCCATTTGGTCCAAGGAGCCCATAGATTTCACCTTCTCGGACTTCAAAGGATAGGTCATCGACAGCACGAAGGCTTCCAAATGTTTTCACCAGATTCTTTATGATGACTGCTGCCAATATCAGAGCCCCCAACCAGCAGACGGATCATTTGCACCGTCGTCCAATCAAATGTCTGTTTAATGATATAAGGATTCTGAACATTGTTTCTGAGCTCAAGAGAGCAATTCAGCGAATTACAGTTGAGGTGTTTCAGAACATACCTTAGACCTCATATCATGGTATCGATAAGACTCTCAGCCCAAGATAATCTCATTACTCCAAGTACAATGAAACTCGACCTGGTAATGCGAATCTTGCCTTGTTTTGAGGGTCATATTCGGGCTTTGCTGCTTTATGGACAGTAACTTTCATTCCCACCTCAGACGAAATGTATTCAGCAGAGTCCTTTAAGACGGTCATCTCATCCCTGGAACTCTTCGAGTGATCCCACAGCCCATTCTCCTTGGCAATTCTATCAACGATAACCTTGACCTGTTTTCCATGTTTTCGATTGTCCGGATTCGACATCAAGTGCTTCATAATATCGCCAACTATCAACGGGACCTCATCTGTCCTTATGCTGTTCATTGCTTTAAACATCCATTCTGGTGCTACATAGATATGAACCTCTGACGCCTTCTTGTCCCTCAATAATTTTGTAATCTCTCGGATGTCTTTGACCGTGGCTTCGACCACCTGCTGGGCCATTTCAACAGATGGATCAATCAGCCTTCTGTCCGCCTTAGGCCATGGCGCTAACGAAACATAGCCGTCACGGTCCATCTTAGACCAGATCTCCTCACTGACATGCGGAGTCATTGGTGCAGTCAATCTGACCCACTTGTCGCATATGTAGGCCATGGTCGCTTCGCGCTCTTCTTTGGGCACTTTCCGTTTCAAATAGTGATGGATCGTGCGTATCATCTCGGACATGACTGTAATGGCATAGTCGCGTATCCTGAAGTTCTCCATATAGTCGGTACACTCTTGGATGATGGTATTCATTCGGGACAGTACCCATCGAGTGGTCTCTGTTGGCTTGTCCTTCTTTGTGTAAGCCCTAGGCGTTTTCTTTGAGTATTTCTTCATGATTTCACTGAACTGCTTGATGCGATTCCTTACAGCTGGCACATCTCGTTCGCGCCAATCCATGAGACTGCCTGGTTCAGCTGCTGACAGCACATAAGTTCTGAACACATCTGCCCCATATTTTGTGGGAATCTCTCCCAGAGGGATTGTGTTACCCTTGCTTTTTGACATCTTTCCACCCTCCATGTTCATATGTTCATTGAGGCTGATGCATTGAATCCAGTGCTTCTTGGGGAATAGTGCTGCATGATGGAAGATAGCAAAGCTCAGGTGATTTGATATGTGCGAAGGAGCCGTATGCCGCTGGTCATTCGGATACCAATATAGAAACTCCTCTCGCATCGTTTTCAGTAGGGCTGGTGAGACTCCGGCTTCCTTTGCGACCTTGTCGAGCTTTCCCTTGCCTTGAAACACATAGTCGAAGAAAGGAACCACGAGATGCTCGGCTTTCAGCTTGTTTTGCCTAATGATATGAGCGATTGTGTAGAATGCCATGTAGATTGTGGAGTCCGACAACGCTTCGATGATCCATTCTGGGTCAAAGGGTAGGGGAGTTCCGATTCCCCTCTTGCGTGCACATGGTCTTTGAGCTAACCAATGGAAGGTCGACTCAAACATGATTCTGAAGGCTTCAGGGATTATCTTCATCGAATTCAAAGCATCCCACGCCTTGTCCTTCCAGCCTGGACTCTCATAATCCAAGAACCACTGGCCAGCCAAGACTGCAATTTGCACATCTGTTCCGCACTTGCAGACAACTGGTCGCTGATCTGGCTCATAGAACACATCGCCTTGATTCTGCTCCTTTAGCCAAGCAATGACATCATCCTTAACGCCACTCACCTTTCGCCCTGCAAAGGGCCCACAGTTGTCCATCATGATGCCTTCGTAGAACTCGACCTTGTAGACCTCTCCAGTCGCCTCCTCCAGTTTCTCCAAATCACTTTGGTTGGTAATACCCAATTTGTCAACTAGGTCTTTTGTTAGAAAGTCGCTCCCACCCTCAATCTCAATCATCATAATGACTTCAATGGCTCTGACTTCTTCTGCAGTAATGCCATATTGCTCAAGCCCGGATGGATCTTCCCATAAATCACGCAAAGCAATGTAGTCGTAGGGTGCATGACCAGGGACTGAATACACAACCCCAGTTGCATTGTTCACATCTACAAACTCTGCAGGTAGGATTGGGATGTTGCGTCCATCATGAATGGTCTTGCATGTTTTGCCGATTATCTCAGAGCCTTTGAAGGTCTCCAAGACTTCTACTTCCTTTGCTTGTAGCTTCAATTTCTCTGTAGCTGCCGTTGAAACAATCCACTTCTCGCCATCTACGTCAGCCTTGGCATACTCTTCCTTTGGATTGATCCACACATTTGTAATGCCAAAGGTTGTTTCAGGCCTCAGGCTCCCGGCTACAAGGAATCCATCTTCAAAGGGATATTTCATGGCTGTGAACTCTTTGACCTTTGCATTAATGCC
>JBHLRP010000054.1:0-19928 GCA_048882485.1 Candidatus Thorarchaeota archaeon
GAGTTAGAGAAGGATGTATGATGAAGCAAGTCGGATGGCTCCTTGATGCCACCGTCGACTACGAGAATCAGGCACTGACGCTGTGGATCAAGGCCAGTGGAAAGACCCGTGGATATGTGTACAAAGAGTTCCACCCCTCAGTCTTTGTCAGTCGTGAGAAGAAGAAAGGATTGGACTGGAGTTTTGATGACATCCTCAAGGCGGCCCGTGCACATCCCAAGGTGACTAGGACAAGATTCACTCAGAAGCGTGCCAGTGTCTATGACCAAGAGATGAGTCGCGTATTGGAGGTCTTCACTACACCAGACGCCCACAGAGAAGTAGCAGGAGATTTGGAACAGATTCCTGGAGTCACTGTGTTTCACGGAGACATCGACCCTGTGCATCAGTTCTTCATCCACGATGACATCTTCCCATTTGGCAAGGTTGCCTTTGAGTCAAAGGGGAACACTGTCACTGCGATACGATGTGTCGACAGACGGGAGGACACTGACTATGACATGCCAGACCTTGAGGAGATAGGCTTTGAGGTGTTCGTTGATGCCAGACGGGTCTTTCCCAGACTGGAGGACAAGATTCACCACATTGACGTATATCATAAAGGACTGACCATTCGAATTGAGGGCGAGAGCGAGAAGGAGATTCTCGAGGGGTTTCAGAGGACCGTTGACGGAATCGACCCAGATGTGATCGTCACCAGAGATGGGGACGCGACCCTGTTCAGATACCTGACACTGCGAGCAAAGCTGAATGACGTACAGCTTGTCATGTCGCGGGACGGGTCAGTCTTGGATGTCAAGCAGAAAGAGGCAAAGTCGTTCTGGGTGTACAACCAGGTCTTTTTCAGAGCGGGCAACATGGTCATGTTCAATGGCAGACTCCACATTGACAGGATGCAGAGCTTCTACTACTCGCCTACGGGCCTTGAGGGCGTGATGGAGGGGTGTAGGCTCGCATATGCAAGACCACAGAGAGCATCACGGATGTCAATTGGTACAATCAATGCGGCCGTCCAGTACTACAATGCCTACAAGATGGGAATCTTGATACCACCAGTGAAGAAGAACCCCGAGTTCCTGAAGACCGTAACAGACCTTGCGTCCATTGATAGAGGAGGCCTCATTCTTCAACCAAAGCCAGACATCTATGAGAACATTGCAGAGTGTGACTTCTCGTCGATGTATCCCACGTTGATGGTGACACGGAACATAAGCCCAGAAACCATCTGCACAGTTGAAGACTGTCCAGACTGCCCCGAGTATTGCGTCGAGGTCCCCGAGGTGCCAATCCGTATCTGTCAACGAAAGAGGGGGATTGTGGCTCGGTCACTGGAACTGGTGTTGGAGAAACGTGAGGCTTTTACGCAACTGATAGAACGAGGGTATGACGCAAAGAAATACGAACGCATGCAAAACACACTCAAGGGCATACTGGTGTCATGCTTTGGATACTTGGGCTTCAAGAACGCTAGATTTGGAAGAGTAGAGGCACACACGGCAGTCACTGGACTGGCACGAGATGTACTTCTGCAGACGCAAGATATCGGAGAGAAAATGGGTCTTGAACTGATACATGGTATTGTTGACTCAGTGTGGCTCAGATCCAGAGGCAGGCCTGACTATGACACACTTCAGGAGTTTTGTAGACGTGTCACAGAAGAAACCAACATCAAGATGTCCCTTAAGGGGATATTCAAGTGGATGGTGATTCCCTCATCAAGACTCCACCCATCTATCGCACCATTGAATCGATACTATGGCGTCTACACTAACGGGGGCATCAAGACACGAGGTATTGAAACTAGACGACGAGACACCTGTCTGTATGTAGGTGATTGCCAGGCTTCAATGCTCAAGGTGTTTGCGCGGGCCCAAAACAGGGCTGAATTCATAGAGAAGATACCAGAGGCACATTTAGTAGGTCAGGAGTTCATTGAGAGGCTCTATAGAGGAGATGTTGACATCCGGGACTTGGTCCTACATAATCGCCTCACACGTGAACCACACGAGTACCGTGCGACATCAAGAGCGGCAATAGTTGCTCAGCAGCTTGTGGAGAGCGGTCGAGAATTGCATGCAGGACAGAAGGTACGCTATGTTCTCGTGAGCGCAGACTCAGAAAGCCCTCTGCGCCGTGTCAGGGCACTTGAGCTATTTGATGACGCCACAAGATATGACCCCATGGCATATGCGGACCTCTGCCTAAGAGCATTTGAGAATCTGATACCACGTCATTTTCTTGACGAACAGGATTTACCCTCAAAAGAGGATGTTCTGGCGCACGCACCAAAGCTCTGAGGAGTTTCTATTCAGTGATAGCGTGCGCTTGCATAGCAATTCTGGGCTTGAGCTCACGCACTGGAATACCAGTTTCCTTGGAAACCTTCATGACATCATCAGCCTCAGGTTTGATATTGATTATACTCCCATCAACACCTCGTGAGACCTTCACACGAACCATGAACTCCATGCCCTCGATTTCCATCTTGCACACAATGGTTTCTCTTGCCGCCTTGAGTCGGTCCCAAGTTGTGTATCGAATTCCCAGGGTTCCAAGATGCCTGATCATGATTTCTGCAATATTCTGCAGCCCGGATTTAGCTGCAATCACCTTTACAACGTAAACAGGACGATTCTTCTTCCCATAGGCAGGAATCATCACCACATCATAAGCTAGGCCCTCTGAAAGAAGAGTATCAAACATGGTTCCCATTATCTCACCGTCGATGTCATCAACATTGGTTTCAATCACGATTACTTCATCCGCACTCCATGAATCAATCATCCCAGCTCTATCCTCCTTTTTCGTCTTCGGTGCAGCTTTTTTCTTTGCAGGTTCTTTCTTGGGTGGTGCTTTCTTAGTTGGCTTCTTCGGTTCAAGCTTGACTTCATCAGCAAACTCGCCGACGATGACTCTCATTCTATTAGTCACATCACCTAGGTCACGAGAGCCGAATCCAGTACCCTGTTGCTTGACCATGAAACCTTCAGATGATTCCACAAACTCAGTTGCCAATGTGACCAACAGAGCAGCGCCTGTTGGCGTTAGGACTTCTGTTTTTGCCTCACCCATTATGAATGGAACTTCGTTTGTCACGAGTATTTCAGCTACAGCAGGGACAGGCACCTCGAGAGGGCCATGTTCCGTTTGTATTGTGCCACTCCCAACTGCTACATGAGTTGCAATTATCCGAGTATCAGTTAGAAGGCCTGAACGTTCCATGAGATAAGCAGTTCCAATTAAATCTAGGATGGTATCGACCGAACCGGTTTCATGAAGATGCAGCTTGTCTATTGGGGTCTCATGTGCTCTCGATTCAGCCTGCAGAATCTCATTCAATGCTCTCTGAGCTATTTCTTTCGCAGGTGGTGATAGCTCCAATTCCTCGGCAACTGCATCCAACATTTCAATCAAGTCATTGGGCCTGAATCGCATCTCGGAGTCCTTGGACACCTCCAATCGAACTCCTGACTGGTCATTTTCAGTCTTAGTGGTGAATCGAACCCTTAATGCTGGATCATAAAGCAATAGACTTGCAGCCACCGGAAGAAGAGCATCGTCTTCACCCAGAAAATCGACTAGTGCAGATAGAAACATGTCCCCTGATGTGCCAGCATTCCTGACATCAATAAGGACGGTTCTTGTCAATTCGTCATTCTCCGGTGCTTTCGATTGTCCAACTCATGACGCAACTAAGCCGCCCTTTTCTTTCTTTCGAGGGCGTAGGTTGATGGTCTTTGAGGTCAGACTAGAATTCTTGCGGGTAGCCTAAATAATGTTGCCAGCACGAACAATTGAGCTCTGCGGAGAAAATGAGTGTACATCCGAACATTAGAGGACTCTTCGATTCGGATTCATTCTTTGAATGTCATCCGCGCATTTCTTTTCGCCGCAGAGCCACCTCGCCGCCATTGTTCAAAGATTGCCATGTACATGCACTCTTGTGGACTAATCCACATATCAGAAGAGTCAAACGACTCATCGACGAACTCAACTGGTGCAGAACGAATCAAGGCCGCTGGGATTGATTCATCTGACTCACCCATCACTGCGGTACATGCAGAAGCAAGATTGTCCGCTATTGCTCGTCTAGTTATCCTCATCTCATTGCCAAAGAGATCAGTTCGTCCTCTGTCATCGGCCACCGGTCGAAATCCTGCCACACCAAGTGCCATCCCAATATTCCCAAGACGGAGTGGTTGAGTCCTGCTATCAATGATCAGAACTCCGATGTTTTTCCCATATCGATCATGTGCTGCCCGTCTTATTCGTTCAGCGCTCCCCTTTGGGTCGGTAGGTAGCAGAGACGCATGTCCGGGTGGCACATTGGACTTGTCCACGCCAGCGTTGGCCATGAGCGTGTTGTTTTTGATTGTTAGAATCACATGTGGAATCCCACCGAGAATCTCATCCGCCTCTCTGAGCACAAGCTCTGCGACCTCAGGCAAGAGATCATACTCATCAGCAAGCTCGATGGCTTCCTCACTAGGGTCAACTCCAGCAAGTTTGACTATCCGTTCTTCAGTAGTTCCTAATGGAGTCTCTGCAATCCCCAGGATGTCGTGATTCTCCAATTCGAGACCCTGTGATTCTAGTGCACCAATGAGGACTTCAAGAATGTCATCAGTCTCAGAGATGATACACGTCTTAATGGGAAAGATTTGCATCAGTGATACCTCTGCTCCCGCGTGGAGGCATACTAAGATAAAACCTCTCAATGAACACAATTAGGCCTTGGATTTCTTCGACCGCTGAAGCTTCATCCTGGCATCCATTATGCATTTGTCGCCCTTTCGACCGCCCATTGGATTGTGAATAGTACCCATAGAATTCATGCATCGAGCGGCAACAGCCGCCCCCATTGCCAGACCATCTTCGACTATGAGCATTTGCCTCGACGCAGTCCATTTTGTGCCGCGGTCTGTAATCAGTTGTGAATTAATGATGCTAGGCTTATTTCCTGTTGTGATGGCCCTTCCTGTGAGTCCCAAGGAAGTATCTTCCAAAATTAGTCCTTCTGAGAACGCTAGGTCTACCAAGCGCTGTACCACTTGAGCCTGCACAAGATCAATGACGGTTAGCAAAGCATCAGTGCCGGATTCTTTAACAATGCCCTTTCCAATTCGCTCCAAGTCTGAAAAGCGAGACCCATTCACTCCCGAGTCCACGCCTATCAGAATTACCTCGGATTCAATGGCTGCTTTCACATCAACTGGAACCATCCCAAATCTAGTAGTTCCCTTTGATATCGCCTCAACTCGAATATTGGAATGAATCTCATCTATCCAGTCATTGTCGACATCAACCTTTCGAGGCCGCGCTGAGTCTTTGACATCAAGAAGAGTACCAGTCTTTTCCTCTACGATACCAGAACCTCTGACTAAAGCATCCGGTATTGCTCCAGCTAAGCCAGCAAATGATCCAATGGTTTCTGCATATGGATGTCCATCATCTGTCACTCTACCAGCAAGAGTAGTTCCGAAGTCAAGGGTCATAACGGGATTTCTGAAGTCCACATCTGCAATCTTTGCTGCTCCTTTCAATCCAGCAGTTACGAGCTCGCCCTCCATCTCATTTGCGACTATCTCAGCATTAGATGGGGGAAGAGAACTGGCTACAGCACCGTCAAAGTATACCTTATGGAGCCAAGTGAAGTTTCTCAGACTTGGAGGAAGATTCTCCGGCGATATGGAAGCAGTCATCTTTCTTGGAGCTACACCTGCATCAAGACAACCCTCCGCAAGCGCCTTAACAATGGCCCCGACTTCCTCCGGTTCGGCGAATCCTGCATTGACGCCTGTAGAACGAACAACAAAATGGAGGTCCTTATCGATGTCAAGTCGTGCGCGGACGAGTGCGGTTCTAAGTATATCAGATACCATCTCAGCAACTGACTCTTTCGTCAAGTCGATGCCAGTAAGTGTGCGACCAAAGACATCCTCGCCATTTAGTGGAGCGCGGACATCCCTGGTCATTCGAACTTCCTTGTCGATTTCGAAGATTTCAGCAGTTTCGAGATTTGTCGATACAATCACACATTTTGTGGTCGTGTTTCCAAGTTCAACTGATGCAACGGTGTAGTAGGGTCCCATTCGAAGACTAGAAGGTCCAATGCTACGCGGGCGAATCAGTCTCAATTTTCCTTCTCCTTTTCCATCATTCATAGAAGTTTCCTGAAGGGGTGATTCGCTGGTGGCTCTAGACCCATTTCCATCTTTGCTGACTCGGCTGAAAAGATGTCTGCCATTGCTACCGCTGGAAACACTCTATCTGCATTGCCTATCGGACCATAAAGAAGGAAATCAGCTCCTAGTGACTGAACAACTAGGTTCGAGGCAATATCACATATCTTGTACGCTTCTCGGTTCTCCTTTCTATATTGCTTTAGCCAAGTCCATGATGATGCGGCATTATGAATCCCAGAACCTGTAGGATGACCATACAGGGTTTTAGATACAAATGTGAAAGAGACCGCGGCGCCAGCTCCAGCCCCCATGGCTGTTGTGGCTGTATCAATCAGGGGTTTATTCACCCCTACGTCTTCTGCGATGGACAGTAGTCCCTGCTTCAGCGATGCAGTGCCTTCGTCGAGTATAGCCCTACGACCTGCTGTCGATGAGTCTTGCGGATTGAAGGCAAGCACAATTGCACACTCATGTTGGATATCACGCAGAGCATCAATTTCTTCCGTAGTCACGGATATGTTGATAGAGTTGTAGATTGCCTTGTCGATGAGTCCAATCGCCTCAGAATACCGCAAACCTTCCACGCGTACCATAGGGTCTGTAGAATCAATGATGAATGGCGCATCCGTCAAAGCAGATACAAAATCTATGTATTTCTCCATAGCAATTGTCGACTCAGCGAATATCTGAACCATTGCAGGGTTTCCTGTCATATCAGACATTGTTTCTTGACCGTTAATCAGATTCTCTGCTGCACTCGTATCCACTATCCCCTTGGAAGCATCTTGTACTATCTTGTGTCCTCCATAGAAGATGGTCCCGGCCAGAACTGTTGGCGTTTCTCCGGGATTGCCCCCTATCTTTACGCCACCAATGTCATAGATGTACTGTTCTTTCTGAAACACAAACAATGTCTACAACTCCTTTGCAATTAGAGCCGTTCCAGACTCAGTGGAATGAACCTCAATTCCGATAGATGTCGGATGGGCAGTGATTATAGCACCGGCTTCTTGAGAAGCAACTAAGAAAGAAAAGGGGTTCAGTGATACACCATATTCCGGAAGCAGAGAAATTGAAGCCCCAAATCCAATTCTTTCTGCCGTGCCTGCAGCCCCTCTGAAATCAATAAACATGGGTTCTTCATCAAAGGACCCTGGATTCTTGGCTTGCAGCTTTGCAGCCTTTTCAGCTATTTCATCAGCATGAGAGTTGTTCATCATATCCACGAATTCGATCTGTTGCCTGAATCGCTCCACGCCTTCAAGTGGCACATTTTCAATATAGGGAATGGCTCCGGGTGCGTCCACTATCTTGCGTGTATCGGCGTCAACGCCGTTTTCGTAGAGAGCCTTCATAGATGATCCAGTCAAATGACCTGGAACCTCAGGACCTGCAAGAATCAAGAAACGAATGGAAGGATTCGAGATCACATTGATGATGACCCGCTCAATTCCAATATTCTCAGTCTTACATGTACCAAGTATGGCAAAACTACCAGGAACATGGAATTTCTTACCTAATGTACAGATTGCTACAGAGTGATCGGGGTCTCCAACCTCGAAGTCTCCGGGCACATGAGGCCAGTTATTCGCAGACATGATGAAACCTCCTATTCCCTCGCCTTTGGCTCGAAGAGATGTTTCGTTGTTCCAAGCACTTGGCTAGCTTCCCCAACCGCCGAGAAAATTGCGTTCTGTATTAGCGCCACAGCTGCAAATACCTCTTGAGACCTTCTCATCGACCCATAAATTATGCAATCTGTGGCGAATAATTGGGCTGCCGCTATTGAGGCTACTACTGATGAATTGACTACCTCCTCTTTTTCTAGCTCCTGCTCCCTGATGAACTTCCAGGCAGATGGTGCATTATGTGGTGCTAGACATGTAGGCAGTCCCAGCTCTGACTTTACTGCGACATTCGTTCTCAGTTCTAATCCATATCCTGCTCCCACAGGCATCGTTCCAGGGTCAATAACGAATTTCTCTATCCCCAATCCCTTCGCATCAGAAACTATTGCCTCAATTACATCCATCCGTTCCTTCAGCGAGCTAGCCCTCGGGGACCATCCTAATACAACAGCCATGCTGAGCTGACTATCTTTCAAGAATGCACGTTCATCCTCATCCATGGACATATTGATCGAATTGTAGATTGCTCTCCCTGTTAAGCCAGCCTCATTGCAAAAGTCGGTGGCCCGCTTTTTGGCGCTAGAATTTGGGGATTCATACATGAAGGGGCCATCGAAATTCTCAGCCAGCCATGATAGATGACGCTCCATAGCAACGCCCGATCGCCCATATACTTCTACAATCATTGGATGACCAGTCCTCTCGGACATTTTAATCCCAGAGTCAAGCCACTCCTTTGCAGTCTTCTTGTCAAAGAGACCCTCTTTTGTGCTCTCCACAATTGATTGTCCTTTAAAGAAGAGTCCCCCCACAAGGACTGTTGGATTCTCTCCCGGATAGCCTCCGATTGTTATACCACTGAAGTCAAACGACTTCTGCTCTTTTTTAAAGACAAACATTCTTGTTCAACCTCAACCGGGACGTGGATAAAGCCCTGCTGACTTGATGAGTTCTGGTACGCAGGACTCCCAGCCTACAGCCATTATATGAACGCCGTCCACTCCATTAATCGTTCTCAATGAATTGATAGTTTCAGCAGCAATAGACAGACCTTCTTGCTGGATTGCCTGTTCCTTTTCCTCATCATCAAGCCCCTCAGCAGCATTATCTAGGCGTTGAAGAATCGCATCAGGAATTGTGATGCCAGATACATGTTCGGTCATAAACTCGGCCATTTCTAGTCCCCGCAAAGGAACAACCCCAGCTAGAATATACGTATTCAAATCCGCAAGGGATTCTACAAATTCTGCTAGGCGAGATATGTCAAAGACAGCTTGAGTCTGAAAGAATTGGGCACCAGATTCATGCTTCAACTTTGCTCTTTGTATCTGATACTCAACTGGTTCGACAAAGGGATCGAACGTGGCTCCAAGAAAGAAATCGGGCACCCCCTCAATCTCCTCATCGGAATGGTCTTTGCCTGCCATCATTCGAGAAGCCAATCGAAGAGCTTGAATTGAATCAATATCTGAAACAATCTTGGCTTGGGTGTTTGATCCAAGACCCGGAAGGTCACCTGTAACAAAGAGCACATTGCGAATTCCTAGAGCATAGGCGCCATAAAGATCACTCATCAAAGCCACTCTATTACGGTCTCTCATTGCCATCTGCAGGATAGGTTCTAGTCCTGCATCAAGTGCCAACCTTGCTCCTGCAATGCTGCTCATTCTGGGGATTCTTCGTGGATTGTCAGGTATATTAACTGCATCACAGAAGGGCTTGACCACACTCGCCTTCTCAATCAACGACAGGTGGTCAGCTCCTCGAGGCGCACCTATCTCAGCGGTTACAACAAACTCACCGCTTTGCAGCATTTGCCCAAGACGAGATATCGGCAGTTTTGGGGACTCCCTGTGTGTGGATAGTGAAGGGTCAACCGATGTGAACCTCTTAACTACTTTGGTGTGTTTTCAAGAATCTCACTCGTCAATTCTCATAAGAGTCCCGTCAGCGACCATCTTGGATAGTTTCTGAGCAAGTACAGCATCTAATCTCACGTCAACAGATATTGTGCCCTTGCTATACTCTTGGTTAGAAACGGAAGTAACATCATGAAGCCAAGAAAGCATTGACATTGACGTATCATCATACGGAAGAACAAGGCGATACGTCGCAAGTGGCATAAGACTTCGCTCCACTGCTTCAATTAAATCTTCCAGATTCGTTCCATTCATTGCAGAAATTGGGACAACTTCTGGATTGGTGGATTCGATCAATTCGATGCGTTGAGCCATCTCGTCTTCATCAAGAAGATCTATCTTGTTTAGGGCGATGATAAGAGGAATGCCATTTGCCTCAATATCCACAAAAGTTTCTAAACAAGTGTTCAACTTGCGCTCAATCTCTTCCAATGAATCAGAACCGTCAACAACTAGTATAATGACATCGGCTTCACCAATTTCCATCAGCGTTGTATTGAATGCCCGAATTAGCGCACGAGGTAAATCACTGATGAAACCAACAGAATCGGTTAGAACTGCTTGATGACCCGGTAGTGGAATTGTAGAGGTTTTGGTTGATAGTGTGGTAAACAATTGGTCTGCAACTTCGGCTTCTGAACCAGTTAACGCATTATGGAGGGTACTTTTCCCAGCATTCGTATACCCTGCGAGTGTCACTTCCTCAAATCCTTTCTTTTCCCGACCCCTTCGCTTCAGGCTCTGTTTTCTTGAGATGGTTTCGAGCTTCTCTTCAATGACAGCAATGCGTTTACGAATATGCGAAATATGGATGTCCAATGGATTCTCGCCAGGTCCTACCTGATCTGCGATTGGTCTATCGCCAACATGCTCCTGCTGGAGCCGAATTCGAATCTGGTGACGCTGGAATGGTAGCTCATATCTAAGACGCGCCTGCTCTATTTGCAGCTTAGCCTGGGGAGTACGAGCATGACGGTCGAATATTTCTAGAATTACCTGAGTCCTGTCACGCACCTCAATCTCCCATTTTTCCATGAGACGAAACATTTGACCAGATGTCAGGGTAGGTGAAAAGAGAACAAAGTCGGGCTCGTTGACTTGAATCCATGTTTGGATTTCTTCAACCTTTCCACTTCTGATGCCATATTTCGCTGATGATGCGCCTACAATGTCGAAGGTTCCTAACACCTCATAGCCTGCTGTGGTCGCTAAAGCCTCAAACTCACTGAGCAAATTCGGATCTTTGTAATCCCGCCTCTGTACGAGTAGAGCTTTTACATCGGTCATTGTCATTTAACCGGAGTGAACCATCTTAAAGCGTTCCATTCTATCCATAAGGAAAGATTCATGGGCATATCCGACGGCACACCAAAAGAACGAGTATGAGTCATTTCGAAATCCGTGCAAAGGATGGACTCGCCCGGTTAGGGAGATTGACCACAGCCCACGGCACAGTGAAGACTCCGCTTCTTATGCCTGTGGTGCATCCAGGAAAATCAGCGATTACGCCACAGGAGCTGATTACCGAGTTTGGCTTCCAAATGGTGATCACAAACTCATACATCATTCGATCGCACGAACGATTCCGCACAAAAGCAATTGGCTGTGGAGTTCATGAACTTCTAAACTTCACTGGACCAATCATGACTGACTCTGGCACATTTCAGATGTATTTCCATGGTCTGGCTGAAGGAGAGATTGACCCTCTCGAAATCATTGAGTTTCAGAAGACCATAGGGTCAGATATTGGAACCATCCTTGATGTATTCTCGGACCCATCGGTTGGAAGAGCCAAGGTTGAGCAGGATGTTGCCGTTTCATTGGAACGAGCACGGCTCTCAGTGCATAGGAAGGGGGATATGATGCTTGCAGGAACAGTCCAAGGCGGCATCTACGAGGATCTCAGAGAGAGCTCAGCAAAAGAACTTGCGTCCTTGGACTTCGATGTGCATCCAATTGGAGGTGTAGTCCCCCTAATGGAGCAATATCGCTATTCAGAGATGGCCCGGGTAGTACTTGCTTCAAAGAAACACCTTCCGCCTGATAGACCCGTCCATCTCTTTGGATGTGGTCACCCAATGCTCTTTGCTCAGGCGTCGCTTTTGGGCTGTGACTTCTTCGATTCAGCATCCTATGCAAAATTCGCAGAATCTGGTAGAATGTTACTACCATCGGGGACTGTGCACTTGAAAGACCTAACTGAGCTTCCATGTAGTTGTCCAATCTGCAGTACAACCTCGGCTGATGCTCTGAAGAGTGAGAAGAAGGAGGAGCAAGAGCTACAGCTTATGAAGCACAACCTATATGTCAGTTCAGCCGAGATGCGAAGAGTGCGTCAGGCGATTTCAGAAGGCAAACTATTCGAATTGGCCGCATACCGAGCCAGAGGCCACCCAACCCTCTATGATGCACTGGCGCTGATTCTAGAGCAACATCTGCGATTGGAGAAGGAGGATCCAATAGGGAAGAAGTCTTCGATCTTCTATACAGGTCCGGAAACCACAAAACGACCAGAAATAACTAGGTTCCTTTCTCGGATTATCTCTCGCTATCCCTACAAAAGAACAAATACAGTTCTACTCGTATCGGACCCAGGTCTCAGACCTTTCTCTGACACATCTGGCGAAATCATCAGGGAAGTCAGGAAGAGAAGAGCAGATGACTTAGTGTTACTATTTGTGACTCCAATGGGCATCGTACCCTGGGAATTGGAACACGTGCATCCAGCGCAGCAGTGTTTATTCCCAGAGCGTCTAGATTCAGAAACACTTGGAATAGTCTGTGAGAGGACACGAATAATCCTTGAGTCGATGACATATGAAAAAGCCATTTGGTTCAAGCGAAAGGTCAATGTGGATGTGACACTTTCAGGACTAATCGATGAGCTTTCTATTGAAACTGTTTCGAGTGCGACTGATGCAACGAATAAGTTACCTCCAGGTGATGAAGATGTTTCTTGGACTAGAAGAAAACTTAGGGCACTCCTGATGCATCAATGGGGAGTAAATGCAGGAAAATTGGCAGACCTTGATGGTCTGAAAATTGACCTCTCGAAGAGTACAGGCAAAATTAGACATTGTAAGATCAATGATGATATTCTTTTCACTTTAGTTCCCACGACTGGACTCCTAACTCCAACGTACCTCGGAGGGCAAGAGCTTCTACGGATTGGTCTTAATGACACCTACAAGGTTGTTATTGATTCAGATGTTTCACAGTTCGTGGCAAATGGAAAGTCTGCCCTGGCCAAATTCGTGAAAATTGCTTCAACAGAACTCAACGCTGGAGAAGAGGTGTTGGTCCTTGATGAAGACCAGAATCTCCTAGCCACTGGAAGAGCTCAAATTAGCGGTCGTGAAATGACCTCATTCAATCGTGGCGTTGCTGTTCAGATTAGGCATTCGTGGAAGAGCTAGAAGGTGCAGCCGCAAGTGCCAGGGGATGGCCTGGAACCTTGCGTAGAGCATCAACCCCTCCTAGTGGAAGTATCATTACTTCATCTGAGGGTGCGAAGAGGTGAATATCATCACCCTCCTTGATTTCAGAATCGGGATCAAGTAGAGCCTGAGCCGAAATATCACCAACTTGGAAATAGACCTCCAAAGCATTTCCAACGTATATTGTCCTTGTGACTTTGCCTATAATCTCGTTGTCTGAGGCGCTTTCTCGCTGTAGGTGAAGGTCCTCAGGTCGAATGGCAACTTTGACTTCCTCATTTATCTCAAATGGGTAGCCATCAATCGTGGTTTGGCCAATAGCAGTCTGATCGTTTGGAATTCGTGCAGTAATGCTATCATTGACCTCATCAACAGTCCCATCAATAAAGGTGCATTGTCCTATGAAATCGGCGACAAAAACGGTCTGAGGTGTTGCATAGATTTCCCTTGGTGTATCGAACTGCTGGACATATCCCTTGTCCATGACAGCAACCCTATCTGAAATACTGAGTGCTTCATGTTGATCATGTGTAACATACACAGTTGTGATTGACATCTCCTTGTGTATTCTAATAATCTCCTCTCTCATCTCAATCCGAAGTTTCGCATCGAGATTGGAAAGAGGTTCATCTAGGAGGAGCACGTCTGGTTCAATGACAAGTGCACGAGCGAGGGCCACACGCTGCTGTTGCCCACCGGAAAGCTGGTGAATGTGTCTTTGTCCTAGTTCCTCCATTCTTACGAGACTCAGAGCTTCGTTAACACGACGGGCAACAGCACTCTTTGTGTACCTCAAGTTGTTCTCAAAACGTTTCAATTTCAATCCGTATGCCACATTGTCAAATACCGACATATGTGGCCATAATGCATAGTTCTGAAAGCACATTCCCGTGTTGCGTTTGTGAGGAGGAACAACTGTCATATCTTTATCATCGAAGAAAATTCGGCCACGATCAGGGACATAGAATCCAGCGATTAGGCGAAGAAGAGTTGTTTTTCCACAACCAGACGGCCCTAGAAGTGTGGCAAGTTCACCCTCCTCAATAGCAATGTTCACTTCGTCTGTAGCGATAACTTCACCAAAGGTCTTTCGCAAATTCTCAGTTCTAATAACGACCATATTTCACACCTCATATTCCTGTAATAGCTGCAGACCTAGCTCCCAATATTTTGTTTGTGAGCGTAATTATCATCCATTGCACAACCATCAATAATACACCTAAACATGCTGCACTAGTTGCCCCTCCCCATTCACCTATCATCTCCAGCACCCTAGACGTCCAATATGTAATGGGTGCCTCCGAATGCCCAACACTACCTAATAGAAGGCTTGTGCTAACCTCGCTCACTGAATATACAAATGAAAGAAGTGATCCTGCAAGAAGACTCACACCTATGAGCGGTAATGTGATCTTAACGAAGGTCCTATTTTTACTGGCACCCAGGTTTTGCGATGCCTCCTCCAAAACCACAGGCGTTGACATTAATCCAGCGTATGCAGCTCTGACAGTAAATGGGAATTTCCGGACGGTATATGACATGACTATCAAAAACGCTGGATGGCCAATTGGGAATACTGGAGTATTATAGAACAGAGTAAAGAAACCCGTGGCAATCACTATTCCTGGAAGTGCTATCGGAGCAGTCACGAGAAGATCAAGTGCGGTCTTTCCGGGAATGTCCTTTCTGGCAATTATGTAAGCCGCACTAGCCCCTAAGAGAACAATGAATATTGTTGCTATAATCCCATAAATAATAGTGACGTTAACCGATTGGGCTACATCAGGAAAGGCCCACAGAACCTCGAAGTTGCTCAGAGTCCATGTTTCAGGCAAAAGGTTCTGCTGTGGCCATGAGCCAGCGAGGGAAATCATGATAACACTGATTTGGGGTATTAATGCTAGAAATAGTATAGGGATCAATACACAATAGAGAAGGAGTTGAACTCTTCTACTTAGCCTTCTGGTCCTCGGATTCCACTGTCCACCTTTTGTCCCCGAATCATACGATCTTAGAGCTGTGTATTTTCGAATGGCCAAGAATCCAATTAATGCAAACACTAGTAGCACAATGCCTATGGCTGGTCCTTCAGCACCAACCACTCCAGCTTGCGTTGCAACTGCTTGAAAGACTCTGAATGCAAGTGTGTTCCTCGCGGTTGGGTGATCCTGGAATACTATAGGGGAACCTAAGTCCTCTATACTGAGAATGAAGGTCAATATTGCTCCAGCTTGAATGCCGGGCATCGCAAGAGGGAATGTAACAGAACGGAAAAGCTTGAAACCGGTTGCTCCAAGATTCTCTGCTTGCTCTTCCAAAGAGGGATCAATGCTCATGAAGGATGAATAGGCATTCAGATATACCAATGAAAATAACGAGAAGGACTGCACGAAAATCATTGCAGCAAGCCCTTGAAGCACGATAGCAGACGGCAGGATGTGAAGAGTTTCATAGAGCAGCTTGTTGATGAAGCCATCGAGTGCTAGGAATTCTTTGATTCCAATGGCACCTACAAATGGAATAGCCAAGATTGGGAATATCAATAATGTGCGAACGACTCTTTTGCCAAAGAACTCATACTTAGCCATAAGAAATGCGAAAAAGACTCCAAGGGCAACGGCGGCTCCTGTAACTATTATTGCTACATATATGGAGTTGAATATAGCTCCAAAGTCCCATCCCCAGATTGCTACAGCATTAAGCGCTTCATTGTATGCGGCAGCAT
Organism: Candidatus Thorarchaeota archaeon; assembly: GCA_048882485.1. Taxonomy (GTDB): domain Archaea; phylum Asgardarchaeota; class Thorarchaeia; order Thorarchaeales; family Thorarchaeaceae; genus SMTZ1-83. The sequence continues at coordinate 15,895 of JBHLRP010000054.1, forward strand.
TTAGATTAATGTATACGTCTATTCCACCAGATTGGTTGGGAATGAATGGCCATATTCTTGGGTTCGAAAAGATATCTGTAAAGTTTCTCAGGGTAAATTGCCCAGATGTAGTGAAGAATGCATAAATTCCGACACTCAAAAGAGGCATAATCAGAAAGAGTGTGAACACACCAACAACTGCGATCAATTGTATAGCTGTTATCTTATCTAACTCGCGACGGGTTCCTTGGGCACCCTCGACCACCCTCATGCGGGTTCTTGAAGCCCACTTCTGAGTGCTTGTCTTTGGGTTCCTAATGAAACCCTCGAATCTAGTCAAGCCCCTGTCAATCCGAAGGGTAGCTGAATGGCTTCTTCGGGAGAACCATGAGGCTAAACTGATAGGAGCACCCTTGAGGGTACTCACTAGGCTGCTCCGCCGATCTGCCGGAACTAGCTCGGAGTCTTCCTCAAGGATGTCCATTTCTTGTACTTCTATGTCTTTGGTCATGCCGAATATCGACGCCTTGAACTAGGTTAAGTCCTATAATGCCTCGACTAAGGCTTGGACCGACTGATACTGTGTGATAGCTGCAGCAGTCCATGCGTTCTGGAAGAATACCTTGGCCCCATCATAATCGTAATGCATTGCATCGTTCAGCTCAATGGCCTTGTCAACGTCGAATAGACCGCCAGAAAAGCCGTATGTTCCGTTGAATCCAGCAACGTCCAACATTGCAGCCATCTGAGCAGCCCAAGACTCAACTCCAGCATCGTCAATCTTATCAGCCGCTCGTGCATCAGCAATCGCCTTCCAGCATGCCCTAAGCTCGTCATGAGCGTTGGTGAAGACAGCTTGGAAGTATGCTCTGTATGAGTAGCTGGTTATGGCTGACAACGTGTCATTGAAGTCAAATCCAGAAGCTACGACAGCTTCTTCAGTTTCAGTGAAGACATTTTCTAGGAACGGACCCCAGAATGGATCAGCATTAGGTTCGTCAAAAGCCTCAACCATGACTGGAAGCCTAAGAGCTTCTGGGTTTGTCCAGACAGCCTGACCCTCAGCACTTAGAACGTAATCCACGAAGACCTCAGCAAGTCCTTTCTGAGTACTTGTAGAGGCAATTGCAATTGGATCTCCGTTGACAATGTTGTAGTCACCAGGGCTGATGTATACGACATTTGGATTGACATTCGTTGATTGAAAGCCATAGAAGTCAATCGTTAATCCATAGCCAACTGCACCCTGCTCAGCTGCTTCCTTGACAGCTGAAGATCCACCATAGAATCCACCGTTTCCGACAATTCGTGCCAGAATCGACCAGCCATCATCCCATCCATAACCTTGGGTGATAATCTCATATGCGCGTCTGACTGATGATGATGCATATGCATCTGCAACAGCAACTGTTGGCAGTATAGGTAGATACTGAGCAAGTGTTGGACTGGCTAGATCGGTCCAATTTGCAGCAATTGTAGAGTTTGGCAAGCTATTTGCATCACAGAAGTAATCATTGACTGTGAATCCGAATCCGGAGGTGGCTGCTGACACCCACATGATATCACCATTGTCGCTCCTCTTCAAGTCAACTCCTCCATAGGTATCAGGGACTCTGGCCGCAGCGGCTATCATCCTTGAACTTGTCCATGGCTCAAGGTAACCATCGGTCATTAGGTTGTCGAATACGGTCGGTCCACCGCCCCAAATGACATCTGCCCATCCATCATCAAGTATGGGAGGCCATAGATTGTCGAATGGATCTTGCCACTCAATGTTGGTTATACCGGCGTCTATGGCTGCGTCAGTTGCTAAGAACTCTGCTTCATATAAATTCTGAATAGCGACGCTATGTCTGGTAAGAATGTGTAACGTATATTCATCTCCAGGTGTGGTTGTGGTAGTTGTGGTTGTTGTTGTAGTAGTCGGACCTGGCAATCCACCTAAGAAGACATACGTTAATCCGGCGGTTCCAATAATTGCGATTAGCAAGACTGCAACAAACGCAGTCCTAGAAACGCCTCCTGAATATTCACTCATTTCTCTCTTTCTCCTAATACGTACAGAACAAAGAGTTCAGTTCTGTGAACGAATCATTTGCCACAGCTTGTAATAAGTCCTACTGCATATCAATCATGTAAACAGAAGGTCTTTCGTATGCAAAGGGGAGTTGGTCAAGATATTCTTGCGTCAGCTCCCTATTTTAGGAAACGCTAAAGCCCAAGCAGTCAGACCGGTCGATTTTTGATAGTCCGCATACCTTCATATTGCTTCAGACTGACTCATAATAGCTGCAAAAGTTGAGGGAGCATCGGATAGGGATGTATGATAGACTGATGCCCGATGACTACGAGAGAGAGATAGAGATAGACATTCTCAGGGCATTTGGGTGGTCCATAATTGAGTTTGAGCCAGTTCTATATCAGAAGTATCTGCATATGTCAGCTCGAAGTTCAGTTATGCTCGAGGTTGATTTCAAGAAGCAATTGCAGGAGATGCACGCAAAGGGCTTTGTGTCGCCTCTTGAGTTTCAAGGAAGGAAGGCTTGGAGGAAGCTGGTGATTGAGTCAGAGATGGAGGAGGAACTCCAAGACGAGGATGAGATTCGGGCACTCATTGAAGCGGCAAAGCGGGCTCGCCACAAGCAGAGGAGGAAGAAGAAGACTCCTCATGGTAGAATCGTGACTGAGTCCAGAATCATTGCAGAAGAGATTCTAGGCACTCTAAGGGACAAGGTGATTCGAGGGGAAATGTCAGACCAAGCTGCACGGGATATTCTAATGCAGCATATTGAAGGAATGAGACGATCTCTATTGGAATCACCTGATGAGTTCATGAAATATGTCAGAAAAAACATTCCTGGCATGAGAAAGCCCATGAAGCATATTCTGGCATCCAAGGGGGAAGATGTGCTTCTTCTAAGTCTGCGCCTGATTGGCAATGAGTGACGTTCTAGAATGCCCTTGTAGTAAGAAACACTGAGAGTTCTAGCAAGAACTCGAGGTATTCCGTGTCAAGTGGGGGAGAAGCATTCTTCAGGGCAGATTGCGCATCATTGAGCAAGCGATCTCTGATTCCTTCGGTGGCTTCAAGCGCACCAGACTCACGGAAGATCGTTCTGACCTTCTCAACATCTTCTCCTGTCATTCCCTCTTTCCCGAGAAGGCTTTGTAGAGTCTTCTTTTGATCAGGCTTCGCCAGTTCGAGTGCTTTTATCAAGAGCATAGTCTTCTTTGCTTCTCGAATATCCCCTTCAGCAGACTTCCCTGTCACTTCCTCATCACCGAATGATCCTAGGATGTCATCCTGCATTTGGAAGGCCTGTCCCACCTTTGATCCAAACTCGCTAAATGCTTCGAGTTGAGAGTCACTTGCTCCTGCAACTGTGGCACCCATCTGTAGAGCTTTTTGAAAAAGTGTGGCCGTCTTTCTGTAAACCATCTCCAGGTACGTGGACTCTTCCACTGTTGGATCCTTAATCATTGTCATCTCAAGAAGAACACCTTCTACTAGATCACTGAAACCTTGCTGGTAGTAGTGTAGTAGTTTCATCCCAATCTCTGGACTCAGTCCCGATGCGTTGATTGCTTCAGCTCCAAGATTGATCAGGGAGTCGCCGCCAAGGATGGCAAGAGTCATGCCAAAGTCTGCAGCTCTCTCAGGAGTGCCCCCGAACTGATTCTTGAACCATTCACGATAGCGAGCATGAAAGGTGGGACCCCCTCGCCTTGTTTCATCGTGATCAATAAGGTCATCGTGCAATAGAGACCCATTGTGTAGAATCTCCAAGGAACATGCTGCTCGATATGGATGTTCAACCTCAATCTTTTTCTTAACTGCTTTATGAGCAACGATTAGAGCAAGAGGTCGGAGTCGTTTTCCTCCACGCATGATGTACTCCTTGATGTTGTCGTAGTATTCATCATGGATGGCACCCATATGGGATGCTCGCTCTCTCTTCATTGATATGAACTCTTCCAGAGCCGCATTGATCTTCTCTACTTCTTCTTTCCAAATCTCCTCGAATCTGCTCATGTGGAACCCTCTCTTCAAGCGA
>JBHLRP010000055.1:0-16828 GCA_048882485.1 Candidatus Thorarchaeota archaeon
TCTTCTGCAACAAGAAGTCCATTTGGAAAAGCGGCATCGACTTGAAAGTCAGCCTCAGTAACGTCTGAGTCAAAGGAGGCGTATCTGTTTGCTAGACGAATTATATCTTCAATGTCATGAGGTGTGGAGGGACGAATAATCATAGATGCATTCATGTGACGCTACTATTTTAATTGGTGTCCTAGTTGAAGTCTGATTATACTTGACGACTTAAGTGTGAAGACCGCGTGAAAACAGTGTTTGTGAGAGCAGCCGAGAGAAACAAGCTTGCCGCCGAGGTTGAAAAGCTTGCTGACTATGGTTGTACCAAAATTCTGTACCTGTAGTAAAGAAGATATAACTTGAGGAGATAGGCTATAGCCATGAACGAATCCGATTCATTGGATTCATCAGAGCCTCCGAAAGTTGGTGACTGCGCTCCAGATTTTGTACTACCAACCAGCAATGATGAAGAGACCCATCTAATGGACATGCTGGACAACAGTGTCGTCCTAGTCTTCTTCTCTGAAACCTTCACTCTCTATTCATCAGGTCAGGCAAAAGTCTTCACCCGACTCTGTGAGTCATTAAGCAATATTGGCATCACCTTTCTTGGCATTGCTACGGAGCCGGTCGCTACCCTGAAGACCTTCATCGAAGAGATGGGCATCCCTTTCCTCATGGCAAGTGACTTCGACCGTGTTGTTTCGAAGGCCTATGGCGTCTATGCATCTGAGATTGGTGGACTCAAGTTTGTCGCCAGACCGAGTATCTTTGTCATAGATCGGAAAGGAGTGATTGATTATGTCTGCATCGTTGAAGGTGAACAATCCCTTCCTGATCCGGATGAGATTGCAGAACAAATCATCAGCTCGCGAATGGACGAATGAATTAGACAGAGAACTGTGAGAAGAAGATTAGGACAATCTGGGCTATGATATAAAGGAAAATTAGTGCAAATCCTTCTCTACGGGTCACTCTCCAGTCCTTTCTAATAACATAGAAGAATGCAAATGCAATGCCCAAGATGAATAGAAGGACCATGACATTGCCAATATGAAGACCAATATTGGCTGGGATGATAATTGGTATTAAACCCAGACCTAATGTTATATTCACGATATTACTTCCAATGACATTTCCAATCAATAGACGACCAAACCCTCGCTTTGCGCTATTAACTGAAACCGTGAGTTCAGGAAGCGATGTACTGAGAGCAACAATCACCAATCCTATGACACCTTGCTGAACTCCCCACATGTACGTGATGAATTCGCTACCTGAAACTACAAACTGAGCCCCTAGAAGCACAAAGAAAACAGACAGCAAGATGAGCATTATCTCCTTTATCGGCCGTCTTTCATGACTCACCACAGTGTCGGTGGCTGATTCATCGGCCATAGAATCTGAAATGGTCGAAGTCTGTTTTGGTCGTAAAGCAAGACCACGAAGGGATGTGAGAAATTGTAGTCTGATAAGGTAGTCAACGAATACATGGAACTGATAGCAAGACTCACATTCCTCTCTCCTGGTGAATAGGAATGACAGATACGCAAAGAAGAGGAGCAGCAAGATACTTCCTTCCCAGAATACAATGACTCCGGGGGTAAACGGATCTAGAAGTGTGGCTGCTAAGACGCCCAGAATCAGAATCATGATCTTTGCATCTCGGTCTATCACGACCGCATTGGATGCCAATGGACTGACTACTGCGCTAAGACCTATTATCAGGGTCATATTGACCAGAGTGCTCCCCATTACATTTGTGAATGCTAGCTCAGAGTGACCCTCAATTATCGCCACTGAGCTCGAGAAAATCTCCGGTAATGATGTGCCTATGGCAACTATTGTCAGACCGATGAAAAGCTCGGAAACTCCTTTCTCCTTGGCAAATCGAGATGCAGATTCCACAAAGACATTAGACCCATAGATGAGGAGAATGAGTCCTATGGCGAAGATGCCTACATTTACCAATGTGAGAACAAGCTGCATCGCCATTGTCTGAGACCCTACTGTTTCATTCGATTGAGTTCTTTTTTGCTATTTCAGGTCTATGAAGATATCTGAATGACCTTGGGTGTAATCCAGATTCAATTTAAGAGAGGGTTTCACTAGTTGGCACATTACTCGCTAATCCAGTACTCTCCTCTGCCACTACTGGAAGAGAGAGATTGAACATAGGAGGTCTGCTGAGAGTGACAGCAGAAACGACTGGAAATGGGAAGAATCTACCATCAAGGGCAACCAGAGTTCTGCGGCCTGTAGTCCTGATAGCCGGTGTTCTGACAATTCACATGTTCTTCTTCAGTTTCATAGCTCTGATTATCGGTGTAGCCTTCTTTCTACTATCCAAAGAGCCAGTATGGAAGCGTCATGGAATAATCATGGCAGCCTGTGCGAGTGTCAGTACCTATATTGCGGATTACGGACTGGGCTTATCTCCATTGAAGCTGGCCTTCTTTTATGGTACCATTCCGTTTGTGGCCTACCTAGCAGTCCATGTTGTGTGGGAGATCTTTCTGAGGAAACGGGTTGACACGTCGCGATGGACAGACAGGTTGTATTCCTTTACAAAATCTCTACCGAGACTAGCAAAGGTGGTGGCAATGCTTCTCATAGTCTTGGCACCAGTCACACTCTGGTCAAGCGTAAACATCAATCTTGGAGTCATGTTTGACAACAGACCTCGGCTGCTATGGGTAAATGTTCCATCCGTTGCAGACACTGGTTCTGAGTTCGATCTCACTGTTGAGGCCTGGGATGCCTATGAGCGGCTGAGTGCTGTGTACAAGGGCACGGTGCATTTCTCACTTGAGTCCTACAACTTGACAACCCATGCAACAATCCAGACTGTATCCGCGGATCTGCCAGAGGCCTATACCTTCTCAGGACAGACATTCGGTTCAGACATTGCATATGAGATTAGAGATGGAAAAGACAATGGTATGCATGTGTTCACAGTCACCATAGACACTCCTGGCATTCACTATCTGCTGGTGGACGATTCTGTGACTGAGAATATCTACTACAGCAATCCCATAATCGTGAGGGATTTACTTGATACCGACCCCTGTATATACTGGGGTGACATTCACACACATTCTGAGCTCTCTGATGGATCTGGCACAGCAGAGCATTCATTCTACTATGGACGGTATGTTGCATGCTTGGACTTCATGGCACTCACTGACCATGGTGAAATCATGATGTGGAATCCTTGGTCTGTCGGTATACTTGAAAACGCAGCTAATGCTGCGTACGAACCAGAGGAATTTGTCGCTTTTCAAGGGACTGAGTGGACCGATGTGGTGACAGGGCATTATACATGTATTTTCAGCGGTGATCAGTTGATAAAGGACCCACTCCTTTCATACCTCTCTCTTCCAACGCCTGACACACTCTGGGCTGCCCTCGATGATTTCACCGAGTCAACCGGCTGCAGTGCACTGGCACTTCCCCATCACACAACACAACTGGCCTACATCCAAGACTGGACATACATGAATCCGAAATACGTCAAGATTGCAGAGGTTACTTCAGTACATGGGGCGTTTCTCTATGAGCAGAGGCACTCATTGAATTATGTAGGCGCAATTGATCCTCCACCCGAGTATGTGAACGGATCCTCTGTCATGGATGCCTTGAGGATGGGCTATCGAATGACCCTGTATGCTTCGAGTGATGAACACGATGGACATCCAGGACACTCTCTCAGCCACACGCCTGCATACGTCGGACACCAACGGCCTTGGAGCATGTGGCAGACCCGCAACGAGCATCCCTATCCTGGAGGGCTTGTTGCTGTCTATGCAGAGAATCTCACTCGAGAGTCTATTTTCTTCGGACTTGATAGCCAGCGAATCTTTGCAAACTCGGACCATGGTCGTCCCATCATAGATTTTTCAATAAATGGAACAAGAGTTGGTGATGGGGCCACTCTTATTGTTGATAACGGTTTAGACTCACGAGAGATATCCGTGTTCCTAGCCCAAGATGGTGCACCTGCAGGAACAGAACATACAGCGGCTTCAGTCTTTCCTAATTGGAGTCCTGATTGGGGTGCCACAGTGGAGATAATCAAGAATGGTGAACTTCTTGTTCAGATTCCAATAGACAGTCCAGTGGTCAACATCACCTACATTGATTCAGCATCTATCACTGGAACTTCCTATGCTGAGAGTTGTGTGCTGAGGAATGGACAATACTATACTAATGATTATAGTGACAATCCTGTTAATCCCCTGCTTCTGAACACTGGTGGTGCAGACTTCTACATAGTGCGTATAGTGGGACAAAACGGGCGAATTACTTATGCCGGACCAATCTGGGTGGAAGTTTCTATCTAGATGCAAATTGAAAGCGAGTGTTCCTACAACCGGCTCACACCAAATGAGGACTCTATAGGAAGACTATTAACGATTGTTAGTAAAGTTAGACGCGTCTAACAATGATAGTCGCACCGACCATTATTTCATTAAGAGAAGGCATTGAGGCCGCTCTAGTTATCGCAGTTATGCTGTCATACATTCGTAAAACGAACAGAGATGATTTGCGGCGATTTGTCTTAGGTGGAGCAGGCGTGGCACTGGTTTCTAGTGTAGGAATAGCACTTGTCATGGGCTTAGTCTGGGGCATTCTTGAAGGTCCCGTCTTGGCTACGTTCGAAGGAGTCGTTGTCCTCGTAGCGGCACTTCTCTTGACAACCATGATTCTATGGATGTGGAAAGCAGGCCCGAATGTTGCAACGGATATTGAGGACTCGGTGGAGAGGAAATCTCTAAGTCAGAGCGGCTTAGGAGTGGCGCTTCTGAGCTTCGCGCTTGTGATGAGAGAAGGTGTCGAGTTGGTGCTGTTCAGCATGGCATTAGTAATCCAAGACGGACTGCAAGTGTATCTAGGTGTGACCCTTGGGCTACTGTTTGCTGTGGTCATAGGATTGGGAATCTATCAGGGATCATTAAGAATCAGTCTGAAGTCCTTCTTCAAATGGACATCAGCCTTTCTTATCCTAGTTGCTGCAGGGATGGTAGCCTATGGCATCCATGAGCTTCAAGAGGCCGGCCTACTTCTTATTGGACCCCTTGAGATATGGAACATTAATCCTCCAGTTCTTCCTGATGGGAGTTATCCATTGCTCCATGACAAGGGTCTGATTGGTGGGTTGCTTAAGGCCATGTTTGGATATAATGGGAACCCATCATTTCTGGAAGTGACTGGATACGTTCTGTATCTGATGATACTCGCTGGATATTATGCATATCAGCAGCGTCTATCATCAGCGAACATTGCAGTCAAGACTCATGCGGAAGATCTGCCCCAAGTTACTGCTTAATGTTTTCAAAGCTCATCAATCCATACATAGAAATAGACAGATTCGCACAACCAGAATGAACTAGAGAGTAAATGATTGCTTTGTGTTCTTTATTATATGATAGGAACACTCAGGCCTTGTAAATCGTGTCCAGTTGGGATACCAGAATAGAAAGGCACTCAAGTTGCACCTCTAAAATCAAATCATAATGAGGGGAAAAATAAAGATGAAAGTAAAACAACGGAGAGAGGGTGCTAGACAAATGACAAAAGCCCAAAGACCGAGACTCACCCTGAAGGAAAGAGTGCGCAAGGAATTGGGGAAGAATGAATTATGCGCTATTGCCTTTGACGAACTTGAGAACGACATAGAAGTCCAAGCTCTACTTGAAGATTCAAACCGTATGGCCATAGATAGGATGGGCTATTCAGACCACGGTCATACCCACTCATTGATTGTGGCACAGAACGGAGTCCGCCTTTTCAGAGCACTTGTCAAGGGGCTTCAACCTTCAATTGTACAGGAGGAAACAGGCACGCAACAGGATGCAGAGTTAATCGTCTTTGTTGGTTGTTACCTTCATGACATAGGAATGGTAGTGGCCCGCGAAAATCATGACATATTCACTGTGTTTTTGGCCACGCCCATACTCGAGAGAATACTGGAAAAAGTCTACCCAAAGGATCGCCACAAACAGGTCCATGTTCGTGGACACATCCAGCATGCAATCTATACCCATGACATTGCAGCTCCGCCGCTGACTGTCGAAGCTGGCATTGTGGGAATCGCGGACGCACTGGACATGACGAAAGGCCGTGCAAGAATCCCGTTCGAGGCTGGAAGTGTCAATATCCACTCTGCGTCAGCTATGGCAATTGAGCGAGTGAATATTCGCAAGGGAGAGGATAAGACGGTTCGAATTGAGGTAATCATGAATAATGCATCGGGAATCTTCCAGATTCAGGAGCTACTGGAAAAGAAAGTGAGAAGCTCTCCTGCACTTCTGGACCATATAGAGCTCTATGCTGTCATGTCAACCAAAGAAGAGTCAATCCTGGAAGAAGAACTCAAGGTTTTGTAAAACGGTCATAGATTTGAGAGTGTTGAGTCGTTATTCGGCGATTTCGAACGCTTTCAATTCCGAGTTCATTCATAGCAGTTAATATATATGTACGATAGCGCGCATCTTTTGCTGGCTCTTCGCCCATTATAATGGAGCTTGATACAATGACACTTGACGAGATTGACGAAAAAATCATCTCGATGCTACAAGACGATGGACGCCGATCGTATAGCGAAATCGCCGAAGCCGCAAAGAGGACTGAAGTGACCATTCGTCGCCGAGTAAAACGGCTCATCGATGAGGGATACATCAAGAAATTCACTGTTATCTTAGACCCCATGAAAATGGGGCGCAAAATCCGTGCCATCATTCGAGTTAAGACAGTGATGAAAGAGGCTACAGTTATCTCCAAGAAAGTCCAGCATTTCAGCGAAGTGGACGAGGCCTATTTCTTAGATGGCGCTTGTGGAATAATGCTCAAGGTCACCGTAGACGACTTGGCAAATCTTAGAGAGTTTCTCGAGCTAAAACTTGGCAAGGTCCCTGGCGTAGGCGAAATAGAGACTTGCATTGTTCTTGAAGACATCAAGCCTCCATACTAATGGTAGAGCATGGTGAGTTCTGGTGCAACTTGTGCTGCGCCTGTCTGAGGATGATCTGAATGAACTACATACGCATGCTGACCAGAGTCTACCGCTTGAAGCCGCAGCTCTTCTGTTTGGTTTTGTTAAGGATAATGATGTAATTGTAAGTCATATTGAACTTGTGCCGAATACTGCAAAGTCAAGAACATCCTTCTCAGTAGATCCTGAAACAGAATACAGGCTTTTAGTAGAGGCCGAAGAACGGGGAGAGGACTTGGTTGGTATTTTTCACTCACATCCCGCGCCGCCTAGACCTTCCTCCAGTGACTTACGAAATATGCGTCTGAATCCAGTGGTCTGGATTATATCCTCAAAATTAACAGGGAATTGGAAAAGTCGCGCATTCATTCTGGATGAAGACAACTTGAAAGAAGTCGATCTAGATTTGACATAGAAGTCGACTCAAGTCTTGAGTCCCTTAAGAGTGCCTGACGTCTTCTTGGGTTCGAAAGACACACTGGTCTTTCCTATTGACCCTATTAGAACGGCCGAGGTTATCACCTGTTCCAGCACCGCTGCATTGCATTGGAGTATGCCAATTCCACTGTCTTCATTGTACTCGCTTAGATACAGTCTGGAGTCGGCAACTGCTACCTCTCCATAAAGAGAGAGCAGGTTCCTCCTAATTTCTGTAACAAGCATCTTGTCATTGACTGGACTGCCTTTCCTATGCAGACAAAACCGAAGGTAGCGCTTTCTTCGTCCCTTCATTCAGTTTCACCTCTTTTGACCACATCAACGCCAGGTGCTATGAAATCTGGGCTCAATCGCTTTCTGTTTCTGTCAATGATACCTTGTGGTCCCTCATGAACCGCAGTCTTTGTGTAGTGCCAGTCCATGCCAAGCAGTAGTCCTGCATATCGCATTGCAGTCGGCGATCTCATGGACATCATGTTCCTTGAGTCGCTTGAGAGAATCACCTGCATTTTAGCTCCCACAGCAGTGTGCACATTCTCTCTGAAGACTTTGATAATTTTGGACCTTGCCAAGCCAGATGACTTTAGAAGTGGTCTTATAGGGATTTCAAGTGCCGCGCCTGAAACAGCAGCTAGTTTTGCAGTACTCTCTCGCAAGATACACTCATTATTGGGCTTGTCAAGTGTCAAGAGGTCTACACGCTCATCCTCAGCAGCCCAGTTGGCAATATCTACTCCTCGTAGAGGGATTGCTACCACAGCCGCGCTTGAACGTGCTTCCTTTACAGCTTTCTTTGCAGCACTGAGACCGCTCTCTGGCAAGTTTGCTCGTGTAAATAGATTCATACCACTCTCCAGAGTCTCAAAAGGCTCGTCCCTTTCAAGAACTGTGGTGAATCCAGTCCATCCAAGTTTTGTTGCCATTTTGACAAAAGAGTCCAAGTTCTTTGAGGTCGGGCTCACATTCAAGTCAATTGGCATCGGTTCACCTCGACGCTATTGCAGACAGTCAATCAGGAATACCTCTGCATCTGAGCGAAGACATCTTGGATATTCTCTCAGATGAACTCTAACACTGATCACGTCAGAGTTACTTGCCAGCCTTATTTCACCAAGATACGATGCCTGCTTATCAATCCTGAGAAAGAGAACACATTGGTCATCTAGTCTTCGAGAGAGTGTCCTCCTTAGGGTCTTTCTTTCCTTTTCTGAAAGACTCCCAATAATTCTGGCGAATGTCCGCTCACAATAAAGCCTCTTCTCAATGGAAGCGTGAATGATGACTATCTCCGTATTCTTATGACTCTCCGTTGATTCAGCCTCAATCTCAACTGAATCTCGCAGTTCTTCAGGATAGAGATTCAGGACTGCCTCAGTCACCCTCTCGACTATTTCAGTGCCCCTTGAGTATGCACGTGCCTCAATTTTGCTGATGAATGGCATACACGAGTCTCCAGTGGGAGTCCAATGTATTATTTGCCGACGTTACCCTTTGCACCAAGGGACGGCCTGATTTTCTCAGCACCTCTTCCTTTCCTTCTAAGTCCTCTACTACGCTTTCCAGCTGATGTGAGTCCGCGGCTCTCCCTTCCTCTCTGAACAGGATCGCAAATCCAATTGATTTCTGGATCGTTGTAGATGACAGGATGATTTGGATCGACCAGAATGACCTCGTGCCAAACCCACTTGTGATCGGAGCCTACCCAGTAGGAGTTTAGAACACGGAGGTTTGGATACTTTCGAGCTGCTCTCTCTTCAGCAATCCACCGACGGGATTTCTGTGGCGTATACTTAGTGACACCCATACTCCTTGGCTTTCTTCCCATTCGTGGCCTTGGCTTCTCCCTTGGCCCTCTTCCAGTCTTGATTCTCGCGACTACATACCCCTGCTTTGCTTTGTAGCCAAGCGACCGTGCACGGCCGAGTCTTGTCGGCCTGTCCAGCCTTACAATTGCGCCTTGTTTTCTCCAGACAATCAGTCTGCTCTTTACTATCTCGGAACGCTCATGCTGTTCCTTAATCCAACTATCATTCATGTGCCTGTATGCTGTAGGCATGAAACTACCATCCTCTGTTGTAATTCATTCGCTTTGTTTGTGGTTCAGCCTCTATGGGCCACATCCCTTGCGGACGTATCCGCCTAAACAAAGGAAATGGTTTGGCTTTTCAGCCACTATTTTCCCCCTGTAATTCGCTTTTAGGTGTAGCGATTGGTTTCCCAGTGCATCATTTGAACTCTGCAATCACTTTCTCTGCTGTAAGCTCTCCAACCCTGACCTGAGCCTCTGAGGTAGATGATGATACATGCGGAGTGGCAATCACCCTTGAATGCTTGACTAGTTTCCAATCGACAGGCGGCTCTTTCTCAAAGACATCAAGCGCGGCACCAGCGATTTTGTTTTCTTCCAAGGCCTTGAGCAGGGCCTGTTCATCTACGACTCCTCCTCGGGCTGTATTGATGAGAAAGGCCGACTCCTTCATCATCTCTAGTTCCTTCTGGTCAATCATACCTCTTGTAGCAGGAACAAGAGGGACATGCAACGTGACATAGTCCGCTCGCTTGAGCAAGTCCTCTATTTCTGTTCTCTCAGCACCATACTCTACGCATGCCAAGTCAATGTCCACGACATCACAAGCCAGAACCTCCATATCGAGTGCTCTTGCTCTCTTTGCCACTTCGCATCCTATTCTACCAAAACCTATGATGCCTAATGTCTTCTGCCAAAGCTCGGTACCTTTTAGCTTCTTCTTTTCCCACCGTTCATTCTTCATTGAGCTGTCTGCGAAAGTCACGTTTCTTGATAATGCAAACATGAGAGCAATGACCATCTCCGCAACTGATACTGTTGGTGCTTCGGGAGTGTTCAGCACCTTGACACCCTTTTCTTTTGCAGCCTCAAGGTCGACATTGTCTAACCCCACGCCTGCCCTGACAACAAGCTTCAACATATCCGCTGCACCGATGACGTCTTTGGTCACTTTTGTGGCACTGCGAACCACAATGCAATCGAATCCCTTTATCTGGTCTTCAACTGGACCGTCGGTTTCACTATTCCTAATCACCACATCATGTCCCGCATCCTTCATCTTGGCAACAGCGGAATCTGCAACCGGATCGGCAATGAGTATACGTACCATTGTCTGATACTCTCCAAACAATAGAGTGAGCTTGGGCCGGTAGGAGGTTCATCTTAAGTTTGGTGGCCACGACATTTACTTAAGCACTAAATATCTCCCCAAATCTCATGAAGATTGAGTGGAGGCCAACCACTGCAGTGGTGCCTTGTCCTGTAGTTCTCCTCAGTGTAGCAGGCGAAGACCGACCGAACATCATCACATTATCTTGGGTAGCGAATGTATGCAGCAATCCACCTACAGTTGTTGCTGGAATTAGAACCCAGAGACACAGCTATGAGATGGTGAAGAACGCTGGCGAATTTGTCCTCAATATTCCATCCATTGATCAATTGGATGCTGCAGAGTTTGCAGGAACGAAGTCCGGGCGCAATCATGACAAGTTCAAGGAATGCAATTTAACTCCTGTTCCTGCGACGAAAGTCAATTCGCCAATGATTGAGGAATGCCCCATCAATATCGAATGCAAGGTCGTCAAGGTTGAAAGCGCTGGCGTACACGACGTATTTACAGCTGAGGTCGTTGCAGTCCATATAGACGAGTCTGTTCTTGATGAGAATGGACGATTCGTCACATCCAAAGCGCAGCCTTTTACATATCTGCCATTGAATGGAGAATACTGGTCTCTAGGCAAGCGTTTGCAGGTATGAGGGCATCATGGTGTACTGATCCGTACATTAATGCCCTCGAACTCCTCCTCGTCATAGAATCTAGGAGATTGAAGCTGGCGTACAGATGTTTCTCCATCTGAATCTAGGATAATCCAAGCTCCTCTAGGGACATGATCTTCCTTCAAAAAGACATCAAAGGTGATTCCAGGGAATTCAACGATAATTGGTTCATGTCCAAGCAGATTAAACAACCCACAAGCCTCTTGAGCTCGGCTGACACTGTCCAGTCGTGCAAGGATTGGTATCCATTCGTCAGTGGCTCCTGACCACTTTAGTACAGGGTGTGAATTTGGCGGCGGCCACATACCTTTCCGCACTGCAGCATACTCTCCTGTACCAAGTTCATAGATTGTAGGTGCTCTACCTGCTCTTGCCAGAAAAGTACCGTGTGCCTTAGCATCATCAAGTGTAAGAAAAATCTCCATTTGCTTCACCGTTGTGTGTACTCGACAGCACTTTGTTGTTGCAGAAACTGAGAAATCGCACATCATCTGATATGCTTAGAATTGTCAAAAAATTGCAAAATGAAAGCCAGAGATCGTGATTCGTCTGCATTTTCCCATAGGACTTTAAATTAGACTATATACTACGGTTGTGATTTGCCTGATAGGTTCTGGTTCATCGCTATGCTCTCACTTTGCTGATACCACACAAATGACATCACGGTCCTTGAGCACATGTTTGTCTGAGATTCTCATCTTTGTACGGGCATCTATTGCATGAATGAATGATTCCATCAGATCTGTATGAATGTGCCCAGCGAATTCCTTGGCCGTTGTTCCTTCAGGGACGAGATACACATCGGGTAGGACATTCCCATCACCATCCGTCAATGAATTTGCGTCTTGAACAGGATAGACAGTAATCATGTTGAGATATTCGAACACAGCCTTGTTCAGAATGTTTTGAACCCCCGTGCCCCCATATTTCTTGAGTATGTGTTCTCTGAGTTTCTCAAGCTGTTCAACTTCTGCATCCTTCAAGTCCTCTCTTTTGAGAATCTCGAAGTCATCGTCACCTGGAATGTATTTGATTACAGACTTCTTCTCTAGGTCCTTGAGCACCTTCTCAGCGAGGGCACTTACTGGCACAATGAGAAGGTCTGGGAATGTTTCTTTCAACCTCTCATAGTTCTCTTCTGCCTTTGGTCTGTCAATCTTATTTGCTGCAATTATCAAAGGCTTAGCGAAATGCCAGAGAGTCGATGCAAAGTTCCTCAGCTCCTCTTCTGACCACTGGTCGGCAGCTTCGGCTTTGAGTTCTGAGTCACGAATGGCCTTCAGGATATGTTTACGGGCGACCTTCAATCCAGATAGTTTTTCAAGCAGAATCTCATCCAATCTCGTTCCTTCTGCTCTCACACGACCAGCTATTCTTCGCCAGTCCTTCTGGATGATTGCCAATACCCACTCGGTGATCTCCTCCTCCAGAAACCTCACATCCTCAATTGGATCATGACTTCCAGCATCAACTTCTTGTCCCTCCGCATCCAAGGCGCCGCTAGCATCTACAATATGTATCAAAACATCAGCCTGCCTCAAGTCGTCTAAGAACTGATTGCCCATCCCCCGCCCTTTATGGGCGCCAGGCACCAGACCTGCGACATCAATCAGTTTGATTGGGACTAGTCGAATTCGTTCAATACAGACTGAGTTCTGAGGGTTGTCATCCACACCAAAATCTCCACACGCGCATGGAGTCCTAACATGGGTCACACCCACATTTGCCTGGATAGTTGTGAATGGATAGCTCCCTTCCTTGAAATCCGTCATACAGGCGGCATTAGTGAATGAGGTCTTTCCGCATGACGGTTTTCCTACTATCCCTACACTGAATCCCATTCTTCATCTCTCCACACATACACAGCTCATAAGCCGGATTAAACTGTTCAGGTTCGGTTTCACCGAATGATTTTTATGAATTAGGATTCATAATTAATATTGAATCAGGATTCATTATTCTGATAGACGAACTATGAATGTGAGAATATGACCAAGATTTGTGTGACCTCTCAAGGTGACGAAATGGACGCACCCATGGATCCCAGGTTCGGAAGATGCAGCTACTTCATATTTGTAAATTCAGATTCAGGGGAATTCAGTGTGGTTGGAAATGACGCTGTTTCTCGTGCACATGGCGCTGGGATAAGGGCTGCTCAGACTGTAGTTTCAAACGGTGCAAACGTGGTGATAACTGGCACCTTGGGTCCAAATGCCTACCCAGCTCTGCGCAACGCTGGCATCCAAATATTGACAGCAACATCAGGTTCGGTTAGAGATGCAATTGAATCATACAAGAAAGGCTTTCTCAGTGAGATAGCATCTCCCGGTCCTGCGCACATGGGAATTGGTGGAGGTATGGGTCGAGGAAGAGGTCGTGGTGGACGTAGAGGAAGAGGAGGATACTAGGATTGAAACGCAGACTACTGTTTCCGTGCGAAGATCCAGGTGGTCAATATGTCGCCGCTCATTTCGGCCGCGCGCCCTACTTTGTGGCTGTCGACCTTGATGAGAGCGGCACCGTCATGGAAAAGTCAGTTCATCCCAATACTGGAGAGCATACCGGAGGTAAGGGCCATGCTCACAGCAATGTTATGAGCCTAGACCCAAACGTGGTGATTGTACAGGGCATGGGACCTCGAGGCCTAACAAGTTTCCAGAGTAAAGACATTGCAGTATTGCAGGCCAATAGCAATCTTATCGATAATCTAGTGGACGCATACAAACGAAATGAGCTTCGAGAGCTCACAGAGGGCTGTTCACAGGCGCACCATAAATGAATCAACATGGGTCAGAGGCCGGCAGTCTTGATTATAACAGTTGCATCTGGAAAAGGCGGTACAGGCAAGACCACCGTCGCTGTGAACATGGCTTTGTCATTAGGAGATGCCAATCTTCTTGATTGTGATGTAGAGGAACCCAACGTACACGCACTACTCCATCCTGAGAAAACGTACTCGGAACCTGTGACGGTGCCAACCCCTCTTATTGACATGGACCGATGCACGCTCTGTGCAACATGTGCTGAGTTCTGTGAGTTCAACGCAATATTCGTTGGCAAGAGCGTGCTTGTTTACCCGGAGATCTGTCATTCATGTGGAGGCTGCTCCCTAGTCTGCCCTGAGGGTGCTATTGAGGAAAAGCCTCGTCAAGTTGGAAATCTATACAGAACGGAAGTAGATGGGATTCATCTTGCATATGGAGAGCTCAATGTTGGAGAGCCGGTAGCAATCCCTGTTATCAAAGCAGTCAAGAAGATGATTGACCAAGAGGGAATCACGATTCTAGATGCCCCACCAGGCACTGCCTGTCCAGTCATTGAAACGATGCAGGACAGTGACTTTGTTGTATTAGTGACTGAGCCCACGCCCTTTGGGCTTCATGATCTTTCAATGACGGTTGATGTCATTAGGGAACTTGATATTCCCCATGGTGTTGTATTGAATCGTGTGGGGATTGGAAATGATGAGGTGAGAGAGTTCTGTAGAGCAAAGGGTATTCCCGTCTTACTTGAGATTCCATTTGACAGAAAGATAGCCGAGCTGTATTCCAAGGGGATGCCCTTTGTCCAAGAGATGCCCGTCTGGAGAGAACGATTCATAGATCTGTTCGAGGTCATAAAGGAGCTGTCAAGAAGTGGCAATTGAGATTGCAATCGTCAGTGGAAAAGGCGGTACAGGCAAGACCACGATAGCAGCAGCGTTCGCAGCAATCTCACAAAACCTTGTGACTGCTGATTGTGATGTGGATGCTCCAGATTTGCACATCCTTCTACAACCTGACAAGACAAAGACTGAGGAGTTTCAAAGCTCGAAAGTTGCATTGATTGAACCGGATACATGTACAGGATGTGGCCTGTGTGCAGAGAAGTGTCGTTTTGAAGCAATCAACCCTCCTGAGATTAACACAATAGCGTGTGAGGGATGTGGGGTCTGTGCATACGTCTGTCCTGAAAAAGCGATAGATATGACTCCCCGTACTTCAGGGTTCCTCCATGAATCCATGACTCGTTTTGGTCCTATGTCCCATGCCAAACTGTTGCCTGGTGAAGGCAACTCTGGCAAGCTAGTGACGGAAGTTCGGAGGCAAGCCCAGAAACTTGCTGACAAGAATAGTCAAGACATTACTCTGATAGACGGGTCCCCAGGAATCGGCTGCCCTGTGATTGCTACAGTCAGTGGCATAAAATTGGGAGTGATAGTGACTGAACCCACCATGTCTGGCATTCATGATATGGAACGAGTCATGGCACTCCTAGAGCGGTTCAGGGTTCGTACGATGGTTCTAGTCAACAAATATGACCTCAATCCTGAGAACACTCGGCAAATTGAGCAGATATGTATTGAGAATGGAGTGGACTTTCTGGGCACAGTCCCATTTGATCCAGTCATGACCGAATCAATGGTGGCTGCGAAGACATTACCCGAGTTTGTCCCCGATCATGAGATAACCCATTTATTGAAGAGCATGTGGGGCAAAATCACTGAAGCTGTATCGATTGAATAAAGTGGGGGTATAACACCCCCTCTCATTCCTTTTCTTCTATCTCAGTTAGTCGTTTCTCGATTCTCTGAAAGGCTTCCTGGATTGATTTCAGCTGACTTTCTAACAGGTCTCTCTGATACTGTAACGCCTCACGTTCTTCTGTTGGAGTTATTTGACCTACAATCGGAGGTTTCACTCCATAGTCTCTCCAATATCCAAGCGTCCAGCAAGAGCCGGGTCCATAAAGCCATCCTGGTCTCTCCCATGGAGGGAGATTTCGGAAAGGCCCATTTCCAGGCCATCTGCCACCACGACCCCAGCTGCCTCTACGTCCATATCCATACATATGATTGCTCATCTCGTTATGTTATTTTGTGCATATGCACAACATTATTTATGTGCATACGAACGAATATAAGCGTATTGGACTGACAAAGCTTGAAACAAATCTGTTTGACAGAGCTGCTGGTGAGAGATATGCATCGAAGAAGAAGAGGTCGCCGTGGGCGAATGCCAGTCCAGCCACGACTAGGAGCACGATTCAAAGCAACTCGTATGAATCCCGAACCAAAGGCCGATGAGCGTCCCGTATATATCGATCCCGCAGAGGCAGAAGTCCTGCGACTTGTGGATCTTGAGGGTATGTATCAGGAGCATGCTGGGGATGCAATGGGCGTGTCTAGAGGCACTATCTGGCGGCTTCTTGAGAGTGCTCGAAGAAAAGTGGTCAGATCACTCTTTGAAGGAAGACCTCTCATCATTGGTCACTCACCCGATGAGGACTGACAAGTCGGATACCATAGACCATAGAACCAATGCGACTCGCTTGACCGTTTGTTAAGCACTCAAAAAACTGTTCTTCACTTCTGACTCTACGCATTACACACATTCTTGTATTTTGAAACCCCTCCTCTCAGAAAGTGCTTGGAGGCCTTCTAGGTCTCATTCCCTGAGCACCAAATTGTGCGATGCTCCCTTATATGCCAATTCGCCAATCTGTCTAAATGGAGAGGACAAATAACCATGCAGACTGTACCCTCAGGACCCATCAGCGACCCAATTCTGGTCAGAAGACCTGCATTTCCACGATGGTGGGATCCGATTGCCAGGCCTCATGTTGCTATT
>JBHLRP010000055.1:16928-19895 GCA_048882485.1 Candidatus Thorarchaeota archaeon
TTGTGTTTTTGTTCAAGTATGTGACATGACTCTTCAGATGAATGATGGACGCATCTTCAATAGTGTCAGACTTGATGCTGAGCCATCTTGACATCTGTTTCACACCTTTTGCATTGGTTCTCTGGGTGATTCCTGTAATCAATCGATCCGGTAGATGAATGACATCGCCGCCCTCTATTGTAGCCGGCTTTCTGGCAAATCCTAGTTCAAGATAGTCCTTTAGCACCTCTGCCACTGCAAACTCTTCACCTCTACGACTTCCTTCTGCAAATCTTGTCAAGAAGCCCTTGTTTCCATGGACAACTACAGTGTCTTCTACGAAACATGAATCAGGATGTCTCTCATCCGGAGGGAGTCTGACCAGCTTCAATCCCAGATTAGATAATGTCTGACAATATTCAGCATGTTGTTCTTGAGCCAGGCGCAGGTCCAGAGCATGATGCTCCGGGTGAGCCGAGATACACCGTCTAAATGCACTGCTTGGTGGTCTAACAATCGCTTGCTTCATCACTGAAACCATACAGTGTGCGTCTTATTACTTAGCTGGGAACGACAACCTTAAATGTAAAGTTTACTTTACGTTAAGTGAACTTTACATCTCAATGTGAGTGTGGCTGGTTTGATCGTCAATAGAATCAAGTTGATTCGCGAACAGCGGATGGCTCAATCGTCCAATCCTGAACATTGGACTCAGGAAGGACTTGCGCGTCGTTTGGGTGTCACTCGTCAGACTGTGATATCCATTGAGAAGGGCACCTACAATCCCACTCTTCTACTGGCATTCAAATTGGCCCGCGCATTTGAGATGAGAATAGAAGAAATCTTCGAGTATAGAGATGAGGAAGATGCAGTTTGAATTTGGTGAAACTCTGATAGTGTTTAATGCGATGCTTGGAATGGTACTTTTAGTCAATGTACTAGTACTACTCTATGCGAAAAGGCTCCAGGATGAACGCTATACACATGTTCTAAGTCTAGCAGGCCGCAATGCGTTTCTGTTCCTTATGATGGTCTTGCCGTTTCTCAGTGCTCTACAACTCCTGAATGTGGCTTGGTTTGAGCCGGGACTGTCAGTCTTTGCAGTGTGGATTGCATCTCTTCTCGTACTCTATGCGTCGGCCTATTACTATTATAGGAGATAGGAAAGATGACGAGAGTGAATCGTGGTGTATTGGCTGGATTGAGTATCGTGATTGTTGTACTGATAGTGTTCACTATCATGTGGATTCTAGACATAACCTCTCTGGCCGGCATTATGGGGGCCATTGGGGGTATGGTCGGTGGAATCCTTGGTGCTTCTTATATGAAGAGGTTCCACGATGAGAGGTTCTCTCTAATCACGAAGAAGTCCGCGAGCAATGCCTATTGGTTTGTCATGATAGCTCTACCTCTTAGTTGGATTGTGATGATACGAGCAGAACCAATCACAATTTCACTGGCTTTAGGGCTGGCCCTCGCGATCTGGATGCTATCCTTCGTCGTACTTTATGTTTCACTGTTCTACTACTACAAGAAATAACTCGCCTATTCAATTGATTTGATGAAGGGATTAGAATGGATTAGGAACGGGCAGAATCAGGAAGGCAGATGCTCCATGCAGTTCAATGCACTTCCAACCTGAACCCTTACCAGTTTCTGGATAGGAATTACCTCAAAATTCGTCCCCTTCAGGGTGTTTTTCACTGTTGACTCAACGTACTCGTCCAATTCGTTCTTGATTTCTGACAGCATCTTCCTTTGGTTCGGATGTATCAGCATTGCTTCATCACACAGTCTAGATGTCATTGCGGGTCTAAAAGCACTATAGTATCTAGACGCAGTCTTAGAGTCAAAAGCTTGAGCCACGGTTGCCTTTCCTTTATACATCGGATCAGTCTTGGCATGATGAACTTGAGGGGCAATTCGTTTCTCAAAGTTATCAACTCCGTCAGCCACTGAGCTGAAGATCTTGGACTTGGGGTCAAAGAGATTTCTGAATCGATTGAATCTTGCCTTTGTGTATTCGTGAACCTCTATGAAAAAATCATAGGAGTCTAGAACTAGCTTCCTACGGTCATCCTCGGTAAGCGAGTCATCATCTAAATCCCTGTCATAGAAATAGGGCATCTCGCAGACGAGAGTGAATCCATGATTGTCAGTCACTCTCTTGAGATAGTCGTGTGATGATGTGCCACAAAGAATGAGCTCCTGTGGGTTCTCCACTCCGTTTGCTTCGTAGAAGTCATACTTCTCCGATATGCCAAACATCTGATAGATGCCAGGATGAAACTCCTTCAGGTAAGGTGCTTCAGGCTCTCCCTGATGTAGGGGTAGTTTCTCCCGTTTTACAAGATTCACCAGTTCTGAAAACATCTCTTCAATCCCGTGGCTGAGGTAGTAGTAGACTCCACAGAATCCTGCATTGTGGAGACTGAACATGAAATCCGGCTTGGTATCATCAATGATACGCATCAGGGCCTTGGTTTCTGGTGGGGAGTCAGTGAATTTGAGTTTCTTGTATTCGATAGGGAATGTCCACTCCATTTGCTCATGTGAAGCAGGCCTATAGTAGTGCTTTGCATACTTAACGGGATCAAAATCGCCCTTGAACCAGCCCTCGTTCAGTGCTGCTCCATCAGGGTCAATTGCCTTGATCAAGTGCCAAGTGAATCCTGTCTTCTCAATGAAATCTGGATTCTCGGCCAGATACTTTGACAGAAACTCCACAGTCATGCTCCCGATTGGTTCATTGGGATGAGGAAATGCAAAGAGCAGTGCATTTCGATCACCACTGCCTATCTTCAGACACGATATTGGTCTCCCTTCTCTAGACTCTCCTATTTTCTCGAGAGTGATTTCTGAGAACTCTTCTGCGAGTTTCTTACTTGAGTTATAGAGTTCTTCAACTGTCATGAACTCTCTATATGCCGGAACTGCATCTAGGACCTCATCAAAATTCAACAGTCCATCCTCCGCTGGTTGATGCTC
>JBHLRP010000056.1:0-8735 GCA_048882485.1 Candidatus Thorarchaeota archaeon
GTAAAGAACAGAGCAGCTATTGGAGTCCCAATCATGATATAGGGCATTCGTCGCCCCCACTTCGTGCGTGTCTTGTCTGATCTTGCAGATATGTAGGGTTGCATGGCAAAAGCAAACACATTGTCAAGAACCATTATCGCTCCGACAATTGTACTGACAATAGCACCGTATCCCATATCGATGATGAACGGACGGAGAAAATCAATCGGAAGATAGCTGTTGTATACGCTCCAACTGACTCCTGTCGTGAAAAAACCGAGACCTATCACAAAGACGTAGAGCCATCTCATTGGAGCAGGACTTGGTTCTTGAATCGCGGGTTCATCATATGTTCGAACATCTTCATCCTCTGACAAAAAACCTCTCTCCTTCAAGATGAAATAGGCAACAGTTGCTTGCAGAACCAGTATTAGAAGTATATGGAGGAGTGACTTCTGAAGAGTTAACTAGATTAATGTTAAATGATTATTCTGATGAAACAACAGCTTGATAACGAGATAACCATGATGCGCCGAATGGAGGTCATTTGTTGGAAATAAGAGAGATGCAGTCTTCTGATATCGACTTCGCGCTCAGTCTGACTGAGGAGGAGGGCTGGTCGAGCATTAGGAGTGACTTTGAAGAGCTCCGTCTATTTGATCAGCATGGATGCTTCATTGCGGAAGAGGACGGTATCTCAATAGGCATGGCTTGTGCACTCTCTTATGGACCATTTGGAACTCTCGGGAATCTGATACTCGTACGAGAGTATAGAGGAAGGGGCTATGGGACCAAGCTGATGGAGCATGGATTGGAATACCTCAAGGGCAAGGGCGTCGATTTCGCAATGTTGGATGCTGTGCCCAAGGCGGTTCCTCTCTATGAACGATTGGGATTCAAGAAGGTATGTCGCTCCTTAAGACTGAGGGGTCGAGTCGAACCAGCTGTATCAGCTAAGGTCAGAGCATTGGAAGACAAAGACATGCTGCGCATTCTCTCAATTGATCGGGTGCAGTTTGGTGCAAATAGATTCCTATTCCTTGGAAGTACTCTCTCAGCAAATCCAGACTTGGGACGATTACTCGAGGTCGATGGTCAAATTGCGGGATTCATAATGGGCAGCCGACGACATGGCTTTGTTCGTCTTGCACCTTGGGTCATGTGCAGCCACTTTGAAATGGCAAAGTCGATTTTGAAGGATTTTGCGGTACAGGTTAGTGGTTTGGAGATTAGGGCTGGTGTTTTAGAAACTAGCAGGAAATCTATAGGCTTACTCAAGGCATCTGGTCTGTACCAAGAGAGCTCGTCTTGGAGGATGGTCCATGGTAGAGACCGAGTAGATTTCGCGGATGGTCTCTTCGCAATTGGATCTCCTATGAGAGGCTAGTCCTATGTCTACGCCTCTGGCGTATTTGCTCTATCCTGCTTCCAAAATCAATTCTCGCCAATTTGTCGGCTAATATTGGCGACATCATGAGAAACAGAACAGCGAAGGACCAAATCACGAAGATGTCAACTAGGATGTATGTATAGGTTCCTTGTACAAACATTTCGATTGTTGTGCGGTAGACATTGGAAAATGGGACATACTCGTTGAGGACTCCAAATCCCATTCCAACCAGCGAAAGAGGGGCGATGCCACCGCCAACTATCCAATAGAAGAGAGCACCCAATGCGCTCAGTGGTACCATATAGACAGAGTTTCTTGCAACGGCACCAACAATCGCACCTAATCCTGCCGAGTAGAGAGCCAAAGGTATTGCAAGTGCAAAGAATATGAGCAAATTTCCCTTGGGCCAGAGGCCATAGAGGCCCCATCCCATGAGAAACACAGCTGGAACAGAAATAAAGCTCAGAACGACTCCACTAATCATCTTCCCCATGTAGATAGCATGAACCGACTGATCAGACAGCAATAGTTCTTCAAGGGTTTCTTGCTCAAACTCATGCGTTATCGCAGAACCTGCTAGGTACAATCCGCCAAAAGATATCCCGAAGATGATGATAGTCCAGGCCATGTAAGCCAGTCTAGGAGGAGTAAAATCGTTTAGCAGTTCGACTTCGAAGTCAGAGATAGCGGCATCAGGTAGGTAGGTCTGGTAAAAGATATCCAGTTTGCGAATCACTGGCATCCGTAGGTTCTTCGTCATATCTTCATGTGCATTATTGACACGGATGTGTATACTGGTGGAGATGTTATTCATGATTGCCTGCTCGAAGCCTTCAGGAATTGTTATGACGATGAGAATTTCCCCATTCTCAAACAGAGTATCAGCTGTTTCTGCATTCATTTCAATGAGCTTGAGACTTGGTGGGATGGGGTCGTGCTCTCCAAGTATCTGCACTAGCCCATTCGTATAGACACCAGGATTCTGCTCCTCTATGACGAGAGCAGTTTCAACTCCAGGGCCTGCATATACGCCCCCCATGAGGAGTACAAAGGATGAGTAATAGAGAAGCGGAAACAGGACAACAAAGCCAAGTCTTCTCTTATTACGAAACCACACCTTTAGTTCCTTTTTGACCCCAGCTCCAAAGACTCTGATGAACCCACTCATGACCGTTCTACCTCCCGTTTCATCAGTTGTGCGGCGACTATTGACAACACGATCCAGACTGTCAAAAGGGTAGCAATTCCGGGCAACAGACCAGATATCGTATCCAGAAAGAAGACGCGAGTCCACATACCTAGGGAGTGAGTTGTTGGGAGCAGCAATGCTATTGCTCGAAGCTCCACAGGCATGAGGCCAATTGGAGCTAGACCCCCACCTGCCAGAAATCCAAAGACTGCAAATAGGACTGAGAAGAGAATAGCCTGCTCTCTCTGTTTCGTTCTGATACCGATTAATTCTCCTATCGGCACCAATGCCAGAAGTGTGAGAAGCAGGATTAGGCTAAGCACAAACACATTTCCAACTGGCAGGGTTCCAGTTGCCAGCAGAAGCACAGGGATTGTGATAATCATTACTGCTAGAGAACGAGGAATTGCTGCAATTGTATGCCCAATCACTATGGACAATCTGCTCGCTGGCGAATTCATTGTATCGTAGATGGCCTGTGTTTCGAAGTCAGCAGCAGTTGCCATTGCCTGACTTGCAACAGAACAGACGATCATTGATAGCATAATGCCTACTGCGTACATGTACGCTATGTTTGATGGAGTTTCTATGAGATTCAGTGTTTCCTCTAAGGCAACTCGAGCGTCTGACTGATCGAAGTCTGGATAGACAGCCAGCTGATTGTAGAGAAGTACGCCCGCCTCTATCCTATGAACATAGTTCTTTACGATGTCGTCATTTAGATTTGCGATATAGATTACAATGGTAGATTTCACTCCGGATGATACATTTGCACCGAAACCTTCTGGTATCAGGATATAGGCTATCAGGCTACCACTCTGAAACAGCTGTGAGGCAGATTCGGAGTCATATCTTGTAATTTTAAACCAAGTGAAATTTGTAGTAGAAACCATGTTCTCCAGAATCTCTGCCATTTCATCAGCCTGAGAGGATTGGTCCTCAACGACAAGACCACAGACAAAAGACTCTCCGCCACCAACCTGTGCCCACATAATTGTATAGACCAGTGCTAGTATCAACGGGACTATCAGACTTGGAGCCATGAAACGGGGATCTCGCTTGGCTTGCTTGAGATCTTTTCTAGCCACTGCAATAATCTCACGCAGCATGACTAGTCCCTCAGCTTTGAACCCGTAATAGTGAGGAAGACGTCACCCAGAGATGGTTCCCTCAGCGCTGCCTGTTTGACCTTCAGACCTAGCTCAGTCAGGTTCTCAATTACACGCGGGAGGTCCGCATGACCAACCTGACTCTTGATCCATGCAGTCCTTGGACCACCGTCCAGAGGCTTGCTTAGTTTCTCAGCTTCCATTCCCAGCTGCTCACTGAGCCAGGCTGCATCGCTATCTGGTTCTAAGCCTTCCAGCAAGACTTCAATCAGATAGTCGCCAACATGTTCTCGCTTGAGCTGATCAGGTGTTCCCTCTGCAACCAGTTTCCCGTTATCAATTACAATAACACGGTCTGCAAGAGCCTCGGCCTCATCCATATAGTTAGTACAGAAGAGGACAGTTAGACCCTCTTCGCGCATCCTTCTGACCTGATTCCAAATCAGATTCCTACTGTGGACGTCAACCCCCAGTGACATCTCATCGAGTATCAATAGTTCTGAATCATGAAGAATAGTACGAACAAGTGCAAGTCTGCGCTTCATGCCCCCCGAGTATGTCTTGATGCGGTCGTTCCTTCTGTGAGTCAGGCCAGCAAGGTCAAGCATCTTGGACACACGGTCAGACACCTCATCCTTGGGTACGCCATAGAGGTCTGCATGATACTCGAGGGCTTCTTGAGCAGTAAGGTCCTGATAGAGAGATGTTTCTTGTGGCATGAAACCAATACGCCTTCGGACTTCGGTGAGATTCTCTGTAACCTCGAATCCAGCAACCTTGATACTACCTGAGGTTGGACGTAGAATTCCTGTGATTATCTTCACGGCGGTAGATTTTCCTGCACCATTGGGACCAAGTAGACCAACCACCTCGCCGCGCTCGACTGAGAACGAGAGTTTATCGAGGGCTTTCGTATTTCCCCTGTAGACATGGGAGAGGTCAGAGATTTCTATCATCAAATCCAGACTAACCACCATTTGATACATGTGGACACAACAATATGAAATTCGTGTCACCTGAGGAGTTACAGCGAGTGATTCATATCTAGCAGCTGTAATCCTTCTCAAGATGTAAGATTGAATCTGCAATTTCTCCTTCAGCCTAGAGTATGGGCGGTTCTGAAAGAACTGAGCTGGGGAGACCGATTCGAAAGTGATCTTCAAGGAAAGATGAAGCAACTGACTGGAGGGCCCGAAAGCCTGAAGGAAATAAAAGACCGACTTCTTGAGATGGGTCTAATCTATCAATTGAAAGGAGGAAAGGGCAGTCCGTATCTTTCATTGACCTATAAAGGTCAGGAGATTGTAGGTCGGCTCATGGAAACTGAGGAGATTCTTGATTCAGACAATGAATTATAGATATGACTGTCACCTCAAAAGTGACAAGGGATTGAAAAGATTTAGAGATACTAGATTGCTTGGGTGCAATGTTGTCAGGCGATGCAATCGTATCCGATATGATGAGTCTTGGTTTACATCTCAACGAAGCAAGGGCATACAAAGCTCTCGTCGCATTGGGGCAGGGAACAGCTAGAAAGGTTGCGGACCTCTCAGGAGTCCCTCGGAGCAAGGTGTATGATGTCTTGTATTCCCTCGAAGATCGAGGCCTTGTTCGAAAGGTCTTGGGCAGTGATCCCACTGAGTTTAGAGCCTATTCTCCCAAGGAAGCAATTCCATTTCTTCTGGAAAAGATACAACAATCAGGCGTGGTCGTCCAGACCGCTCTAGAGAAATTGGAGAATGAAAGAGAGCTGGAGAAAAGAGAATATGTCTACACAGTAGAGGGTGAAGACCAAATCAAAATGGAATTGCGAGGGATAATTAATGGTGCCAAGAATGAAGTCTTTATAGCTACACTGGACCCCAAAGTCTTGAGCGCAGCACGACCTTCACTAGCCAATGCAAAAAAGAGAGGTGTTGACATAAAGCTGGTCACATCAAAATCATTCATGGATGAATGGCCCGAATTTGCACATTACGCGAGCATGATGGATGTCGGTGGAATGAGTCCTCCAGATTTGGCTGAACAGCTGAGCAAAGTTGTCCAAGATAGCTCCATCCTTGATGCATGGAATCCAACTCAAATGGGAATCATCATTGCTGATAACACAGACAGTATTGGAATGTTTGGAAGCCATCCGGACCAGGCCAAACCCTGGGCGCTAATAGTGCGGGTCCCCCTAATTGCAATTCTACAACGCCAAGTAATATCTGCAGTCTTATCACAAGTGCTTCGCGTTCTTGATAGCGGATTCTAGAAATGCCCCTCCTAGGATAACATATCCTAGAATATACATGAGATTAGATTGATAACTGGGAGATGCTTGATGAGTTCAGAGGTAGATGCGCAATGAAAAAGCCCCTTCTGAAATTCGTAAGATGTCCAAAGTGCTACAAAGACCTCTTCATTACTGAAAATGAATCAGATGACGAGATAGAGAGCACAACCGTAGCATGCGAAAAGGGGCACATCTGGAAGGTCGAGAATGGCATTCCATCACTGGTATATCCAGCTATAACCAAGGATGATGCAATGTGGATTGCAGAGTACGACGAGATGGCTGAGAAGTATGATGATCTTGTCAAGCAATATGGTGATTGGCTTGGCATTGAGATAATGAAGGAGCGAGAGAAGCTTGCACAGTTCATTCCAATTGAGGGGCAAGTCAAGATGCTGGATGTGAGTGTAGGAACTGCTGCCAATTTTGCAGCTCTGCATAATGCATTTAATGCCAATCAAATGGGCCGCTTCAGTCTCCATGGACTAGATCTATCACATGGAATGCTCAATGTGTCGAGAAGAAAGATGATGGCAATTGGGCTTGATGTAAGTCTTGTCCATGGAAGCGTCTTCAACATGCCCTATAAGGGCAAGTCCTTTGATATCGTCAACCATAGTGGCGGGATTAACGCGTTCTCTGATATTCCAAAAGCATTCGATGAGATGCTGAGAGTAGCAACTTCAGGGGGGATAGTAATTGTAAATGATGAGGGACTCTCACCAGAGATGAGGAAGTCCGAGAAGGGAAAAGCCATCATGAAAGCAAACAGTCTCTTTGCGGCTATACCCCCGCTCGAGCATATACCAGACAAGGCGAAAGATGTCGAGATCGATTATATCATGAACGGGACATTCTATCAGATTGTCTTCAGGAAATGATGGACATCTTGGAAAACGAGTGTAGGAATGAAGCTGATGAAGTGAGTCAAGCACTCAAGTGGCTTCCCACATGAGCACTTCCTCACGTGTCAGTCGACGACTTTTGGCGCTGTCATCGCGTGAACTGTACTTCTTTGGAGAGATTCGCTTGGTCCCATTCTTATGAGCCATGGTCATCTACCTGTACAGATATGCATGGGCGATAGCCCGTGTTGAGATCTTCTTTTGAGGCCTCTTCTTCTTGGTGATTCTCTCTGTTAGAGCCATTTTTCGATTACCTCCTATATGTGTAGGCAAATCCGATGGGTTGGGTCGACTTGACCTGTACCATCATCTTGTTCATCTTCACAGACTTGTTCTTCGTGTTCTTAGCCACAGCCAACATCTGTTACCTCCAGGCACAGTAGTCGTAGTATAGCGACTCATGGGTGTCAGGTCCGTGACCAGAGCACTCGTGTTCAGTTTCATCATGAGTCATTGGTTTAGCACCAGATTAATGAGCACACCAATTCTATATAAAAGTTTGGTGACCAAACCATTCGGTTTTGTGCGGTTAATAAAGCACGCTATTTTTTGTATATGGTGACATCAACCGGGTGCTTAACAAACTATCCAACGCAATATGGTTCCAACATCAAAACGCTTTTATCTGCTCCTGTACTTAAATTAGCTACAGTTCTGCATTAAATGCAGGGGATTAACACATATACAAAACGAATTCGGGTGATACATTGACGGCTGACGAGATTACTGATGACTTAGCAGGGATTGAACCCCCTGAAGAAACCGGCAAGTTTCCAGAACCCATGAAAGAGATTGTTTTTGTGAATGATCCCGAGAGAGCTACAATACTTGATGAACAAGTAAGGTACATGATAATTCAGGTACTGAGGCGCGGCGTTGATGACACTTCTACTACGCGGGACGTTGACAGTACGACAGGCGAACGTATTATCCGTCAACGAGATGTCAAGAGATATGCTATGTCAGTAGTAGAGATTGTCAAGTATTCTGAAACCTATGATGACATTGACAATATAACAAAGAATCAAGTCTACCACCATCTTCCGAAACTGATTGAGGGAGGCTATGTTGTCAAATTTGGCACCGTGACAACTGGAAAAAGAACGACGGACTACTATAGGCGCACAGCCAAAGGATTCGTCTTAACAGTTGGTGAGTTTGCTATTGATCAGAAGCTGATGAAGCAGAAGTCTAGTACCTATGTTGACAAGTTCACGGAAATGTTTGATATCGATTTAACAGAGAATGACAAGAAAGAGCTCGCAGACCTCATGGTAGAGTCCATGAGAGTGGAGCATCAGGGACGTGCCAAGATCGGTCAGCTGGTTAAGGGAGATGTTGCCGATAAGAAAGTGCTGAGCATGTATGAAGACCTTGTCAAGCTCTATGCCCTAGGCGATGACGAGTGGATTAAGATTCAGAAGAAGATGCGTGAAATCCTACTCCCAAAAAGCCTCTAGAGGCTGCACACAGTCTAATCACAGGTCGCGCAGACGTTGGTCTGAGTCTCTCCAACACCATCGATTTCTCTTAGTTTCTCAACAACATACACACTCATGTCATCGTTAGTCTTGAAAGATGCTTTCACGATAATGTCAAAGGCCCCAAAGATGATGTAAGCCTCCTCGGTTCCATCAAGAGCCATGATTTCAGCCAGGACTTCTCTATTAGTCATGCCTTCAACCTTTACCATAATGAATGCCGTGATCATTGAGTCGCACCTCTAGAGGAACTAGAGGACAAATGGCGAGCTCCTCTTATCCTTTGCGAAACGACATCAAAGTCTACGCATGAACTGGACTGCAGTCTTGGAGAGGTCAATAAGT
The DNA here is from genome assembly GCA_048882485.1 of Candidatus Thorarchaeota archaeon. Lineage (GTDB taxonomy): Archaea > Asgardarchaeota > Thorarchaeia > Thorarchaeales > Thorarchaeaceae > SMTZ1-83. Next base: position 8,677 of record JBHLRP010000056.1, read on the forward strand.
GTCAGCTCAGGAATAGAATCATGCGTGGCCCAAGCGATTAGCCAAATGCCTATTTCAAC
>JBHLRP010000056.1:8835-19229 GCA_048882485.1 Candidatus Thorarchaeota archaeon
CCCTTTAGGGATTTTGCGGCTCGGTCTACGTCGACATAAATGCCGTCTGGAGCTGCTTCTGCTGCGGCCCAGGCAACCACAAACTTTTCACCTTCAATCTTGGCCAGAACAAGGGTTCCATTCCCCCCTACATTTCGAGCAACTAGACTGTCCGGTGTGGTTCTTATTGTGGAGTATTTGATTTGATTCTGTGTAACTGAGGCAGCGCCAGAACTGACTGCTCTTCCAAGCTGAGCTGCATCAGCCTGTAAATCCCAGTTATTACTCTGCCAGAGAACCTGTCCACTGGCTGTGATCACTCCAAATGCCTGAACCATATTTCCACTACTATTATACGCCTGTGTGTATGCATCCATGACTGGATCTGACATGATCGTTCACCCCGTGTTTTGCACGGTCTCAAGAAGGATGAGGAAATGATTCCATAAAAAGGAATTCTCGATAGCTCCTTCCCGAAGTAAATGGGACACACTCATATGGCGAGATGCTGCAAGCGTCCTGCATGGATAAGACTGCGATCTGGGAAACGGAGGACGGGGTGTTACTGAGGGTTATTGTTAAACCGAAGTCCGCCCTGAAGCAGATATTCTTCGATGCAAATCAAGACGCTTTGGTTGTCAACTTAAAATCACCAGCCAGAGAAGGAAAGGCAAACATGGAGCTGCTCAAACGCATGTCTAAGGTGTTTGGCATCTCAACTGGAGACATCAAGTTAGTGTCAGGAAAAAAGTCCAGAGAGAAGACGTTGCTCATTATTGGATTGGAAGTGGAGGCAATCAGAGGGATGATTGCTGAGATTTCAGGAGCAGAATCATAATGAAATACTCACGCTGAGGTCAGAAATCTTATTTCACCCTATTGGACCACAGATAGCCAAAATAGACTGAAACTGATGCCAGGACTGTTTCCTCTTGGTAAATCACGATGAGTTGGTCGGCAATCAGGTGACATTTGTGATAAAACGTAAGTCAAAAGCGGACTGAGCCAGGGCTAGAAAGGACTGCATTCTTGAGTACATAAACGATAAATGACGACGATTTCTTGACACGTTCTACCCGTTTATCATTACCAGACCCAGGAAGCATCGAAGCGGAAGACGGAGGATAGCCATTGACCAGAATCCCGAAACCAACAAGAGGACTTCTAGTGGGTCTCTTCGGAGCTGGCTTGTTCTATGCTCTGGTTGTAGCAGCAGAAGGAAGATGGGCGGATATCGATGTTATTACTGCCATTGCGGTAGAGATTCTCCTGATTCTTGGAGCTCTCTTCCGAGAACCAATAGACAAGAAGGGGCTTATCTATGTCAGTTTAGGGATACTTGGTATTCTGCTAGCGACAATGATTCTTGGAGTGTTCACTGAGATGGTCGTAATGACCACTGGTGGAATGGCACTATATGCCTTTGGCATGAGTGAGCCAAAGTTCCCAATGACAAAACGGGCCATGGTCACAGGTATAATTGTAGGCACAATCATCACTTTTTTGGGAATTTACCTCAACCTGAAGCTCGGTGTTGTCTATTTCATTGGTGCGGAGATGCTCGGTGCAATCATTCTTGGTACCATGGGACTATATACTCCAGAAGAGAACACAATCGTCGTGGCAATTGCCAATAGCTCGGGAATGATATCAGTTGGAGTCCTGGTAACCTTTCCAGCAATTGCCATTTGGTTGCCTACCATAGACCCTGCATTGACAGCGCTTGTCGACCAGATTATCACAATACCATTCATTATGCTCGTCATCGCGATGAGTGGGATATTCGGTATGATTCTTCTCTTGCCATGGCGTGACATGTTCGAGGATGAGCCATGGCCGCAAGTCCAACCACAGGCAGAAACCATTCTAGCCTTGGGGGCTGACCCATCATCAAAGAAGGCTGTTTTGACAGGAATGGCAGCATCCGGAGCATGGATGGGAGTCACAAAAGCAGCCGAGGAACTCACTGGAGCGAGCCTTGAAGCATTACCCAATGCTCTCGCTCCTGCAATCCCTATGGCAGGAAATGTACCGGAATGGATAGGCGTTTCGAACTCTCCACTCATTGCAGGCGTTGGATATTTCGTTGGCTGGAAAAGAGTGCTCATCATAGCAGGAGGCTCTGTTATTTCACTTCTTGTATGGATTTTTCTGGAAGGAGCGGCGCCCATTCATTACGGGGATCATCTTCATCGTGCTGAGATCATATACATGGTCCTTGGGATTTTCGTTGCTGTTATAGCTAGGGATATTCTGTCAAGCAAAGAGGAGGAGTTGAAACCCGACCAATTCAAAAGGCTGCTAGAGAGGGAAATCAGTGGGAAGGATGAACGGGGTGATGGACCCCAGGTAATTGAAGACCCGCACAAGACACGAGACGTACCCAGGCTTATGAGGGTACAGCAGGAGCTATTCTCAATTGAAATGATTAAGGAAGAGATTCGAGAAATTGCTGAAAATCCTCGAGCCTACCTTCGAAGTCGAAGAGGCCAGCTACCCTCATGGGTCGCTTTTGTTTCTCTTGGCCTTTTCATCTTGACCGGCATAATCATATTCTGGTTTCTGACGCCGTTTCCCGAACTTCGAATAAGTTGGCTGCTTTTTGTACTAGGTTCTCCATTGGCAATGATTTCAGCTTACTTTACTGCAAGAGCTGTGTGTGAAACAGGCATGCTAGCAGGATATATCTCGGACATCATAGCAATTCCCGCCATTCTTTTCTTTCGAGTCACTTTTCAAGCCATCACTACATTCATGGCTATGCTGGGAGGGCTTCAAGATGCTGCACTTGCGCTACTAGTACATCTCAAACTTGGAAGACTTACGGGTGTGAGAGGACGCGACATTGTCAAAGCTGTCCTCATTGGGATGATTCTGGGCGCGCTAGTTGGGTCTGTAGTGACCTTTGGCCTGTTCAAGAACCCAGGATTTGGAGGTAGCGAGCTGCCAAGCCCAGCAGCTCAACTGTTTGGTTTTCTCGTTATCAGCCTTTCTCAAATAGGTGAGTTCCAATTGCCCGGAGTTGGAGATCTTCCGGGAGTGCATCCAATTCTCGCTTTCCTCTACCTTCTAATCTTTGCAATAGCTGGCTTCCTAGCAGCTAGAGAATTAGGTAAGAGAGGTTATAGTGCCATCAGTCTGGGGGTCGGCGTTTTGATTCCTCCAGCCACAGCAGTCACTATGCTCTTTGGAGCTTATATCAAATATAGAACAGAAAAGAAGTATGGGTCTGTAGCTAGCCCCATTGATGGATGTGAACCTCCGACTGAGCAGGTCCGGAGTAGAATTACACAGGTGCTCAGTGGTGTCGTTGCAGGAGAGGCTGTAGTCACGATAGTTTGGGTCATTTGGAGCATTCTTTTGCGGGGAATCTAATTTCTTTCATCTACATACTCAGCTAGTCTTTGTAGGAACTTTGGAAAGTCATTCTTGTACATGCTTGCACCAGCAGCAGCTGGATGCCCGCCACCTTGAGCGCCCTCCATCTCAGGCAGTATGCTATCAAGTGCCTTGTTTAAATCAACACTGGACTGTCTGCGCCGCAGGCTCATGTCTACTTCATCATCAGTTGATCTGGCGCTTATGCCAACATTGGCATCTGTCACATAGGCTGCGAACTTTGCACTCTTTCCCCGGTAGCCGTTTATTGGCATGTCAAGGACATAGCCAATTGGGCCTAGCTTTCGGGCATTGCCTTGTACATAGCGAAACACTTGATGCTCGATTCTGGTGGCCTTCAGTGCGAGGGTCACTATGTCATTCATTGAGCTTGGCTCTATTCCTAGAGTCAATTGACGAACAATATCCTTAGCTTCCTTTCGATAGTCAATCTCCTGAAGGGCTTGAACGAGCAAGCCAGCTTCAAGATAGAGCGTGCGTTTGTCGTAATTGTCGAACTGCTGCCTAGCAAATTCTGTGTCATCACAGTAGTCACCAATTGCTCCATAAAGCGCAAGGCGAAGAGCATGTTCTGGAAGCTGTCCTTTGAACTCTCTAAATACAAGCTCTGCTGCTGAAGGGCCAACTTCATGAACTAGATGTACTCGCTTTGAAAGCTCTCGTCTTTGCTTGGTGGTAATTGGATGATGGTCCATCCAGTATATTGCAGTTGAGTCAGGAAATCGGTCAATTGCGTCCAAAATCTCATCGAATTTCTTGCTATTTATGGCGATATCACTAATGGTGACTTTTGTAGGTCTGTCTTTTGCTACTCTATACAAATCCTGATGAAGCTGCGATGGTCTTGTGAAATAGAAGTCAGAGCCGGGGAATGCTAAGAGCGCGATTGCTCCTGATGCGATGCCGTCGAGGTCTCCGTGACTGAGTACAACCGTTGTCACAATGAAAGTCCTCCTGGGGACTATCTACCTCTTGTACGCTTCCTCTAATGCTTTGTCCCACTCATCTTTCTCCTCAGGTCTGGCCCTCATTTTCTTGCGGGCCTTCTCACGTTCCTTTCTTTTCCTAGCCGCTTCTTTCTTCTTCTGAGAGAGTTCTTTCTTTCGTCGTTTCAGCTCTTCCTTCTCTTCCTTGGTCAGCTTGACCTCTTCTTCTCGCTTCGAGAACCAACTGATGACCATTGCCGCAAATGGAAATAGCAGCACAATGGGCACTAGGAACAGAAGGACTATCTCTGGCTGGAGCACCTCTATACTGGTCTGAATGCCAACAGGAGGATTCAGAAGGAGCAGGAAAACAGCAGGGCTCATCATCATAAAGGATACCGCCACTACACTCAGAAATCGGAATATCGAGCCCATTATTGTAGAGCCTATGACATAACTTGAGGAAGGCGCTGCTGCTTTTGCTGTGAGTTCATCCCGAGCCCTTGAGTCAGTCTGGAGGAGCTCGTCCACGAAAATCTGCAGACGACGAACATCAGACACTGCATCAAGGTTCTCCAGAGCATCTTGACTACCAACAACCTTTCGTTCTATTGCTTCTCGCAAGAACGAGAATGCAGTCGATCCCGAAGACCTGCTCATCGCTGTTGTACTAACCTTCTCTCCTCTCTCAATGGCATCCTGCTTGCGGGTTGCCTGTCTCAGTGCCAACAATTGTTTCTTTAGGGTTTCCTCCCTGTCCTCTACTGGTTTTCCTACAGAATAGCTATAGATCATTTGATAGCTGAGTTCGAGATAGGCAAAAGAAACTAGAACAAGAACTTGAAGATCGCTGAAAAGGAATTGTATAAAGTCCTCTGGAAAGGTTTCATAATCGAGTATGGCATGCTCATTGGCGAAGAAGGGGAGATTAATTCCAAAGTCGCCAAGGATTGTTAGAATAGTATTTCGGAGTACTGCGATAAGCAGAATCATCTGCAAAGAAATGAAGGCACCGCCTACGAATTTGTGTTCCATTTTAACTAAGGACTGTAGGAAGAGCGCTACTCCAATGCCAGCACATAGAAAATAGAGAAACAGGAATGTGTTTTCGAAGAGAGAAGTCAAAACCTCGAAGATATCCACTGAAAACCGTGCAAACACCTCATCCACGTTAGTAATGGGACCAGATACGCCGTAGGGCTGCATATACCAAGTCCGAAGGGTGATTGTGTTGTAGAGCCCTACAACAAGCTCATTCGGCATTGCGCCAGTTATTGCCGTTGATAGTCCAGTCACGAGGATGAATGAGATGAAGAAGAATAGGAGTGATAGGAGACGAAACACCGTCACCACAAAGTCATATGGAGCATTCCAGTGCCAGACATCGTTAGAATCCATGGTTGTGTAAATCAGGAACGCCATGGCCACAAACGAAGCTGTGGAGGCAATGCGAAGAATCCATGTAGTGACTCTCAGAACAATGCCACCCCCCTCTGCTTTGCCTGTTCATAGGTCTTGATGATTGTTGGAAGGAAATCCTCAGGTCCGACATTGACCACACTAATCCCAAACTTTGCCAACGCACGTGCAATCTTCCTTCGGCGTTCCCATAGCTCTTCAGAAACGGCTTCCGCTAGAACCTTCTCAACCGGTCCAAACTGTCCTACAGGAGCCTCAAACCAAGGTCCAAATGGGCTAATGACCATCGCTCTGTGACCATTTGCAACTAAAGTCTTCATAGCATTGAGCAGAGGACCAGGACTCTCCTCAAGATCAGTCAACCAAATGACGAGTGTACGTTTCCTTGTTTGTGAAACGACGTGGGCAATTGCAGACTCATAGTCACTCCAGCCTTTTGGCTCAGCCATTGCGAGAGACTCCAAAACATCATACATGTGATTTGGATGGGTACTTGGTGGCACGAATGAATGCACGAATTCACTAAACACACATGTGCCAACCAGGTCTTTTCGTTCGAGTCCAAGGTGAGTCAGTAGAACCGCGGCGCGGATGGCGTATTCCAGCTTGGTGTTCTCTGGGTAGCCATTGCCCATGCTCCCGCTTGTGTCCACCATACACATGATTTGGACGTTCTTCTCTTGCTCATACTGCTTTATTACCATGTCACCGCGTTTTGCACTGGTTTTCCAATCAATCAGTCTGAACGAGTCCCCAGGCACGTACTCACGAAATCCTGTGAAATCGGTCCCCATTCCGACTATCTTTGTACGATGGGATCCAAACATAAGTCCCAGTTGTCGTTGTTTCCCAATGGCATCCAATCGTCGAACATCTTTCCATGTTGGATATACCAAGACCTCTGTTTCGGCTTTCAGAGACCTTTTGTAATAGTGCAATCCAAGCCGGTCACGCATAATTACCTCAGTCGGGCCAATATTGTAGCGGCCACGCATTCTTGCCTGTAGAATATAGGAGAAGGTGATGCTACTTCCGGGCTCTATACGAGTTGCGATGAAGTTCTCACCTATGGCAAGAATCCAAGTTTCGGGATATTGGTCATGCACCTCTATGAAGTCGAAGTGTCGACGCGAGGTGTTCCTGATTGTGACTCTGACACGGAGAAAGTCACCTGAAAACAGCTTGACTTTGTCAATCTGGCGGTCAACCTCAATACCAGCGATGTTGGCAGTAAGTGCAAAGAAAGGCAGAGAAACGACTAAGCCGATGATAAGATACACGCCTAAAGTTGTGAGGTAGAAGTTCCCTCCTAGGGCAAATCCACTAGTGAGGAATGTTACTGCTGCAAAGATTACGACAAAGCCTCTCTGCGTGATCACAGTTGTTCTTCTCCGCACTTACATTGCTTATAGCCGGTTATCGAGGACAATCAACTTCTCCAAGTATCTTTGAGACCAGTCTCTCTACGGACAGGCCCTCAAGTTCAGCTTCAGGCTTCAAGACCAGTCGATGATTCAGACACTGAACTGTCAATCTCCGAACATCTTCAGGTATCACATAGTCACGCCCATCCATCGCAGCTCGTGTCTTGGATGCGCTCATGAGGACCAATGATGCACGAGGCGATCCACCGAGGAGAATTTGGGGATCATTCCTTGTCCTTATGACGATATCACGGATGTAATTGATAATGTCCTCCTCGATGTATACAGTTTTACACGCATTCTGCATTCGTGCAATGGTTGTGGGATCAGCAAGGATCTGAAGGTCAGAAACCTCACCAATGTGCTTCCTTCGAATGACCTCTGCCTCTTCGGAGTCGGTGGGATAGTCCAGAATCAGCCTAAACATGAATCTGTCAAGCTGAGCCTCGGGAAGAGGATAGGTTCCTTCCTGTTCTACTGGATTCTGTGTCGCAATGATTAAGAAGGGTCTGGGAAGCTTCCTTGTGACTCCTTCTATTGAAACCTGTCGCTCCTCCATCACCTCAAGCAAAGCACTCTGAGACTTTGGAGGGCATCGATTGATTTCGTCTGCAAGCACGAGATTCGAGAATACTGGACCCTTTCGGTACCAGAACTCTCCTGTCCTCTGGTTGAACACATTGCTACCCAACAGGTCAGCTGGGAGCGTATCAACCGTGAGTTGTATTCTCTTAAACGCACAACCTAGAATGGACGCGAACGTGCGCGCCATGTAGGTCTTCGCCAAACCAGGTACGCCCTCCAGCACAACATGTCCGTTTGATAAGAATGCTATGAGCACGTCACGGAGTATATCCTCCTTGCCGACGATGATCCTCCCACACTCACGGATGATTTCTGAGCTTAAGGTGTAGACCTCATCGATGCTCATTGGCTGAAGCACCTCAGCTGGTTCGGCACCGGTTGCTTCTTCTGTTGTCATTTTTTCTACCTCACATTTTATTTAGTATCGATTAATTTGGTTTGAATGTCACGAAGTATGAAGAAGAGCGACATCATCTCGTTCTCCTTCACCTTCATTCCAGGATTGGAGGCGATCTCCTCAATCCTATCGAATATCTTTTTGAAATTCTCCAAGCTGATGCCAGGGTCCTTGTATCGGAGGAGTTCATACACCTTCCTCAGATCGAACTCACGCCATTGATACTTCTTCACCATGGCCCTCTTCAGCTTACGGTATAACATCTTCACGACCCGCCCATAGTTGCCCTCGCTACGGTAATACGACATCCGTTCGCTGAAGTAAGTTTGACCTCTTCTTAGAAAGACATCAGATACACTCTTCACTTCAGGCTTTTTGGGGTCGGGCAGATACTTACGGATGCCAAGTACTGTTACCAGAGGATATAGAGGGGCAAGAATTGGCATGCCGGACAGCCACAGCGCTCTTCCAAGATAGAGTCCAAAGAAGAACTCAGGCGATGACCAGGGCACCTCAAGAAGATTCTCACAAAACACAATGGGTCTATTTTCATCAGTGTCGCCACGCGCAAGCCAGTTGATTATGTTCAATCCGAATCGTAGATTGCCTCCGAAGTCCTCCACCATGTCATTGATGAATATGCTGGGATCGCTAACTGCAACCAATCGGCCAGCACTAGCTGCAAGCATATCGCCAAGGTCAATTGCCCCCGCAACAGGAAGGACGCCAGCCCATTCGTCTGGGTCTGGCCAGGCTTCATGGGTTTCAATGGAGGTGAGGTTCTTTTCACACCACGCACGCGGCGTCGTCCATGCAATTCCCATGTACCCCATAAGACTTGTAGGGGTTATAACAGATGCATAGTTCAAATGGAGTGAACTCACACCCTGGGTCAGAATTGGGCCATAACCAGTAATACTATGAAAATCGGTCACTACTGGGAGTAGTGGGTTGGGACCATGCGAGTCTAGGTCATAGAGAACTCCTTGCGGAAAGTTGAGCACTCCAGTTAGATTGACTCCTCCTCCCTGCATTGCTCCTTGAAGAAGAAGGTTGAGTATAGTAAAGGAACTGTTTGCCGTACCGAAGTCATCAGCAATTAAGACTCCTCCTCCTGCACTCAGGTGTTGAAATATAACTAATATTGTATCCACACTGAAGTCCACAACGGGACCTGTAATCACTAATGTAGCATTCCCTTCATATCGTCCTAACGTGCTCATCGATGCCTGGACTGTCTTTACCTTGTAGCCAAGACCTTCAATGGCATCACGATATATGCTGAGGCCATTATACTCGTCATTGTAGATGCTGAAATCGTGCTGGTATGTTGCCTCTACATTGAATACACTAGTCCCTATGAGAACACCTACTGGTGCCCAGCTCAGGATGAAGAGGATAACCTGCACGTATTCTTTCCAGCCCATCGGTCACACCTAGAACTATTCTGGCATTGCTCTTCCTTCAATTCGCGGGTATAGATCGCTGAATGTCTTGATTGCTAGCTCGTATCTTTCACGTGTAATCACATGGTTTGAGAAGCGAGCCTCTTCATATGATCTTATGAAGTCGTCAACAGCCACACCATCTAGCGGAATCACTTTCAGCACACGTTCTAAGAACTCGCGTGCAGTTTCAGACTGAGCACGTTCAGAGCCCGTCTTCATGCCGCACATCTGTTCGAAGGTACGATATGCCAGGGTAATAGCTGCATTGTACTTCCCAGCATCTGCAAGCTTCTTGATGTTACGGAGTTTCGCTGGAATATCGACAGATGCGACCTTCGGCGTTCCTCCGCGGAAGAGCCTGCCAATCGATTCTCTAAAGCCCATATTTCATCACCTTCTATTCTGTGGTTGGTATCGCGTCAATACGCGGGTAAAGATCTGTAAACACGCGCATCGCACCATCATAGGTCTCCTCTGTTATCTCATGATGGGAGAAGCGCGCTTCTTCGTAAGCCTGAAGCAGCTCATTCACAGAAGAGCTGTCCAATGGAATCTCCTTAAGAATTCGTGTTACGTAATCCCTCGCTGTTTCCGAATGGCGTCGAGGCTGTCCAGTCTTGGATGCGCACATGTCCTCAAATGTGTGATAAGTCAGTGAGATCGCAGCGCCATATTTGCCGGCGTCTGCTAGCCTCTTGATGCTCCTCAACTTACTAGCCAAGTCTCTTGCCACGGAAACGAATGCACCTTTGCCAAAGCCTCTAACAAAGTATAGGTATAGCAGAAGGACCGCAACGGCAGCACCTATCGCGGCCAA
>JBHLRP010000057.1:0-19188 GCA_048882485.1 Candidatus Thorarchaeota archaeon
GCAAGAAACTGGAATAAGTCATCTTGTATATCCAAGCCAATACTGGGTTAATATTCAGGATATGTCCCTGACAAGATATGGCTGCATATCTACACATAGTGTCGACAGGTCACGATGTTTCGTTCGTCAATAGATTCAATCTCCCGTGCTTGTCAGATTTCTTTAGTGAAAGCTAATACATTTATGCAGCCCATTGTCACCGAGGTCCGCATTTATCATATAACATGAGGTGAATCAATGGCAACAGATACTGAAGGCAAGTCGGATGCCGCTGGTGAAGCCAAGGATGATGTTAAGGTTGTTCAGGAAATGCAATCCTTGAAGCTCATCCGTGATAGACGTTCTATACGTGAATTCACTGGCGAGAAACTACCCGACGAGCATTTAGAGATGATTCTTGAAGCTGCCAGACATGCGCCAAGTCCCGAGAACATGCTCATGATTCGTTTTGTTGTAATACGAGACGATGAAGACATGAAAGTGTTCCTTGCTGACATAGCACAGGAGATGGCTCAATCAGCTTTTGGTGGAGCCCCCTTTGAGCTGACAAGCGGTAGGAACTGGTTCATCAACGATCCTTATCGGGCGGCTGTCTATGCTAGGCTAAGAGATGGGGAGCTTTTCAGATATCCTGAGAAGAGTGACGCTGTAATAATTGTGTGTGCCAGCGAAATGTGGCATGATGCAGGGTATCAGTATCCCAACGAGCTTTTCGGGTCCGTAGTTGCGGGTATGGCAATTCAAAATATGTGGCTGACGGCAACTGAACTCGGATATGGCTGCGGGTATGAGGCACTGGTCTGCTCCGACCCGCGTCATGCAATGCTCATTCGTGACAGACTTGGAATTCCACCAACATGGACGCCCTTGACTGCGTTCTGCATTGGGACGCGAGTATCACCGCGTGCACTTGGACCCAGCAGACCACCTCTCGAGGGTCTAATGTACCAAGAGCGTTGGGGACTGCCATGGAAACGTTTAGCGTTCAGGAAGAAGAGGTGATATCATGGAAGTCAATTTCGAAGGAAAGACTCTGGAGAATATGAAGGAACTTGCAGAGGAAGCTGGATTGACTCCTGAAGGGTTCATTGAGGTTGTCATGGAGCAATTCTGTGACAATAAGGGTGGACGAGTCTACACAGGTAGATGGTCCAAAGGCGAGGTTGATGGTGAGAAGGGATTCCGCTATGTGCCTCAATGGCCATTCAGACCCGGGTTCAAGGAAGCCACAGGCGACCTAGTCAAGAAATGGAAATCCGGAGGAAAGAAGTTTCGACCTCATCCTACCGGTGAGTGGCCGTTCTATCCACGCCTCAAGGAAGGCGATATCGAGCACGAGTATTGGACGTCAAAGAAGATGTACCATCAGGCGTTCTTGGAGGATAGGAAGGGACGAGTCGTCGTCACCATGGAAGGTGACCGCTATGATGAGTTTCTCCGCATAGTGAAGCAAAAGAAAGGGAATATCTGGACAGTCAGTGTTGATGCAGCGATGCAGGAAGCAGTCACTGACTGGATGACAAAGGAGGAATGAGATAGTGTCACAATTACAGGAGTTCTTCAAATTTCTTTCTTCCAAGACCAATGAGAAGGAAGACCTCAAGAAAATGGTAGCGGACTGGATTGGCCCCTATGACGGAAAAATCCTGCAGGTACATACTGAAGAAGGTGACCAATACATGGTGGTCACCAAAGAAGGAATGACACTTCATGAGGGTATCTATCCAAGTCCGGATGTGATATACAAAGCCAATTCTGCAACTCTCCTTGGCATCTTCACCGGTGAAGTGCCCTTCAAGGACACAATGAGAGATGGCAGCCTCGAGGTCATAGGCAATGCACATGAGAGTGACTTTTTGGCCAATCTAATCCTTGCAGCCATGATGGGTGCGATGTAGGAGGGTCTGTTATGGAAGTCAAGAAAATTGCAGTCATTGGCTCGGGTCTAATGGGTGCTGGAATTGCATATGTGTCCGCGTGGAATGGGTACGAGGTCACCATGGTCGACATCAATCAGGACCTTGTGGACAAAGGCATGGAAAGGCTTCGAACCGATGTCATGACAGGCATTGACAAGGGCAAGATGACAATCACTGAAGCTGAGGGTCTAATGTCGAGACTGAGCGGGACAACTGACACTGAGGCTGCGGTGAAAGATGCTGACCTTGTTATCGAGGCAATTTTTGAGAACATGGAAGTCAAGAAGGAGGTCTTCGCCAAAATAGATGCGGTTGCACCGGCCCATTGCATCCTTGCGACAAACACGTCATCCCTCAGCATTGACGAACTAGCAACTGCTACTGGTCGTCCTGACAAATTCATAGGAATGCACTATTTCTCTCCAGTCCCTGCAATGAAGTTGCTAGAAATAGTGCTCGGTGAGAAGACAAGCGAAGAAACTATCAATGTCGCGAAGGCTGTTGGCCAAAAGCAAGGCAAGAAGACCGTTATTGCCAAAAATAGCCCTGGCTTCATCGTCAATCGTCTCCTAATGCCCGGGATGCGTGAGGCAATCCTGATGCTAGAACGCGGTGAGGCTACGAAGGAAGAGATCGACACAGCAATGGTCAGCATAGGAAAGGCTCCTGCTGGTCCTTTCTCGCTGGGTGACTTTGTTGGATTGGACATTGCCTTTAACGCTATGTCCACACTCTACCGAGAGATTGGAGACTGCTTCAAGCCTCCTGACACCTTAGCAAAGCTAGTTGAATCTGGTGCTATAGGTATGAAGTCCAAGAAGGGATTCTATGACTATGCTGCTGACGATGTCCAACCTGAAGCGGCGAAGGGAGCTGACCCTGCTTGGATTGTGGAACGGCTGAACATGCCAGCGATTAGAGAAGCTATGATACTTGTTGACGATGAAATCGCCAACAAGGAAGACATTGACATGGCAATGAAGCTTGGTGCTAGCTGGCCTATGGGTCCATTTGAGATGGCTGACCAATATGGCTTAGATAGGTGTAGGGAATCCATCGGAAAGCTCGAGTCTGAGCTTGGTGAATGCTATAGCGTGCCCAAGTACCTGAAGTAGATTTGAAATGCAGGGCAAAACGCCCTGCCTTCCCCCTTTTTACTATATCATCCCCTCTCACAGAAATGGTATTTTAGGAGCGGATTTTTAAGTAGGGCATATCCCAAACAGCTCAGATTTTCAACAGGTGATTGAAATGCCAGAATTCGAAACAATGCTGTATAGCAAAGAGGGATCTTTCCTCTCCCCTGTGAAGAACACAGCGGTCATCAAGATGAACCGACTTGATGCACTCAATGCGATAAATGATCAATTCCTTCAAGACTTCAGCGATGCTCTAGATGAGGCCGAGAAGGATCCAGATATTCGCTCTATCGTGATTGCATCAAATCATGATAAGGTCTATTGCACTGGTGCTGACGTAAAGATGGCTCAGACGTTGCTGAGTGACCCAAGTAATGTAGGCGACCTCATAGCTCAAGGTCAGCAAATCGTTGATCGACTTGCCACAATGGACAAAGTGACTATTGCTGCAATCAACGGACTGGCTCTCGGTGGTGGACTTGAGATTGCTCTAGCATGCGACATTAGGATTGCCGAGAAGGAAGCCAAACTGGGAACGCCTGAGGTGAGCTTAGGACTATTTCCTGCTTGGGGTGGATGCATGCGGCTACCCAGAATTGTGGGTCTTGGAAAAGCCATGGAACTGATTCTGACTGGTGGACAGGTGACAGCCGATGAAGCCATGGCCATGGGACTTGTGAGCAAAGTCGTGTCCAAGGATGAGCTTCTCAGCCAAGCAATGTGGTATGGTGCAAAGGTAGGAGGAAATGCTCCCATAGCGGTGAAGCTTGCTAAGAAGGCTACTCATTTGGCTCTGGAAGAGGGAACTGAACAGAACTTCAAATATGAAGTAGAAGCTTGTACTGAGTGCTTTAAGACCAAGGACCTAGCTGAGGGAATCTCAGCTCTCCTAGAAAAGCGTCGAGGCAAATTCACAGGCGAGTAGAATTGTTGGTCCTCTCACTAGGGAGGACCCCCCTCTTTCTTTATGCGGTGTGTAGTCACTGGACCAATTGGCATCTAGCTATACCATTTCTTCAACCAGTTTAGAACTTCGTATCTTCTTAGCTCCTTGAATCCAATAGAGTCGTAAAGATGCTTTGCTGGATTCTCAAGGGTCACATCTAGGCGAACCCCACCAAGATCACTATAGGATGCCATCAGCCGCTTTAGTGTGTGTACCAGCAAAGCCCTTCCCAGACCCATTCGTCGTAGGTCCGGATCAATGCAAATGTCGGGTATATACGCATAGTTGCCTCGAATTGTTATCAAGCATACGCCAACAAGAATATCAGCTTTCAACAAGACTCTTGAATCATCGGGGCTTCTGAATTCTCCATATCGATTCTCAATTGTGTTCTCAATTAGCTTAATGGCAAGTTCTTCGGTGCTAAAGAACATAGGAAAGACATCCAAATCTATTGATCCCGCGTGACCTCTGAAAATTAGGTTACCAAGGGCTTCCTTCATTTCATCCTCAAAAGGAAGAAACGAAAAATCATCGCTTAATGGAGAATCATTTATCCTCTCCAGTACATCCCTGGTAATCTCCATCGAAGTGCGCTCGAAGCCTCTGAATCCTAAACCCTTTGCATGTTCACGCATACTGCCTTCAAGTGTACCACTTGTTTGAATCCAATCTCCCGTCGTCTTGAGACGGTTAAGTCCAGCTTCCAAGAGATCCTTCTGAATATCCTGAACTAGATGCCTGTCTAGAGCCTGGGCAGCTTCAGTCATGAAGATGATGCTTATGTTGTTAGATACCAATCCGAGTACCACAATGCCAAGAATCTGATTCTCAGCATCCAACTTCGCATAAATTTCGATTGCCCGGCTATTCCAATTCTCGATGACTTGATCAATAAAGGTTGGCGGGGGTTTCCGATTCTCTTCTAGAGATGCTAGATACTCTTCCAAAACTGACCTAACATCGTCGCGTCTGTCAAGTTCAAGGAGCTCTATCATAATTTCAAACCATGACTGAGGGTTCTAAGTGATTTGGTTCAGCGCAATTGCATGGAATTGCCACAAACACTAAGATAATGCCCTTCAAAACGAATCTTCTTCTAATCGTCAACCTTAAGTCCTCGTTGAATGAGAAATCGCGAGTAGTTACGGATTGAAAAAACCTGTTTTATGTTCCATAAGCAGGTTCTGACACCGGAGGAAAAGAAATGGCAAGAAAAGTTGCTGTCGTTGCTGGCGGCCACAGCAAATTCGGAAAACGGTACGATGCCACCATGAGAGAATTGTGTGCGGAAGCATACAAGCCAATCTATGATGAAGGTATAACTCAAGACAAGATTGACGCCTCAGTTCTCTCCTATGCTGCATCTCAGTTCACTGGGCAGGGTGCCGGTTCAGCTCTAATAGCAGACTATATCGGGCTTCACGACAAGCCACATCTTAGGGTTGAATCAGCATGTACCACTGGCACAGCCTCACTGAGAGCTGCATGGGGCATGGTAGCCGCTGGGCTTTATGATGTGATGTTGGTGCTTGGAGTAGAACAGATGAACAGGGTGTCATCTGCCACTGCTACTGAGTATATGAGTCAGGCAGGTGATATGCGCTGGGAATATCCCTTTGGAATCAGTTTCCCTGCATTCTATGCCTTAATGGCTTCGAAGTATATGGCTGAGTACAATATGCCGCACGACATATTGGCGAAAATAGCAGTGAAATCTCACCATTATGGTGCTCAAAACCCGAAGGCACATCTCCCAAAAGAGGTGTCATTTGAGGAGGCGAACAACGCTGTTCCAATCTGCAGACCTTTGAATCTATATGACTGCAGTCTCATAACAGATGGTGCTGCTGCTGTCGTGATTGCCGCTGAAGACCGTGTGAAGGAGTTCACTGACCGGCCAATGTGGATCAAAGGCATTGGAGCTGGAGCATCTGAGATGATGATTCAGGACCGTCCAAGCTTGACCTCAATTCCAGGAGCGAAAAGAGCCGGAAAGGCTGCCTACGAGATGGCGGGAATTGGTCCAGAGGACATCAACATGGCTCAGGTTCACGACTGTTTCACGATTGCTGAGCTCATTGCATATGAAGACCTAGGATTCGTTGAACCAGGAAAGGGCCCCGAGTTTGTCGAAAGCAAAGAGATGTATCACGATGGTAGACTGCCCGTAAATGTTGATGGCGGACTGAAGAGTAAGGGCCACCCGCTTGGCGCAACGGGAGTGTCAATGACATATGAGATACTGAAACAAATGCGTGGCGAGGCTGAGAAACCGTCACGCCAGATAAAGGACGTTCAATATGGTTTGGCACACAACGTTGGGCAGAGCGGCCAGTTCGTCAACGTCTTTATCTTTGAGAGGGGATTCTAGTGGCAGAGAAGAAGGAGCTTTACCTGGGATACTCGTCGGATCGAGCTATGACCCCAATGCTTCAAGAATTTAATGAAGCTCTTGATCAAGAGAAGCTGATGAAGAGTGTCTGTACTAGTTGTGGTGCAGAGTATCTCCCTCCAAGGCAACACTGTCAGAAGTGTCTCAGCCAGTGTACGCTAGAGGAGTTCACTGAGCGTGAGGCTAAACTTGTTTCCTATGTGGTTGTCGAGTTTGCTCCTGAGAGTCTCTCAGCAAAAGCTCCCTACGTGGTGGCTATTGGAGAGTTTCCATCTGGGCGTAGACTCACAGCCCACATTACGAATCTCATGAGCATGCCTGAAGTCGGAATGACTCTGAAGCTCGGCTTCGAACACATAGATGAGAAACGTCTAACCTACAAATGGCTAGTATAGAAGAATGAGGGCTCTCAGCCCTCATGAATTTCTTTTTCTGTCTTTCCTAATAATAGCTTGGCCTTTTTCACTACGTTTGGATTTCGTTTCATCCAACCAAAGAGCTTGGCTCGTTTCTTTCGATCATTTGGCGGTGCTATCAGTCCCAATAGGGCCGCATGTAATTTCCGTCCAGCTTTGATTGTCCAATGGGCTGATACTCTTCCTGTAACCTCAGAATAATTCAAACCCATGAAATATTCTCTGGCGGCCATACCGTTATTCCTCAGGAGATTCTTTTCATCCATGAGTAGTGTGGGTGGAGTTAACGGAATCACCTCAATAATCTCGGCAGCTATTCGTGCGATTAATCCGTCCTTCCTCTTTGCAAGTCTGGATAATCGGGTTGGGGTCATAAACCAATACCTGCGACCCGCTATTCTCTTCTCTTCACTGAATTTCTCAACGAGATTTGCATGGTATTCTCCAAGTGGATTCTTGGAGCGCTTTTTCGGATCATAAAGTACAACTGCTCTTCCAATTCCGAATTCTAATCCCTTTTTTGATTTCATGATTCTCACCCATCCTTCCTCAGGTATGACCTCTTCCAGATATGCGCGTTGAACCTCCATAGGGCCATCCAATATGAACGATGGCAAGTGCATTCCCTTTAGGACCTTATCTCCTGTTGGAATCCCAAAGCTGTGCATCAGCCTTCCTAAAACCGGAGGCAGACTGAAACCAACAACTTCTCCATCCTCGGTTAAGTCTCGAGTGTAGACATCTCCCAAAGCACCAAGCCACTTTCTGACAATGGCACGTCGATGTGCGTTTCTCTCAGAATAGGATGTTGCGAAATCATCAGCAATGTGGCCATCAGATGCCAAAATTGCGAATAGGCGAGCGGCAATCACAAGGAAATCCTGTTTCGAGAGAATCTTAGGATTTGATAATTGGTTTCTCTTTCCTATAGCCGCTATCTGATCCTCAACATCAAAAATAGACTTGTCATTTGCCTCGAGGATGAACCTCAGGGTTTGCCCAATGAGATAATCTGTATCGAACCTGAGATCTGAATTTGTGCCACTCTCGGGAAGCTCGTCCACACGCCCGACATCTGTCATCTGTCTAACTAGTTTGCTGAGGTTGAATTGGCCTACCCCGCCAAGAGCCTTCATTGCATCTCGAATGAGCGTTTCTTTGAAAGCTTGGTCAAAGTAGAAAAGTTCTGAACCCAACAACTGGAAGTAATCAAGCGGGTCATCCTCGACCTTTCGAATGAAGAGCGTGTTTTCGACAATCCCCACGCGAAGACCGTTCTCGCTCCTCACTCTCATCAATCTCTCGATATCTCCTCTGTTCTCAAATATGAACTTGGCAAGTTCTGTTAGCCACCTCGGGTTTTCGTGATTGTAAGATCTCAGCTTAGCAAATGAAATGGGCCGTGTCAAATCCTCAGTCAATTTTAGGAGTGAGTTAGCGACCTTTCTCACAGTCAGATGCTCTCTCTTTCTGAATCGTTTGAGAGATTGATACAACTGTTCGGATGGAATCAAATTCATTCTCGCATTCTCTGAAAGGGCATTCTCGTACTCCCTACGTTTCCTTTCATTATTTGCTAGCTGAACCAGAAATGGAGACTGCAATCCTTTGTGGAACCAATTTGTAACAGTCCCGGCTGGTTGTCCGACACGTCGGGCTATCTCTCTGTATGACATCTCAGGGTAGCGTTTCTTCAATTCCAAGGAAGCAAAGTACGCTCTCACTCGCTCGTTTCTGTCATTGAAATCTAGCAAATCATGGAGATATGGATGTCGCTTCAGAATCCTCTTATACTCGGTCCACGTTCTAATTCTGTGAGCATCAGAGACTTTCGACGGCCTAGGGGTGGCAATTCCCGATTCTCTCTCGGCAACCTGTCGTAGGAGGATTGGAATCCGTTTGCCGCGTCCCCAATCATTGACCGTAGGAGCTGAGAGACCGTGCTTTTGTGCATATGCTCTAGCAAGGGCTTGTAATGGCATTCCAACATTCTCTAATGCAAAGTCAAAGAAGCCATAATACAGCTTGACTCTCTTTCTGCGTTGAAGGAAATCCTTTGATTTCTTCAAATCAGAATGCTTTCTGAGAACTTTGAGAAATTCTGAATATAATCTGGGGATTCCTGGAAGGAACATTGGTGTACTGACACTGACATCACTCTCCATCCTCTTGCGGAGCACGGAGACAAGATAAGGGGCAGTTTCTCCCTTGACCCATCTTCGAAGAGTTCCTCTATTAACCTTGAACTTAGCTGCGATTTTCTTGAGTTGTTCTGGAGAGGGTTCATCAGCTATCACGCCAGCATCTTTGGCAGTCATGACCTCTACCCACGTCCTATACTCCCTGTACCACCTGCCGAAGTCTGCCCTTTCCTTGAGGTCTGGAATTAGCTCCAGCATCTTGTCTACAACTTCAGGCATCCACTCCGCGGTGACGCTAGGCTCATGTAGGGGTTCATCATCTTCTATTTCGGAGAACTCTTTGGCCAGCTTCAGCAACGCCAGCCATCTGCGCTCTGCAATGAACTTCTGAAGGTCGACTATCAGTTTGGGTGGTTTACTCTCAGCTTTCTCATCCTCTGACTTGCTGAGATATTCAATAGCATCTCTCTGTGCAGCAAGAAAATCGCTGTCATCCCATACCTCAGGGACCTGTTTCAACGCCTCTCCCAAGTCTTCCTCAGAGTCAATGTCCTTGAATAGCAGAGGCCTGATCTTCTCCCGTTCTTCTTCACTTAGGCTCTCCCATATTTCCCCTAAGACTCGACTCAATCTCTCCTCCCGCGATTCAGGAAACATCGAGGGTGCATGCATCCCTTCTTCGATATATAGCTCACCGGACCACAGGTCTCGTTTGACAGACGGATGGTCTGTCAGGACATCCAGAATCTCGGCGAGTCCTTGCTCTTGCTCCTCGTCAGATTCAGTTTCGCCTTGTTCAGCTT
Source organism: Candidatus Thorarchaeota archaeon (assembly GCA_048882485.1). Lineage (GTDB taxonomy): Archaea > Asgardarchaeota > Thorarchaeia > Thorarchaeales > Thorarchaeaceae > SMTZ1-83. Next base: position 9,760 of record JBHLRP010000057.1, read on the forward strand.
CAGTTTCTTTTGTGTCGACCTGTGACTCATTCGAGTCGTCTAAACTGGTTTCACTTCCCTCATCTTGGACAACGTTAGAAGCGTCATCCTGTGACTCATGATCAGGTGCTTCTATTTCCTCGGATTGGTCTTCATTGTCAGACTGTGGTTCAGCGAATTCATCAGGTGCATCCGGATCTGAATGGTCAGCGTCTTCTAAATCTGTTGAGGAATCATCGACTTCCCGAGAGGAAGACTGGTCTTCTTCCAAATCATGCACTGATTCAGTTCCCTCATTCGAGGAAGTTTCAGTCGCATCTTGAGTGTCCTCTGAGGACTCCTTTGCGGTTTCATCATGCTCAGCGAACTCATCTAAGGTAGATTGCTTGGTTTCCTGACTTCCTCTGGTTGACTGGCTCCTTTCTAAATCACCCTCACCGACTCCGCGCATTGGAGCTTCTTCAGGATTATCATTGAATGATTTTGGACTTCTAGCTTCAGTTGCTTCTTCTGAGGGTTCTGGAGCAGGAGATTGCTCACTGGTGTCTTCTTGCTCCGGTTCAGGTTCTGCTTCCTCAGAAAGCTGGCCTTTGTTAGAAGATTGACTCTTTTCAGTATCTTTTTCCGATTCAGGAGTTTCTTCAGTTTCAAGCTCCGACTCACTCTCTGCTTTCTGGACCTGCATGGTCCCATCGCCAGAGTCATGATAGCTGTCTGTAGTTTCTGTGGGGTCTGCTTCTTTCTCCGCCCTCTCAGTTCCATAATAGCGTCTAGCTTCCTCAGAGAATGCCTCTTTTGCAGGGCATTTCTCATGCATTTCGTGGACATACTGGTCATGAAGGTCTTCTCTGGCTTCAGACATATTGTTTAAGACTTCCTGTGATTCTGCATCTACCTCTTTCGCAGCCTCACCGGTATCTTTCTCATCTTCCTCGTACCATTCACGCTCAAGCTGGTCAGATAGCTCTCTCATTTGTCTGCTGGCTTCCTCATTCTCCCGCGCTTCGTCCTCCTCCATCGCTTCCTTGAGCCTTTCAGCCAGCTCTCGCATTCGTTCTTTGGACTCGTCATCCAAGTCTTCATCCGTTTCTCTCGGATCAGAGTACTCCCGGCCCTCACTACTCATTCCAATCCCCCTATGCTGTAGCCTTCTCTAACTCTGTGTGCACGTCTGACAACAATGGCTCATCGACTGGATTGCTGTACTCTTCTGAAGCAAGCTGAATGACCTTGACAGCCAGGGGAAGAAGAGCATCATCACCAGCCGCACCTATCTTGGCTGTTTCAACTGCTAGTCGAACAATGTACTGCAACTTCCCTGTCCTTGCCTTTTCCACAGCAATGTGATAGACTCTCTCAAACTCTGGATTCCTCACAAGACGCAATAAGGCATGCACAGTTTCATTATCCAAGATGAAAGACATCTTTGACTCCCGAAGCTCAAGAGTCTTGAGAATGTGCTCGGGCAGTTTCTCATGAATGAAACGTTCTGGCTCACGTTCAAAGAAGTCTTTCATTAACTCAGTGACCTTGGTATTAGGCCATCTCTGTTCATAGGGTGACGCAACGAGAATATCTCTCAAACTGAATACCTGAACGTTCAAAGGAGAGTCATGTCGGTCTAGAAGAACGATCGCTTCACCTGTTTCAAGTCCCCCGATGTGCAATTTCTGGCTCTCATCACACCTCGTGAGACTGGTTGCTAGGTCCACCTCTTCATGTCTGACCTTGTGAATTATCACATTCTTTGGAATTGTCAGAGCCTCCTCTACTAACAGTCCTGGCAGCTGGTCGATGAGAAGTAGCCCGAGTCCATTGCCACCTATGACTCGGAGCATTCTAATGATGCTGTCCATGGCCTGTTCTGTTGCGGACTGTCTACCATCAGTCCTACGAGCGACTTTCTTCAACAGTGTATGTGCCTCTTCAAGGACCAAGACATTCTCAATAGTATTTGCAGGATTCGCCATTCGATACTCACTGATTCCGCCAGTCAAGATGCCCATGAGAAGCTCTGCGTGAAGGTCACTAAGTCCTTCTATCTCGATGATGGTTGGATGCTCCAGCAACTCTCTGAAGGTCACACCTCCCCTCGTGTTGAACATCCTCACAAACTCCGGATTCATGAGGATAGCCTTCATCCTGGTTCTTAGCGCACCAGCAAAGTTTCTGGACACCTCGTCACCATACTTTAGGTCATTCTCAATATAGTACTCGATCGCATCATGGAGGTCAGAGAGAAGGATAGGCCTTCCTCTCTTGTTCGAGTTGACATCCCATTTGCAGATCTGGTATGCACGCTGGAGGATGAGCTTGAAGTGCATGGTTATGACATCCTCGTTAGGCAACCATGCATGAAACACGTCAGAGAGCCTCTCGATCCACTTCACAAGCGAGACCCCGTCAGGAGGCTCCCAGAAGTTGAGGAGAAATGGTGATGTGTCAGGGTCTCCAGCGGTGAATATCCGAATGTCTGGGAATAACGACCGTAGTAAACGCCAGTCACGGACCTTGTGTGGGACAATGATGATGGGCTTGACACCAATGTAGATCATCTGGGCAACTATGCAGACTGACGTCCATGTCTTGCCAGTCCCCGTTGTTCCAAAGACGGCAAAGTGGCCCCGCATGTCCGATGGCTTCAGCCATACTGGGTTCCCATGGTCAGGCCTTCCACTGATGGTCAGTGGGAATCCCAAGAGGACTACACCACACGGGTCATGCCTCCACCATCGGTCTTCGTGGACCTCTATGAGACGCTGCCTAGTATATTCCAACTCGCCCTTTGCATCAAAACGGATATGACTGACTGGAATTTCTGGAAAGGCTGTGGGGAATGACTGTCTCCTTGATATCTTGATACCCATTGTTCCTCGGGGCAGGACTATCAAAGAGGCTGCTTCAGATAGATGCATTAGTGTGGCGCTGCCATGGGGCAGTCCATCAACTACTCTTAGGACAGCATCCTTCTGCTTTATTGCCGTCAGTTGAAGATCACGTTTCTCATCTGCAGGCCTTATGCTACTCACCAGGGTGTGCCCCAACTGGCTGACAGCTCTCTCCGCCTTTGCGGCCCTTGGTGCCCATGCCACCAAATTGACACGCACATTGCACGCAACCAATGCTTCTTGTCGTCGCAACTCGGATGCATGACGTCTTGCCGTCATTGATGCAACGGTGTCGACCTCGGTATAGGTGTCTTCACCTCTTGCTCTACTCTTCTTTGACTTCCTGAGTTCGGACTCCAGTCCTCTTCGAGCCCACCATTCCTGAAGCATTCCGCCTCTTGTAGGATCAATCCAGACCTGCACGATTCCATTCTCTATTCCTTGAAGAGCATCAGCTATGGCAGTTAGTCCATTCACAGTTTGCCGATTGTCCTCGACGGATAGAGGCTCTCCTTGAAGCATCAGACCACGCACTTCTATGTTGGAAATGACAGTTGTTTTTGGAAATCTGTCATGAACGATGACTCGAAAAGCTCCGAGGCTTGTCTGAACCTTTCCCACCAGACTCAGGACATTTTGACTGAGTGTTCTGCTATCAGAGGCGCGGCTGAGTAGGAACACACGTGTCCTTCGATTAACCCTCTGAATCCTGACTCCAAATGGAATGCCAGAATGCGTCACAGCCTTGAGAAGGTTGTAGAAGGGTTCTGCAAGGATCCACCTGTCTGTGTGCTGTGCCTGTGGAAGGAGGTGGTCCTGTGGTATCTCTACTACTTCAACTCCTCCCACATAGCCGTCAGCAAGAGAGGCGTCATTTTGGACTATGTTCTTGATTGACTGAACAATCCCTCGCCTCTGAATGGGCAACGATTGTGTCTGATTTCGGTATTGAAATACTAGAACACCCATCACGATTATTCCAGTGGATATGATGAGCGCCACAAACGATGGGATGGAGGGAAAGAGAGCCTCGATCAGACTCATTGGTATACCAACAAGGAAGACCCCAATGGTGCCAAGCACTACCGCTGGTCCAGAGTAATCCTTGAGGATGTTCCAGTTGTCCTGGAAGGCTCCGGCATACAGACCTCCTCCAATGCATACTAGAGTGATTAGAAATCCTAGACTACTTAGTCCCTCATTCATGAATGGATTCAGCGCAACCAGCACCGCTTTGACTATTGACGCTGAGATAAGGGCACCGCCTGCACAAACCGCTAGTTTCAGCAGTGAACCTACTACACCCATCTTGTGGCCTCCGTATCCAGATACTCCCAGAGTCTGCGAGGCTTCCGACAGGACATAATGTCCATCATGTAGCTCCGTTCTATAGGTCTGACAATGAGTCCTTTAGAGTCCTCTTTTCTTGGTACCAGCGCAGGGCTTCCTGACGATGGATATAGAGTGACTCTGACATGGAGCTGCGTTTCCGCATCTTCATTCTTCTCCTCTATTGCATCCACCATAGTTGATCGTAGCCTCGACATCTACTCTCACCCTAGTGTAAGACAAGACACTTGGAATAGTAAGGTTTACTTACAAGGCCAAAATCTGCTCAAACCTGTGATAAAATGAGAAACGCACCATATAACGCCCTAGGGCGTGAACTAGACCCTTATTATCTCATATTCATTCAAAATGGATATTAGATGTTGTTTTCTGGTTATGAATTGAGGAAAAATGACCCATGTATGTATTGTGTATCTCGTCGAACTTGTTGAAATCTCGTGACCCTCTACAAACCACCTTTCATCTTTCACTTCTACAAAGCAGATTAGACCAAAGAGTAAACTGCCGAGAGTGAATGCTATTATCCTGCCCTCTATAGCGCTCCACGCTGGTGTTGGCGAGGCCTGACTCCATAATATCTCATGCATGGCCGGATACTTTTCAATCCATGCCAATGGACTCAATTCCTTACGATGTCACTGGTGAGGGTATCAAGCGTGTAGCTTCCCCTACCCTATTGCGTCAAGGAGAACCGGAACCCACATATCGCGCTGTTTTCATGCAGGGAACGTATGTGGAGGTATAGGTGATAGGAGATACGAGGATGATGAAGACGAGATTGGCTGGCTTCGCGATGTTTGTAGTCCTGATGAGCATCACAAATCCACTTAGTCTGTCGGCAACATGCCTCACCATAACTATGGATACTGAGCCTCTACATGTTTCAGCTCAACAGGCTCCAATTGAAATAAACCACAATGACAACTTCACAACTCAAGGATGGCCGGGGAGTGGGACTGCTATTGATCCTTTCATCATAGAAGGGCTCTCCATCCTTACCTATGACGGAATCTCAATATCCATCAGTGGGACGACTGTACATTTTGTCATCCTTGATTGCGAGCTCAACAGTATCTCCTTTTCCTCCCTAGAGCATGGAGTGGTTGAGAACTGCTCTTTCGACAGCAATGGTGCTGCAAGCATTCTCATCGAAGATTCCGACAACTGTACCATTCGAAACAACATCATTTTTGGATATGCAGAAAATGGCTTACTCCTCGATAACAGCACTCACACAAGCATCTTGGACTGCATCATACATGGTATGGGATATGGCATTCATTTCAAAAATAGGTATGCCGCCCCCTATGGCAACATTGTCGATAGCAATCGCATCTATGGCTGTAATGCTCTAGGTGGTATCGCTTTGACCAACATTCAAGGTGTTCTAATCAGAAACAACACCGTGTATTCGAATAATCAGAATGGCATATATCTGGGAAGAGATGCCGTTGCAAATATGGTTACAGGAAACCACCTTGGCTGGAATGGAGAGAGCTACTACAACGCCTATGACTTCGAGGGAGCTTCAGCAAACAACAATTGGAGTGGAAACTACTACAGCGACTATAGCGGTTCAGGTGACTATCTTGTACATACCCCTGGTATTACTGTTAGAGACCAGACACCCGGACTCTGGGAGTACGATGGCATCCCGACTATCAATTCTATTCCTGACTTCTCAGTGGAATGGAGCATAGGTGGGTTTTTCCTCTACTGGTATCCCGAAGATCGTTTCCCCTCGCGATATGAAATCTTGGACAATGGAACACACGAGTATTTTGACACTTGGGACCATCGAGGCATTGAGTTTCATGTACGAGGCGCTGTATATGATATAGGCGTTCACAACTTCACCATTATCGTCTCTAACGCTGTGGGGAACTCGACCTCAGATACAGTCTTTGTGAACATCCGACCTCAGAAGCATAACCTTCGCTGGGCAGTGGAGAACGGGACTAGACTGGACTATGAAGTGCAAATTCGAGGCAGTCACTCTCAAAATCGGACTGGTGAGCTGTATCTCTTGGTCGATGAGCCACCAGAGATATCTCCTACCCTTGGTGGATTGCCTCTTCTAACGGCCAGAGGGTACTGGTCAGGGAATGACTCAGAGATCGAGGACTGGTATGACCCGCCATCAAGCAAAAACCACTTCCCTCTGGCAGTAGTCATGCCCATAGGAAATTGGTCTCAACTCACTGTCGTATTGACTGCATATGGGAAAAGCTTCAATCAATCACAGATTGGAGAGCATGTCTTCTATCTTCTCGAAACCGAGTCAACTTGGGGCTATCGATATGTCACATTAGACAATGATGCCGTTGTGGAAACCGTAGTGCTTTGGTCTAAGGATGATGGGGCTCTGGAAAGCATTGAGGCGTTGATGGAGTATAACACTGGTACTTGGGCTAGTTATGTACTCCAGAGGATAGAACGGCCAATCATACCTATCCCTATCCTACTCTCAGTTTCACTTGGAATCCTGGCCATAGTGGTGGCTATTGTAGTAATACGGAAGCGAAGATAGCTACGATTCAGTCTTTAATCCGGTTTCCCTATCAGCATTCCCAATGCAAAGCAAGTAGGATCGGAATTCAGCAGGACTACAGGACTTGGCGCTTGCCGCAATAGATGCATGTCTGTATGCCTCCCTTACAGACAAAAAGAGAGCCAGAAGAAACTTTGTTGAATCTTACATCTTGGCGATGGCAAGGATTACAACAGGATACATCAATTGAACCAACTATGCTGTGGACTACAATACTTGCCTCTTACCGCAATTGGGACATGTAGTGACTCCTCTCTCTTCCTTCGGAATCAGCATCTCTCTACCGCATTCGGAACAAGTGCGCACATGATGAGTTGCAGTCCGCTCGGACTCTCTAATCATTTCAATGTCCTCAGCGGTTGCTTCAACGTGAGAGATCATCCGCCCCAGACCGTCTCCTATCAGGACGGGGAAGAATGCAGCCACATAGGCATAACCGACCAAAATCAACAGGTATGGACTCCATCCTTCCAGGAGTACTGCATAGGCAATCAAAGGAAGTGCAACTATAAGAGTCAGCGCATAAGTGAACTGATTGTTTCGTTTCTCAATCAATAGCTCCTTTCTCATCCACAGGTAGGCAATCATTGTCTTGCTCCATCTGCGTTCCTTCCTAGTGGCAATAGCCAATCCCACACTGCCGAAGAATCCCATCATGGCCTCACCCAGAAAGAGGTCGTTGAAGTCATAGTCCTCCCATACTGGACTGGTTTCAATGTTGAACGAAATTACACCTTCCACTGGACATGTGTTCATAGTTGATGGATTGCTCAGGACCACATGCCACTCACTCTCCCAAGGCACCACTATCTCCAATCGTGTTGGCTCCTCGTCAGATATGCGCGTTTCATTCAGTGCGTCATAGACTCGACCATCCGCCCAGTTCTCATACTCGGAAGCGTTGAGAACAAGAATGTCCAAGAAGTGTCCCTGAGTGTCCAGCTCATAGGCAATCTTGTTTGCTGCATCAACGTGCCCAGACCATACCGTATGGCCTGACGCTTCTATATTCTCCGCATTGAATGTTTCGACCTGATTCATCCTCTCAAAGACGATGAGTCCACTCAGAATACCAATGGTGACTATGAACGCGGCAAGAAGAGCTGCAGGTATTCTTCGATTCACAGACGAAACACTCCGGGCTAGTTATTATTGAAGTCGCTTGGGTTTGTGCTTCCAAGCCAGATACGAGAAGACCATTGTTAGAATGACTGCAGGATACAACATGATGTAAATCGTCCAATAGGCAGCATATGTCAAGGTCACGAAAAAGAACGCTGCCGCTGAATACCATGCATGGGACCGTTCCTTCTTCTCCTCTCTGATTGCCCGTTCCTCAGGTGTCAACATCCTCTCCGTCGAGGGTGGGACAATCTCCGTCATCGACAGAACCACGTTTATGTCGTTGACCTCAGCCTCAATCCATTGACGGAACTCTGGCGGTGGAGCATTGGTGGACTCTGTGATGAGCACCTCAGTGGTGGTGAAGTCCTTGTGCCGAAGGGTCACCCTTGTGCGATTCTCTTCTTCTACTTTCCTCACGACCTTCCCTCATAGGATACGACTCAAAGCCCATACCACTCCTAGAACTACTTAATGGACTTCTGAAATATAAGTCATCCCAGAAAGTCGTTGAGGTCCGTTTCTTTCATTTATTGACTCGGGACATGAAATGCCTCAGAAGTGTAAGAAACAGCAGTTCCGTTCTACCGCGCTCTGTTGGTCTTATGGGAAGGTTGACTCTGAGCGATTGAAGATTGCCCGTTGGTAGTGGTGGCTTAATACCCTAAACCAGCCAAGAGCTGTATGAGTGTTCTGAGAACGTGCCGCGTGATGACGGTGCGGGTCTGTCAAGCTCTCAGGGTGCCCTTTCTCCTCCTGCCTAGCTTTTCAACCTTCCAAAGGGGAAACGATTTTCCACCGGTTTCCGAGTCATCATTTCTCCTCTGGATACAGAAACTAAATCCCACTTATGAAAGAAGGCTATACTCCAACTGAAGAATAAGACTGTTAAATGGGTGGCAATAAACGACACTGATGTGACTCTAAACGGCTAAGCATACACCAAGAGAGCGGTAGAAGCCACTGAGATGAAAGCCTTGGTCTATTAGGACACTTAAGAAGGCTTAACCTGTGAGGGGAAGTCATCCTTCTACTCGTACGGATTACTCACGAAACTCATGCGATTCTTTTCAGGAGAGCTACGAGGGAATTATGCTTGTATATCCGTCCCATCTACGAATACCTGTAGGGCCATTTGCAAGGACACCTACGTATACATGTGACAGATTATGAAGATCAAAAGAGGTCTGAAATGTCAAGCTGACTTTTTCATTAACAGCTAGAGAAAAATCACCATCAATTACAGTTATCTCACTCGTAGTCTTTATCTCACCAAGTGACGAATTGAAGTCTATCAGTCTGTCCTCAACACATATGATTGCCTTTTCGATATGATAGAGATCACCTTGTGGGATTGGATAGTTCTTGAAGCTCTCAACCATACAAATAACAGTAAATGATACAGTTCCATTACTATAGACCGCTTTGTCAGTGATCTTGAGGTATAAGACAAGTCGGGGAAGCTCACCATCATCAGGCGAAGGACTGACTAGATAGAGAGTGAGCCCTCCACTGACTATGCAAGCGATAATTATGCAA
>JBHLRP010000058.1:0-18856 GCA_048882485.1 Candidatus Thorarchaeota archaeon
CTCAATGCATTGATGATGCCGCACCTAGAGGGCTACATTGGCATTACAGAGGTGCAGTTCGGTATAATCTTGAGTGCTGGGGCCGCGGTAGGCACGCTAACAGCATACATCCTTGGTACCAAGAAGAAGATACCTTACCCACTCTACCTAGTTTCAATCGCAGGTCTAGTAGCGGGAATCTCAGTCATCGGTCTTGCTTTCTCGACGGAATTCTGGAGTGTACTTCTATCATGGGCACTCATCGGATCTGTTGACGTCATGCTCAACATTCCCCTTACCACTCTCATGCAGGACTTGGTTGTGGACAACTACCGAGGAAGAGTGTTTGCACTCCTCAATGTAGTCTTCACAGCAGTACAAGTAATTGGTATGGCTATAGGTGGAGTCTGGGCCGAGGCAGTAGTTTCAACCATCGCCCCGCTGATTGGCGCAGCCATCGGACTTGTGGTAGTATCAGTTCTGGGTGTGCTGGTAGTATCCAAATGGGACCTACACGGTAAACTAGACATTATGCTGAATGACTCGGAAATACACGTTGCTAGAGACACCGAGTCCTCAGAGGTCGCGCTTGAGGCAGCCACCTGAAACGTGACAGGGCGGGAGAACTCAAAATAGTGCTCTCGCCCACCTATCTCTTTCTAATCTTGTAGCCCTATGCTGTATGATTCATGAGGATGATTCGTTCAAAAGATAGAACTTTCTAATACTCTAGATACTTGCACACAGGTTACTGGATTCGCGGTGGGATTTCATTGAGGTTTCAATCACGAATAGACTGGAACTCTAGGAGAGTAAGGGGTGGGATAGCGGCAACCACAGTGATTCTTCTTCTACTGCCAGCAATATGGTGCAGCTTCTTTTACAGGCTTTATCCTCAGGCACCTGCAATGGGACGTGCTAACGTCGAAATACTAGCAGACACCTTTGTCAGCACTGAAGATGATACTGATCACTCAAGCGAGGCAATAATCAGGATTAGCAATGCATCTGATGGAGAGAATGAAACACTGGAAATAGCCTTCTTCGAATTCGAGTTGTATCCTCCGCCAGCGACGTCTTACCTTGCCGATTTGGTGTTTGAATTTGACTGCTCAGAGGTCCCAATGGGCGGAATCTTGAGATTTCACAAATGTGAATCAGTCACACTTGAGTCTAATGTGACATTTCACAGCAGGCCTGAGTATAATCCTGTGCCATTCACCAACGTCACAATCACACAGAATGGCACCTACACGGTTTCACTACATGAAGAGGGTGGCTATACTGATTGGTCTGTCCAATTTGGATTGTTTGCCATAGTTGCAGATGGTGATGCCCAAATCATCATTCATTCATCGGATGCCGAGCCCAGATTTCAACCTCAGATGGAACTCTTTTCTCCACTCGGCCTCTGGATTAACCCTGCAGAAAATCCACAACTATGTTATGTACATCCTCTTGCATGGGTTTCAGTTAGCGCCGCAATCGTACTGCTGTCCATTGGGTGCGTAAAATCATCAAAATTAGGAAGTGGCGCTGAGGGAGAGATTTGAACTGATTAGATATCACATCAATCTCTAAGAAGCACAGAGATTCTGATTCAAGTTGAAACGTTAATCGGATAAGAAAAGATATACCGCCGCCAAGCTTCTATCTCCAAACAACCTGGAGGGCGGCTTTTTGTCAAATCTCCGATACACGACACGGGATGGCTCAACAATAGAGGTAGCCCTAGAATCTGAAGAGATAATTTTGAAATCTAAAGATATAGTTAGTATTGACTTCTCTCAGATTAGTGAACTAGAGAATCCGATACTTGTGCATTTAGACCTATCACACAATAAAATGGAACATGTCGACTTTTCACCATTGGCTCATTGCAGGAAGTTAAGGTCCATTACAATCTCCCATAACGAACTGACTGAAGTTAACTTAGTTCCAATTTCAGGCCTCGACATCCATAATCTGGATTTCAATCACAATCACATTGAGAAATTAGAACTATGCAATTTGCCTAGTCTTTTACAATTGAGCTTAGCCAGAAACTGGCTAGAAACAGTAGACCTTACGCCGCTCTCACATAGTCATGAATTGGAAACGCTGGATCTCTCACATAATAACCTTGAAAGCATCAATCTCTCTCCACTTGCGAAATGCAAGAAGCTTAGAGAACTTGACCTCAGAGAAAATCAACTTCGTCTATTTGATTTTACCCCCATCAAGGCTCTATACTCTTCAAAACAGCTCAATCTCCGATTTGACTACGAAGATATGTACAAGGATGAGCACAACTTGAGCATTGAGTACAGAACTCATGCAGGTACGGAAACCATTGAGTTTCCATTCATTTGCACATCACTATGGTTAGAAGGCAAAGGGATCACCGAAATTGATCTGGATCAAATTCGAGAATTCAAGAACATAACTCGCATCAATTTGGAAGCAAACCATCTCGAAGAACTTGATCTGTCGATACTTGAGGAGTATCCAAATATAGAATGCCTACGGTTGGGAGAAAGCAAACTAAGCAAATTGGACTTGACTCCCCTTTCACATTGCAAATCAATAGCAATCTTAGATTTAGCGAATAATGGAATTCAAGACTTAGATTTGTCACCTCTTGCCATGTGCTCATCTCTTGAGATTCTCATTATTTCTGGAAATACTTTGCAGAGAAATATTGGACTAACACCGCTAGTCAAGTGCCAGAATCTAACTCAATTATTTGCATCAAACTGTGGAGGGTTAGGGGAATCGTTTACGCCTTCGCTCTTCAAGGATCATGAATATCTAACCCAGTTGAACTTAAGCGGTAACGAACTATCAGGATTTGATGCGCGTGCTCTTGGACCCAAACCCAACCTCGAAGCTCTTAGATTGGCATCTAATGCGTTTACTTCATTTGACTTCATACCACTGAGAAGTTTTGAAAGGCTCAAAGTCATTGACTTAGCCAACAATCCATTATCCAAAGTTGATTTGAGTCCTCTTTCTTCAAATACACCACTCTGTGTATTGTCGCTGCTGGATACTTGCTTGAAAAGCATTGACATTACATCACTGTATTATGTAATTGCAGGCCATTCAGCTTATTCGGATATTCGACTTCAGATAAGCAGCAATGCAGACGAAAATGTAAAGATTGGCACAAAAGGGTTCAGCGACAGAAGGGAGATATGTTTCTTAAACGGAGAAAAGAAGCAAACGATCACCTATCCAACAGTGTATGAAACTGAATTCGCTATCGTGATTGATGATTCAGTAAGGGTAACAATGGACAAGGCATTCAAACCGACATCTCAAACAGAAGGACGTCGTATGTCGGAATCCCTCTACGACCGTATCGATTGGATTCCAAGTAAATCGATAAATTCGATTACTGAAGATGAAGGGCTTCAGAATTTCGGAGAACTCATGCACCGAATTGGATACAACCCAACCATCACTGCATACAGCATTCTTGGGATGTATGAGATTAGTGCAATGAGAGATATTCTGATTGACATAGTCAAAGATGTCAATCCAGAAGTAAGTGTAAATGATGGAATCATACAGCTATATGATAGGTGCGTAGATTATCTATCAAAGGAGATTGAGAATGGCAGAAGTACAATTGATTTTGACATTGAAGAACTGAAACTGACTAGTGCGGCACAGCTCGTTTCAATTATTATAGAAAACAGACGAAAAGAAGTTGAGAGTATTGAGTTTGAAGTCAAGGATGGAGAAGTAGTGCTGGAGCCTCTGATTCAGACATTCTATGGTGGGAAGATTTTGAAAGAACTAGACATCCCCCAAAGGACGCGGATAACTAGGGAGAATCTATACTTGATACGGGATGAATTCGACAAAGCGGGAATCAGATTGAAAATGCCAAGGGGCTGGTGATGAAGAATGCCACAGAGTATGAAGTACATTGTGAGAAACGTGACTGATTCAATCAAGACAATGTTAGACTTAGTGAAAGAAGCTGTTGACGGTGTTTGGTTTAATGCATCATGGCCTCATGAGGCCGATGATAAATGGATAGAGGGAAATGAGTACGACTATGGCCAAACCGCGGAAGGCATCAAAATTCCTCTTAAAGAGCGCCAGCTGTATCTTGAGAGAGTCGAGGAAATGATGCTCTTTCCTCCTCATATGGATGTCTACATAGAGATCAGTCCTGTATTGGATTCGTTCTATGGTGAAATATGCATATTCTACGGTGGTCTGAAATCGAGTAAGAATTTCAAGGTGCGGCGAATCGATATTTGAACTCCTAAGATTATAACGAATATCCTACATTTCATGGGAGTTCGCCTTGATAATCTACCCATGATCTATATCAAGAAAATATGACTAAAGAAGGAAGTGGCGCTGAGGGAGAGATTCCCAACTCTCATGGAAATCATGAGAATCTTTGAACTCTCGAGTGCATAGCACACTGGATGTTTGCAGGACTGCTAATAGCTGCCTATAGCAATCCAGCTCCATACCAGGCTTGGATACCTCAGCTTATTTTCCTGCGAATCTCAGTTTTCTCTTAAACATTGTCGTAGTTCCTAGATTACTCAGATTGAAGGGGGCATCAGGTCTAGGTCATGGAGCATATAGCATTCGAGCATTTCTGCACTAGTCTTTGCCTTTACTTTGGTTAGCAGCAGTTTGAATGTCCTCTCCAAGATAACAGGCAAGCGTAAATGAAAGAACTAGAGAGATCACTCCCAGGATCGCCAAGCTGATGGCGAACAGAGGATTAACCAAAGGGCTAGCTGTATAGTGATAAATCTCAGCGTTGAAACTGAGTTCAACATCTGAAACGACTCTCTCGAATCCAAGGCTCATTGTGGCTCCAGAGGATGTTGAAATCCTAATCCACCAATTCTCCTCCTCACTCTCGTAATGAAGAATGAATTGCTCCCAACTCCGATTAATCAATGCGGGTTCCCCGTTCGACGATATATCAAAAAGCCGCAAATAGATGGGTGGGGGCAGAGAGGTCATAGGATCATACGTAGTTGGGCCAGTGTACACATTGGGGACCGTGATGTTTACCCACATGATCGGGTTTTCCGAGTTAAGAACTATAGAATGGGTTTCTGTCTTCAAAACCTCTTTGCGAAGTACCTCATCAAAATCTCCAACTACATAACCTGCGATGAGTGGATTGACACTAAGGGCGCCCATGAGAGTTAATGACAGTATGATGAGTGGGATGATTTCGCTTCTGAATTTTCTACCTTTCAATTTCCTGATAACATGCACCGAATGAAGTCTAGCAGCCTTCTGAACAAACCAGCTAATACCCATTCCTGTGAAGATTGCAGCAATTACACTGACAAGTGTGTTACCCTCGTATGTTGTTTGCTGAGGTTGAAAGGAGCTTAGATACCATAAATACAGGAACAAGCTGAAATTGACAGTATTCTGTGTTTGTCGAGTAACGGTTACATAATATGTATAGTCAGCAGCTGTTTCGAATTCGAAATCCGTATGAACATACGTGAGGTTCCGCAGTTCGAATATACTACCGGTTGCATTATGGACCCTTAAGGAAACTGGCGATCCATTCGTAGAGATAAAACCCACATAACATCGGATTGCTTCGTGAGGCACTGTATACTGAAACTCATTGTTAGTGTCATTCAGGGTTTCTTGGAATATACGGAGATTGATATTTTCTTCTGGTGGCAAAGATGGTCTTTCTAGATTGAGCGGAACTACTACGCTCAGAGCTGCTACAAAAAGCAGCAACGTTATAATTAACGGAACAACAGATGCGCGACTCACGCGCATGTAAGACCTCTCCTAACGCAATTCTCAAACTACAACATCGAGAATACCATCTAATTGTCACCACAGTACATATGCTTTGTTAAGAATGGACAAATGCACTAATATGAAGCATAAAATCAGTGAAGAGGCTTGGATACCTCAGCTTATTTTCCTGCGAATCTCAGTTTTCTCTTAAACGTTGTCGTATCCATCAAGAAGACAAGATTAGAAGGTGCAGCGGCCCCTTGACCTCGAGCGTCCTTCTCCTCAGTGCTATCAATCACCTTCCTCAGAGCAGCACCCTCTGAGGCTCCACCACTCCACCTTAGAGCTGTTCCCGCCAGGGCCTGACTCGGTTCGGTAGTTTATGCCAATCACAGCAATCCTACAAATGCTGCTATGGCAGTGACAGACTTCAGAGACCACCCGTCGCCGTCCAGTGAAAGGACACGTGAGTGTCCGGGTTCGTCCTCCGTTTCGGTTACTGGTTCCAGCTATTGCCATACCGGTTACAGGTCGCGGCAAACGACCCAACCCTACCCGCTGCGGACGGGGCTTTAGCAGTTTTGCCTAAAAACGTTGTCAATCGTCACTAGATGAATGCCCCAGCAGCCCGCTTTATCTCAGTGACTTCCTGTAGAACTTCCTTCTCGGAGGGGAGAAGATCATCCAAGAACTTCTTCCTCATCGCAAGAATGTGCTTTTCTGGGATGTCTGCGTAAAGAACTTCATCGTTCTTCACTTGGCGACCAATGGTAGGTCCTCTAATGGATACTGCAACCTCCATCCCGTTTGTGGCTTCATCTACAGGCACGCTGCGGTCCTGAATCTGAAGAATCGTGCCGACACGCCTACCTTCTGAGTTTATCAGGCCAGTTCTCGGTTTGATACTTCCGTAAACCCTCACACCCACGATTGCAGGGTCTTTCTGCCTAAAGACATATTCAGGAATTAGTTCGAGTTTTCCAGGTCTAATTAGAGACCCGAGCGATTCTGCTTTAGCCTGTTCTCTCTTGACAATCAACCATGCATTATAATCGTCATACAATCGATAAATGACTTCATTCAGAAAGGTTTCAACACCATATTCCGCAGCCAAATCCTCGATATCAGGTGCGAACTTCACATTGAATCCCAATACCACGGCGTTCAGAGGCTCAGTATCTCCTGCAGCCTTGGCTTCGACAATGTCACGTTTCACTATGTTCCCCACATCAGCCACTCTGACTGGGACATTCCGGTCCTGCAGAAACTGAGTCACAGCTTCAAGTGATCCAAGAGTATCAGTCTTGACTACTATTCCGGAGGAGTCTCTTTGAATTCGGATAGAACTGACCTCTTCCTGGACCTTCTGTTTCATGGCTTCAATGTTTTCTTTCTTGTCAACTGCATACACAGGAGCCCCCGCTACTGCTCCTTCAATGTCAGGAGAAACTATCTTGACACCTGCTGCGGCATGAACTTCTTCAACAGGCGTGAACTTTTCTTTTGGATCACGAATCTCATCAAGTTCCTTAGGCTGCAATAGTGTCCGAATCTTTGCGACAATGACATTGTCAAGCCCACCGATGACCACAGTATCGGTCTTCCTCAGGATTCCTTCGTAAATGATTGTGTCAAGAGTAATCCCAAGACCTGTTTCTTCGCGAACTTCCAGAATAGCTCCTCGGGCGGGACCTTCAGAAATCCGCAATCGGTCCTTCATGTATTGTTGAGTGAGACCGGATAAGACCATGAGGAGTTCAGGAATTCCTGTACCGGTCTTTGCACTTGTAGGTACGATAGCTATCGTCTTTGTGAAGTCTTCAACTCTGTCGAACCTTTCCGAGTCATAACCGTTGGCTGAGAGGGCTCCAACAATCTCATAGAGACGTCTGTCAACCTCAGATTGAGTAGTAGTACCCTGGGCCTTGATGGCCTGGAAGAGATTCATACCATCTTTTTCACGCCATCCAGGCACCTTGTCCAACTTGTTTGCTGCAACAAGAAACGGAGTCTTCCCTGATTGTAGAATCTTCAACGATTCGTAGGTCTGAGTTAGAGCCCCCTCGTTGATATCAATAACAAGTATAGCGATATCTGCTATCGCTCCACCCCGACGTCTCAAGTTCAGATATGCCTCGTGACCGGGAGTATCAATGAACAAAAGCCCATCAATAGTCAGTTCTGTCTTTGTGCTCTCAAGAAGATCTCCACATATTGCCTCGATGGTTTCGGTTGGGAAGAACGAAGCGCCAATGTGCTGAGTTATTCCAGCAGCCTCACGGTCCTGCACTGCAGTTCCACGCATCTTATCGAGAAGAGAGGTCTTGCCATGGTCTATGTGGCCCAACACAGTGACTATTGGAGAACGTAGTTTGGCTTCGTTACCTTTCCCGGAATCAGCCATTGGTGACACCTCACAAGAAGACTTGCAGCGCGGCACGTGTTGATGTTTATATCATTTTGCAAAGGCATTCTTCGACGCCTTTCGCGGCATACTTGTTTTCTTACGTTGTGAATATATGCGAAGGTACATACTCACTAACATGTGGAGAACCTACCGCTATCGAATGTATCCCAACAAACGACAGTGGGAGTTAATCCGACAGAATATTGATGCTTGTCGATTCGTCTTTAATTGGGCGCTGGAGCACAAGAAAAGAACTTACGAGGGTGAGGGGAAATCCCTCTCTTGGTTTGATTTGAATAATATGCTTCGTGAATTAAAGACTGAAGAGCCCTGGCTCAAAGATGCATATTCACAATCGCTCCAAATGGCCATTAGACGTGTCGATCTTGCATTCAAGCACTTCTATAGAAGAGTAAAGAATGGTGAGAAACCAGGATTTCCGAAATTTAAGTCCAAGAGAAATCTATCGCAATCATTTGATATTCCTCAGTTTTTTGTAGTGGAATTCTCCAAAAAACGAGTAAAAGTACCGAAAATTGGCTACATTAAGACTGTATTTCATCGGGAATATACGGGAAAGACTAGGCAAGCTGTAATTAAAATCGAAAAGTCTGGAAGAGTCTTCATCAACATCTTTGTCGAACTAAACGTCGAGCTCCCTGGACCATACAAAGTAAACAGAGAAAATACAGTTGGCTTGGATTTAGGCATAGCCAGTTACGCAATATCATCAAATGGTGAGAAGATAGACAATCCAAAGTATCTCGAAGATTCTCTGCAACGGCTGATAGTTCTACAACGAAGGCTTAGCCGTAAGAAGAAAGGGTCCCATAACCATGAAAAGGCAAGGCGGCAAGTTGCCAAGCTCCATAATCGAATTAGGAACCAGCGTCGTGATTTCCAACACAAGCTATCTACTAGAATGGTGTGCGAGAACCAAGGCATCGTAGTGGAAAGTTTGAATGTTTCTGGAATGATAAGAAATCCGAAACTCTCCAAAAGAATAGCTGATGCCGGATGGGCTGCTTTCATTATGATGTTGGAATATAAATGCAGATGCAGTGGTGTAGCGTTCATAAGAGTCGGACGGTTCGAGCCCACGTCAAAACTATGTAGCAATTGTGGTAATAAGAATGTCAACCTAGCACTTTCAGATCGCACGTGGACATGCCCTGCGTGTAAAACTGCACATGATAGAGATCACAATGCAGCTCTGAATATCAAACGATTAGGATTAGGAATTGATACACCCCAGGAACTGGGGGAAGAGCCTGTGGACCTGTCCCTTTGGGAAGGGTTGAAACAGGAAGCAGTTGACCTAGGTTAGCAGCAGTTCACGAAATTGTCGTTCTGTCCTGTCACAATCCTAAAATAGGTCTGTCTTTGTCGCGGCGATAAGATACAGGCAGACGTGATAGTGATGGAGCGTTCACTCGTAGTAATCAAGCCCGATGGCACCATAAGAAGAACTGTTGGCGCCCTCGTTCTCAAGGACCTCATGGAACGTGGATTCCGCGTGAAAGCCTTCAAGGAGATGAAGGTTTCTGAGTCGTTGGCCAAATTGCATTATGATATCCACAAGGAGAAACCCTTCTTCCCTTGGTTGGTTCAGTTCATCTCTTCAGCTCGAGTCTTGGCAATGATTCTGGAGGCTGATAATGTCATACAGGGTGTCCGTGACGCACTTGGCGCTACATTTGTGCAAAAAGCCGAACCAGACTCTCTTAGAGGAAAGTATGGGATTTGGTCTGGTATCAACATAGCCCATGCCTCAGACGGACCTGAAACTGCAACCACTGAGACCGCCTTATGGACCAAGGAAGGCGGTCTAGAAGAGTCCGAGGACGCTGAGAAAGCAGCCCAAGCATATATCGAGAGGTACGCCCCTGCAAACATAGACTTGACAAAAGAGATTCGTGACTTGGTCGAGTCATCGATTGATGTGAATGATACATCATCTGCAGTTCTAGAATCCCTCGAAGACCTATTCGGAAGGGACTCAGAGGGCGTTGATGAGAGTGAAATTAAGGCACTTGCATTAGCGGTCTTTGACTTCATCAAGGAGGAAGTCGAAAAGAAAGAGTAGAGACCTTTGGTGGTACTGGTGTTCCACCTAGGTCATCCTGATTGGTTGAAAAGCCCATTTACTTGGCTTTTCCACCTTTTTGGAAGCCTTTCGCCCACTTTGTAGCTCTAGGCTTCATCCTACGTTTGAGTCTAGCTACTTTGCACTTGTTTGAGCAGAACCACAGTACTGCGCCGTCCTTTGTCTGTACAAAGGCAGATCCAGTTCCAGGTTCAATGTCCTTTTCGCAGAAACTACAGCGTTGGGTGCCTACCAATCCCTTAGCGCCTCCTCATCTTGCGCGCTTCACGTTCAGTTTCACGCAGAATGAGAATGTCACCCATTCTGACCGGCCCCTTCACGTTTCGCGTGAGGACTCGTCCCTTATCCCGGCCTTCCATAATCTTGACTCGAACCTGAGTGATTTCTCCGGTCACTCCTGTTCGGCCCAGCAATTGAATGACTTCGGCGGGGATTGCTGGAGTCACTTCTTCTTCTTCTTTCTTGCTCATCGAAAGCCATCACCTAAGACTTACTTGCGCAGAGCACCAATCTTCTCGACAACATCGGTCAAGAGATCTTTGGCTTTTCCTTCAACAACAATAGCAACAGCAGCTGTAGGTCTTTCAATACCGGCAGCATTTCCTAGATCTCTCTTGCTGGGTACAAAGATGTAGGGTGCTTTCCTATCGTCACACAGACCTGGGATGTACATAATCACCTCTGCGGGTTCAACATCCTCTGCAACAATCACTAAACGAGCAAGTCCTCGTTCGATGCTCTTTGTTGTTTCGTTAATTCCTTTCTTGATTCTGCCAGTGTCTTTGGCAACTTCAAGTGCCTCTAGGGCCTTCTTCTGAAGCTCTTCAGTAGCTTCCCATTCAACGAATGACGGCTTTGGCATTTTTCTACCTCTGTTCTCACTTCATTGGTATGAATAAGACTTACACATCCAATCTAGGATGCGTTCTCACCGGCCCAATCTCCAACTTCTTTTAAAACTGTCGAAGTGTCATGCCGCTCAATAATAGTTCAAGTCTTTCAAGGCCTGAAGAATCTCCGCATCACTAGGTTCTTGATGTTGAAGGACTGAATAGCGATTTCGTCGAGTCATTATGTCCAATGCATGATAGACATTGTCAAGAAATTGGTCAGATGATAT
This sequence comes from Candidatus Thorarchaeota archaeon, assembly GCA_048882485.1. Classification (GTDB taxonomy): domain Archaea; phylum Asgardarchaeota; class Thorarchaeia; order Thorarchaeales; family Thorarchaeaceae; genus SMTZ1-83. The sequence goes on from JBHLRP010000058.1 coordinate 11,356, forward strand.
ACCGAAGTCATCTAGCTTGGAGGGCATTGCATGATCAATCAAGAACTGATGCATATTCTCTGCTTTGTAGTCGCTATAGCCTGCTTCCTCGAGGTAGCTCACACATAGTGGCATTGTAAAGGCGACCTGGAGACCATGTAAGTCAGTAGGCTCTCTATCCATTGCATGGGAAATTGCATGTTCTGTGCCGGAGCAAGGTCTTGAACTCCCAAAGATGCTCATTGCTCTGCCTGCGTCAATCTCTGCTCGGACTAGAGTTTCTAGACTCTCATCCTGTAATATTGATTCAAGTGCCGACTTGACCAGACTATAGACTCTCTTATCGAATGGCTCGTCCCTTTTCTCGTAGGCAAGGCGCCACTCACCAAGGCTGGAGGCCTTGCAGACGATGTCACCGATTCCAGCTAGCCTGAGCTTGGGAGGCGCCTTTTCAATGATTGAGAGATCCGCAATCACGCCTATAGGGCCTTTACATTTCTCTGAGTATCTATATCCATCATGACTCACTGATGCAACATCACTGGCTATTCCATCGTGAGATGCTGCTGTTGGGACTGCTATCCAATTAAGATTGGTATCCCTCGCTAGAAGCTTAGCGGTATCTATGCTCCGCCCTCCTCCAAATCCCAGAATGACGTCTCTTCCACTAGCCTTGGAAGTATTACCTCTCTCATATTCCGATACTAATAACCAGACAACTTCTCCACCCATGAAATCCTCAACAACTTCTCTATACTCAGCATGCAATAGTTCATCGGTCACAAAGATTGGCCGTCTGTAATCCTCCAAGAAGTCGTCGACCTTACTCAGAGCCCCTTTTCTAATCACTATGAACTGGGGATCCACAATGGACATGTCAACAACTCCAAAGTGGTGGCTGTGCTACCCTAGTTAAGCTCTTCTGTTGGGCGCCCAATTTCAAAAACGTTTGCCCTCTCTCAGTAGCCTTAAGTATCACATCGACCCGCTCCGAGCAGCAGTCAGTGTTACCTGGGAAATACATCAGCTGATATGTTTGCTATCTAACAGCTGATGTGATGACCATTTAATTGGGAGTCTAGAATCATGACCCGATATGTCAAGGTCGCTCTCATGGGCTCTGGTTTCGCAGGCAAGTCCACCCTGATCAAGCTTCTTACTGATGGCACACAGAAGCTAAAGGTGAACTATCAACCAACAGCAGGGATGGATTGCGGAACAATCACTCTTGACAGTAATACCAAGGTTTCACTAGTCGAGATGGGTGGCCAGTCTCATTTTGAGTTCATGTGGGCAGATTTGATGAGGGGCAGTACAATGGTGGTATTGGTCACTGAAAGCAATCCTAAGGCTGTACTCAAGACCCGCCAGCTTCTCCACAAATACAAGGACAAGTTCAATGGAGCTCGCGTGATTGCCATAGCGAATAAGCAGGATGTTCCAGGGTCCATGAGGCCGGAGTCGGTAGAGGATCTGCTTGGAGTACCAACATACGGAATGGTGGCAATCGACCCCAAACAGCGTATCCATGGATACAAGCTAATTGTCAACGGTCTAAGAGACATGATTCGTGTGGCTGCATAATCCATTCTTAGCTTTGGGAGTGTTTCAACGCTCCTGAAAGAAAGTCCTAAGGTAATGCTTTTATACAGACCACCGTGTGATGAAATCGCCCAGGGCACGGGCGAGAGAGCTATTGGGCAACGCCTTGTAGCGAGTCCGTCCGGGATAATGTGTTTTGGGTGAACACCTCCACGGTCAGGTGAGCCAATGGATATAATGATCATACACCGGCAAGATGATGCCCTTCACTTTCTTGTGGAAGGCATTGACGTTGCATTTGCAAATGCACTTCGGAGAACAATGCTTACCCGCGTGCCTGCAATGGCAATTGATGAGGTGCTTGTGCTTGAGAATACCAGTGTCATGTATGACGAGATTCTCGCTCACAGACTTGGTCTAGTACCTCTCATCACTGATCTAGAGAGCTATAATCTCCCTCAGGATTGTGACTGTGAGGGGAAGGGATGCAGTCTATGTCAGTGCACGCTCACTCTTGAGAAGGAGTCGGGGAGCGAAGAGATAGTCGTTTACTCGGGAGACCTTGTTTCACAAGATCCCAAAGTGTTGCCCTCAAGTGGAGAAATTCCTCTTGTCAAGCTTGCACCTAACCAGAGGCTCATTATAGAAGCGTACGCACGTCTGGGCACTGGCCTTGAGAATGCGAAGTTTCAACCAGTATCCACTGTGGCATACAAGTACGTTCCTATAGTTGAAATTGACAAGGACAAATGCACAAAGTGTGAGGCATGTGTGGAGGTCTGCCCAAAGAAGATTTTCGTAATCGATAAGGACACACTGGCTACCCAGAACACCTTGGACTGTACCATGTGTGAGTTATGTGTTCAGGAATGCGAACCAGGGGCAATTACGATAGGGTCTAAGAACGACGCCTTTCTTTTCAAAGTCGAGTCAACCGGTGCACTTTCTCCTGAGGCAATCGTTGAGAAAGCCGCAGACACGCTGAAAAACAGAATCAGAGTATCTCTCGACTTTGTTGGTAAATTATGAGGTGAATACAATTGGTAAAATCAGGACCAACTGACCCCAACACTCGCGCACTCATCAATGCACTGAGAAAGACATCTACCAAGCATGATGCAAAGATATGGAAGAGGGTCGCTGAGTTGGTGTCGCGTCCCGCCAGAAAACGAGCTACAGTAAACATTGGAAAAATTGGACGCCATACACAAGCCGGTGATGTGGTAGTGGTCCCAGGAAAGGTACTGGGCTCTGGAAACCTACCCCATAAGGTGACAGTGGCAGCGTTAAACGCTTCCGCTTCTGCCCGATCAGTGATTGTTGGAGCAGGAGGATCACTAATCACTATTGACGAGCTCCTGACGAAGGTTCCAAAGGGGAAGGGAGTGACAATTATCGTTTAGGTGGTTTCAATGAGCGAGAAAGAAGTAAAGGTCTACGATGCCGAGAATATGGTCATTGGGAGATTAGCCTCGAAGGTGGCAAAGGCTGCTCTTCTTGGCAATAAAGTGGCTATAGTGAATGTTGAGAAGGCTATAATCACTGGTGACAAGTACACGGTCATTGAAGCCTACAAGGAGAAGTTCAATATTCGTACTTCCTATAATCCACGAAAAGGACCCTTCCATCATCGTCGTCCAGACAAGATGGTCCGGAGGATTATTCGAGGTATGTTACCATGGCCCACTCCTCGTGGGAAAGCGGCCTACAAGAGAATACAATGCTTCATGGGCATACCAGAGAGGTATGCGGAATCAGAGAAGATTATTCTCGAAGGCTCTAAGTACAAGAGTCTACGGCAGAAGTACATCACGGTCGAAAACCTGAGCTATGAGCTCGGATGGAGAAACCCGGAGGTCGTCTGAAATGGCAATTAGAGTAGTCGTTTCAACTGGAAAGAGGAAGACGTCCCTAGCAAAGGCGACCATCAAGAACGGTCGTGGGCGCATCAGAATCAATGGAAGGCCTCTTGAGATACACCAGCCCGAGGTCGCAAAGATGAGAATCATGGAGCCCCTAATTCTCTTCGGCAAAGGTTGGAAGAAATATGACATAAGAGTGCGTGTTAGTGGCGGAGGTGTCATGAGTCAAGCTGATGCGGTGCGAATGTCAATTGCAACTGGTCTGTTCCGAATGAGCCAGGACTACGAGGCACGCTCTCGAATGCTGGAGCATGACAGGACCATGTTGGTCGGAGACCCCCGACGAACAGAGCCAAAGAAGTTTGGAGGGCCCTCAGCACGCTCCCGATATCAGAAGTCTTACAGGTGAGGCAAAATTATGATAATTCCAATTCGATGTTTTACGTGTGGAAAACTAGTAGCTGACAAGTATGAGCAGTTCAAGCGCCAAGTTCGCCAAGGAGAAGACCCAGCGGCGGTCCTAGATAGCCTAGGGCTTCATAGGTATTGCTGCAGAAGAATGCTGTTGTCTCATATTGATATCATTGATAGCTTCATGGCATTCGCTACAACAGAGGTTGTGGAGGGTAAATAGGATGAGTGAAACAGAGATTCCTGAAGCCGAGCTCTTGACACCAATGGACAAGTAGCTCGGCAATTCATACCTGAAGAGTGCCTGTCGCAGTCAATCTGACTTGAACAGATGCGGTTTTTCTTCCTTGTATGCACAAGAGGATTGAGAATCTCGATGGTCAATCATGACATTGAATCAGCTCCGCTTATCAATCACACAAAACACGCTTGAGTTGTCAACCTCAATGACCCTTGATTCTATGCCCATCTGCATAGTCAGGTCCTCAAACCTGCTTGGATTGAAAGTCGCAGCACGAAAACCATCCTCACAGACAATCACTCCATTACCTGTGGCTTCCCAATCTATCTTACCTATGAGTCCATAGGAGGACTGAAGTCTAAACCATTCCAGTCTATCCTCCCAGAATTTGTCAGAATAGCTTGAGAACAGGCACATACCGCCAGGACTGGTCACTCGTAGACTCTCTTTAACAAGAGTATGAGGATCTACCTTGAATGCCGAGATTCCATTTTGTATACAAACAACAATGTCGAAGCAATTCCCTCTCAGACCTAGTGTGGCTGCATTCATTTGAAAGAGATCGCAGTTGCGCTCTGATTCCAACAGCAAATTAGCCATCCTCAGGCTCTCCAAGGATGTATCAATGCCAACAACATGTTTAGAACACGGACTCATCTGACTCAACACCCTTCCATATCCGCAACCTAGTTCCAACACAGAATGGTGTGGCTCCACATAGCTGAGGACATACTGGATCTCAGCATCTAGATATTGCTTGACTCTGGGCGGTGCAATATCGTAGCATCTCTTCAATCTCTCGGCAGAGAGTCTGGCGGAATAATACTCTTTCATCAGTGATCTGCACTACATTTCTTCTGTCTAAGTTCTACTCTCTCAATCGTTGCTTATTAGTTCAATCAGAATAACGAGGACTTTGCTTATAGTTTTGCTAAGTGGGCGAGAAGCTGCCCAACAAACTCCAGTGTCTTGAGGCAGTGTGTCTACGAAACACAGAGGTATGTCAGAAACACCTACCAGTGCAACTTTCAGGTCGAAACATTGATTATCGAGGTATGTGAACGAATGCAACTAGCCGCGTGGTCGGCTTATTTCGAGAACGCTAAGGAGGAAGGCACTGCCACATGCAGACGCAATCGATTATCCTTCAGGCTGGTGCAGAGTGGACCTCTTCTGCCCCCTACCCCCACCCACCAGTAGGTGTTTACCATACGTCTTTTCCGCGTCTGGAGTTCCCACATGGATTTGAGTATCCCCACACGACAACATCTACATCTGAGGCAAATCTGGGTCTGTCCTTGGCATAAAGACAGGTTGAATTAAAGAACGCCACGCGGCGCCTTTCCCGAAGAAGGGTAAGGCATCGACCTGAATGACCACCCTTCCACAATCCTATTGAGAGATATGAATGCCACTGCCTAAAACATCATAATGACTACTATTGTAATCTCTTTAAACGGGCTGCCAGAGTGGTCAGGATAATGACATTCCTCACGGTGCTCTCGGAAGAACGCCATTCATACTCCACTTCTTCTTCTGTATTGCACCGCAACAGCTGCGATAACCACTACCCCAGCAAGTCCGACTACCGGTGTCACGACACCCATCATTTCTACTTCACCAGAGTGTGAAGTACCCATCCAATTTGGATCTACCGGGACACCTCCGGTCAAATCTACAGCGATGGTCCATGCATCTCGAATAATTCCTGCACTCTCTGACACATCAAAGATGAGTTGGGCAGACCATTCAGCATCGAAATGTGTGAAGTTGACCCCAATTGTCATGACCGCTGGTCCGAGGACAAGGAATTCATCGTTTTCGAAACACAGTGTCATGTCATCATATTGAAGCACATATCCAGCATGGGACAATTGTGACATATTGTCAATCCAAATCGGACCCACATATTGACTCTCCTTCGAATGGATGTCCCATGCAATATCTGGATAGTCGGGATTGTTCGTGATACAATCTGGCTCTTCTTCGATTAGGTGGTCGAATAGCTTTTCCGCTCCCAAGTAAGCAAAGGAGTACTCGCGTCTCTGACCGTAACTGATTCCTCCTACTGGGACTGCATCTCCACCATTTGTCACCTGAATGAATTGCTGTTCATACCCAATGCCATATGACTCCCCCAAGTCCATGAATTCGAAACTGATCGTTGCATTTACATTGGTACCTGCGATCTCGTCATCGATGATGATGCTCACACTAGCTGCAGGTAGTAAGCTTTCTGCGCCCCTACTGACACGAAAACTGGCAGACGCCTCACGAGTAGCGTCAGTTGAGTCTGCTGCAACCCCATCTGGCAAGCAACTCCAGAGAGAACCGAATAATAATAGGGTGAATATTACCACAGCGATTTGACTTATTCTGCACCACATCTTCAAAGGTGCATGCACCTCACATCATAATGAGCTTCATCCCTAATAGCATATCTGGCCACATCTGGATGATTGATGCAAGACTGCAAGTGCAAGACTAAAAGGTAAAAGGAGTTCTAGGAAGAAGAAGCATCCTAAGGGAAATTTCTGATGCCTTGTCGAAATGGTTTTAAGCATCACTCAAGGGTTTCGACAAAGCTCAGTTCAATACATAGTATCATGGAGTCCATTCGATTTGATATCTGGTGACAATTCTGGCAAAAACTGTGGAGGAGCAATCGAATGAGTGAAATTGAGACATCTGACGTAGAGCTGCTCACGCCTATGGACAAATATTTGGCCGCAGGATGCCATATCGGGACGCAGGTGAAGACGCAAGATATGGATTTCTTCGTGTATCGGCAGCGCCCAATCGGACTCTACGTCCTAGATGTGAGAAAGACTGACGAGCGAATCAGAACCGCTGGCAAGTTTATCGCCCGGTTTGATTCCTCCAAGATAGTTGTGGTGTCAGGTCGTGTTTACGGAAAGCGTCCTGTAGAAACATTTGCATATTACATTGGGGCGAATGCCTTTACTGAACGATTTGTACCAGGGACACTCACAAATCCTAATATTGCTGGTCCTAGGGTGTATGTAGAGCCTGAGCTCGTTATTCTCACTGACCCTCGTACAGACCAGCAGGCCCTATCCGAGGCGGCAAGGATTGGCGTACCAGTGATAGCACTGTGTGATACTGACAATCAGACAACCAATGTGGACCTCGTGATTCCGTCGAACAACAGAGGTCGTAAAGCACTGGCGCTGGTCTATTTCCTGCTCACACGTCAGGTGTTGCGAGAACGCGGTGCCCTAACAGAGGAGGAGGAAACCGCATTTACAGCTGAGGACTTCGAGCCTCAGGTCCAACGGTTCTAGGTTTCATGAATGGAAACGATGCCTCGATCGGCGTCGACCTCCACTCTTTGTCCTGTTTTTATCTTTTCAATCTCGATACTGTCCACAGTTGGAATCTCAGATATTATGCTGCCAACAGCGATGACTGGATCGGTTTCTCTGTTGATTATTGCTGCAGGAGC
>JBHLRP010000059.1:0-18668 GCA_048882485.1 Candidatus Thorarchaeota archaeon
ACCCAGGCCGCACCTGCTTCATCTCTCTTCCTCTGCTGCTCATCGAGCTCTTGGAATCTCTTCCGCATTCGATCTCGTACTTCATCATCATCGTTGTTAGGTATTTCACCAGACGTCACATTTGTCACCAATATCACCATAAGCAACAAATGCATATAAAGTTGACGATGATGACATTGGGTCGTCCTCTGATATGGCAAAGCTATTGATCTCCCCTTCTTTGGTGATCATTAAGCAATGGAAGCGTTGATCATGAAGCAGACAGGTCCAATGTTCATCTCGCCATGACCACCAATCACTGAGTATATCCTAGAGGAGAGGGTGGAGTAGTCAATATCATCTCATTCCCATTCTCCCATTTCGTTAGAACCCTACTATACAGTAGGGTGCCCTCGTCAATTGTTGGAGAGAAGATACTGTTTCTTACATTGGTGAACTCAAATACAGCGCTCCCGCCTGGTCTGATCATAGGCCACACAAAATACTGGATATTTGAGTCCAAGTCGAGTGTGGCAAGGGGCGAGCAATTGTCGTAGAAATAGATAGTCATTCGAACAGCATAAAAATACTCGACTGTGATGTTGCCAATATTTGTAACGTTAATCCAGATTATTGTATAGAACGGGGGCCCCTCGTCTGGGATATCCGGCATGAAGTCTTGCCAGTATATTGCCTCTGCCCAGCCTTCAAGTTCTCCTTCAATGATGATTTCTGGTTCTTCTCCAGGTGGCCCTGGAGGAGGCGGGATCTGTAGTGGATTGGAATCTGCAATCAATAGCATTCCTCCAACTACACCAAGACCTAGAACTGCGACTAGGATGATGCCTGCTGTAGTTACTTTCCAAGCTGACATGAATATACTAGTACATTATGGCTCATCCAGATATAATACTAGATTTTAGAACACCTAGTCTAGATTTTAGAACACCTCAGTCTATTACGAGACTGCATGTTCTAGGTTGCAGCGAAGCATTATTCACGAAATATTGAGTCCGTAAACAGGAGTATGAAGAATGGAACTAAGGAAAGGGACGCCCTCAGACAACTGCACGACGGCGTTAGGCTAGTTGGTGAGGGAAAGGCGGAGGAAGCCGAGGCCATCTTGAGGAATGTCTTGAAGTCACATCCAGAAAACGCGGATGCCTTGTGGCTACTTGGGAGAGCTTTGACACAACAAGGACGACTTAAGGAGGGTGTAGATCTCTATAGCAGAGCCGCTCAATTGGAACCAAACAGAGCAGTCTTTCACGAGTCCCTTGGCACCACGTTAATACAGATGGGGAATGTTCCTGAGGGGAAAAAGGCCTTGAAGAAAGCATTTGAGCTCGATTCAGAGGCTCTTAAACCCGCCGAGTATACTTTTGGTAAGCTCATAGAGGAGAGTCCAGAGAATAAGATCTACTGGTATGGACTAGGAATTGTACTTGAGCTGCAAGGCAAGATGGACGTGAGTCAGAAGGCGATGTTTAAGGCACGTCAGTATGATAAAGGTCTTGACTGCTAGAGAGATACTCAATGCAATGGGCTGACACTCAGATATTGAAGTCCGAATATCTCCTGTTCCATGACAACCTGATACTAATACTAGGCCGATACAAAGTATTGATAGGCCCATGTGCTAAATAGACTCTAGATTGACCTTCATGTCGTGGTGGACGAAGAGGCGAACTGCTCTAGCGATAGTCACTAGTTTCATTCTATGTCTATCAATACTCGTCATAGCTCCTAGAATCCTTCATGTCAACCAAATACCCGGTTCAGACAAGCTATGGCAAACGTCAGAATCATATCAGCTCTCTGGCAACGATTCTTTCACTGTGACCATTCTGTCAGTCGAAATAACCTTTCTATTCAGGGAGGAGGTTCCTCTTGATGCTCCAATCCCTATTCATTTCAGGGTGACATTCCCAGATAGCACGATTGAATATCTGGAAACAACAGTGAACGGAATTTTGATGCAACCACCGCGAGTCGTATTCACCAACCATACGAGACCTCAAGCAGCGATTGTTTCAGCTTTCGGAGATGCAGATGAAGAATGGTACGGCTGGTATTATGCTGTATCACTTGGATGATTTGGTTCCCGCCCCTTGCATAGAGAAAGAGATAGGGCAAGCATCTTCGAAATTGCATATGCAGTCACATTTGACTTGGGCTATCCTCTCACAACCCTACATCATGCAGAGGACTGTTCTTTACCTCATCTAACTCCTCGGGAGGCCATCCTCTTGGAGTTTCAAATGATTTGGAGAATCTGAAGTCGCACCGAGGATGACCCATTGCAAGAGTCTGAGTTCTTCTAAACCCTGCTCCGATGCCACGCATCCTAGCAAAGTCACTGAGACACACATATGGCGCAATTTCCTCGCAGTGATTCTCGCGTGCCAATTTTAGGAACCCACACTCAATAAAGTCAAAGCCATACTCATTTTTTCCTTCCACGAATTCCCCAACCCAGTTCATGGGGAAATCACGGTTTAGACTCTCTTCCATGGCTCTCCTCCATCTATTCTTGTAAAACCGAGTGAATAGCAGGTGGCGTGCAAGCCACTTCTTGATTCCTGAAACCGACTGAACCTGTGCTTCTCCTATAACATAGAGCAGCTCACCAAACAGTCTATTTTCTAGGTCAAGCATTTTGCACGCCCTATAGAAGGCAATGGTCTGGCCAGATTGAATCATCAGGTTCGTGAATTGACTCTTCTTTCCACCGACGTATGGAAGTGAAGGTACCACTTTTTGATATTCAATTCGTGATTGATCCACTAGATTTCCCAAGGTTTCATTATCGAAATACTTGGAGCCAACACTCTTGGCGATTACTAAGAGACTCTCGAAGTCCTCCAGAAGTTCTGCGCTATCGTAGGCCTGTTCCTGGCTTTCCTGATTCATCATCTCTCTTCCCATTCCATCATTGATTCGATTTCATTTAGTTGTGATGTTCTACGAATTCGTGATAGAGATAGATGCTCTCGAATTGAAACCTAAATCTACATCTGTTTCTCTTACCAATTGGATTCTGTCCCGTCAATAATGAGGGTCCAATATTGCTACGGTACAATTCGCAAGATCTGCAAAATCCTCTGCATAGAATCTGCGTTCAGTTGCGAACCCGACTCCCACATCCCAGTGTGTAGGGATTGCATACTTGAGATCTGAATTAATTTTGAGATCTTCTATCACTTTTGCTGCTTCACTCGCATTAGTCCATGCATGATTGGGAGAATCACTGACTGGCAAAATAGCTATATCTACTTCAATGGATTGCATTTCAGGGATACGATCCGTGTCACCCGCATGATAGATTCTGGTCCCTTCAAAATCGATTATTACACCAGTGTTGTTTTCGGATCTTACATGCATTGGAATGTCTGTTTGATAATAGGTCCCGTTGTAGCAATAGCTAGGCACAAACTCAAAAGTTACCTTTTCAAATGGAAGAAAATCTCCAGGTCTGACCGTATAATTTGCCTCAACTATTTCAGCTGGTTCTTGCGATGCTATGACAATTGTTTCATTATCGGATAGATTCCTAACAAGGTATGAGGAACAATGTGTCTGATGATCATGCGAAATTACAATGAAATCCGCTGTTTCCAGAAATGTATCACTATCATCCAAATAGATCTGTGCCGGATCTATGTAGACCACAATGTCATCATATTTCATTTTGAATCCCATGATCTTCAGAAACCATATGTCGACTCCATTATAATGAATGCCCTCTGGCGGTTCTAGCAGTGTTTCATCTGTGGGACGATTGAGAGTGAAAACGTATGAGACCGCGCCCACAATCAATACACACGCAATAGCGATTCCTATGAGATGGTTTCTGTTCATTCTGAATATGCTCCTGATGGATGATATCTTTTCCTCCTTGGATTCGGCGCATATTGGTCCAGTCTACATTCTACCCTTTATTAAGAGCATATTTCCGCGCAAGAAATGAGGTCTACAGTCAGCCCATTTTCCACACATTTCAACTCCAGATGATTCTGGATAATCACAGTTGGAGTGACTTGCATTTTGGCATTGGGATTGGTCATCCGATTTGGTCATACATTCATTGCAGAGGTGATCTTCCTTGTGACCGTTGATTCAATCTATTTGCTCTGCCATGCAAGGAGATAGGGAGGAGTATCAGCCAATCAAGATTAGAAGTGGCTTTAGAGTAGATAGTCAGGTCCGACTATCTCCTGAGAGGGATTTCGCAGACACCAGTAAGCTATACCTTTGGAAATACTCTGCCTGTCCGATTCATATAATCCAGATACTCATCACCAAACTGGTCAATCATCATTCCCTCCTCTTTCTTCATCCTTCGATATATGCCTGGAATTATCAGTATGAGAAGAATCAGGAAGAGGAAGTTATCTGAAACCAGTATTAGTGCGCCCAGAAAATAGATTGCAGATGCATATATGGGGTGTCGAATCCTTCCATAGGGTCCTGTAGTAATGAGAGTCTGTTCCTCCTGAATTTGAAGTCTGTCAGAGTAATTCTCAGCGAGGGTTTTTCCGACCCAGTATGTGTAAGGAATCAGAATAGCTGCAGAGATCACACCAAGTATCCGGATTTCTGCTGGTAGATACATATAGGACCAAAGCATCCATGGTGGGTCAAGAATATACAGTGCAGCAACGATGAGATTTCCATACCAGGAGATCGCTATCGTGATTAGGATATACCAGCCTTCTTCCTTCAAGGCTGCACGGCGGTCAGTTTTTGATGTTTCAAGACTTGGGAGTCCTCTTGAGGGAATGAGCCTTGAGAGTAAATAGAAGAGCCAGAGCAACAGATAGATGATTCTAAGGGCTAGATTTAACATGTCGGTCACACTCATCAATAACTGAACAAATGTTCATATATACGTTCCTAACTGAACAATGATTCAGATACAGCCATATAGGTGTGTTTCAAGTTCAAGCCGGATAGTCATGGTGAAAGGTGAGAAGAAGTTCACACGTGACAAGGATGCAAAGATAGAACGAATAATCGAAACCATGATAGATATCGTTGGAGAGAAGGGACTACATCAGGCCAGCGTTAGGGACATCCCGGGTAGAGCAGATGTCAGTATTGGCACAGTTTATCGCTACTTCCCCAGAGGAAAGGTAGACATATTCTTTGAGATCATGCGAAGAAACATGCGGAGTATTACAGACCTGGATCTCCCTGATGCCTTGGACTATGCAGGGTTCCTGAAGGTCTGGTCGAGCATCATAGAGCATGCAATTGAGATGCGCCGGTCAAATCTATTTACACGGGAACTTGTAAATCCTCAATTGAGTGAAGGTCAAGAAGCATTTCAAGAGATCACTAGGATCGCATCGCGCTTCTATAATGATTTAGCAAAGAGATTCAAAAAAGTCAGTCAATTGCAGGGTTGCTCTGAAGCAGAGATATTTCGGAAGATTGCCCTGCTTCTCCACATTCATGACAGAGTCATCAATACTCACATCAAATTCCCAGTCTTCTCTGATGATTCCGAACTTAGGGATTATCTCCTGCGCATAGTCGAAATCACCTTTGAAACATGTGGCTAGTCAAGTCCGAATGCCTCTCGTGTCATGACTATCTGGTACGACCTAATTCCCCGCCTCAGTGACTGCCATGATGATGGTTGATGGTCGAATCACCGAACGTGGTGTCCTTACACCTAAATGTTGTATTCCTCCCGGCCGATTCATTGAGGAACTTCGCTGAAGGGGTATTGACATCAAGCACAGGGTATTCTGATCATTGTCATATTAGGCATATGAAATCTGATGAAACAATGATTTATAGACTGCAGCTTGTATCATTATCTGGGAGTTTAGATGAAACGAGCTACTGTGGCCTTTATTTCGATACTCATGGTGTCATCTGTCATTGTAGCTATTGGTGTTCTTCAACTTCCACCTTTTTCTCCTTCTGAACCGTTGAACTTCCGATGGGGTGTAGAAGTTGGTGAGGAGTTCAGTTTTCAGATTGAGGTATTTGGATGGGATTACAATGGCAGCGAAGCAATTCCGTTTATTGAGTACAACAATACTCAGATTATCGCGAGAATTGTTCATTTGCCAAATGTAAGCCTAGTGGACAATGAAACTGAATTCATAGATGTCATTGGAATTTTGAAGGTTGAATGCATGTTTAGTAATGGCACAGAGATTCCAATAGATATACGAGACGGATATTATGAAGATACAGAGATTTCTCTTCCAGAGCTAATCTCCAGAGCAATATTCCCCGTTGGTGGATGGGAATTCATTGATGACCTCTATGATGACGTTCCATATACTAGCTATCCTGATGGGAAATTATCAAAATTCGATGGCGATAATTTCTTCTACGAAGATGCCTGGTATTACTACGACTTTGGTGCTGGATGGAGAGTCTATCTAGATTTATCAGATGGGTCACCAAGTACAATTGAAATCTGGGAGGAGGACTTCCTCACTATTGGTGAATATAGTGTTGTTCTTACCCGATTGTAGATTATCTTCCATTTCCCCTGAGTGGTACAACTCTGCAAAGCATTTTCATCAAACTTGAAGGGAGATAGAGAAGAAGGGAAACGTCATCTTCGAATGCTAGCATTTCAAAGGGATGCTCTAACGGCCGGGCGAGCAAAGAAACATGAGAAACATACATTCATCTGGAAGCATCAAGTATTGACTATGATTTTGGAGGGCTGTCGATTTGATGCGATTCTCATACAAGGCCGCGTCAATAGTTGTATCATTTCTACTTATCACAATATCCGGAATGCCTCTCAAATTGCATGGGTTTTTGGAGATGAACTGTCATTGAATCTGAAAAGGATTGGCGCTACAATAATCGGAGTGATTGTTGCAATGCTCCTAGTTCTTCTCATAGTATTCTGGGTCTGAGATTTGAGGATAAGTCAAATTGGCAGAAAGAATCAGCTCGATATTGTGGGTGCTTCTCTTCTGAAATAGAACAATCATGACTACGAATGTATTGCACTCCAAGCAATCTCACATGCCTGCCTGATATTATCCTCATCCATCTTGATTATCCCTGCATGATGGTAATTCAGAAGAGTGATGATGGGGACATAGGCAAAAGCAGTTAGGATGGGAAGGGGATGGTCCATGATTGTATTTTCCTTGATGCCCCGTTTGAGTAGGTCATCAACCGTCTGAAAGAGCTCGAAGTCCTCCACTCTGATCTTCCTCATCATTGCAGTCTGTTCAAACTGCTCTCGATACGTGAGATACTCTGGATGCTTGAGATTGAAGGTAAAGGAGTGATACCAAATAGACTTGAAGGTCTCCTCTATTGTCATTCCCTCCTCAATCCCCTCTAGTGCACCCCGACTCATCTTCTCTCTAATGTCGACATACAGCTTGGTGAAGAGATCCTCCTTGTTTTTGAAGTAGATATAGATGGTTGCTGGAGAAACCTTCGCCTTCTTCGCAATCTTCGAGATAGAGATGCCATCAAAGCCTAGCTTGTTGGTCAAATCAATAGTTGCTTTGACAATCGAGTCGTATTTTGTCTGATCGCGTGTCCTCATTGTGAGCTATTGCGTACCAAGAAAGACATATAAATGAATGGTCATTCACTTAATGTATAATGAATGAACGTTCACTTATGAGGTGGATTGTACATGATGAATTCGAATAGTGACGAACTGAAATCTGAAGACGGACGGAGAAAACTGCGCCGTATCGCGCTTGCGAGTTTCTCACTAATGATGCTCGTTGCGACGCTTGTGATCGTCCTGTTGCAGATGTCCGGCTATGCCGGTACAATGGAAGACACTCAGCTCGGTTTCAATGCAGAGATTATTAGGAGTTATTTCTCACTCATGAGTCCTACAGATATGGGCCTCTTCATTACAGCAAACCTTGCTGACTATCTCTTCATGCTGTTCTATGGGATCTTCTTTTTCAGTGCCGCTAGACTCATTTCATGGAACTATAAGAGCGGTCTCCCAAAGAGGATTGGTTTATCACTTGCATGGGTTGGTGTCATAGCTGCTGTTCTAGACGGGATTGAGAATGTGTTCCTGCTCTCGATGACTGCAGACCCAGCGGGGTTCGCTGGATGGCTCGCGATTGCTCACTCGAGCTTTGCCCTTGCCAAGTTTCTCTTTATGTATGCGGCAATGGCTTGGCTCATGGTGGGTTTTGTGGTTAACAGGACCCCTCTAGTGGCACATCTGATGTCAAGCCAGATTGTTTGAGATGAAAAGAAGAATGAGGGAGCGTAAAGCTCCCTTGTATTTTTTGATGATAGATCTGCGGTTTGTATCACCTTCGTTTCAGAAAGATGACCACAACTGCAACTATCGCAACAGCGGAAACTACTATAATCACAATTGGCAGCCAATCAAGCTTGACGTTTGGCAAGAGATGGATCGAGAAGGGCTACCTACGAAGAATAGCTTCTCTTGACTTCCTCAAAAGGTAACAAAGAAAAAGGATGAGGTCGCGGTTTCTACAAGTTATCGACTAGACTGTAGGCAGAATTGGGTTGCATCTATTTCTCTTGCCTATGGAAGGTAGTCAGTTGAGAATATCTCCTGTGCCATGACGAATTTGGGATACCTACTCTCTCTGAAATGCATCATTTAGCCAGTCAAAGGCAATTTGTTCAAGTAGACTAAGATTGTCTATTTGGCAATGCATGCTGGCACCATCCTCTTGCGTAAAGACCCTCATTTCCTTGGTATTACTCGACACTTGCTCATAGAAATCATAGCACTGCCGCATTTGTTCTTCCGAATCTCCATCTCCTACTAGGCAAAGGACAGGGCATGAAATGGACCTTGAATCTACTGGCGGAATTCTCTTTGATAAATCCATGAGTTCTTTCATCGAGCTGACACGTGATGCATCCACAGCATGTTCAAGAGATACTCTCGTGAACGCATTCACTTTTGCTGCGAGCCCAGTGAGCGCTTTGAAGATGAACTCAGGTGCGTTCTGCAATGCACTTGGAATCTCTTCGGTAAGCAATGCGTTGATGTCATAGAGGGGTGCCGCCAATACAATTGCTTTGATGCGATCATCAAAAGACGCCTGATGCATGACCTGGTATGCGCCAGAGCTGAATCCGATTGCAGCAAGACGTTCAGAGTCTGTTTCAGGTCGGTTTAACGCATAATCTACTATGAATTTATGGAACCCCGGCGCCACCATCACTTCCGCTGGATCCATTGCCGGCAGGTCTGGATACAGTACTGGCGGCGCTCTTGATCCCTCATAAGCGAGGGTTATGACATTGAAGCCTCTCTGTAGCGCTGTCGCACCGCCCCAGAAGTACTGGTCCTCTGGATACATCTCTCCTCCATTGAGTACAATGATTGTTGGACGTTTTATCCCACTGTTGTCTGGTGACATTAAGTACCCAGGCATGAGTAATTCATCATCCCCTCGAATCCAAGGCACTTGAATTGGTTCAATGTGAGCCTCAAGATAGGTAGCAGCTCGTTGAAAACATGACACAAATCTGTGATAGGTTTCATCTCGCTGTTCACTGGATGTTGAGATTCCAATTATCCCTATTCGATAATACGTATAGGCATGGAGGTACTGCACTGCGGCGGTTACAGTATTCCCCCTCTCTACTGCCTCATCAGCTCGCTCTTCACATCTCCGGCCAAGTGCCAACCATTCGTGTGCCCAACTGTCTGGATCGTTCTCCTTGATTCTGTTTGCAGCATACATGATCTCACCCATAGATGCACCATTATGCGAGATATTCACAGTCGCCGCCATCAGATAGAAGTCCATATCCTTGTTCTTGAAGTAAAATCGGTATGAGGCTCTCTTCGCAACTCTGTCTTTCTTGCTATTTCTTCTCGTCTTCATCACCCAATTCCGATACTAAGACGATTCTATATTGTACAAATGAGCATCTAGAATTACTGCCTTACATATAGGGTTGAATTATAAGGCTGCTTATCCACTATCAAGGGCATGAGAAAGGTCGTAATTGAGCTGAAGACAAACCCTCAGTTCAGAAAGGCGCAGCGCGGCATCTTCGAGAAGATTGAATCTATCGAGGGATTGGAGCTGTTTAGATTCGACTTCAAGAAGAGTGATGCATTGATGCTTACAGATTTCATAATGAAGAAGGGATATTCTCTAGAAGACGCTGAAATCCCCACCGAGGCTGAGGTTCTCACCATACTGGAGGCAAAGAATCGTACCTACACCTGTCTGATGAGGCTGAAGCCATATCGGGAACTCGATGCCATAGTCAAGAAGTTCGATATCGATGTGATCTGGGACACTCCATTAAGAGCCACAGAAGAGAAGCGCGTCTATAGTGCTATTGCTGATCAGGAGAACATGAAGAAACTTCTCTCAGCGATCAAGCTTGTGGGTGACATCGAGAAGACAAGCTTTCACAAGGCAACCTATGGTGCACACGGTTTATTGTCCTGTCTGACAGCAAGACAAAAAGAGATACTCATTCTTGCCAAGAAAACGGGGTACTATGAATATCCCCGGAGGACAAAGAGTGAAGACCTAGCGCATATGCTTGGAATCAGTAAGGCTTCCACAATTGAGCATCTTCGAAAAGCAGAAGTCCGAATAATGAATCAAATACTGGCAGGGTACTAGTATCTGAGTTCTAAGAACGAGTGAGGGAGAAAGCTGAATGCATCTTCCGCTCTTGCGCGAAGCCTTATGTTGCTTCCGGCTTGATTCAACCTATGGCATCAGATCTCTCAAAAAAGGCAACGAAACTCATGGATGAACAAAAGGCACACTGTGCTCAAGCAATATTCGCTACATATGGTGAACACCTAGGCTCAGGAAAGGTCGACTTTGAAACCTGCATGAAGATATCCTCTGCATTCAGTGGGGGAGTAGCAAGAACTGGCAACATTTGTGGAGCTATAAATGGCGCACTAATGGTACTTGGTCTGAAGTATGGCGGATCGCCAATTGAAGCAAGAGTCAACGAAGCTGCAGTCAAGCTTATGGATGAATTCAAAGCCCTCAATGGAACAATATTCTGTCGGGAGTTAATCGATCATGACCTGCTCTCAGATGATGATGTGAAACGGGCATTTGAAGTAGGAGCCTTCAAGAACTGCTCAAAATTCGTTGAAGATGTTTCCAAGATTCTGGATAGGATGTTATAATTCCCTGACAGTACGATACTCTTCATAGGAACTCGGTTCCCGAATACCTCACAAGCCGTGACAATTCTAATCATCTTAACCATTAGACAGGACTGATTGGTTTCTTCTTCTGTGGTTTGGATATGCTTGAGTCTTCCGTCCTTTCTTCCATGTTTCGATTATTGTAGCTAGGGGAGTTCCAAGCACTTGAATACGCTTGTAGTCCGATTCGCCCAAACCTCTTTCTGCTGCGTGTTTGAGGTATGATATGTTAAAGGGATTAAATCCAGCGATTTTCACTGTGATGAAATCAAGAGCAAGAGGATCTTGGCTGGCGAGGATTGTACTGAGATTAAATGGATCTTGACCTACTGTCTCTGTCATGTCCACATCACCGCTGACAACTACGCCATCAATAATGTTGAGAGTTGGTCTGAGTGTCATGTTAAGGTCCACCAATCCCTGAGCGAGATTCTTGTGAATTCGTCTCTTTTCTCCACTTGGGCTCCACCACTGATGATGGGCAGAATGGTAGTACTTGCCCTCGGCTCTCAGGAATTCTTGGGAGAGTTCACAGCAGAATTCTGACGGACGATTGTGTGAGTAATCCCCCTTTCCAGGAAGGGCTCCCATAAGATTCTTGACTGCCAAACTAGCCCACTCTTTTCTTTCTGAAGTCCGTCTGTATATCTTGAGCTTTGGCACGTTGATCAGCGCGTCGCAATCAAGTATGACTCTTGGAATTCGTAGCTCTTTGACTGACTGACCCTTTGGGACAATAACATCCTTAGTAGGACTTTCATTCAAGTCTATCAATTTCACACCATATTGCTCAGCCAACTCTACGTACCCGCATGCTCGAAATGCTAGTTTGGTGTCAACACAACTTGAACCCTCAGCTATGCTCACATCTGCAGCACCCGCGTCTTGGCATAGTTCAATGATGGCTTGAACAACCGGTGGATCTGTTGTGAACCCAGTAAATGGAGGTAAGCCAAAAACCAGGTTTGGTTTAATTATCACTCTATCCTGTGGTTGTACAAAACTCTGAATCCCCCCAAGCAATCGAACTGACTCCGCAACGGCAGTTCTAATGCTATCGTTTTGCACAATCGATACAACGACCATTATCATCGCTCACCGACATTTCGAATCATGGCGCTTTTATTGGCAATCCTGTCAAGCATATACAATCCCCTCCTTTAACCAATTAGGTTTGATTCAGAAACGGTCGCGCACAACAAGCAAAAAAAGAGAGGCATCTTGATTTGCACCAAGTGCCTCCTAGATTCACCTCTTGTCTTGCTCTAGTTGATTCTGAAGTATCCAGGTGCGAAATGAGGAGCTCCCGCAAATGGTCCTGATTCGTACCAAATAATCTCCCCACTCATATGGACACTTCGACCATCATATATCGAGAAGCTCCCACCTGCCATTTCGACATTCCCAGCCATGTGATAGTCATTGGTCTGAAGATTCGTTTGACCTTTGTCATGGCCCCATAGAACTAGTTCGTCGGGACTGTTCATTGGCAACCAATATGCCCAGGCAGAATCATCTCCATTTGGTATCGCAGGAAAGCTTTGATCGCCCATGTCATAAATCGCCCAAATCTCCTCAAAGAAATGTATATTGCCTTTGAGATTTGCGAGGTCAGTGACAAACGACTTGCCCGAACCAATGGCGAAGAACAACATGCCATACTCTTTCCCGTCGATGGTTATAGTCCCGACCCAGTCAGGAACCTTATCTCCTGCTCCTGGCCATAGCAAATTAAACTCCAAATCCATAGAACCAGTTATAGGTCTTGTAGCCGCTACCTCTGGAATCGCAACCAAGGCAAGTGATAAGGCAAACAATACTAGCACAACACCAATTTTCCTCAGCCTATTCATCTCCCAATTGATCCTTTAGCACTAAATTACGCGAATGCTGTTGTTTCATAGTCATTCAATACACCAAGTTGCTTGCGCGACTAGCGTATTGCAATCTGCTATGCCATCTTCTGGAATATCAAAGGACGGGAGAGCATAGTGCTAAAAAAGGCAGAAAACATGGCACATTAGCAACATTCGATACTGCGCATTGCGGAATATTCACTTAGAAGGGAGTTATATTAGCAAGTCGTTGTATATAATTTCATAAGCTGTTGGGGACGTTGTTTTGCAAACTCATCTGACGACTAAGAACCGTTTCCCGAGTCAGCTGAAACTTGGTGAGTAGTTTGGATCCGGTGGATTGGGCTCTAATCTGTGAATTGTGCGGCAATAGTAGGATGAGCTACCAAAAGATTGCGGAAAAACTTGGAACCTCTCCAAATACTGTCAAGAATCGAATCCATAGGCTGCTTGAACAAAAACTGCTTGTAGACTTTGTAGTCATTGTGAGTGTGGAAATGCTAGGCGCAGAACACGTGCATGGTGTAATATCAACAGATGGGACTGAGAAAGTAGTGGAGTTCATGAAACAAGTCGCTAAACAGCGTATAGTATGTGAGATTTATCGTACCGGTGATATGCGATATGAATACTGGGCTATGGTGTCAGGTGCCGCTGAAACATTGGGTCTCAAGAAGTATCTTGAAGAGCTTGATGGAACTATCGATGTAGAGATGAGGCCTGTTGTCTTTCTTTTTCCTAACATCCCGAACTATCATTTGAACACGAGAGGAAAGAAGGTCACATTTACTCGTCATCAGTTAAGAGTGCTGAGGTGTTTATACGAAAATGCTAGAATGCCAGTGGCCCAAATAGCACGGAAAACAGGCTTGACTCCAAGACGGGTCCGGAAAGTCCTACGCGAGTTAGAAGAAGGCGAAGGCATCCACATTACTGTTGGCTATAACATATTTGCATTAGGAGATATGGAATATCGGTTGAAAATACGTTTTGATGAATCACAAATAGATGCTCGTGATATTATTATGGATTTATACCACAAATATCCAGATGAATTCTGGTGGTCTAGCATAACTACTAACGATTCAATTGTTGATGTGGGCATGATTATTGATCGCCCAGGCAAAGGGATGCCCATGATACGAGGTCTTAAAGAAAATCCTTTCATCAAATCGGTTGAGGACTATGTTTCTTATCCTAGAGTTGTTGGGAATATCTTCCCTCTGCGTCTAAAATTGGAAGAAATGCTAATTGAATCAGGCTTGCTAGCTGAATCTGACATAATCAGACGAAGGTCCTTCGGACTAGAGTCTTCCTTGCTAGAGTCCTAGTCCTCTTGGTGTTTTACTCTTTTCTGGTTTTCACGAGCAATACTATAGCAAGAATTGTTATCGTGCTCGCGGCAACAATTAACAATTCAATGGGTAATGAAGAACCCCCAGTACCGGTCGTAGTCGTACTAGTTGTTTCAGTTGAAATTTCAATTTGAAGAATCTCTAGCCCATCATCTGCATCTGCCACAAATACTAAATCATTGACCACTTCGATATTTGCTGCACTCCCGCCGTCGTAATAATGCAACATTTCAATGATATTATCGTGATTACTAGTATCTAGGATTTCAACACCATCACATTCTCAAAGCTAGAACTAGAGATTAGCGTATCATTTCTGTTCAGGGTATCTGCTGCAAACCGCCGTATTTCCAAACTAGAATGATACTATCCAACACATGAGCAACAGCTCCGGTGTTCTCTTAGATAGTATATATAGTCGCCAGATAGTCAGGTTCGAAGATCGCTTCACCATGACAATCTTCTGAGGATCAAAATTCCTTCTGTCAAAGGAACCCAACACAATTTCTGTTTCTGAGTTCACTGGCCCGTATGACAAGCCAAGAGGGAGTGTGTTTGGTGAAGACACTTGGTATCGAATCATATAGAGGCGACACACAGAAAAACTGCACGCCGGTGAAACGGGACTCAACATCTGAGTTTCTCAGTACTCTGAGGTTTCATTAGATCATTGTGGTGTACAGACCACTCTCTATGACGTCCTCAGAAAGAACTAATGAGAATTGCAGTAGGTTAGCTATTAGTCCGTCTCTCTCAGAAGGCATCACTGCAAGAAATGCAACTGTGCTGTTATATGCTGCAACGTTGTTGCGTATGGTCCAATAGCCTACTATTTCCCATTCCTCGGGGACAAGTCCATCTAGGTATATTATAGCAATCTTGACATCATGATTGGCTGCGGTGATTCGAATCGTGTCTACACTAATCGAATCATCCAGCAACGACGTACCAATATCTAGGGTCCCAATACCCCACTTGTCAATACACACGATATCGGAAAGGTAGTTTGCACAACCGATATCATTCATCATGACAGTTTCACCGGTATAGAATCTGTCAAGAAAAAGGCCTATCTGATATTGCTGATTGTAGATGTTATTAGATGCAATGGGTGTCCACATAAAACACAGAGCACCCCGTGCCGCTAAAGGTGCGATGAACAGCATAATCAGGCCCAATGAGTATAAACGGGTCCTTTTTGGACCTGTCTGTCTTGCTGAAACACTCAATGAGCCTAGATTGAGTCCGGACAGGAACCGGTGGCCTCTGACTGCAACTGTGAAGATACCAAGTGCGACCAAGTAAGCTTCATATCTGAAGAACCATCCAATCGAACCAAACTGTAGATGCAACAGACAAGATGAAACGAAAAGCAACTTCATCACGTTGTCAATGTGCCAGAACCCTTGTTCTTGGAACCGAGGCAATTTGACAGATGCGATTAGGAGTCCAAGTAAATATGGTGATACTACTAAGTTAGCAATACCACGAACGAAGAACCAGCCAATGCCATTATCTATAGCCGCAATCCCTTTTACGACAAGCGAGTTTGGAAGAAAGAGCCAGCCATTCTGTACGGAAACGATACCATATATGATCCATGGAACTCCTGTCATACCCAGAACAATCAAAGCATGGGTCCAGTCTCTTTTCATCAAGAACAAGAGGACTACAGGTATGGCAAGGAATACGGACTCAAAGCGAATGGCAGAAACGAAAGGAGTCACTATGAACAAAAGGAACGATTCCCTGCCAAAGCGCATATCGCCAGAGAGGACTCTTGATGAGAGGACAACAAAGATCAGAGACAGGATAATGTGTAGAATGTGCTCCATTCCTGTGAAGACGAGACCCGGCAGTGACGTGAAGAAGACAAATGATAGCAGTACGCCGGTGATATATCGTGGACTCATACCGGTGTCTTTGAGCAACATGTAGACTGTCACTACGGCGATTGATGCCAGTACAGCATTGAGGGCCAAAGGCAACATATCGCTAACTCCCACCAATAGGAACCCTGCAGAGATTATCAGATTCCAAAATGGCGAGGATGAACTGGAGCTGAACTCGTATCGAGTAACGCCGAACACCAAGAATTCGTTGAGATTCCTAGAAATAGCCAGATGAATATAGATATCATCAATGGTATAGATCATATGACCAGAATTCATTGCCAAAATCGCGACAGACAATACAAACAGTGACAACCACAGGCAGAAGAGTGCAATTATTAATGGTAGATGCTTAACCTCCATTCTTTCAACCTTCACTCCTGTGATTTAGAGATAGATTCCTGGTATGCACCCGGACACCAATCTGTAACCAGCTCGCTGTCGAGATTGAAGAACTATTTTATATTTTTGATTTCCCGGCAACCGCTCACCAGAATGGACATATGAGAAGGGCCCTCAAGCCCGTAGATGTCGACGACGCTCTTGAACCGGACTCATCGAACCAGTGAAGGCTCTCCACTGCTACATACCTACAACCAAGATGAAGAATGAGGGAGCATGAAGCTCTCTCTATGAGTTTGAAACTACATCTGTTTCTCTTGTCTGTACGGCAGACAGTCAGGTCCGAATATATCGCGTGACATGACGATTAAGAATAGAGAACCGAGTACTTGTGTGTCAGATATTTGATATACGGCTTTGCAGAGAGGCCCTTTCCAGTGACATGATTCATGAGTTCAGGTAAATCATAGAGTCTGCCCACAAGATAGATTCTCCCTCTCATCCAATCAAGAATCTTTGAGATGTCACCTGAAGCCAATTTCAATCTCCATTCTGGAAAGTCCTTCTCCATTGCTTCAATGATTTGGGCGGAAATTACATTCCCAAGCGAGTATGTCGGGAAATGTCCAAACATGCCTATGGCCCAATGTGGATCTTGTAGTGCACCCTCCCCGTCATTCTTCACCTCAACCCCCAAGTACTTCTGATAGAGTTCATTCCATACTGAAGGAATCTCACTAGCATCAATCTCTTCTGCAAAAAGGCTTCTCTCTATCTCGAATCGGATGGCGATATGCATGTTATAGGTGAGTTCGTCTGCATACACTCTCAGAGGTTGAAGCTGAACTGGATTCACTGCCTTTGTGAAATCTGCGACACTAATATTCTCAAAGAGGCCATTTGCCATATTGTTCAAAATGGGGAGGAAGTATTCCCAGAACTCAAGAGACCTGCCAATTATGTTCTCAATGAGCCTTGCCTGTGATTCTGTTACAGCGCTACCTGCATGGTAGCCTACAGGTTCGTATTTCCATTCTGTATTGAGATGCCTGTTGTAGAGGGCATGTCCACTCTCATGAAGAAATGACATAATGGATGTCTGGAATCTATTTTCTTCATATTTCACTAGGATTCTCACATCATCATACAATCCCATTGTGAATGGATGTTCACTTTCACCGAGTATGCCGAAAGCAGACTCAGACTCAAGGTCATAACCCACAAAATTGGCAAGGTGTCTGACAATTCTCTTTTGGAGCTCGATATCCACACTTCTATCCATGAAATCTGTTTCAACCTCTTTTGATAGAATTGCGTACTTCTTTGCCAGTGGAGATACTGAATTGACAAGCTCTTTGAGCAAGGCTGTCAGGTCGTCTGTCCTTATTCCTCTTTGATATCTATCGAGTAGCGCATCATAGAGAGTATCCAGTCCCATGCTCTCAGCGTGATAAGCTGCAATTTCCTTTTCAATCATGAACATCCCTTTGAACTCGTCCTCAAATGGACTCCATGTACCCTCCTTCTTTGCCTTCAACCTCGCATTAGATGCCATTGCAGCCTGCTTTTGGCGCTTCCTAGCAAGTTCCTCTGGCACTTTCGCGTCCTTTTCATACTCATGCCTAATGAGGAACAAGTTGCGTCGTTGTATCTGATCAAGTGTATCCAGATTCTCAGGTCTCTCAGCTTCTCGCAGCATGTGTTCTGTTTCCTCGTTCATCCAAGTGCGCTGTATTGTCGCCGCTAGACTTGCCATTTCCTCTCCACGTTGGTTGTATCCACCTCTTGGCATGTTTGATTTACTATCCCATTCAAGGATAGATTTCAGGTTCCAAAGCATTACGGCTTCCTTCCATCCCTCGACCAGCTTATGGTAGCATGCCTGATTTGGTTGCTCCATTTGACGAAATCCTCCCAAATTCGATGCTTATCTCCACCAGAGGATTAGGAAACATACATGACTAATCAGTCAATCGGTGGAAAGAAGGAGAAGCTTAGAGAGGGAACACCTTTCTCGATTTGAGACTAGAATTACATCTGCTTCTCTTGCCTGTACGGCGGACAGTCAGGTCCGAAGATTTCCCGTGCC
>JBHLRP010000060.1:0-18357 GCA_048882485.1 Candidatus Thorarchaeota archaeon
ACCAGAAATTCAGCTTCAAACATATCGAGGATGTCTTGGATGCTCAGTACAATGAGGTCGAGAAACCCCACAAGATCCTCCAGTTGCTTGTCGTTGCTCTCATCTTGACGGAGGGACTCGGTGATAGTCTGAAGAGTTGATATCCTGTGCCGAAGAGTTTCGAACATCTTCATGAGCTTTGTGAACTCTTTGATGGAGGTTTCCAAGGCAGGAACGAGTTTGTCGAACAGATTGACTAGGAGCTTTCCTCGAGCATTGTCTCTGATGTTTTGGAGAGATTCCAATTTGCCGAGTGGACCATCAAGATGTTCAATCTGTACAAGAGTATTAGTGACTGCTTGAATCGACTTGACAGAGTTGCGTTGAATCTTGGACCAACGTTCTACGAATGTATCTAAGCTGTCTCGAAGGTCCTCAAATGCCTCGAATTCATCAGCCAAGTTACTTCAAGTCTCCATGTTAGCCTTTGATTGAGGCTATATAACTGATTCTCTGTGTAACACCATGGTGCTCCGTTGATATTCTCAAGATAACTGGCCGAGTAAATCAGCTCGAGTGACAATTCCGCTCAGTCGTCCCTGATTCTGAACCAAAACAGCCTGGTGAGCCTCAAACAGTGGAATCACATCTGTAACTAGAGTGGTTTCTGATACTACTGGTGGAGACTCAGGGGACATAACTGCTTGAACAGACATTTGACTCAAATCATGGTGCAGGTCTTTTATGATATCATACTCTGTAAGTAGACCAACGATGCTATTGCCACGGAGAACGGGTATCTGAGAGTAACTATGCTCAAGCATGATTTCGACAGCCCTGGAAGCGGGGTCTCTTGCATCGATAGTCATTGGGTTTGGAGTCATTATCTCTGAACAGGTCAAATCGCGAAAACGACCTCGATAGCGACGACTAGCTATTTGACTTGTCAGATGGTCAGTTATTCGAGCTACAATTGATAGCTTTGGATCCAGTGTCCCTCTCTCAATTCGTGCTATGTATGCTTGAGAGACCCCGACTGCTTTTGCCAGTTCTGATTGAGTGAGTCTAGCTTCAAGTCGCAGCTGAATAAGTCTGCTGACTTCACTGCTCACTCGTACATCTGCACTCTCATCTGACAACTCAATAAACACCTTTTCGATTATTACTCTGGGTTATTGGAGCAATCTATCTTAATAACCCTTGGTGCTCAGAATGTGTATTCATGCCAACCCTTTTATGCATTCCAAGTCGCGGCCGAGAAGCAATAAGATATTGAGATGACTTACTATGGTAATTGAAGTAACGCGTGGCGAAGGCATTCCGGTAGCCCAGCGCAAAGTCGAGATAGTTGAGCGCAAGGGCAAAGGACATCCGGACACCCTTTGTGATAAAGCGGCAGAGGAACTTTCTGTCAGGCTAAGTGAGTATTATCTTGAAACATTCGGGAGAGTGCAGCATCATAACGTGGACAAGGTACTTCTAGTTGGAGGGCAGTCCAACGCTCGATTTGGGGGAGGCGACGTCATCGAGCCAATATACCTTCTTCTCAGCGGCCGTGCTGTTGATGTGGTTGATAAGGACTACGAGCGACAGGTCCCAGTTGGGAAATTTGCTGTTGAGCACACCAGAGAGTGGCTGAGCGGAGATCTTCCAAACTTGGATGTTAACTCAGACATCATCATTGATTACAAGATTAGAGCGGGAAGCACAGACCTTGTTGGCAACTTCGACATCGAGCAAGAGATGCCTCGTGCCAATGACACAAGCTTTGGTGTGGGTTATGCGCCTCTCTCTCCAACGGAGCAGCTAGTGCTCGAAGCTGAGCAGCTATTGAATCACGCCTACACCAAAAAGAAGTGGCCACAAATCGGAGAAGACGTAAAAATCATGGGAACAAGAGTGGGAGACAGCATTCACCTTCAGGTTGCAGCAGCAATCATTTCTACTAAGACAAAGGACGCAGACGAGTACGCCAATGTGATGGAAGGCATTCAAGGTCTTGTTGCGGACACTGCAACCAAGATCACGGATATTCCGGTTGAGGTCAGCGTCAACACTGCTGACAGCCCAGAGGAAGGTCTGTTCTATCTTACTGTGACTGGCACTTCTGCAGAGCACGGTGACGACGGTCAAGTCGGTCGAGGCAATAGAGCTAATGGGCTCATAACCCCTTATAGACCCATGACCCTCGAAGCGGCTGCAGGAAAGAATCCAGTGTCTCATGTCGGTAAGACCTACAACGTAGCAGCGAGAGAAATCGTCGAAAAGGTTATTGCGGAGCATCCAGACCTGACCCAAGCCTACTGCTACATTGTCAGCCAGATTGGAGCACCAATCACAGAACCAAAGGCGATCAACGTGGAGCTCTTTGGTGATTGTGACATTGACAAAGTCAGGAGCTCAGTTGAGAGCATTTCTGATGAAGTAATCGCAAAGCTCCCAAGAGTCTGGGAAGGTTTCGTGAAACGACAATATCAGCTCTGGTAGATACCGCAAAGAGGTCCAATCTCGGACCTCTCGCGTTTTTCTTTTTCAAATATATATCCATGTTCAGTAAGAGTATTATCTAAGTCTTGATTCTCCCGACGCGGTGTGTAGGATTGAAGGACCTCACGGAAACCGCTTTGGAAATATGCAGGAAGGAAGGCGCGACCTATGCAGACATCAGAATTGTGTCTGTGCGGTCAGAAGACATCACGGTCAAGAACGGCAATATCTTGAACCTTGCTCAGACAATAACCAAAGGCTTCGGAATCAGAGCCATTGCCGATGGAGGTTGGGGATTTGCTGGTTCTTATGAAGCATCGAAAGAGCACATTAGAGAAGCGGCTAGATTAGCCGTAAGAATTGCAAAAGCCTCTGCTACGACTAGAAAGGAAGCTGCAAGGTTGGTTGACGAGAAGCCTGCAGAGGATAGCTATGAAACAATGACCAAGAAAGATCCTTTCAAGGTGCCGACGGAAGAAAAACTCGAAATCTTGATGGAATCTGACAAGCGCTTGGAAGACCAGAGTGATAGCATCAAAATGCGAAGCGCAGACTACTGGGCCAGACAGGAGGACAAGGTGTTTGCCAGCCTTGAAGGCGCCTACGTCAAACAGAAAATCGTATTATGCGGAGGGGGCATCTCTTGTGTCGCTGTGGTTCCCGGAGTCCCACCGCAAACAAGATCATATCCAGGCTCATTCCGCGGCGACTTCGCGACCAAAGGATATGAGTTCTTTGAGGACCACCATCTCATTGACAATGCCGAGAGGACAGCGGCGGAAGCAATTGCCTTGACAGAAGCACCTGCGGGTCCAAGCGAGGTCACTACCCTTCTTCTCGATGGGCATCAGCTTATGCTACAAATTCATGAGAGCACTGGACATCCAACAGAGCTTGATAGAGCATTAGGGACAGAGGCCGCTTTTGCAGGGACAAGTTTCATGACTCCAGATCAATTGGGGAAGCTCCAGTACGGCAGCGAACAAGTCACCTTGGTATCAGACTGCACATTAGAAGGAGGTCTAGGAACATATGGATATGATGATGAGGGTGTGAAAGCTAAGCGGGTGGAACTTGTTCGGAACGGCCTCTTTGTTGGGTATCAGAGTTCTCGGGAGACCGCGGCCCTGCTTGGCTTGGAGGAAAGCTCCGCGGGCATGCGTGCCGACCGTCCTCAAAGAATTCCGCTGATTCGAATGACTAACATCAACCTTGAACCAAACGGCTGGAAGCGTGATGAGATTATCGAGGATACTAAGAGAGGAGTTCTGATGTCCACAAACAAAAGCTGGAGCATTGATGACAAGAGAATCAATTTCCAGTTTGGTACTGAAATCGCTTGGGAGATAGTAAATGGCGAAATTGGACAAATGTATCGAAATCCAACCTACACAGGCATTACTCCTGAGTTCTGGGGCGGAATGGATGCGTCATCCAAAGATGACTGGAAGTTATGGGGGACACCAAATTGCGGCAAGGGCCAGCCACTCCAGGTAATGTACGTTGGTCACGGCTGTGGGACAGCTAGATTCAACAAAGTAAGGATAGGCATAATGAAGGAGGAGGCGCAATAGATGGACTTCATGAGGGAAGATCTATTGGAAAAGGCTAGCGTCGCGTTAGGAGAAGCAGAAGCGGCTGGGGCAAGCCAGGTTGAGGTTGAGGTCTTTCGCTTTAGAAATGCTCTGACAAGACTCGCAAACAGCATAATTGACCAAAATGTTGCTGAGAATAGAATAACAGTCCGAATCCTCGTCTATATTGGGAAGAAGAAAGGGTCCTACTCACTTGACTCATTCTTTGACGCCGATATCAAGGAAGCAGCTAAGGTTGCCGTACGAATGGCGAAAGTCTCTGCGGAGGATAATGACTTCATCTCCTTGCCAGAACCGAGGGATAGCGTTTCCGCAATCACTGTGGACGATATGGTCTGCGAAGCGACAGCGAACGCCACGCCAGAGGAAAGAGCGGAGGCAGCAAGGTCAATCATCCAGACGGCGCATGACTTTGACAAACGTGTTTCCGCTGTTTCAGGTGCAATCTCTACTGTCCTTGCTGAACAAGTGATTATCAACTCCCTAGGAGTATCAGCATACCAGCCAAACACCATTAGCAATCTGAACTTGACAATCATTGCAAAAGATGGAGCCGAGGAAACTGCAGGATGGGCTTCAGACAATCGGATGGACTTCCGAGAGTTGCAGATTGAAGATGTGACTGAAAGAGCTGTTAGGAAAGCGGCTGAGGGATTTCAGGCTATTGACCTCGGTCCTGGAGATTATGAACTAATTCTGGAGCCAGCTGCTGTTGGAGGGTTCATGTATTTCATGATGAGCACAGGCTTCAGTGCATTGAACTACCAAGACTATCGAAGCTTTCTGAGAGACAGAATTGGGGAGAAGGTGTTCTCAGAGCAGCTTACAATGTGGGATGATGCATTGGACAAACGGCATTATGCACCATTGCTATATGACTATGAAGGATTCCCCAAATCAAGACTCGAATTGGTTGAAGCCGGCACCGTAAAGAACCTAGTTTACGATAGCTACACAGCTGGGAAGGATGGAGTAGAAAGCACTGGACATAATGCCAAAGTATGGGGGGAGTCCATGCCATATGCCAGTCATATAATCATTGAAGACGGGGACTCTTCTGTCACTGAGATGGTAGAAGAAACGAAGAATGGCATATTGGTAACACATTTCCACTATCAGAATGCAGTTGATCCAACCAAAGGAATGCTGACCGGGCTGACACGGGACGGAGCGTGGCTTGTCAAGGATGGTGAGATTATCAATCCTATCAAGACAGTTAGGTACACAGATGCTTTGCCCCGGTTCCTAGCGAACATCGATTTGGTGGGACGATATCATAAACTCAGGGACAGTCAAGCGATTGTCCCACCTCTTAAACTTCCATCATTCCGAATCACAGGATCCAGAAAACAGAGCTAGCGATTGGAAACCTACTCGCCACGATCATGTTTGATGAATGTGCCATTTTGATACTCTTCAAATGCAACCTGTAGCTCTTCTTTGGTGTTCATGACGATTGGACCTCGCCAAGCTACAGGTTCGCGTATTGGCTTTCCAGAAATCAGAAGAAAGCGAACATGTTCATCTTCTGTTGTCACAACAACCTCTTCGCCATCACCAAAAAGAATGACATTCTTGAGCCCACATAACTTGGTCCGATCCACATCAAAGAACGCTTCGCCCTCAAAGATATAGGCAAACACAGTATGATCTCTTTCGACTCTATGCCTGAATTCAGAATTCGGATTTACCGTTACATCAAGGTACTCCGGGTCTGTGACAACATCCTGTACCGGCCCCTTAACACCGTTTATCTCCCCTGCAATAATCTTTGCCTTGGCTGATTGACCTAGCTCAACCTCTGGAATTGCGTCGCTTCTAATGTCGCGATATCTGGGATGCATCATCTTGTCTGCAGAAGGCAGGTTTGACCAAAGCTGGAAACCGGCCATCATGCCTTCTTGCCTTCGGGGCATCTCTTCATGAATGATGCCGCTGCCAGCTGTCATCCATTGGACATCTCCAGTCCCGATAGCACCCCTATTCCCGAGGCTATCTCCATGTTGGACCTCGCCCGCAATCATGTATGTTATGGTCTCGATGCCTCTGTGAGGATGCCAGGGAAATCCTCTGATGTAGTCGTCAGGATTATTGGAACCAAAATCGTCTAGCAGCAAAAACGGATCAAAAAGAGGCACCTCATAGAATCCAAATGCACGGTTCAAACGAACACCTGCTCCTTCCATTGTTGGTCTGCTTTTCCAGACTTTCTCGATGAATCGTTCTTGTGCCATTAGCTAACACCTTTAGCTTAAGTTTCCTAACTATAGTTTACTAAGGCTAAAAGGATTGAGGATTAGGAACTCGGCCTTACCGAGATGCATCTTCTTCAGAGAGTTCCGCATGTGCAAAGTCTATGAACACAGTTCAGGGTGAATCAGAGAAGACTCTCGATGAGCCAGACGAAGGACTCAGAACTCCAAAGCCCAAAGCAAAAACAAAGAATGATGATGACGTAAATGACCTCCCAATTTGGGTTTATTAAGGAGCCTGTGGTCATACCATAACGATCCATGGTAAGCCAAATTGGCGTGCTATTAATGATTCAGCTGAAGATATATAATCAAGACAGCGATTCCATCAGCTTCTGAGAAGATTCATCCAAGCGGCTTTCAGCCTCTTCAAGGACTTGACAGGTTCCCCGAACAAGAATCTCCTCTACTGCTTCACCCATTCGATCACTGATGCGAAGATACTCTCCCAACTCGCCACGTTCTCGGACTACATTGAGGTCCTCAACACCGCTCTCTATCCGAACTGCAAGCTCATGGAAGGGCTTTGTTCTGCTCCATGGCATGCCCAAGTTGTTGGTTCTTCTAAAGACGATATCTAATAGCACACTAAGAACCAAATTGTTCGCGTCATGTTCATGCGGAATCTTATGCCGAATAGAACGATCCTTGATTCCTATTTCTTTACTGATAGCGTACCCTAGAGTCATAAAGCTGACCGGAAGTCGCTTGAAATTTGGCTGGCCATAAGGGTGGTCATCCGCATAGATGCTACGAATCAAAGCAAGTTGTTTCGGATACCGCTTCTTCACTACATTTAGGAAATAGTCCTTCTGTCTACCTGGTTTTAGTGTCATCCCTCCGAATTGGATGAACTCGGCTCCAGCCTTCTTGGCTTCCTTGGCGAGACTCCTAATGTTCTCAATACTGTCGCCGATTCCTGGAATCAATGGCGTTGCCATGACTCCGCCAAATAGACCGGCTTTTCGAACTTTCTTTAGTGCACTAAAACGCTCCGAGGTTGTAGATGCTCGGGGTTCAAACACTTTCTGAACATCCTCATCATGGAGTGTGATTGTAAACATGACATTTGTAAAAGCCCGTTCGTGAATCTCCCGAAGAATGTCAAGGTCTCTCAATACCAAGTCAGATTTTGTCAGTACGAACGCAGGCATGCCAAAATCATGAAGTGTATGTAGGACAGATCTTGTCACCTCATGCTCCTTCTCTGCAGGCTGATAGCCGTCACTAACGCCACCGCACACCCCTATTACCTTCTTGCGAGGCACCTTCTGAGCAATTCGAATGGCATCATCCTGATCAAGGAAAGACCATAGGGTTTCAGATTCTAGTTCGCTTTGAGAAGTATAGCCGTCCTTCTTGAGCTCCTTTTGAAGTATTTCAGGGGCGTTTTCCTTGACGCGGATATGCGTCATGAAGTGATCCACATGATAATGCTCTGACATCCCATCACAGTAAACACATCCATGTTCACAGCCACGATATGCGTTCATTGAGCGATTGACATGGAACCATCCATCAGCTTTTAGAGGCTTGGAGAGGAGGGACTTTGCCTTGACACACTCGTATCGCATTTGCACTACTCTCATTCTTCACGTGTCTGATGTGACACTCCTTCTCTTGATATTATGAAGTCCCCCGTACCCTTCACCTGATTCACATATCTTGCCATCACGAAAAGCAAATCTGAGAGCCGGTTCAAGTAGCGAATTAGCTCTGGATTAACCTTCTGAATTTTCGAGAAGCTAATGACTCTTCGCTCCGCCCTGCGACACACAGTACGGGCCTGATGAAGAAAGGCGGCTGCGGGTATTCCACCTGGAATGACGAAGTTGGAAAGAGGAGGTAGCTCTTTAGTTAGATCATCGGCGATATTCTCGAGTTGAGTGACGTCATTTCCTGAAACTCTCTTCAAACTCATGATGTCATTAGCTGGATCTACATTCTCAGAATTAGTGGCGAGTTCAGCGGCTACGTAGAAAAGCATCTGTTGAATATGATGAGTGTACTTTGCTATCGGGTCAGATGCAATGTCCAAATGACTCTTCGCAATCCCAAGAACTGTGATAAGTTCATCAACAGTACCATAAGCTTCTACCCGTGGATTGTCCTTCCCTACCCTTTCACCTGATAACAAGCCCGTTTCGCCCTTGTCACCTTTTCCTGTGTAGATATGTTTGGACATTGGCCATGACTCCTTCAGACAAGTGCAGAGATAGTCGAGTGAGCAGTTAATGTTGTTGGTGAAGGTTCCATTATGTTTTTCATTTCGTTTTCAAGGTATATTCAAAGGAGTTAGACAAACGATGAGTCAAAAGGTAATTGACGCGGCGCTTTCGCGTTTCGGGGATGACCATAACTGTGCTCAATCTGTCTTGTTCACATTCCTGGAACATAAGGGATTAGCATTCAAAGAGGCAGTCCATTTTGCAGCTGGCCTTGGGGGAGGCATTGGCCTTCAAGGTAGAACTTGCGGCGCAGCTACAGGAGGCGTACTGGCTATTGGATTGCTTATGGGACAGACAATATCAAACCTAGGTGATAGCAAGAATGAAACCTATAGAGTCGCCATGAGGTTTCTAAAGAGATTCAGAAAAGAGTTCTCTTCGCAGATGTGCAATGACTTGGTTGGGCTTGATATGGCTGATCCACAGCAGCTTCAATCTGCCCTTGATAAAGGTCACTTTAAGCAGACTTGTCCTAAATTTGTGGAAGGTGCAATCAAGATACTCCTTGAAATGTTCCCGTAGTAGATACTGCTAATGGTCATGTTCATGTGCATGACTCTCGGTATGGACATACTGAGCTACTTCTGCATCCATCTTCAATAGCTCTTCCAGTTCTTCATCAATGTGAACGCGGTTTCGCATCTTCTTAATTTGGAGAGCGATCACATAAGAAAATGCGGCCAAGATTCCAGCTACAGCGCTTGGTGATGTCCTGAAAGACAACGAGATTACAATTCCAATAGATTGCGATACCAAAGCGATAAAGAAGACGGATATGAGAACGCCCCGCACGGAGCTGAGTAGCTCATTTGATGCAGCGGCAGGTGCTACAAGAATCGCATAGACAAGGATAGCTCCCACAGCTTTTGTAGCTAATGCAATGGCGAGCGCCGAGGTTATCAACATGAGATAATGGTATGCTCGAGCATTCAACCCCTGTGCAGTAGACCCTTCCATGTCAACACTCACGTAGATGAATTCCTTGTTGAACAGTATTGTGATAATGAGCAAGAGTAGTGCAGTCCCCGATAACATCACGATGTCGAGATTGTCCAGGAGAAGAAGGTCACCAACCAAATAGCCCCAGATACTTGGGACTTGAACTGGAGGAATATAATACATTAGGAAGACAGCCAAGCTCATAGACAAAGCGAAAGAGACGCCTACTGCCACCTCCATTTTTTCACCGATACCAGTTTCGCCTGCATATCCTGTGACCAGAGCCACAAATACAGCAAAGACCAATGCGCCAAGGATTGGATCAAACCATGGCGCAATACCGGAAGCTTGTAGAAAGAGACCCAAAGCAGCGCCTCCTAAGGCCGCATGTGCAACCCCAGCGGTCATGAATGAGAGACCCCTGAAGACCAAGAAACTTCCGCTGGTTGATGCAACTACTGCGATCATGAGAGCTCCAATGATAGCTCTCTGAATGAAAGGACTCTCAAGTATCAGGAGAATAGCGTCAATCATGTCTATCTGCCCCTGTGTCACGAGTCAAGCAATAGCGATGGCCAGAATGCTCCACAACCTTTGCAGTGGGACCGTAGAGTTTCTGAACAAGTTTCGGATCCATTACATCACAAGGAGTACCAACGCCAACGACAGTGTTCTTTAGCATGAGTACATCGCGCACCAGTGTGTGTATCGGGTTCAAATCATGAGTGACCATTATAACGCTGACATCATTATCTTGATGATATTGACCTAGAGCCTCCACAATGAGCTCCTGACTATCTACGTCTGTACCAGCCAACGGCTCATCCAACATTAGAACTTGCCCTTCGCCTGCTAAGGCACGTGCAACCAATACTCGTTGCCTTTGCCCTCCTGAGAGTTCAGGGAAAGGACGCTCCCAATAGCCATCCATCGCTACGTGAGTCAATGCTTCTCGCGCAATCCTCTCATCATTTTTCGATGCCAACCTCGGCAGGGGTTTCTTCACCAAACGTCCCATAAGAACTACATCCTTTACCTTCATGGGAACGTTTAGTCCAATTCGATCTCGCTGTGGAACATAACGAACCATCTTTCTGATTTTGGATTGCTCCTTCTCAGAATCATATCCCATTAGATTGACATGACCTTTCATCGGTTTCATGAGACCTAATATGGTCTTCAACAGTGTACTCTTCCCTGATCCATTTGGTCCAATTATTGCCATGAATGTTGGAGATTCCACTTTGAAGCTAACATGATGTAGCGCGATCTCACCGTCAGGATATCTCACTGCAAGATCCTCTGCCTCAATTAGGGTTGCAGACATAATCAATCACGTTCCTGCACGACTGACCTGAACTCGAACAACTTGTTTTAGAGCCCTCACCTTCTGGACAAACTTGCGGGCCTGGTTGGCCTCGCCATTTACAACCATGATTTCCACACATGCCCCATCCATAGAATGAGCGTGTATCATAGCTGAGATAAGGCTGTTATGGGAATGTTGAATCTTGGATAGTTGGCCACCTTTCCCGCCAGGTGCAATCATTGTGGTTACAACTAGAGTGACATCTCCAGAGTATTCTTCCAAGCTTCGATGTTCTTCCAGCAATGACTGAAGAGCATGTCTGACGACTTCTGATCTATTTGAGAACCCTCCTTCTTTCTGAAGGCGCTCCAATTTGGCTAGATCCTCATCAGGCATTGAAATTGCGACTATCGGTATTGTCCTCACCTCAAAGTTGATTATTAGTTATTTAACAATACTTAATAATCTACGGATATGTTCCATAACAGGAGAAAGATAGCCTGCAATTCCGGGTAAGGTCCACTGGGTGATTGGATGAAGACAAAAGAAATCTCGTTGGCATTTCTTGGTTTTCTCGTTGTTTCTGCTGTTGCCGGCATGGCTTCGCAGGCGACGGCTCAGTCGCAGCCTGTCGTGAGAGTTGCTGTTTCAATCGCCCCTCTAGCTGGTCTCGTCAATGAAGTTGGAGGGTCTCATATCGACACTTATGTGATGCTTCCAGAAGGCATTGAGCCCCATGCAGCATCGCTCTCACCTGAAGCCATTGCAGCTGCGGAAGAAGCAGACCTTTTGGTCCTGACTGGACACTTCTCCTGGGAGGAGGATCTTCTGACTGTTATTGACACGCCATTTCTCACCTTGCATGACGACTTAGCTTTGGAAAGCTATGAGGACTTCGGCGCAAGACTTTCTAATATGCCAGGAAATCATGAAGAGAATGGCACTGTTATTGCACAGCATGAACACGAAGGCAATCCACACGCCTGGTGGCTGTTGCCAGAAAACGCAATTGCAGTAGCCAACGCAACTCGCTCTGCCTTCTCCAATCTCAACGCCAGCTTCTCTGCAATATGGCAAGACAATTTTGATGGCTTCACTGAAGATGTTCTGGCATTCATGGAGTTGGTGGAGTCTACCGATGCGGACTATTCATTCACTCAGATGCATGCTATTGTTGTGACCCCAGCTGAGGCATACATTGCGGAGGCTTTCGGTATTGAGGTTGATGCAGTCCTTCAAGTAGACGAGGTCCTTATCTCAGGAATTGAGCTGATTGAGGTCCAACAAGCCATTCGCGCAGGGGATGTCAGCCTCATTCTAGGATCGGATGTTGCGAAACTACAAGCAGGTGGAGAGTATGCACAGCAACTGGCTGATGATTATAATCTACCTTTGGTGTGGTGTAGAGCAATCTTCTTTGAAGAACTCGAAGACTATATTGCGCTGATGACCTATAACCTGGGGTCTTTGACGTCGGGTCTGGAAGCGGAGGGGGTAGGAGCTGCGGCCACAACTCTGAACCTTGCTCTTCTAATGCTTGCAGGTATTCTTGGCCTTGTTGCACTCATCGAGGCTTTGATTCTCGTTCAGAGAGGAAGAGCAGATTGATTGAACAGCGGAATCAGTCCAATGCCTTTTGAGCTGATTCCACCCATCTCTCAGCCATCTCGATAGTGAATTCATATCCTGCAGGGATTCGCACATCACCCTCAGCCAAAGCCTTCTTGATCTTGTCAAGCAATTCCGCTGGATTCGCTCTCGATAGTGCCTTGACTGTCTTTATGCCAGTCGCAAATACTATTGCCTCTGCATCTTCTTCAGATATGCCATCAAGCCACGCAAACCTGCTCATGGCAATCCATC
The DNA here is from genome assembly GCA_048882485.1 of Candidatus Thorarchaeota archaeon. Lineage (GTDB taxonomy): Archaea > Asgardarchaeota > Thorarchaeia > Thorarchaeales > Thorarchaeaceae > SMTZ1-83. The sequence continues at coordinate 12,653 of JBHLRP010000060.1, forward strand.
TTCTGGCAACTGACACGCTGACATCTGTCACTTCAGCTACTTTGACGGGATCAGCATTGATGAGATCATCAACAGAATCGAATCCCTTTGCCCGAAGCATCTTTCCGTATTTTTCCCCTATACCCTCAATCGTTTCAATGGGCAATTCCTTGAGACTGACTTTGGGTTCCACAACTTCGGGAGTATGTTTCTCAGCGTGCTTCTGATCCGGCTTTGGTTTGGGCTTGGGCTTTGGTTTAGGCTCTGGTTCATCAGGCCTAGGCTCGGGTATCTCTTCAAACTTCTTCTTTCGCGGCTTTCTGCTGTCTGGTGCAGTTGCCGGCGGACCGAAGAGAAGATAGCTCATAAACGCGATTAGAATCAACGACCCGCCCAGAATATACATGCTGAGTGTCACATCATACCACCGCACTATAATGGCAATGGCTACTAGTATTATTGATAGTGCGACTAATCCGTAGAACCGCTTATCTTCAAGGAATTTAGTCATCTCTCAGCCTCCGGTGACTTCTGTATTCTAGTCCATATCTCCCTAATAACAAGTTCTGAGGAAGTTCAGTCCAATTTTGGGAAGCGCGAAAAGCGTGGGCAATATGCGAATTGCGCCCCGTTCAGGAGGCACTCTTGTAGTAGGGCGACTTGGAAAGCATATAACGCCGTATCAAGGGACGCAATAATCTCATCGCATATCTTAAGCGTCCTATTGCACGAGATAGCTCATCTATATAGTCACTAAAGTTTCGTGTTTGGAAATTGAGGATAGCTTGGGATTCACTTGTATCCATCCAGTCAGTGTGGAAGTAGTCTTCTTCGCAAGTAGGCACTCGGAATGCAGACTCTGGGAGCATTCCAATACGCAGTGCATCGAGATAACCAATCATGAAAGCCCGGTAAGTCATCCTGCAGCTTTCACCTCCCCCTAAAAGAAGAATTCTACCGTCTGTAGGTGCGTCTACAGCGTTTGCAACCGCCAACCCGATGTCACGGGAGTGAACGAACTCAAGACGCTGCTCTAATGGTATATCATAGACAAATGGATCGAGGGCAGATTTGAACCAATTCATGCTGAGTGGTGGGACCACTCCGAACCGAAGAATCGTCCAGGGAAGAATGCTTGCACGGATGTATTGCTCCGCTTTGATTTTGGTTTCTGTATACACATCAGTAATGATTTGGGGATCTGTGGCTTTCTTTGGGGGGCCCCTACCAGAACAATGTCCGTAGGTAGCAATGGAGCTGGAATAGACGAATTTTGGGGAGTCATTCCTCTTAATTGCAGCGTCTACAAGATTTCTGGTACCATCAAGGTTGACACTTCTAGTGAATTCGGGATCTCGATCAGAAACTGGAGGCAGTATAGCGGCTAGATGAATAATGCATTCAATATCCTCGACAGCTTGCTGTACCATTTCGGAATCTCGTACATCCCCCCATAATGTTTCGAACATCCCAATCTTTGAGAGCTGCTTCCTTTTCTTCTGATTTGCTTTAGTTTCAATATCGAAGCATCGTATCTCATGATTTGCTTTAAACAATGAAAGAAGGGTGCTTTCGCCAACGTTTCCAAATGCCCCCGTAAGCAAAACTCTCATAGGTCAGACAAATGTGCTGATGATATAAATATTTCGATACTCGAAATATTCTTATATCGAATATTTTGGGTGTGAATCACACGCCTACGATATATTCTTCAGAAGGTAGAGCGGTCAGCAAGGTGGTGAAAGCACCCTGAGCAGGAGAAAGGATTTGATGTATGAGCTTGTGGAGTCCCTTCGCAGATTAAGTAAAGTGAGATGGTTTCTAGGGGATAGGCATCTAAGTTTGGACAGTTTCATGATTCTAGACTTCATCTCAGAGCTAGACAACTGTCGGATGAAGGATATCGTCACAAACTTCTCCCTACCTCCAAGCACTGCGACAGGAATAATAGATCGACTCGTTGATAAGAAATATATCAAGCGTGACCAAGCTCCATCAGATAGAAGAACGGTTGTCCTTGAGGTTACATCCTCTGGTAGACGTGCCCACGAGCGTTTTAGAAATTCCACCATGAAGCAGATGGACGAGTCGTTGAGTCATCTTTCTGAAGATGAAATTATTTCCTTGCTGGAGCTAGTGAAGAAGCTTGCTGAAAGAATGGGGCAATAGAGTGTTTTGAGGATGAAGAAAGATGGTCGAGATAGAATCCATCCGCAAGGAGATAGAGGAAATCGTCAATAGAGAAACCCGCGCCTGGGATACACAGGATGTTGAACTCCTTCTCTCTATATTCCATCCCGACATGGTGTGGCCATGGCCAATGGACGTGCATTCTCACGACCCGATGAAGTGGATCTTTGAGCTTGGTAGATTTGATTATCAAAGATGGAAGGAAAGCTATCAGACCCTCTTTGACACTCATGACTTGATTCGGAATATTAGGCAGTTGAGAAAAATAGAGATATCAGAACAAGGAGATGGGGCGTTCGCAGTATTGGATATAGACACGCTCTGGCAAGATAGAGAGGGAAATGACAATCATTGGAAGGGGAGAGTCTGCAAAGTCTATTCCAAGGTTGGAAACGAATGGAAGATGACCATGCATACAGGCGTGTTGGAATATTGAAGCGACGACAAGTTCAATGATTGAACTCAAGGGAGATAAAATTCCTTTAGTTGGCAGATTATTCGTTTATCTTCCTGATGAAAGCTTCAATGGTTTCAACTACCTTCGCAACAACTTTGCTGCCCTTCTCTTTTGTCGCCCTTGTAGCATAACCCACAACGCCAGAATCGGTTAAATCCTTCATCACCCAAGAGATACCTACCCTGGGGGCATCTGACGCCATATTTGGTTCAATAAAGCCTTTGACAATTGGCCTCCCCGGTTCATCAACAAGCTTGTCCTCAACAATGCGTTGACCTAAATGCCACGCGACTGATGTTTCCAGGTCACATGCATGGAACACTGGAGGAGTTGCTACCTCCTTTATTGTATCTGCTGCCATCGTCCACCAATCTATATGGTACACCTTTGCGCTTGACATATCACGAAGTATATGCAGAGCCATGCTGATAGCTGTTTCATTGCCTCCATGTCCATTGATCAAGACAATCTTGGAGAAACCATGCTGCGCTAATGCAGCACAGACATCAACGATCACGTTTGCCAGTGTTGACTCCTGAAGCGTGATGGTGCCCTTGAAGTCCATATGATGAGGTGAATATCCATAGGCAATGGGTGGAGTGATTGTCACCTTGGTGTCAGGCCACAGATGCTCGGCCACCATCTCAGAAACTCGTTGGGCAATGAAGTGGTCATTGTCAAGCGGGAGTGCAGGACCATGCTGTTCCACAGAGCCAATTGGAACTATCACCGTATCACATTCTTGGAGACGCTCTTCAACCTCAGGCCAGGTCATCTTAGACAGTCTGTATTGGTTTCCCATTTTGATCACATTCAGGACTCTGGAAGGGCAATGACTTCCTTATCAAGTCTTCAGATAGAAAGGATTTGCCATGACTCAACATCGGATTCTTGATTTGATGCCTCCGCCCACCATTTCACTGGCTGTTGATCATCGACCCATGTGATAGGTTCAACTGGGGGGTGCAATCTAAGAGCCAGCCATCCACTCAATAAAAGAATTGGCAACGGTTTTGCCAATGGCCAAAACATGAAAACCATCGGCGTTAGGACGAGCGCAATCAGATAGGGCAGGTAGAAGAGAAGAGAGAACCAAAGCTCCATTGTAACACCATTCCTCAGTGCTCGATGTGCTGTGGTCTTTCCTTCATATGCCCTCCATATCATGTATACAAATCCTATCCGCATGAAAGAGAAAGGCAACGTGGCAAGAATCATTATTGGATCAAGACTGAAGAAGATGCCATTTGTTTCGAAGTTCACAATCCATGACATTGACATTACGTTGGCATACCAATATCCCATGTCAAAGAAATGGACCACCATTCCCAAAGGAGCAAGCAACATGACTAGGACTAATGCCAAAAGAATCGACATCTGATTGCTTTGCTTAGATGCGTTTGACATTTGAACTGCCCCTTTGGCTCAATCAAGTAGTATTGCAGGATGGCTTTAGCATATTCCTCAAAGCTCAGTTCTTCATTTTGCATATCAATCAGCCCGAAATGTGATTCGGGAACGGAGTAGCGTCTAGTGACATTGTTTAAATACGAAGAAGAGTACGACTCCGTATACAGCCCTACAACTTAGGTAGTAGGGATGCATAATCATTCAGGAGAATCAATTCTATGGGCAAGATTACTGACCCCATTGCGAAGCGGATTCGGAAGAAAGCTGCCAAGGACATCAAAGGTGGGTTCTTCGGACTGATAACCCACTACATTCCGGGGTGGCATGGCTACCAGGAAAAGGAAGAACGCCGCGCCGCGGACAAAGTCCTACGCGAGTTCATGGCCGACCAGCTTCGACTCGTCAAGCAGGATCTTGAGAAGCTCCAGACTATGGTCGTAGACTATAATCTAGAGAACACGTGGGAGACCTTCGACCGCATGCTGGCTCTCACGGACAAGGTTGAGTCATCCATCCGCTATGCTGATTATGGCTATGCCGCTTGGGGCTCCAAAGAAAAGATCAACGAGAAGGAGCTCGACATGGTGTACGAGTTCGATGCCACTATCATAAATGACATTGGTGACATCAATGACGTCGTTGAGGAGTTCACTGGAGATATGAACCAAGGCAAGTTCGATGATGCATGGCCTTACACTCACAGAATGTATACCATCATGCAGCGCCTCGAAGAGAAGTGGAAGCAGCGTGAGGGATACATGAAAGGCTATCAAGACTAATCTAATAACACCATTCCGGGGCTTTTGCTCCGGAATTCACCTTCTTTTGCAAAATCTAATTCATTATACCTGATAGTGTAGTTTTTGGGCTATTGGCATTCTAACAGAAGTATTGATCATGTCAGTCATATTTGTCTTATCAAGAATGAGAAATGCGGACCTTGTAGTTGCACTACCTTTCTTGATAGTAGATGTTGTTGGCTTCGACCCAACTCAAAAAACAATCATAAGGCAACATGTTCTCTTATGATATGAGAGAAGAATGAGGGATACATCGAGAAAGAAGTCATCAGAAGATACAAGAGAAGACATAGAGTCTAGAGACAGAGAGTTTCTTTCCTTCTTAAGTAAACATCGACCCAAACATGGGTTTGGGAGCCGCAGAGTGTATTTTAATCCTACCAGAGAGAAGCATGCACTCATAAAAGGTTTCAAAGGGCGGATCGACTCCTCAACCCCTTCTATCATGAATAGTACGGATGGGGGAGTAGCACCGCTTGGGGAACTGGCAGGTGAAGGTGTCGAGTGTCTCAGTGTTCAGCAATGCAATGATTTAGACTTCATCGACCTCAGTTCACTGGATGGCTGCCCGACTCTACAGGGCATCAGAATATATAGGAATTATGGGAACATCAAACACTTTGTGCTTCCCTCTGACTGCCCCGCCCTTTATGAGATCGATATGGAAGGTAATTATTCTCTCGTACATCCAATAGACCTCAGTGTTCTAGACGGGAGTCCATCCCTACGAATCCTTAGATTGCCTGATAATGGCGGCAGGTTCATCTTACCGTCAGAGTGTCCGGGCCTTGAAGTACTGAATCTCAATGGGTCAACGGTCAAGGACTGGCGACTGGAGGGATGCCCGGAGCTGAAGCTTGTCATGCTCA
>JBHLRP010000061.1:0-18304 GCA_048882485.1 Candidatus Thorarchaeota archaeon
GGAACGATTCTTAGGTCAATCTGCAGACCGTCTGTGGTTCGTATTGCAGACTTAGTTGGGCCATGAGCTAGGACCTCAGATACATTTTCGCTGCCAATGAAGGCTGCCATAACATTAGCCCCATCGTCTGCATCCACAAGGATGTCGATATCGCCAATGGTTTCTCTTCGTCGGCGTAATGAACCAGCTATCTCAATCTGCTTCACATCAGTCAGTTTACGCAAATTAGCCACAACGCCCTCTGCTGCTGACATAGCGTCGGAGAGCAATGTTCTTGACTTCCCTAATCGAGCAATTGCTATTCCCTCCTGCATATTTGCAATGGTCTTCTTGCCCATACCCTTCAGACCTTCGAGCTTGCCCTCATGGAGTGCTTTCTCGAGCGATTCAAGGTCGGTGATGCCCAGTTCCTGATATAGCAGCTTGATTGTTTTTGGACCGACATCCGGAATTGCTTCAAGCTCCCAGACTTTCACCGGTATTCGCTCCCTAAGCTCGTTCAGTAATTTGATTGAGCCAGTATCAATGAAGTCCTCAATCTTCTGTGCGATTGCCTTACCCACACCCGGAATCTGCTGGAGCTCACCTCTTCCTCTGATGGTTTCTATATCCTCTCCCAGTCCCGTGACAGATCTTGCCGCTCTGGCGTATGAAAGATGCTTGAACTTGTCCTCTCCTTCAATCTGTAGGAGCAGAGAAATCTCTCTGAGAGCTAGGGCCACATCTCGGTTCTTGGTCAAGAGTATACCTCCCACTCCTTAGCCCAAGGAGCGATTGACCGAATAGAGTCTACGACCGTTTGTATGTTCTCCATGGGCGTGTCTATAGTGATTACACATCCGGGGGCGACCACCAGTCGCTTTAGTCCTGCCTCTCGAACAGCCTTTAAGACCTGCGCCTCAGCCTCCTCAGGGGTCCCTGTTCTGAAGATGCCATTGTGGTCAATTCCACCCATGACGGTCTTTCTTGACTTCTTCTTTCCATCAGAAAGCGTGAGGGCTGCACTCTGGTCCTCCCAATTCAACGCATCTATACCTGGTGTGGCTGCAATCTTCTCAAATCGAATCTTCTCATTCTCTTCTTTGGCGTGAAGATGCATCACTATAAACTTGGCCTTTCCTCGGATCTTTGATATTAGTCTTGAATCAAACGGATAGACGAACTTCTTGTATTGGTCATCTGTCACTGATGCGTGTGTGGAATGCTGTGTGGCGATGAAAATCCCATCAGCCCCGGCTTCAAGGGTTGCCCTTGCGAAGTCAATCATTACATTTGCTATCATCTCAAGGACTGTCTCGAGAACATCTGGGTTTTCATCCATGTAATCTGTCAATGGCCTCTCGCTAAGCTTATCCGCCACCATTGAAGGGTCGAATACAGTTGCCATGGTGGGGACCTTGTCCTGTGCATATCTCTGTATCAGTTCAATCGCATGGACCTGTTGCCCGAACTCACCACTGTTGACATCGAGTGGTTCCAAGACCTCCCAGTCGCTGGCCTCCTGAATCACACATCTTTCACAGGTGGTAGAACCCGAGATTGCACCGTCATAGACTGCTTCGCATCCCCAGTCAACCACTGGATATCTTCCATGAAATGAAACCTTTAGGAGGTCATGGTTGAACTTCTTGTGGAATGCAATCTCCTCTGTTGAAAGCCCCTCAGGTGTCCGGTCTTTCTCCGGGTGATGTTTCCAGATTGAGATTGGTATGGTCTCCCCTAGGTTTCCAAGAAGTGTTTGTTTGAGAAGATTGAACTTGGACATGAATAGCACTTCACGAGTCTTGGGATAATGAGCGTTTCGAAGTGGTGTCTGGTTCATTATAGCTAGAAGAAGGACCCACCAAAAGTAATTGAAACCCAACGTTGGCACACCAGAAATAATATCAACTAAATATCCAGTCCTGACACTCCACTCAATGATGGAGGAGAAGGTTTGTCCAACTTAACAGCTGTGTTCAGTCCCGAAGAACTGCTCAAGATGGACGGGATTGACGAGCTGGACACCATGAGGATAGAACCGAACCCGTTCTGGAACAGACCCCGGCTTGATATAACTTGGAGTTTGCCAGTCATGTCAGGGCTGATTAAGAGTGACAGGATTTCCTTGCATCAGATGAGGCTAGCCACTCGCGAGGAGCTGGGGCTCTATCATGACCCCTCATACATCGAAACTCTGGAGCTGTTCGGCAACATGGGGTCTGCATTTTCCTCGCGTTTCGGCCTTGACACAGATGAGTGTCCAGTGTTCCATCAGGTGGATAAATACGCAAGCTATCCGGTAGGTGCAACTATTGATGCAGTTATGGGCGTCGCTGATGGAAAATTCGAAGACGCGATGTCAATCATCGGCGGGTTTCACCACGCCTATAGCTCGAATGCCGGAGGATTCTGCTATCTAAATGACACAGTGGTAGCAATCAAGAAGTTTCAAGAGAAGTATCCCGGCAAGAAGGTGTTGTACTTGGACACCGATGTCCATCATGGTGACGCAACACAAGAAGCATTCTATCATGATCCTACGGTACTGACTATCTCAACTCACGAACTGAGCATGGGCTTCTATCCTGGGACTGGGCGACCAGAAGAGATTGGAATTGGTGAAGGAAAGGGTTACTCTGTGAACATTCCATTGCCTCCGCTCACTGACGATTTCGAATATTGGAAGGCCTTTGAAGAACTCGTTGTACCCATATGGCTGGCTTACAAGCCCGACTTGGTGTTTTGGAATGCTGGTGCAGATGCTCACATGGATGATCCGCTCTCAGACCTCCTTCTGAATCTTGACACATATCATCGCTTATCGAAGACTGTACGCCAACTGGCGCATCTAGGAAACAAGAAACTGGTCATTGTAGGCGGCGGCGGATATCATCCGGTCACTGCTGCACGAGTCTGGACCGTGCTTCTTGCAGACCTAGCTGACATCGCACTACCGCCCTTGGTTCCAGCAGAATGGATAGAGCTATGCCACAAACATGGCTTCGAGGTGAAACGAGGAGGATGGACTGACCGGCCTCAGAGAATGTATGCAGAGCATGAATCAAAGGTGAGGAGAGCAGTGGATGAAACCATCGAAAAGGTGAAGGAACTCATTTTTCCGACTTTTGGATTGGAGAAGTGAATTAGCTACTTCTTGAAACCAAGAACGCATCTGTGTCTTGTTTCATCAATTTGAATGCCTTTAATGTCGAAATTCGAGAGGACCTCGTAGATCTCCTCTTCGGTAAAGTAATGATGTGGTATCCCAGCTTCTGGGCCACGTTGAGGGATATAGGTCCCTGGTTCAATCTCTTCTAGTTTCCAATCTTTGTCCCCCTCGCTTGGAACCTCGGAGAATATTGGAAAAGAAGCAAAGAGGACACCACCAGAGCGGAGGACCCGCTCAATCTCACCGACTGTGAAAAGAATCTCGCGCATTCGATTGTGATGAATCACCTGTGTTGATACTACGGCGTCGAAGAACGAGTCCTCATATGGAAATCTTTCCTCCATCTGATGCCTAATTATTGTTGCTTGAAGGCCCTCTTCTTGAAGCCATTTCTGGGCAAGGGAGAGGGCACTCCGAGATACATCAAACCCATAGGTATCAAAGCCGTTCTTAGAAAGAAAGACTAGGTGACGACCAGACCCACATCCGACATCTAAGACCCTCTTCACGTGATGTTCCTGAAAGACCTGGACAACTCTCTCCATGTCTTGATGGGGCTCTGTAAACACCCTCCCCTTTTCCTCGAAGATGTCTTCCCACTCAGGCATACTTGACTAGAGTAATCACAGGAGATAAATCTCAGGGAAACCCGATTCAATAAAACCCGTAGAGGATATTCGATTATGTCAAAACTCAGACCCAGATATCTCGTTTTGATTGTGAGCATTCTAATCATGCTTTCAGGCGTTGCACTGGCTGCCAGTGTTCAAAGTGGATTTGGAACAGTCTATGTGACTGAAGTTGATTTCCAAACCTCAGATGGTTCTTGGATTCATAGCACACTACAACGACCAGTTTACGCTACAGACACAAATCAACTGCCTGGTGTGGTAGTGATACACGGCGTGATTCAATGCAAAGAATGGCTCATGGCATTTGGAATAGAGCTATCAAGACGAGGGTTTGTAGTTTTGACGATTGATGCGAATTCTCATGGCAACTCAGATCCGGGGACTGGAAGTGGAGCTGCCGCTTTAGACTATCTTGCAGGTCTTGACTACGTAGACATTTCCGCGATGGGTCTAGTTGGACATAGCATGGGGGGTGGAATTGCCTGGAGTGCTATTGAAGAATCATCTGTCATTGTTGATGCTCTTGTGTTGGTAGGAAGCGGGCTCAATCGGAGCGAAGTGCCCTATGTCCCAAATACCCTACTAGCCATAGGAGAGTTTGATGCTCTCTCTCCTTACCCCCATAATCTAACAATACTGGAGGAATTCTTTGGAGTCACAGGAATTGAGGCAGGTGTCACTTACGGCAGTTTTAACGACAATACCGCACGCAGAATTGCCCTTGCTCGGACGAACCATCTCTTCGAAACCATAGACCCCCTAATAGTGTCTGAGAGCGTTGAATGGATGAAAGATGGACTCAAAGATGGATTAGAGGACTCTCACTGGGTTGCATCTGGGGACCAAATCTATTCTCTCTGGCTTACTGGTGGATTCATTGGGCTGCTTGGACTAGTTCTCACTCAATTCCCTCTACTGGCGATTCTGATTGGTCTTTCGCCTTTTCGCGAGCTTAGAGGGACTTCCTCAAATAGACGGACAATAGATAATCGAGCGTTCCTAGGACTGGGAATTATATACGCAGCAATAGGACTGGGGGCATTCTATCCTTTGCTCGGCCTAGGCCTGTTTCTGCCATTCCCGCAGTCATATGGAGACTCAATATCATTATGGATTCTAGGCAGTGGTCTACTTTCTTTCTTGATCTTGAAGCTGATAAGACGGAAGCGCCCACAGATGATATCAGAAATTGGACTGGCAGGCAATAATGCTCCTAGATATTTAGCCATGACCTTTCTCTTGGCAACTGTCTTGGCAGCTTGGATGTATGTCTGGACGCTTCTTGTTGATTTGGGACTCGCCCTCGATTTCCGCTGTTTCCTTCCCGGATTCAATGATCTGACTGTAGCACGCGCCATCATGGTCCCAATCTATATCATCCCATTTCTTGTATACTTCTATGTCGAAAGCACATGGTTTGTCGGGGCAATGCGAACCAAGGCTAGAGAAACATGGATAGGAACGCAAATTCATTGGACGCTGAATGCGATTCTCATCAAATGCGGCCCCTATTTCATTCTCCTAGTGTTGCAATATGGCTACGGTATGATTACGGGACTTCCGCTCCTGCCAGGTCTGTTTGGCTTTTCATTCCTGTTCTTCTATGCCTTTGCTCCTTGGTTTGTCATTTCAACAATAATGATTCTTTGGAGTCATCATTTGACCGGTCAGCACTGGCTTGGAGCCATTGTAAATGCTGTATTCTTCAGTTGGGTTCTAGCCTCAATGCTACCAATTGCATTCTAAAAGGGAGACCACATGAATCATCAAAGTGAGAGAATGACCATCTTCAGATGCTATGTTGTATAATGAGTGAAAAGTCACTCAGGCACCAGTGCCTTTCTCATCTAGCCCAGCACATTCGTGGAAAGCCCTCTCTTCAGAGAGCTCTGTTGTATCTGGTGAGAAGTCGCGTATAATTTAGACCGATTACGACTCTGAATCAGTGACCTGTTTGCATCTCGTAGAGGGTCTTTCCAGGTACCACCTTGATTGCCTGTTCAGGGCAGACTTCTGTGCACTTCATGCAGCCAGTGCACTTCGATAGCCAAATCGCATCAATCCGCCATATCTCAGGATTATGTGGATCTGGGTGGTCATCCTCAAGCGTTGGATGCATCAAAAAGACGGAGGGGTCACATATGTAGAGACATTTCCTACATTCGCGTGGATCAGTACTAGCTCCGGTATGACACTTTGTGTAGTCTACTGTAATCTTTGTCTTCCCCATCTCATATCACCCCTTTCAATACTTCCCTGCCTGTCCAGGTACTGACTCGCGTGGTACAAGATTCAGGGCATCATGCTTGCAGGCATGCCTACAAACACCGCACCCAAAGCACTTGTCGAGATCCACTATGACCTTCTTAATAGACGGCAAATAACGGAGGGCATTGAACTGACACATCTTGACGCAAGATTGGCAACCCTGACAGTAGTCTCTGTCAATGTTGATGAGGTACTCACCCTTGTATACTGTTTCAAGATTGAAGTCGTTTCTTAGACGCAGCCCGCCACACTCAGGAGTTTCACAGGAACAGATGGCATTGATGTATGGAACAGGCTGGAACCACACAGATGCAACGTAGCCTTTCTCATTCTGTTCTTGGAGGGCCTGAATTGCCTCCTCACGGTCTAGTCTATATTTCACATTCTCAGGAATGTAGCGCGTATGCTTCTCAATAACCCCAGAAAGCTGACCGAAGTTGATGCAAACGGCATCCTTCACTCCTCTCTGCATCCATCGACATACGCAGTAGTTCTTGATTATCGGCTCAGCCGCAAGATTTCCCATTATGTGTTGAGCATCCTCCAACGGAATGACTTGACCAAAGTGGCCATCAGCTCGTACTGGATTTCGATTCTTGCTCTCGCTGTGAATCTGCCTCTCCACAGCCCACCTAATCACTCGACCGATGATTGGCATCTGCATCTTGTAACCAAGGCCGATTGAATTGAAACCAAGGATCTTGCGAATGAACAGGGTTTCCATATTCTTCCACTGCTCCTCGAGGTATTCTCTGGCATTGTACTCATCAGCTAATTCATTGGAATATAGTCTGGCATTTTCGTACCACTTGCCGCCATCACCGTGTTTGAAGCACCATTTGCACAAACGTATCACCGTCACCCTGCAGAGTGAACTTCTGGCTAGTAGCTCGAGTATTTAAGAGTCCTGAGAGGCATTACGGGCTAAGTCGGGTTTCTTTGGTGTCCTTTGGAGGCTTCTTTGGCCGCTGTGTCAGTGATGACAAAATACTCTCCCTATCCTGCCTCCTCAGCTGAGTTCTTGCTAGCCACTGCTCGAACTCATTAGCGTTTTGAACCCCACCCTCTGTCACAGCTCTGTAGATAAGACTACTGAGACCATCCTGAAGAAGATCACGAATGTGATAATGGCGTTTAATGTTGAGAATTACCTCACGCATTTCTTCATCGAGAGATTTCTCCAACTCATCGATCATAGCGAAGCCGGTAGTACTCACATCTGTCGTCAGCCAGATGTCAATGCTCCAAGGTCCTGATTCACCCTGGTATTCTTCAATTCCTACCTTCAGCGATGCCCTTTCACGATAGTCCTTCACACTTACTTCATCAACACCTTCTGCCTTGAGCAGGACAGCCATAAGGTGTTGCGCCATGTCCATTGTATCGCGGAGTAGAACTAGAGCATGGATATCGATGTCCCTCTTGACAATGAGATCCAGTGCAACACTTCCCACTATTCGAGCATAACCATAAGCATTGAGCAGACCCATTATATCTAGGTCTTCAATAATTTCTTCGGCCTCAATGCGTAGTCTGCTCTTCTCAGTCATGATTTCACCTGAGGTTATTTTGAACTATGTTGTCAAGAGAGTTCAGAACATGTGGGGTATATGAGGTGATTTCATACAGACTATTTGAGCATCAAAGGCCCAGAAGAGTTTCAGCAACATCCCAGAGTTTCTTTTGCGCAGACTCATCGTAAGACTCCTCCGATGAGAGTCTTTCCTGACTCTTGGCAAAACATCGCCCAGTGACGCTTTCAAGCTCGGGAGATGTAGCCACATAGACTGAGGTTTCAGCACCCTTCCGTGCATTGATTTGAAACGGCCGTACAAGCTTGAACATGATTCTGTTACGCAGACCACCCATGTTAGCACCAAGATTGGTGGCCACAAAGCCCGGGAGAACCACATTCGCTGTAACTCCTGTCCCTTCTAGACGCCTCGCAAGTTCGTAGGTATACATGAGAATCATTAGCTTGGTACTCTCATATACACGCATCCCCTTGTAGTTGCGTTCGCTCTGAATATCGTCAAAGTCAATCTTTGCTCTCGCATGAAGACCGGATGAGAGGTTAATTACTCTAGATGGGGCACTGCGCTTTAAGAGCGGCAGCAACTCTCTGGTCAGAAGAAAGGGGCCAAGATAGTTGACTGCTAATGACCGCTCAAAGCCATCCTCCGTGACTTGGCGTTCATGACATGCAGCCCCTGCATTGTTGATCAGTACATCCAATCGATTATACTTGGCGGAGAATTCCTCCACAAATTGTCGAATGGACTTTGTAGATGAGAGATCACATAGCATTAGGTCGACTGTGTCTTTTCCAGTCCGTTTGATGATCTCAGCCTGTGCTTCTTCGCCTCGTTGTGGATCGCGAACAGCCATTACAACTGTAGCACCCATCCCTGCCAGAGCGAGGGCAGTTTCTTTTCCGATTCCCGAGTTACTACCAGTCACAATACAGACTTTGCCTATCATTCCTCACATCCTCAAGAAGGGGAGTTTCTTTAATCAGCTGTATCGGTTCAAGTTCAGGCTAATATGTGATACCATGCTCTACATAGAACTTGAGCAACGTAATTGCTTCTCCCCATCCCGCAGCGCATTCAGCCAATGCAGCTCTGCTGGTTGGAGTGTCCTCATGACCGTACTCCCGGAGGCGTACAACAGTTCCTTCGTCAACCGATTCAAAGTCTATCTCAATAGTAGTTGCTAGCTTGGGATTTCCATGGTCGGGATTCCACTGGAATACGAACCGTTTTCCACGTTCAGCCTCCAAAACTGGCCCATCTGATTCAGTAGTGTACTTGTCAGGCCCCCAATCTTTCCAGACGAATTTGATTCTCCCGCCTGGACGAGCATCGACAAAGGAACCTGAAGTGAACCAGGCGTCTAGGCCTTCCCCAGTTGCTATGGCATCATATACCTTCTCCGGACTCGCTCGAATGAGCGTGACCTGCTTTATCTCAACATCAAGCGGCTTTGTCATTACAACAACTCCTTTAACTATTGTTAATGGGGTTTAGTAATAACACTTCCTCTGTAGCTAAGCAGAATGAGGGGCCGCAATGGATCTAAATAGAAACACAGGTTTCTGTACGGCTAATCCCCTCAACGGTGTGGAGTGTCTGCATCAGCTTTCTGAGATCCTCAACTGAGGGAAGCTCAGCATAGGCAATCATATCATATGGCCCTGTGACCACATCGGCCCGCTCGATTCCTTCAATTTCAGTTATTGCTTGGCAGGCCTCCCAGATGGCGCCCGCTTCGGCCCGAATAAGAATAACTACTGATACCATCCCCAGTTCACCTTGGCGAGTAATAGATATGCTATATGCTGATGATAAAAAGCCTTCCGAAAAGCTGGCACCAAATTAACGGGAAGATGCATCATAATTCATTTTATGGTCTTTTTCAAATGTAATCTGAAGAAGCAATCGCCGCAACCAAAGTCCTCTTGCCTAGGAAAAGATATTCATTTGATATTGTATCATGGATGAAAAGAGGTTGGATGTATTGGCAACTGGCTATAGGGTTGAGAGAACAAATCCATCAGAAATTAGTTCCATTCTAAGTCTCCTCAATGATGTGGATCTTCCTGTTGAGGGAGTGAAGGAGCACATCTCGAATTTCTTGACATTAAAGGGCAATGACAATGAGTCGAATTTCGAACCATTGGGATGCGCAGGCTTGGAGGTATATGGCAATTCTGCTTTGCTCAGGTCGATGGCAATAGCCCCAGAATATCAGGGAAGAGGTTTGGGTACCGTCCTTACCGAGGCGATAATAAAAGACGCCCGAGAGAAGGGAATCAAAACACTGTTTCTACTTACAGAAACCGCTGAGGACTTCTTCAGACGTTTTGGCTTCCGAGTGGTAGAGAGAGGGATTGTTCCAAGAGATGTGAAGACATCAATCGAATTCACCAAGTTGTGTACGGAAACGCCCGCCATGATGTTGGAAATCTAGACGGCACGCTTATGATGGGTGATGTTTCACCATTGAATGGGGTCCAAACTTGAGGCTTACAAAGGAGAACTTCACGAAGGCCAGCGTGTTTGTGCGTTTCAATGCAAGACCTGTCGATCGAGCCCTATATGAGTACCACTTTGAAAATGGCCCAATTAGTACAGTCTTGGAAGAACTGGCAAAATTCCAGAATGACGATGGAGGGTTTGGTAATGCCATCGAGCCGGATTTCAGACTCAAGGCATCATCACCAATGGCGACGTCAGTGGGGCTCCAATACTGTACTGAACTTGGACTCGAGTCCGACCACCCTATCATTGAAAGTGCAATCAAGTACTTGGTGTCCACGTATGACTTTGAAAATGATTATTGGCCAGCTACATCTCCGGATGTCAATGATGAGCCTCATGCGCCATGGTGGCATGTTATCAAGATAGCCCCTCCAGAGGAGAAGAACTGGCCAAATCCAAGTGCGGAGATACTAGGCTACGTCCACAAGCATTCGGTTCATGTTCCAAAAGGCCTACTGAAGCAGGTGAACAGACGCGCCCTGGAAAACCTGAACAGCTCGGAAACCATCGGTGGCCTGTACAATCTGATGTGCTGGGATAGGGCATATCGATACCTCCCTGAACCCCTCAGGTCAGATGTGGAGAAGAAACTGACTCGAACAATTCAAGCTATTATGCCGCTTACATCGGAGGCACTGGGAGAGATTAGAATTTCATGGCTTGCCCCCTCAACGGACTCACTCTTTCTCATGAATCCTGACAACCTGTACAAGTTGCTGGCTGAAGAGATCCATAGGCAGGCTGAAGATGGGGGGTGGTGGCCAGCTTGGAAATGGGGTCAGTTCGAGGATGTCTGGCCTATAGCTGAAAGAGAATGGGCAGGGAAGATTACTGTACACTGCCTGACGACTCTGAGAGCCTTTAATCTAAATGACAGGCTGATTGAGCCATAAGAGAATTCTATTGATTTGAAGAGGTCATTGAACCCCAAACGCATATGCAAAGAATGACCAGAATAATCACAAACCATGAGCCAAAGGCAACTGGCTCATAAATCCCATAACCAAAGTCCACAAGCAGGAAGGGGAAGAGGAGGAGATCAACAAATAGCCATGCGGTGAAGATGATTACACCAGCAATTATGGATGCCAATCTTCTAGGATTATTCAGCAGAGAGTTCATTTTGAAACATTTGAGCCACAATTGACTCCTTCTTAAGTCGTATTCTGTGTACATCCGTCCAATGAAAGGGTATAAGGAAGCAGTCACACCAAGCCAGTTCGAGTCTACATTGCCACAAGATGCTATTACTCTCATAGACCAGTCAGGAAACGACAAGCATGTCGCTCCATTTATCAAGCCCAGTCTTGAAGCATTTGAGAATCCAGAACGAATTGAGATGACGTTGCAGTACCTTGAAGAAACGAAGTCACTGGAACATGTAAAGACGTTCAAAACAGCTCAGGCAACAGAAGAGGAGGCCCTTCTTGTCCATAAACCATATCTCGTTCAGTCGATTCAGCTGATGTCCGATCTTGGTGGAGGCGAGTTGGGGGAATCAGCCTGGGCAAGTGAAGATCTGTGGTCCTCAGCTATGCATGCTTTAGGAGGGGCCCTCCTTGCAGGCGAATTAGTCGCTTCGAAGGCATGCAGACACTCGTTTGCTCTGGTTCGACCTCCAGGACATCATGCAACAACCTCTTCATCCATGGGCCTCTGCTTCTTCAACAATGTGGCAATCGCAGTCAGAAACATTCAGGCTGAGAATGGGATTCAGAGAGTTTCGATTCTCGATATAGACGACCACTTTGGAAATGGGACGTCTGAGATCTTCTATGAGGATTCTAATGTTCAGTTCATCAGCATCCATGAGTATGATTACACGAGCTTCGGAATCGGGCACTATCGAGAGATTGGGCATGGTAATGGAGCTGGAACTAACATCAATATTCCTCTACATCGAGAGGCGTCTGATTCAACCTACCGGATGGCGATTGATAAGGTTGTGACTCCAGCCATAGAGAAGTTCAATCCAGATGTTATTGCGGTTTCAGCTGGATATGATGCACATTTTGCAGACCCCATTGGGGAGATGGCTGTGGATTCTGAAACCTATTGGTACATAGCATCTGTGGTTGAGAGGCTCGTCGACTCTTGCGGGATGAAAGGGTCATTTTGGGTCCTTGAAGGTGGCTATAATCCGTTGACTCTTGGACCATGTGTCAAGGCAACATTGGAGGGGCTGCATGGGAAGCCTTGCCCTCAGCTTGAGGACCAAGAGCCACGAGAGATAGAGGAGGATGTGGTGAAGCTTAACCGCAAGACCATCAAGAAGGTCTTGGAATCGGTTTCTTCCTTCATATGATATCAGTGCGTTTTGGAACCAATGCTTAATCCGCTAATCATAATATAGACCGAACATGCTGATTCACAGGTAGTTGAAGAATGCTGCATGATGACGACTCTAATCGTTCTTGTCCTTCCCATGATATGCAAAAGGTGAGAAAGACCGGACTTTGGACACTGGGAATTCTCGCTGCCGTGAGTGGCTTCTGGATTGCCCTGAGGTCTGGAAGCAAGCCTACGAGAATCGTATATCCATGTCAGCAGGCCGCGCTATCAAATATCCAAGTGTTCAAAGTTGCAGTTCTAGCGCTCATTCCCAGTATTGGAAGGATTCGATTCCTCTTAGGAAAGATGAAGCCAGTTGCTGTCCTAGTGGCCCTGATTGTCGGAACTGTATTGCTCACTAGCAATTCCACTGATTTTGGACTAGCCTTCACTACTGCAGAGAATGACAACTACACCAGAGTCCCTCTAAATCTGACGACGCACACTTCTGTTGAGGCTGTGTCTAATCTCTATATAGTTCAGAACGCTACAGGAACAAATGGGAACATGGATGTCGCTGTAGGCGCATTGCTTGACATGATGGAGTCAGAAGACCTTGATTTCTACAAGTCTTCACAGACTCCTTCTGGAATGATAGGGAATGATGACGTCATAATTCTGAAGGTGAACGGCCAATGGGCCTCCCGAGGAGGGACCAACACCGACCTGGTCAAGAGTGTCATCACTGCCATTGGGAATCATCCTGACGGTTTCACCGGAGAGATTGTAGTCGCTGACAATGGACAAGGGCTCGGAAACCTCGATTTCTATCTTGCCAATTCCTACTATCGCAATCAATCGTTGACTGATGTTGTGAACTCCTTCAGCGAGTTCAACGTTTCCACCTACTTGTGGGATACCCTCCGTTCCAGCACCGTTGATGAATACTCTGAGGGAGACCTCACAGATGGTTATGTCTTGAACAGCACTTGGGATTTCGACACAGAGATCTTCACCTCATACCCCAAGTTCAGAACGGTACATGGAACATACATCAGCTTCAGGAATGGCATTTGGGACAGTGAAACAGGCTATGACTCTGACAGACTGAAGGTCATCAACATGCCTGTGTTGAAGTCTCACTTCCGATATGGCGTGACTGGCTGCGTGAAGAACTACATGGGCTTGCCGAAGGGCCATATCGTGGGTTCAGTTGATCCCGGAATCCCGCATGAGCACTTCTCTATAGCACTTGGTGGAATGGCAACCCTCATGGTCCAAACGAGGGCGCCTGTTCTTAATATCTTGGACATGGTTTGGATCAATGCTCATCCAATGGAGAGCTCGACTCGACGGGGGCCATGGAGTGTGTATTCGGCTGCCAGCTTCACGGATATCATAGGTGCCAGTCAGGATCCGGTAGCTCTGGACTATTGGGCATCCAAGAATGTGCTCTGTGACACAGCTGAATATCTGAATTACACAACATATTCATCTCTGAGTCCGGACTATGAGCCACTTAGTGACCAATACTATGGCTCCGAGCCTATGGATGAATCATTCCACAACTACCTCGAGAGATCTATGAACGTGTTGTTAGAATTTGGATATACAGCCACGATGAATGAAACAGAAATGAATGCTTATGTCGTGCAGCTTGTAGGAAATACGGTACCATGGCCCACCACTACGCCTAACACTACAGACCCAGCTGGTGGATGGATTGACTTGCCAATCGCAATGGCATTGATACTGCCAATCTCAGCAGCCACCATCGTTCTTGGTGCAGCCCTGATCAAAAGGAGAAATGAATAGGTGCGGCCCTGCATTTCATCTCTCAGTATCAGGTAGTTCCTGCAATGCAACTTGCCTAACACTCCTGGTGAAACGCATATCTGTAGTCCGCACCATAGTCTGTCTAGGGCTCTGTTAATATGGAATGAAGGTTCTAGTTCTGTAGAATTTTCTTACCTTTCACAATAATAGAACCAACCACCATCAGAACGACTCCATAAATCACGCCATTTACGGCGGCTCGCATTAGGTGCAAGGAGGAATCTCGAAGAGAACTTGTACCCGGCGAGATAAGAGAGAGCGCGGGAAGAATCGTGTCTGGATAAAGATATGTCAAACCAGCAGCGATGCCGAATCCTATTATGAGAAAGCCAACCATGAGACCAATGTTCACATGGGGTTTGCTTCTGACGAATTTCTCCTTAGACAACCAATCACCCAAAATTAACTATTGTTACCAACTTAATTGTGTGTCGGAAGCTCCTTGTCAAAGGCATGGCGTTGAAATGAACAACTATATCGTCACAACGCAATATACTTTCTTGCTCTCGTGGTGAGTATAATGGCTGATGAGCTAATCTTCAGAGTCTTGTTCGTAGCACTCTATGGGCTCTTTCTCATTCCAAGGGGATACTATCGGTTTGTCAAGCCAAGGCAGGAGAAAGAGGAACCAGGGGAAACAGATCGCGCGTCCGTTGGACGAATCCAAATTGCCCTGACTCTCATCATTCTGAGCGGCCTGATATCATCAATCCTTTACATATTGGGATTGCCTTGGATGGATTGGTTTCAGATACTACAGTATCCAATCTGGCTCCGAATTGCCGGGGCAGTCCTTGTTCTCATCATGATACCACTACTTGCTTGGATTCATCGCGAACTTGATAGACAATATTCAGCAGTATTGGAGATCAAGAGCGACCATCAACTAATCACAACAGGGCCCTATGAAAAAGTTCGACATCCAATGTACACAGTGTTGATTCTGTTCTTTTTCGGATTGTCTTTGGTTTCTGCAAACCTGATTGTCATTGTCTTTGCTGTGCTCCTCATGTTGGCATTTCCGTTTTGGGTACGAATTGAAGAGGAGAAGATGATTGAAACCTTTGGTGAGGAGTACATTGAGTACATGAAGAGAACGGGTCGCTTCTTTCCTCCATTTAAGACGGAACCAGCTTGAACTACTCATTATTGCCCCAAGTTTCGTCTGATGATATGCCTCATAGTACATATCCTACTCAGAAGAATATTCTAAAAGGAAGTTGAGCTAATAGGATAGCAAGGTGGTCTTATGGGTTCGGAGGATTTCCAGGGCTCAGGATTCTGGAAGATGAAGCTTGTCTTTCGACTAATCATGCTCGCGGGTCTGGTCATTATCTGGTGGGGTTTCGGTGAACTTGTAGCTGATTACATCATATGGGCTGGCATCGAGTGGGTTCGAGTTTCAAGTGTGGGCTCGATTGTCATTGGATTTGGTATTGTTGTATCTACTGCTATCGTCGATAGGATGGTGGACAGGCTCTACGGTTTGTACCTTGGCGAATCAAAAAAAATGGGCGGGGACGAGTAGTCCCCAAGCTAGGTCGTCTACCGAGCAGATTCTTGGCCATAATAGGGATGGTGATAGTCCTACTTGTCACAGTGGGAGGACTGTTTTTTGTGCCCATTTACACCGGAACCTACTCAGCAGCTCCAGCCCTTTTCTTATCAGGTGGAGAGTCAACAGGTATCTATGGGTTTGTCTATCAAGAGCCATTTAACGAAACCACTGGAGAATGGACGCCTGCTGCTGGAGTAAGTGTCCGAATCTTTGCTACTGATGAACTCTTCAGTGAAACTGTCTTGACTGATCATGAAGGGGAATTCAGATCATATAGTGATTACAGATCAGGCCAGGTCTTGACACTGACCATAGAGGGACAACGATTTCGTGCCTTCATACCTTATTTTGCGCGTGGTTTTGTATATCTAGGAGAGTTTTACTTGGAGTGAGAATAAAGAAGAATGGTGAAGGGACGGAACTAAACGTGCAAGCACACCGCAGAACTCTCAGGGATATATTCCAAGTTGAGTAACGAATAAAACAGACATCCAATCATTGGAGCCTATGAGCGTTCTAATGATCACTTTGGCCTTGCTTGCTCTCCCTATAGGAGTCCTAGTAGGTCTCGCAGCCGGCGTGATCGGTCTTACTGCATGGCCAATATTGGTCCCGCTGCTACTCGTTTTTGGAGGATACCCTCTTCACGAAGTCCTTCTTTCCAGTCTGCTTGTTGATTTGATGATAGCAGCTGTCCTTTCAATCTTCTACATCCGAAACAAAGACGTTGATGTAGATAGCGTGTATGGTGCGAAGTTAGGTGGTGTTGCTGGAATCATAGCATTAGTCACGGCAGTTCTCGTTTTCCCCATACTAAATCAGTATTCAAACCTCTTCGAGGGAGGGTCATCTATTGTCACACTGCTTTTTGGAGGACTATTCATCATTCAGGCGATTAGAATGGATGACTCTTCTAGTGTAGGAGATGAGAGACCAAGCCAAAGACAGCTCTCTGACAAACAGAAGGACGGCATCGCATATGGGTTCTGTATCTTGCAGGGATTTATCACAGGTCTTATTGCCATAGGAGGCGCGATGAACATTGTACTTGTTCTTATGTTCATCCTAGGATATCCTACGCTTAGGGCAGTGGGAACTGCAATGGTAGCAACGACAGTCATGCTCTCCGTGACCGTGATTGCATTCCTCATTCTTCTTCAATTCAGTGTGTCTACCTTGCCAATTGTTGTGCTGTACGTCTTGATTGGATCAATAAGCAGCTATCTAGCTGTCACACGGGTTCAAAACATCTCAGAGCGCAAATTGCGTTTCACTATTGGAATAGTTATACTGACTGCTGCTATCTTCGCTACTGCACAAGTCTATTTCATAGGATGAGTACGTGACGTTCTATTTGAGGCCCAAGTCATTAGGGGGGTGATTAGAGACCTCAGCTCTTTACCATCGTCTGTCAATGAGTACTCTACGCGCGGTGGAATCTCAGCAAATGCCTTTCTTCTTATGATTCGTTCTTCCTCGAGCTGCTTTAGCCTTTCAGCCAAGACTGTGGGACTGATTCCAAAGCACAAGGATTGGATTTCACCATATCTTAGGCTTCCTTGATTTCCAATCAGTGTCACTATCTGGAGTGTCCATTTCCTGCTTATTGTGTGGATAACTCCCTCCAAGGGACAGAGGCATACCCCATTTATCGACTTTCTATTACATTCGGCTTTTTCTGAAGACATGACTCACTTCCTCTTTCCATAGTCACTACTTTACTACGGACTCCGTAGTTTAAATACTATGGTATTAATAGTATTTAGCATGGAGGTGATTCCATGTGCGAAGAATGTTGCCATAATGGAGGCAAAAGGAAGAAGACATGCTCAGGAAAGAAAGAGAAGAAACCGAAGAAAGGGCGCGACTGAAGAGCCCTAGAATATCTGAATACTGGACACAATCCACATCATGAAGATGACAAGTGCTCCTGCCGCAAGTGTCTTAATCCCATAAATGACAACGTTTGTCTTTGATACTCTCCCGAGAAATACTCCTAGAGAGAACAGAACAGCTAGTCCGACTGAGATTGAGAGATAGAAAGAAATCTCAATCGGCATAGCAATGAAGAACGGGAGGAATAGGGGAACAGCTGTGACAAGAGCAGCCATTGATGGGGACAGTCCGTTAATCAATGAAACTACGATTGTGGTCGTTCTTGCGGCTCTGGAGAGACCGCTATCTCTGAGATTGGTAAGCATGGAGTGCTCAAGCTCCTTGATCTCACGCTCTCTCTCAGCGGTTTCAGTGAGATATGAGGATGTAATGCCGGAAACAAACATGGCAAAGCTTGTTCCAAGAATCGCGAGCAACGTAGTCTGATAGACGAACATGGGACTCTGGTAGGCAAGAGCAACCACTCCACCCATGAGAATGCCTATGACTGGAAGTACTCCATCGAACGCATTCATAGCAAGATACCGCCGGGCAATTTGAGCCCCCTGCGCGACATTCAGCTGGATTTGGATTCTATCGAAAAAGCTACACTCTTCGCTGAGTCCCATTGGACCGCATTCTTCTTCCTTGGTTAACAATAGTTATCACT
>JBHLRP010000062.1:0-3266 GCA_048882485.1 Candidatus Thorarchaeota archaeon
CAGTTCGACTTCCCGGCTCCCATGTACTTCATCGCCAAGATGGCTCACCAGTTTCCTTCGCTGGCCAATTTGATGAACAAGACTGAATCAATTGTCGTGCGGAGGCAGGTAGCGAATTATGAAATAGACCGGCCAATATACGTGACTGGCATGGCTCGGGCAGGAACAACCATAACGCTCGAGATGCTGAGTCAGCACCCCAGCGTCGCAACTCATCGATATCTGCATATGGTCCTACCCTATACCCCACACTTCATTCAACTGGCAGCCAATGTATTACCATTGATGAAGTCACCAGTTGAACGGTTGCATAAAGACAGATTGCTTGTCACCCGTGATAGCCCTGAAGCTGTTGAGGAGATTCTCTGGCAGAGATTCTTCAGTAGCATAGTGGATGAATCTCAGTCAAACATCCTTGATGCAACAACAAAGCACCCTGAATTCGAGCGATTTTACAAAGAACATCTCCGGAAACTGCTCTTCAACCAGAACGCGACTCGTTATGCGGCAAAGAACAACTACAATGTTTCCAGAATGGAATATTTGCAGAAGCTATTTCCTGATGTTCGATTTATTATTGTTGTACGCAATCCATTTGATCACATAGCCTCACTTGCAAAGCAAGATATGATCTTGAGGACCCTCGAAAGCGCCGATCCTCGGCTCCTTGACTGGACCAAGATTATTGGGCACCGCGAATTTGGATCTGCACGTATATGCATCAACTTGGGCAGTACAGAAACTGTTGAGAAAATATGGAAGCTATGGAATAGCCCAGAAACATATGCTAGGGGATGGGCAGTATACTGGAACGCAGTTTACTCATACGTTCATGATAAGCTAGAATCCAATCCCAAGCTAGCAGATGCAGCACTGGTGTTTCGCTATGAGGACCTCTGTGAGTTTCCTGAAAGGATAATCAATGAGATTGTAAACCATGCAGAGATCGACTCTGCGAGCTTTCGTCATATTAAGGAGCACTACAAATCTCGTCTAACTCTGCCCACCTACTATAGGACTGAGTACACAGAGCAAGAACAGAACGAC
This sequence comes from Candidatus Thorarchaeota archaeon, assembly GCA_048882485.1. Lineage (GTDB taxonomy): Archaea > Asgardarchaeota > Thorarchaeia > Thorarchaeales > Thorarchaeaceae > SMTZ1-83. The sequence continues at coordinate 1,048 of JBHLRP010000062.1, forward strand.
ATCCTTCAGGAAACGGAGGAAACAGCCAGCAGATTTGGCTATTCTCTCTGACGCCCACCGGTAGCTCTATTTGTATTTCAGCTTCACAGTAAATTATTATCTCTTCAACAAGGACGCCAATAAACATGAGAAGAAGGGCAAAGGGGCTCTTAGCTTTAGCTATCGTGCTTTTGATAACAATCCCTGTGGTATATATTGTCTTCAACGTGATTCTAGCGCCACCTGAGGCTGAGCCATTCAGTCTCGATGATGCACCGCAGTACATCAGGGATTCACAAGAAGAACTCAAGGCGAAATTAGAGGACGAAACTCTCTCTTGGGATGACATGCCCCAGTTTGTTGAATTCTCACAATACTTAGTAGACAACAGTCCCGAGATTCAAGAGTTAACCGAAGGGTGGAATGTGACCGTCTTATTTGAGATAATAGACACGGATTATATGTGGTTCCTTGTTGAAGACGGCTCAATAGACATTCACATTGGGACTGAACCGCCTCAGAATTATGGAATTCGTGTGAGTCTATCGTTTGAAACCTTTGCCGATATATTGAAACAGGATGAAACCCCGTTATCGGCCTTCCAGAAGGGGACTCTGCAGTTTGAGGGCCCGTTCGGTCAGGTCCTGACAATTGCTCAGATAACGGGAATTGTCAGTGCAACCATAATGGAGACTCACGGCGGCAGTGTAGGTGGGCCCGAGTTCTCGATCACAGTGAACCAAAGAGACAAATACTTGGATGGCGGTCTTACTATATTCTCTCTATTTGAAGTGACAATCGTTCCTGAGTTTATTGGGCAACACCATATGTCGCAAATAGGGCCTGGCTCTGTCTATGTTGTAGATGAATACGGCACGGTGGTAGCACAGCTCGAGAATTCGGCACACACCGTCACTGAATTCCTCAATTCAACTACAATCTTGATGGGCGGACAAGAGGGTTCTATGCAGCTATGGAACTATATGACAGATACACTCGAAACTCTGGCAGTACCAGCAGGGCATCATGAGATAGACTACAATCCGACTACTGACACATTCATGGTTTTGGAATATGCCCTCTCTGACGAGTTGTGGGATGGCAAGAATGTGACATATGATGTCATCTCCGAATATGATAGAGAGGGGCAACTGGTATGGCAATGGGATGGCCGTGTGCATTTTCCATTCAACTCAACTCGTCACACTAGTCTAGGACTCAACGAAACCTTCAGAGGCGGTGCTGACTGGATGCATTCCAACAGTTTCGCGTGGGATAAGAACGGTGGTTTCATCTATCTCAACGTTCGGAATGTTGACACCATTCTCAAGATCGATTATAATACCAAAGCCGTTCTATGGGATGCGGGTCGCAATGGTGAATATACACTTCTCAATAGGGATGGAATGGAGGTAGAGTCGCTCTTTCATCATCCTCACAGTCTGGAACAGATAAGTGGCAATCGGTTCATCATCTATGACAATGACCTGTATAACTCCTCAAATCCCTCCACTATGACTCTTGAGAACTCGACTGGGCACTCAAGACTGTTGGAGTTAGAGATTGACGATGCATCCCAAATCATGAGAGAAGTGTGGTCTTGGACTCCTTCCAATGATTCATACTATTTCCCTGAATCAGGTGGGGATGCAAATCGACTTCCAAACGGAAACACCCTTGGAACATTTGGAAATAAAGGTCTGATTCTCAATGTTCGGGATCCAGTTATTCTCACAGAGGTTACAGCTGAAGGGGAAATTGCGTGGGAACTGCAGATTCCATGCATTAACAATACATGCTATTGGGTACAACGAGTAGACCGATTCTACGAAGCTCCCATTATAGAGGTCAATGATTATACGCTTGATCTGGCTAGTGGTGATTTGTGGCTCAATGTATCAGCTTGGAATAGGTTCAAGCTGGATGCCATTTCATCTGCCACTGTAAGTTTGGTCGCAGACGGACAAGAGGTCTATCAGGACTCTTTCGAATTCCTTCGTCAATGGCAAGACACAAATTTCCAGTTCGCTGTGAACGGACTCTCTTCGAATACGAAGCTCATTGAGGTCGTAGTTGAGAATGATGATGGAATAGAGGGTCGTTTCACTCTATATGATGAAAGAGTCCCAGCTCCTCCATTAGACTTGGCTATACTCCTAATCATAGGATCCGCAGTCGTTGTGATTCCAATAGTCATCTGGTACACAAGATATCGAAGGCCTCGATCTCATTCAGAATAG
>JBHLRP010000062.1:3366-18001 GCA_048882485.1 Candidatus Thorarchaeota archaeon
GTCATACTCACTTCTGAATCAAGACCTAGTTGGACAAGCCGGCGACAATAATAGAGCGGAGATAAGTCAGCAGATGTGATTTCGTTCTTTGTAAGGGTGATGTTCCGCATCTTCTTGCATTTACGGAGAGGAGAGAAATCAATATTCTCAAGCTTATTCTCATAGAGATGGAGTGCTTTCAGTTCTCCGCAATAGGCTAGGGGCGCGAGGTCGATCGAACGCAATCTATTGAAGGAGAGATCCAGATGCATCAGACTTACACATCCTTCAAGAAATGACAAATCAATGGTTTCGAATTGATTTCCGCCAAGGTGGAGCTCGAGCAACGTCGAATTGCCTTGTAGTTTGGAAAGGTCAACAGACTGTATCTCATTGCCAGAAAGAGTAAGCACCTCTAGGTTTTGAAACTGATCAAGTGACGAAAGGTCTGTTGTAGCAATCCGTCTATCACTGAGGCTAATCTCCGTTGTATCTGTATCAAACTGCTCTACAACTTTACCGCCTGTCTTTGTTTCACTCCAAATAGTAATCTCCGTCATTTATGACAAATCCTAGAGTTGCGTACGAGTTCTCCACTTAATAACTGCGATTGCAGGCTCAGCTATGGTTTTGGAGGGACCTCAGCCATCATTCGAAGCAATCTGTGATGAAGCTTGTATCCTCGACTATGGCAGAGGTTTGCGAGATCCTCGTTATCTGTAAATGTAAGCCGAATATAGTCATATTCCGGCAAACTATGTTCTTCTAGACCATGAATGAAATCATCAACTCCATCGAGGTTGTCAATCCTAAACGGCATGCATCCTGGGAATGTAGGAGTATAACGGCATGCCCCAACAATATCCGATTCCCTATTCTTCAACACAAGGACTAGGAAGTCTTCCGATTCAAGAAAACGTCTTATCTGTGCGGCAGGAAAGTAGTCATGGTATTTTCGACCAACGAAGTCTATCTCTTCATCGTGAATTGGCTCACACCTATAGTTTCCAGTCGGGGTCAAGGTCTTGAAAGGAACAAAGTAATGCCAAGTAGTACCAATTATCTCGAAGCCGAATTTCCTGTAGAGGCGCTGAGCATGTTTGTTGTGATCTTGTGTGTATAGTATGGCCTGAGTGAGATTCTCATTTCGAAACCAATCCATGGCATATTCCATGAGTATAGTTCCAAACCCCTTGTTCTGCTTAGACTTGGAAACTCCTATTCTCCCAAGATGCCCTGCGCCTTCTCCGAACTTGGAGACCACGAGCATTCCTATTAATCGAGTGTCTGATTCCAGAGCAAGGAAGGCACCACGTGAGATAGCTCTAGAAAAGGATTCATTGGACATCAAGTCATCCGGGAATAGTTCTGCATCAATGACTTGAAACTCAGGCCAGTCATCCTCTCTGATCAACCTGATCTTGAATTGGCTCACTGACATTCTGATTACTCCAATCATCACATGATAATGACAGCTATCATTCCAACCATGAATATTACGAAGACGAAGAAGCAAAGACAGGTCCTTCTAGCAGATTGTGGATAGTCATTCTCTTCTTCATAGTCGTTCATGCTACACACCTGAACCCACTCGGTGGATAATACTGCACTTCAGCCTATTGCCACTCGAAGTGCTGCAAGACTACGAGAGTTTGAGCTTGAATACCTTCTCAAACTTGTCAAGTTTCGGTCGGATTACATATCGACAATACTGCTGGCTTGGGTTATTCTTGTAGTAATTCTGATGATAATCTTCTGCACGATAGAACTTGGTGAAGGGAACTATCTCAGTAACCACCGGATTCTTCCAATCTCCACTTTCATTGACTTTCGACTTGAATTGCTCTGCAGCCTTTTTCTGTGCATCATTATGATAGAATATGGCTGAACGATATTGAGTTCCTATATCGTTTCCTTGGCGATTGAGAGTTGTAGGATCATGAGTCTCAAAGAACACCTCAAGCAAATCTTCGTATGTTATTTGTTCCGAATCGAATTCTATCTGGCATGCCTCAGCATGACCAGTCTTTCCTGTAAGGACATCTTTGTATGTAGGATTGTCAGTGTGTCCGCCTGTATAGCCAGATACAACCGAAGCAACACCTCTGAGTTGCTGGAACACGGCCTCAACACACCAAAAGCAACCTGCTGCAAACGTGGCGGTTTCCATGCACTATCTATGTAGCGAATGTAAATCAATAGCTAGGAAGAGGCACAACACCTCTCTGCCAGTCAACCTAGGTTCCTTAATCTGAACCAGTGTTCAAGGAAGAGAATGCCAAGCAGAAGGTCACCTGCAACGAAAGCAAGTACCAAGATGGACGCCTCTCCGATTATGAAGTAGTAGAAGCCCACGACGAATACCATGACTTTCTCGAATATCACAACGGGAATGAATCCTTGGCTGACCTCGAAGTTAATGCTGATGACATAGAGAAGCAGTCCCACAACGAATATCAACAGGAAGAAAGAGTCGGCCCATAACAGTGTCGGCGGAGGAGGCACATCGCCTGCGAAGGAGAAATAGGCAATATCAATTCTAGGCAACACTGCAAAAGAGATTGCCAGTATACAGTTCCAAAACGCAGCTAGTTTGAACAATAGACTGTGATATCGTTCTCTGTCCATGGAATTCACACCTTTGCACCTTCTGCATATGTTGCACATATAACTCCGACGGCACTAACCAAGGAAGCTCCTATATGGAGAGGTATGTTTTGGTTCAGTATGCGAGTCAAGCCCAATTACTCTGGTAGAGGAATCACAAACCTGATGAGCTCGATTGCATCCGCTGTTGGGACAGAGAGCCCATATCCAAAGATATCTGAAAGTTGGTTATCAGGGATAGAAGAATCCAAGAATATAGTTCTGATAGCAGTGGATGGTCTAGGGTACGATTACCTCATGAAGAATGGAAAGGACATAGCGCTTGCATCATCAGTGAAAGGTCCGCTTACGTCCGTATTTCCGCCATCGACAGGCTCTGCGATAACGACTTTCATCACAGGATTGCCGCCTCAGCAACATGCTGTGACAGGTTGGTACGTCTTTCTTAAGGAATATGGGATGATGTCACGCATTCTTCCCTTTACTAGTGTAGTTGACTGGAATGTGCTGGACACAGATATCGCCAATGTAGTCAATGTAGAGTCCTTATTCTGGGAGATAGAGCGAGAGCGAATTGTCGTGGCCGGTAAGCAGATAGTTGACTCCACTTTCTCACTCTACACTATTGGTCTCTCTGCCAAGAGAATTGCATATGAAGGACTTCAAAGCTTCTTCACTGGTGTGGAAGAGGCTATCTCATCATACGAAAAGGCTAGCTATATCTACGCATATTGGCCGGAACTTGACTCAATCGCTCACATACTTGGGATTGAGAGTAAGGAAGCACGCGAACATCTTCAGGAGTTTGATCAAGCCCTGAAAGAGTTCGTTGAGAGGATTGAAGGTACTGATACCACGTTAATAATCACAAGCGATCATGGATTGCATGATGTGAATCCTGATGGTCTTATCCTGACGGGTGATCATCCGGAATTGGTCGAGTCTCTCACCCTTCCGCTTTGTGGAGATACGCGGTCCGCTTACTGCTATGTACGACCATCCCGAATAAGAAGATTCGAAGATTACATTAACTCAGAATTCGAGCACGCGTGCACGGTTCACAAAAGTGAGGATTTGGTCAAAGACAATTGGTTTGGCCTCTACGAGGAAAATCCTAGGCTATCTGGTCGAGTTGGAGATTATACGTTGATCTTTAATGATGGGTACGCTGTTCTAAATAGCTTCCCAGGACAGGAAGCCCCATCTCTTATAGGACATCACGGAGGCACATCCAGCGAGGAGATGAATGTTCCACTCATTGTTATCAACTGTTGATTCATCTTTTTGTAGGTGCTTATAAGGGTCCTAAAGGACGGATGTTTGATGTGATGAGCCCGATGTCATGGGGTTGTAGGCTGTCCCTTGTTGACATCGGGACTCTCCTCCTAATTCTATGACTCTAGCTTGCACTTTAAGACGTATTCTTCTCCTGACAGAAAATTCGCCGCCAACGGGCCGGGAATGTCACCCTACGAGAAGACCTGCATCTCTTTCGCAGTTTCCATGTTCTTCTTGACTATATCGAGCTCGGAATCCAGTTCTAGGGCTTTTTGATAGCACTCAACAGCCCGTTTTACATCTCCCTTTTCTCTCAAAGCAACTCCAAGATTATTCCATCCGCGCGGATCATCAGGCGACAGTTCAGTGTACTTCTCAAGTATTGGTATCGCTTCCTTCCATTCGTCAAGAAACCAAAGAGTAGTTCCATATTTGAATAGAATCTCGGGCTGCTTCCTCTTCACTGACAGACTTGACTCGTAGAACTCAGCTGCTCTCTCGTAATTTTGGGCATCATAGCAGAGATTCCCAACTGTGTTTATTGAACTTAGAGCTCTAGGATTCAAGTCTATAGCAGCGTTAAGGCTTGTACATGCGGCATTGTACCGGCCAAGTTGGGCTTGGCACATTCCTAGCATTTCCCATACTTCATAGAGGCCAGGATGGGTTTCTAGAATATAGGAGGTGACAGTGAGCACGCTTTGGCAGTCATCAGCTTGGACAGCAGCCTTAGCCATTGCCAAGAGAGTGTCCAGCTCGTTACCCCCAAGCTCAAGATATTTAGTGAGAGTTTCTATTGCCTCCTCATACATCTCTTCAGAGTATTGAAGCATCCCCGCATTCTCAATCGGTTCAATCCATTCCGGATCGATTTCCATGGCCTTGATGAAACACTCCAATGCTTCTGCAGACTTCTCAGCATCCTGATAGACTAATCCCAGAAGATTCCATGCCATCACAAATGATTCGTCCATCTCAATAGCTGCCTTGAGGGATTCTTCTGCAGCGTTGAACTCTCCAAACCTCTGAAAATGCTCACCACGACGATATAATGACATTGCTTCGTCAGATGGGGCATTTGGCATTGTAAACCGCTTCCATTGGGTATCCAATTATGAATTATTCCTTGGAAAACAAGAGGTCCAGTGTCTTTTGAATCCTTATCGGTCATACTGTGATATTTCATGAGAAGAAAAAAGGAGGGGATTGTCCACACATTTGCGACATAGTGGACTCTCACCCTCAACCGGATTGGTCACGTTGAGGATCATGCTATATAGTACCTCCAGAACGTTTCCAATTCTGATATATCTACACCATGCTCTTGTGTTTCGTTCTTCTCTTTGGAGGCATCCTTCTTGTCAACATCCTCTCCGTCAGAGGACAGGCAATTTGGATGCTGGTTTTTTATTGCTGTCTTGTCAGTTTCTTTTGCCACAATCTCCACCTCTAGAGAGAGACTGCCTTTATTGCAGTCCATGTGTTGCAGGATGACTAAGCAAGTCTGCTTGGATAGACTTGGTCATCCGGATTCCTTGTCGTTGCTGACTCACTTCATGTCAATCATTGATATCTGACTGAAGTGATGATAGATGATAGGGGTCGAAGCGGGAACTCAGAATGATTTTCATTCGTATGGAATGGGCATCACATCACACTGTAAACTAGGTCCACGCACAATTTAGCTGACCTCCTCGACCTGACTATCATGCTAGTTGATAGAAGTCATCTTTAGTGACGTGAGTTTCTACAGAAGCAGTATTATACCTTTCCAACTACGCCATGTGAAAATGCACATAAGCGCCGCTTTGAACATGAAAAGACGGAGAGGACAGATGACAAAGACAATCATTATCTATGAAAGCGTCTATGGAAACACAAAGAAGGTGGCAGATGCAATAGCAGAGGGCATTAGAGAGTCGGGTGAGATTGATTGTATCATTGCCAAGACTGGAGAGGTACATCATACCGATGACCTGGCAAAATATGATGCTGTCATTTTCGGTAGCCCCAATCACAATCAGGACCCATCACGTAACATGCTGAAGTTCATTGAACGAGCAGGTATTGTGGACCTTGATACCAAAATCGGCGCGGCATTTGATACTTACACTGGCGGAAACAAGGGAATTGCTGTGAAGAAAATGGAGCAGGTAATTCGCCAAAAAATGGCTTGTATCACATTTGTCATTGATGGCTTTTCAGCCAAGGTGGAGGGCAGAAAAGGCCCCTTAGCAGAAGGAGAGATTGACAGGGCTATTGAATTCGGGAAACAAGTGGCAGCCAAGATTCAGGGCAAGTGATGAATTGGTCCATTATCAAATCTCATATCGGTCAGGAGCACTTGATAATGAACTGTTACCAGAACTTGTGATGGCGAACGTGTCTTCGATTCCTAAGACTTCACGGCCAGGCGTGATGATTTTTGGCTCACATGCAAGAATATTGCCTTGCTCCAAATCAGGACCTCTGGAGTAGAACACGGGCAACTCATCCAACTCAAGTCCAACTCCATGACCAATGAAAGATACTTTGTTGTCGTCTACGCCCATGAAATTGTCCTGAATTCCGAGCTCGATGCTGAGTTCAATCACTTCGCCATAGAGAACTCCTAGATTGACTCCTGGTTTCATTTTCATGAGAAGGAGGCTCTTAACCTCTGACAGACTGTCAAGCTTAGCACTTAGATTGTCATCGAACTTGCCGCAGATGAAAGTGCGAGTCGTATCAGAATGGTATCCTCTCATATTTCCGCATGAATCAACGAGAAATGGTTGATTTCTGCCAAGCTTCTGACGTGTTGGTCCTAGCGGATATTTCAACGAGAGTCCAACTCCAGATACTGGTGTGAAGAAGGTGTTCAGTGTGGAGCCTCCACTGGAAACAACATAGGAATAGATCAGCATTTCAGATGTGAAGGAACGTGTTGTGATAAAGCCGGCATGTCCATTCTCCACCATATAGGCATCGAGACGCATTGATAATTCAATTTCAGTCATTTCAGGAGCAGCTATCTCTGTACAGTACTCGTAAGATTGGTCGACAATTTTCGCTGCTCCTTCAAGCAGTTCGATTTCATAGTCTGATTTCCTAGCACGTATCCCTCTAAACAAATCACTGCCGTCAGAGAGCGTAATCCCATCCGCTCTTGATTGAAGGAAGGTCATCAATGAATAGGGTACTACATCCGCCTCCATCCCTATCGTGGTACCAGACGGTACATTGAGTGTCTGGAATAATTGTGACATACGACCCATTGGCTTGATTTCAGGTATCAACGAGTATGACTCGACCAAGTCCATGTTACGCTCAACCAAACGAATTGGCTCACCCTCAACTGGTATGTAGACGACACCACCAGTACCAATTCCTGAGTAGTAGTATAATTCAACGGTAGTAATCAAGAGCGCACCATCAAGCTCAGCACTCCTTAGGTGGTCCTTGAGTCTAGAAAGACGGCTATCGATCTCCTCTTGTGGTAGTCTGGAATATACCTCTGACATAGTCATCAGTCATTCATAGCACAATATGACTCCTCCGCCAGTGACACAAATAGAAGAAGAAACGGACTTAATAGGGGAATTGGGCAAGTGTATGAATATAATAGACCACCGTATAATATATTAAGATATACTATGTAATCATATCTGAATGTGTTGTGAAAAAGGGGCCGAGCCAATGACAGACGTCATACCTACCACCAAGAACTCCATGAAGACCTCATGCGGACGTTGCGGCTGCATTATAGTCTACACCGGGAAATTATGCTTGTTCTGCGATGCTGCAAAAGAGATTATCGGAGAAGCAATCAACCAGTATGGTGTTTCTGATGACGTAATCTGTCAGATTAATGTAGACGAGGGTGAAGGAGCGGCATGCGGATGTGAGGATGTGGTGACAAGCCTGCCCACCATTCGAATCTGCGAGATTGTCCTCGAGGGTCTTCCAGATGAGGGCCAGGTGACAGATGCCGTCCTTCGCGCACTCATGATGGACTGTTTCTGTGAAAGCCCGACTATGCTGTAGGCAATTTCTCTTTTCCGTTAGTTCAATCCCCGTAGAGGATTTGCTGCATGAGCCTTAATGCTGTCTTCTTGCCCTGCAGTTTCAACGGCACAAGGTCTACTCTTCCGTACAGACTCGATTGCATCAAGACCATCCGTCTGACCGTAGAGATAGACCTCAGCGATGGCAAGCATTGTGCCCGTTCTGCCACATCCAGCAAGACAGTGGATTAGTACGGGCTTCCTTTGGTTTAGAGCATTCTTCACAATTTCTACAAACTCCCTCACATTTTGCTCTGAGGGAATTTCGAAGTCTGGAATTAATATCTGGTGATGCTCCAAGTCGAACTCTGAAAAGTCTGGAAATCCAAACCTTGATTCCAGTGAAATGATCACTTTGATGCCAGCATCAGCGATTTGCTGAAGGTCATTGATAGTTTCAGGCAGTGAAGCCCCCCACAGCTCACCTGGCCTATGTTCGAATAGCTGAAACAACAGTTGGCACGACCTTTAGCAGTCATTTTAGATTTCGACTCTAATAGTCTCCCATTTGACTCTGCCAGCTTCCACGGCTTCTTTGATTTTGCGTTCAGTTCGGTTTAGTTTCGCCTCACCAGTCTTGATGTCAGCAAGAACCACTGTAATGGGCCGCTCGAAAGAGCTGTCTTTCACTTCAGTGTAGCCATCGAAAATCAGATAGTCAATAGGAGCCCCGATGAAACGCGCATCTGCTGGATTGTATCTAAAGACATCACTCATCATTGGAATCATATGTTCAGCAATTTTACCCTTGATGACATAGCGGCTTCTCTGTGCGGCGTCCTTTCTGATATCACCCTCTTGCTCAGCCCAAGTCTTCTCAAACTCAGCAGTCACAAGCTCGATTCTATACCTGAGACGCCAGTTCATGATCCAATAGACAAGAATCGTGACTAGCAGTCCAATCCCAAGACCAAGAAGCACATCCTCTAATGCCATAGACTTCTATTCATTTCATAGGATATATGCGCGGGTAATCGCAGGGTATTGCGTCGCCTAATGCAAGCAGCTTGGTCGTGCAGACATACGATTACCGGGATAAGAACGCTAATAGAGGGCAAATCTTGGGTAGATGAGAAGTATCTCCTGGGAGTGCAGTCCCTATGCCAGACTCTCGTAAGTTCATCTCTACTTTGTTTGCAATTGCCCTCCTAGTTGGATTCACTACAACTACGGTTCTAGCGGCTGCAGATATGAAGCGGGGTTCTGATAGAATAGCCCATCATTTCGATGGCACAATTGTGGGTTTCACAGAGAATCTGCTTCTATCAACAGATGATAGTTCTTACAATCACCATGTAGAGGTCACAATGGTCATCAGTGACAATGGGACTCTCTTCGCCGGTTGGAAGAACTCTGAGACTCACAATGGAGGCGGAGCAAGGGTCAGCTTCGTCAAGTCAAGCGATGGCGGTGAAACGTGGTCATACCCCTATCATATGCCATTGTTCTGGCGGGATTTTACCTCAAGACAGTCCGACCCTTGGATGGCTTGGCATGACGGAAAGTTATACTATGCGTATCTCGAGTTCACAGATACAGATTCGCAAATCACTGTAGCAGTGAGCCACGACTATGGAACGTCATGGGACACCGTGCAATCCACTTTTGGATTCGGCTTTGCTGACAAAGAAACGATTACCGTCAGCAATGATGGTGTTGTCTATGTTGCATACGATGATTTGGTCGATGACGATTCCACCATCAGACTTACACGTTCTCTTAATAATGGAGAGTCATTTGAGGCTGCTAGTGTGATTGCAGAGTCAGACCCGGGAAATGTCGCACCTTATCTCGAAGTCAATTCGGCAAATGATGTCTATGTAGTATGGACATACCTCAATGACACGGCAGGTGACCTGTTTCTGGATGCGAGCTATGACCAGGGTCTTACTTTTGGAGAGGAGGAGTTCATCAATCAAGATGGTAACCATGCTGCATGGACAACTGCTGGAAATCTGCCAGCCAAAATCACTCTTCCAGTGATACATTTTGAAGAACGTTCAGGACAAAATGACAGAATGTATCTTCTTTGGGCGGACTTGTTTGACGGAACTCATGATAATTTCGACGTGTATCTTCGGTATTCAGACAACTATGGCGAAACATGGAGTCCTAGAATTCTGATTAATCCTGAAACGGAGGGGGACCAGTGGAACCCTGAGATGGCTATTGACTCAACCGGACGGATTCATATTGGCTACTATGATGAGCGCGATGGCTTCTATCGACCATACTATCGGTCACTTGTCTTCACCGGGATAGACAGATCAGTTCCTGTGCGCGGACCAGTGATTCCTATAGCCGAACAGAACACCTCGAGCGTGTTCACAAGACCCGGGGAGTATTTTTCAATAGAGGTGGATGAGCACGACGTGCCGCATATTGTGTGGGCAGATGGAAGAAATGGCGAGATGGACATCTACTATGCGAGGGGAACACAGGTTCAGCAAACAGAAACGTCAAGCACTACCACAGATACGACATCCACCACGACCACCACTGGGGGAAATGTTGAGCCAACAGATGGCTTCTGGTCAGATATAGGCCCACTTGCAATCACGACACTGCAGGTTGGAGCTGTTGCACTACTGGTATTTGTACTCTATGTGCTTATGCGCCGTAAGCCATGGCTATTGGAGGACCATTGATAACTACAACAGCACACTCAGTCAAAGAATTGAATCCAGACTAAATGACTGCGCGATTAAGGAGAATTAGCATAAGCCATCTGATAATGAGAGCATTTTCTCATGTAACAAATCGAAACGTTTCCAGGCCATCTCAAGACTAGCTTTCCAGCCTGAAGCTGCAACTTCACACCACTAAGGCGGGACATTCATTAAGTGCTAGCTCAGATTCAGAGAAGCTGAGAGCGATGATGAAACGACTGTTCGATATGCTCAAGACATTGAGTGAAATCCCAGGACCCGTTGGGCGAGAGGGCCTTGTTCAGGAGGAGGTCAAGAACCACTTGGTGAACCTTGGATTGGAGGTTTCACAGGACAGAATTGGGAATCTCACAGCAACAATGGCTGGGACCAACAAACACTATGCTTTGGTTTCTCATGCTGATGAGGTGGGGTTCCTTGTAAGCAACATTGACTCTTCTGGATTCATTCGTGTCAAATGGAACACTGCTGGACACATGCCTGATCTAAGACTATTGCCCGGTCAACAGGTGGTGCTTATGACCGACGATGGAATGGTCCCAGGGGTCTTCTGTGTGAAGACTGCACATATTGCAGGTCCAGAGGGCAAGAAGAAACTACCGGAATACAGCGAGATATTCTTGGACATCGGTGCTGCCTCAGCTGAAGAGGTGGAAGAGAGAGGAGTACACATCGGTACGCCTGTGCTCTACGATGCCACGCTAAAGCAGAATGGTCGCAATGTTGTTGGTAAGTCAATGGACGACAGAGTAGGTCTCACAATGATGATGGTCATAGCAGAGGAGTTTTCCAAGATTTCTGACAATAACCGCCCCACACTGACATTCGTTTCCACTGTCATGGAAGAGATGGGAGCCAAGGGGGCTGCCGCCGTTGCGAGTAAATTGGATGTGGATGGAGTGATCATTCTCGAGATTGGACTGGCTGACGACTATCCGGGAACCGCCGGAGAGGCCGGCGTGGCTCTTGGAAAAGGTCCAGTGATTGTTGTAAAAGACACACAGCTGCATTATTCTCAAGATATGATTGAGAAATTCGTTGAAATAGCAGGGAAGAAGGACATTCCTATTCAGCGAGCGGTCTATCATAATTATGCTACGGACGGTCTTCAGATGGTAATGCAAGGACTACTGGTCTCAACTCTGGCCATTCCTTGCAGATATTCGCATAGCAGCTTTGAAACTCTAAATCTCATAGATGTGGAGTACGCAATTTTGCTTCTCATGGAGTTTCTGAAGGAATAGAAATGTCAGTCGTTCTCCATCCCAGTTGGGGCCACGACTACTCTCATCATATCCCGAGAAATGATTGTGACATCTGTTCCTACCTCAATGATTCCTTCGTTGCATCGAGCTTCCCAAATCTCAGCACCGACTTTTATCTTGCCAGAGCTGATGGTGACTTCTTCAATGACTTTGCCACGTAATCCTTCAAGTTCGTAGAACGAGTATGAGCTTTCCTGCAGGCTGGGATATACTAGATAGTACTTGACAATGACAAAAACAGCAGCTCCAATTATCAGCAGTATCGTGAGGGGGATAAACCAATCAGGAACGAAGAAGTAGGCCAATGCCATTGCAACTGGCACCAGAAAGAGCTCGTCTATTGTAATTGCTATGAACTTGACTCTAGGTGAAAGCGAAACCATTCTTCTCTACAGCCACCCTTTTTCAAGTGTTAATTCATTCCTAGGCTGAAAAGCCTTTGCTAGTGTTTAGCCTCCTCTTCAGTGGCATCACACAGGACTATTAAAAAGCAGATTGAGGGGCTCGAGTCAAGAGTGACCGCCTTTTGAAGACAGAAACCATTCAAGTAATGGCCGGTGCAGCTATGCTGTCGGCATTCACATATATCCCAATATTGGCACGTGACTACTTGAGTGCAGACGAACTCTTCATAACGCTACTGGTTGGTGCCTACTCAGCGGCCTCATTCATTTCAAGCTATATTTTTGGCAGAGCTGGAGATATCTACGGTCGGCGAATTGTCGTAAGGCTAGGTCTTCTTGTTTCCGTAATTACATTTGGACTTCTGATGTTTATCCAAAGCCCTGAGGTCTTGCTCATTGCTAGGATACTTGGTGGTTTCTCAATGGGAGTGTATCCTGGAGCCCTTGCAGCCTATGCATTCGAGTCAAAGATGAAGATGGGTAGATTCGCATCCTTTGGCGCAGCTGGATGGGGGATTGGCACCTTCCTTGCTGGCTTTGCGGCGGGATACAATATCTACTATGCTTTTCTGATGTCAACTGTGTTTTTGAGTATCGCATTTGCTAGCGCGATGGCATTGCCACCTATCGAGAGAAAGAAGATCGCAGTGCCTCTCTTTCCTATCGAAACCATTAAGCGAAACTGGTCGGTCTATACTGCTGTACTAGTTCGCCATAGCACAGCATCTGCTGTCTGGACTTTATGGCCTCTATTCTTGACGGATATAGGTGGAGATCCGTTCATAATCGGGATTGTTCAAATGTCTAACGCAATCCCTCAGGTCATTGTAATGATCGCCATCACGGATCGATTCGATTGCAAACTCTTGATATCTATGGGAATGATAAGCTCTGCATTGACTTTCTTCTGGTTCACACTAGCCACCAACATACTAGAAATCATCCCGACACAATTTCTCTTGGGCTTCTCGTGGGCATGCCTCTATGTTGGAGCGTTAAAGTATGTGACAGAACGAAATGAGGATAGGTCGACTGCCTCAGGGCTGCTCAGTTCGGTATTGGCACTCTCAATGGTTATTGGCCCAATCATCGCTGCGGCAATTTACTCAATCTGGCCAGGGTACATTCCAATCATGTATAATGCAGTCGTGTTCTCGTTGATTGGTTATGTTATATTTGTGATAACTAGTCGACGGGAGGTAGCAAAGGAGCTGGCTATTGAGAAATCTTTGAAAAAAACCACAACCACATTGACTTGTGACACTTGAAAGAAGAAAGGAGAGGGAGCAACCCCTCTGCTTTCTTTATGCTGCCAACTCAGAGACCTCTTCATCGCCAACTTCGCCAGTCTTAATGGCCAGTGTCAGCAGAAGGGCAATAATGAGAAATCCAATTGAAACCGGGAATAGAAGTGCCACCGAGGTGAGGTCGAATATCACCCCAGTAATGAGAGGGCCAAAAATGGCGGCACTCATGCTGAATGCATAATACATTCCAGTTCCCGCACCAAGTCGGGATTTCCCAACCAATTCCCATACAATGACGATTGAGTTCACATTGATCATTGCCCAGAAGAGCCCTCCAATGCCTAGGAGGCCGAAGAGTGCCCAATAGTCAGTCATGAAAGTAGCGATGACCAGGATTGCTATGAGTCCCACAAGTCCTGCAAGGATTGTATTTCTTCTGCCTAGACGTCCAGCTACGAACCCTGCTGGGACAGCAAATAAGACAAAGGTAAGTGAGAATGCCGTCATGAGAAAAGTGGCCTGATTTGTTTCGAACGAAAGGATTAGATTCCCATACGTTGTGAACCAAGTTTCAAGCGCATTGAATCCGAGGAACCAGAACATGATTGCACCAAGGACTGCGAGTGCAGACTTATCGGCCATCGATGTTACTTGTCGGAATGCTTCGATAATGCTAATCTCTTTGGGCTTATCGAGGTCTACCGGAGGCACCTCAGGTTCTTTCACGACCAAGAAGAGGATTAGCACCGAAATCAGCATGATTATTGAAGTTGTCATGAAGGCTAGTACTGGACCAGCCTGTGCCGCTGACACTCCCAATATTGCTCCAATGTCCGCGTCATCTATGCCATAAAGCCATGGAGATACTCCAAACGCATAGATTGCTCCAACACCCCCCATGAGGTTTATGACGCCATTCGCCTTGGAACGTTGTTCTGATGAAACAACATCGGGCATCAACGCCACTACAGGACCTCGATAGAATGCCATTGCCACATTGAATATCGTGATCATTGCTAGCATGAACCAGAAACCGAAGAGCGCCCAGCCATATGCGATTAGTGTAAAGAACAGAGCAGCTATTGGAGTCCCAATCATGATATAGGGCATTCGTCGCCCCCACTTCGTGCGTGTCTTGTC
>JBHLRP010000063.1:0-17961 GCA_048882485.1 Candidatus Thorarchaeota archaeon
AAATGAACTATAGCGAGTCCGATTCACATCATTTCAACATGTTCAGGATGTTTGTCTCGCATATGGCGCTCCCAGTCGTCAGGACTGTAGAATACTGCCGTGCAGTGTTTGCATTTGTAGTCCTTCTTGTCTTTCATGAGAATCAGTTAACTATGGTTAATGAATTTTATAAGTCTGTCTATCATTCCATTGGCTCAGTGAAACAAAGATTCCCCCATTCTATCAATTGCTTCTACGATTCTATCTTCAGGTTGAAGGACTGTCATCCTGAAGAACTTCTCATATCGCATGTTGAAGACGTCCCCAGGTGCTACTACGATGTTCTTCTTTGACAGAAGGTCCATAGTGAACTCACGACCAGTCATGTCCACCTCAATTTTCGGAAACACATAGAACGTCCCGTCAGGTCGGTAGAATGAAACTGGCAAGCGCTCAAGCTCTTTGCATGCAATTGAAAGACGCTCTCCAACCAACTTCGAGTAAGAGTTGGCTTCATCAACGCAATCGAGTGCGGCCATTCCAGCATATTGGATAAACTCAGGTATTGATATGACACTCTGTCTTTGTCTTTTCACCATATTTGATGCATTTGGCACATCTGTCACAACATATCCAAGTCGATATCCTGTCATCCCGAACTCCTTGGAGAATGAGCCAACATAGGTCTGCTTACACTCAGGAAACTCCAGAATACTTGTGAATTCAGTGCCGTAATTGAGCGTGGAATAGACCTCATCGCTCAACACATAGATGTCATTGTCTGAGGCAACTTCAGCGATCTGTCTCATGGTATTTCGATTAAGGGTCTTCCCGACTGGATTGTTCGGTGTTATCGTTATGATCATCTTTGTCTTGTTACTGATAGCCTCTACTAGTTTGTCGATATCAGGATCCCAATGTGTTTCAAGGTCTGTGAAAAGGAGGACTGGATGTGCGCCAACATCACGAACTGAGAAGAGGTATGGAGGGTATACAGGCGCTATCACAATGACTTCATCACCTGAACCTACCAAATGATCTATGCACAGATTGATCGCCTGTCGTGCACCAACCGTGATGATCACATTGTCCTCGCTCAAATCACGATTGAATCTTCCGCCAACAACTGATGCAATCTTTTCTCTGAATTCTGGAATACCCGCTGAATCGGTATACTTGGTCTTGTTGTTGTTGAGTGCCTCGATGGTGGCATCAATCACCCTCTTGGGAGGACCAAAGTCAGGGTCCCCAATTGCAAGATGGATAAGATCCTTGCCTTCCCTCTCTAGTTTCCGCGCAGTTTGGAATATCTCGAACAGCGTTCTGTCTTCTGTCATTTCGGCACATCCTTCGCACTTGAGAACATAGCCCCAAGATATTCACATTTGAAGTGCTGTAAAGCTGGATTGTCTCTGCAAATATGTTTCCATCCAAATAGGAATCATTGCTTCCGAAGAGAGAATAGGAGAGCCTCACCATGCCCGCCAGCTATCACATCAAGTCTATATACAAGCCATGCTGTCATTCCGACGTGTGAGTTGATTCAATGATAGACCAGGAAACCTGGGAGCGTACTGTGCTTCAGAAACTTGAATTGCCAAATGGAGTTCTGGCGTCCAGCCGAATTATGCGGGCTGCAACTTGGATGGGACAGGCAGAAAGAGATGGAGAATGCGGTGACACAATCCTTGAAACGTACGGAAAGATTAGGGCAGGTATCATCGTAACTGGGTTTCAATATGTCATGAATGAAGGACAGTCTATTCGGCGTATGATTTCGAATAGCAAGCCCGAAGATGTTGAAGGTCTAAAGCGCCTGGCCGCGGTGATTCACTCTACAGGGGCTCTAGCAGCAGCTCAATTGGTCCATTGTGGAAGCAGAAGCTGGCCCAAACTGACTGGTAATGATGTGGTATTTGGGCCCAGCGATATGGAGGTCCCTCAGCAGAAGGGAGAGGCTGTTCAGGTAAAGGCGATGACAGTAGACCACGTTGAAGGAACCACTCAGGCCTATGCAGATGCGGCGGCGCGTGCAGTTGATGCAGGATTTGATCTTATTGAACTCCACGGAGCCCATCATTATGGACTATGGCAATTCTTTGACCCAACATACAATAAACGTCCTGTGAATGACCCATATACAGGATCGACAATTGAAGGACGTTCAAAAGCAATGGTCGATGCTGTACACGCTGTCAGAGAGATGGTGGATGTTCCAATCCAAGTCAAGGTGGATTCAAGCTCAGAGTCCGTCAAACCAGGAGAAGTAGGTGAGCTAACAAAGAAGCTCGCTGAGGCAGGGGCATATTGTGTGATATTCAGCGGCCCCAATTCAATGCAAGACCCAAAGGATTCAGGAGAGGCGTATTTCTTGGATAATGCAATGGAGATCCGTTCGATTGCAAAAGGTAGTGGTCTTCTATTCGGACTGGTAGGTGGGATAAGGTCTCCAGAAACCGTCGTTAGATTACTGTCAGGAAATGGAAAGCCCTTAGATGCTTTTGATGTGATTCAGCTTAGTCGCCCGTTGATTAGTGAACCAGCGCTATTGGAACGTTGGACTGAAGAAGCAAAGAGTGGAAAACAGGAGCCGGCTCGGTGTATATCCTGCAACAGTTGTTTCCGAGCAGGATTCAGGGACAAGGTGAGGTGTGTTGAATTCGAAGATCAATAGCGTCGAACGATGACAACTCCTTGCCGTCTTATGCCGTGGCAGAGGACAGGCATCTATGATTGGACCCATTATCCGGATATCGACATTTACTAACGCTTAATACCAATGGGTCTGCATAATCTCTGCAATGATTAAGGAGGACCAAAAATGGAAAAAGGTCATGACCAACACATGTGTGTATTCTCTCGACATAACGATGTTGCGCAAATCATAGAACGCGTCAAGGGTGCGAAGTTCATGTGTCAGAACTGTGGCAGAGTTGCTAACAAGAAAGAGTATCTCTGCAAACCCATAGCAGTCGAAATATAGATGCTACAGCAATTTCTATACACGTGCAGCTGCGTTACTCAAGAGTCGTTGCCATGATTCAAAGCAATTTGAAAGGAGAATGAGGTGCCCCGACGTCTTCTGTCGGGGTATCTCTCCACATTTTGCCATAGTCATTGCCAGTGATAAACAATCTGCGCCAGAATGACCTTGCTATTTGTCTTCTAGCATCGTCTGGCATGTACCTAGGAGAAACGAGCTAGGTGATGTTCCGCTTCTGTTCCGCATCCTGCTCTTCACAATCGTCTGGTGATCTTTCTGTTTTGTCAACGATTCCTAGCATCTTGCGCCATGCCTTCTTGCCAGCCTCATCAAGGTCTTCTGTGACTGCCTGCATAATGGCTACCACTTTGAAAGCGGTTTCCTGCTCCTTCTCTTCTTTGCTCAACGATATCAGTTAGATTATCTGTCAATCCGTTTAAGGGATTTCTTGATTATCTTCTTGAGCACGCTTTTGTCCACATCTGCGAGTTTGTTGATGTAAAGGCATGATTTTCCGATTTTGTGCTTGCCCAGCATGTCGAGTAAATCCTTGTACTCTTCGAAACCAGACATGATATAGACTGTAAGACTCTTTTTTCTGGGAGAGAATCCTGTCAGGGGCATATCGCCCTCACGACCGCTTTCGTATTTGTAATGATGTGACCCAAACCCAATGATGGACGGCCCCCACATTATGGGCTCTTCATTTGCTATTTTCTTCAACATCTCTAGAAGCTCAAAGCCGTCTTCTCTTCTCTGAGGATGCTCAACAGCTTTCAAGAAGTCTTCAACGCTTGCATCCGTGGGTCTTGTCTTGGCTTCACTCATAATTATAGTTAAGTTGTAGAGTAATAAAATGGTTTCTCTTGCTGCGAAAGGGGTTACTAGCGATTCAATTATCTCTGAAGTGCTGCGGCTACAGGCAAATCAATCTGCAGAACTGAACCCTCATAGTGCTGAATCCGAGCGCCTGCGCGTTCGGCAATTGTGATAATCGCGACGTTGTTTGATAGGACGTGCGCCCTCAGGTGCTTAATCCCGTTTTCGTCTGCAAGCTCTGCAAGTGCCTGCAATAGCTGAGTTCCAAGTCCTCTGTTCTGGAATTCATCAATGACCGTCACTGCCGCTTCTGCAACATCCGGCTCGCCCTCACATCGGACATACCTAGCGATGCCAATTCCGACCATGGGGTCTTGACTGGTGTCGAATGCACAGATGGCCAGATGATGATCCTGGTCTATCTTCTTGAGTTCCTTGAGTTGAGCATCAGGTAGCTTGCACAAGCTGGTCATAAATCTGAGGTAGAATGAACTATCTGAGATCTTCTTCAGTCCTTCACGTACTTCATCAATGTCGTCAGGCTCGTACATCCTAATGAGTACGGGTGTTCCATCCTTTAGTTGCGATTCACGACGAAATTCGATTTTCAATACTTGCTCGGTCTAGAATACTCACCACCTCGCTATATATCATATCGACCGACATCGCTAGCTAGAATTTTGAAAATCCACGCCAAGTCCAGGGCGAACGGGACGGAGGATTGTTCCTTGGTCTTCTACTAGTCCCTGTATAGGATCATCCGCCAGCTCCTGTGTGCCTATTTCATGGGGATGGTTGAAGTTAGAACCTGAGAGGACAAGATGGACTGCAGCAGACACTCCAATCTGAGTCTCCCATGGACTGATCACAACGCATTCAATCCCATGCTCCTCAGCTAGTGATGCGATTTGATTTGCCCTGTAAATCCCGCCGTGTTTTATAAGTTTGAGACCGAAGAAGTCCACCGATTCGTGTCCAATAAGTGATTCTGCGTCTTTGATTGTGTATAGCGATTCATCCGCCATGATGGGTGTGCCACTTTCTTGTCGAATTTGGCTAAGACCATCATAGTCGTCTGCAGCTACGGGCTGTTCGAGGTATTCTAAGTCGATGTTCTCAGTTCTACGTAGTACCTTTAACGCTGTTTCAACTGAATATCCTGTGTTGGCGTCTGCACGAATTCCAACGGAATCTCCTACAACATCTCTCACTAGCTTCAGGGTTTCAATGTCTTGGGCTGGCTCGATTCCAACTTTGATCTTGATAGCCTTGGCCCCCTGCTCCACTTCCTGCAAAGCCATTTTCGCAATCTCAGCAGGATTTCCAATCCCTAGCACCTTTGCCAAATCCACATGGTCACGGGAAAGACCGCCGAGAATCTGATAGATGGGAACGCCCCTTAGCTTTCCTGCGAGATCATGAAGAGCAATGTCAACTCCGGCTCGCGCTGTGCCTCCCGCCAGAGGATATTCATCCAGATTCTCATTGAGAAGGTCAAAATCAAACGGATTCTTCCCAATCATGCTAGGCCCTAAGTACTGATCGATGACGCGTTTGATATGATTGAAGTCATCGTCAGCCGTAAAGGGGAGGGGACAGGCCTCACCAATGCCTGTAATTCCATTGTCAGCAGTGATCCAAACCATTACGTGATGGCGAGTGGTGGGTTCGCTTCCATAGGTGGTAACGAATTCACCAGCGAGATGCGTCCGTACTAATCGCGTTCTAAATGATGCAATGGATACCATCTTCATCACAAGAGTTCTTTTTTCATCGGGTCTGGCAACACGAGTAGATTAATCTGCTTGGACAAGTCCTCGCTATGTAACACATCATCCTAAGTAGGACTTTATACGCATCCTCCAATAGAGTCCTTTGGTAATTGAACACAGTAGATTGATAACCATCCTGCTGATGTACCTAAGGTGATGCCACATGCAATTCGCACAACCTGAGTATATGGACACATTCTTCCAGTACATATTCGGCTTCTTTGACCAGCTATTCGCGACACCCCTGCAGCCTTATATTCAATGGGGACCAGGAGACTGGTTCTTCGTAATCTATACCCTATTTTGGATAGTTGTGGTGGCAGTAGTCCGGAGACGCGGCGGTCATAGAAGCACGTATCAAGTCTAGCAAGATTGTTTTAATCGAGGGCGGAGGGCCGGCTAGCAGGCTCTCATCGTACGACAAATCGTGATTGGAAACTAGGTTAAAGCATCGCATTTTTCTGCTAATACGAGGGATTTGGATAGTATAAGAAGCAGGTTGGCAATTCACATGCACAAACTCCTCCTAGAAATCCCAACTCTCCTAGAATCCGAAACCTTGATTGTCAGGAAATTTGAAAGAAGCGACGGAAAAGCCCTCCTAGCCTTGTTGGAACGCAACAGCAACAGAGAGTTTCTCAGAGAGGCTGCTAACGAAGTAGATGACATCAAGACACTAGATGATGCAGAAATCGATGTCAGAGAACATGCAGCTGAATGGGAATCCCGAAAGAGGTTTGTAATGGGAATTTGGCTAAAGGCTACAGGTGAATATGTAGGACAGATTTGGATTGAACCAAAGAACTGGGAAGTACCATCATTCGAACTCGGCTACTACATTGATCAGGGCTATGCCCGCAAAGGGATAGCAACTGAAGCAGCCAGACGGGCATTGAGATTCCTATTCCAAGACTTGAAGGCTCACAAAGTGATAATCATAACTCGCGATACAAATGAGAGGAGTTGGAAACTGGCAGAAAGATTGGGATTCAAGAGGGAGGGACATCATCGAGAGTGCAATATAGGGGATGGAAAGCGTTGGGGTCTTTTCTACTATGGAATGTTGAAATCTGAGTTCAAGAGTGCTTAAGTGATAGGCTGGAGAGGGCTGATATATGGACGATGAAATTCGTGAAGAACTCACTCGCCTTGTAATGGAGATGGGGCAAGACCTTGAGAATCCAGAGAGCTGGATGAAGCTCGGCTGGAAACTATATGACGAGTCACGCCTCGAAGATGCAACGCAAGCCTATGAAGTAGCCTTAGAACTCAATCCGTCCTATGCAGATGCATGGCGCGAGTTAGGAGCCACGCTATTCATCCTGGGTCACAATGAGGAGGCCGAGTCTGCGATGACTACTGGACTGAAACTCGACTCAAATGATGCAGACGCATGGTACAATCTAGGATGCCTCTATAATGCAAATGAGCGAAAAGAAAAAGCGGAGAAGGCTTTTAGGACTGCACTCGAGTATCAACCAGAGGGCTCGGACATATGGTGCAATCTGGGTATCTTATTGGCGTCAATTGGCCGTACTGATGAAGCCGAAACAGCTCTCAAGAAGGCTGTCGAGATTAGACCTGAGCATTTAGTGGCTTGGCTCAATCTTGTCAAACTACTCTATGCTGAAGATCGAGAGGAGGAAGCCGAGAATGCATATGACGCAGCGGTTTCTCATGTCCCTGGATTTGAGAACTTCGTGGAGTCGTTGCAGGATTTTGTAGACGATAAGCTCGACGAGGCGAGTTGAGATTGAGCTTCGAGAACTCCTTTGAAACGCCAGTACAGAAGATAGAACTTAAGCAACTCCCTCGAGAAGGACTGATAATTGACATTGGTGGCGGTGGAGAGGGCTTGGTTTCCCGAATTGAAACCTCTAGGGTCTGCGCGGTGGACATCAATTTGAATAAAATTAGAGAGGCCATGATCTATGGTCAGGTTTCACAGTGGATACTCTCTGACGCAAGGATGCTGCCAGTACAGGATGAGGGGTTCAACGTGGCTACTCTTTGGTTCTCTCTCGGATATATTCAAGATTGGGATTCAAAGAAACAAGTATTAGCTGAAGTAGCCAGAGTGATGAAACAATCTGGGCATATCTCAATCATTGGTGCGAGAATCACATGTTCTGACTCAAGATTCGTCATAAGAGCACTTTTTCATTTTCCCGATGGGTCGATTTCCAAGATGAGCTATGGTATGGTTGGCACGCAGAGGCAGGATGCAGAAGTTGTTGTCAATTTGATTCAAGAAACGGGCTTCAGCAATATCACATGCGAAGACAATGGACATTGGTTTCGTGTTGATGCACAGAAACAATAGCTGGAGCTGACTGCGTTCCAAAAGCTTAAAGTGGAAACCGTTTTTCTGAGCGGTCAACTCAGAAGCCAGGTGGAGAAGAATGAGCCTAGCAGTATGGTGGAGAAGAGGCAGCAAACCAGGACTTATCTTGATTTTTCTTGGAATTGCTGGACTAGTTCAAATTCCAATTCTGTGGCATGCACAGACTTACATCATTGTGCTAAGTGCTGAACTCCAGCTTCTTGTTGCTATCGGGGCCATGGCGGTACTGGGTGGTGCATTCATCCTCATGGCAGAGGCAATGTATAGATGGGCTCATATTGTTTCAAGGAAGAAGAAGCGTCGCCGTCAGAGAGAGAAGAATGACATCATAACACGACTATCTAGATTCGCCAGATCTTCGACGGATATGCCGGCATTTGTTGGAGTTGCGCTATTGACCTGCATGTTCTTCATGTTCTACTTCATCCCATTCGCAATCGCTGACGGAACCAATCTCCCCTCGTTCTTAGCGACCATCGCGTTCTTCGACTCACTCTATATTTACCCATTAGCAGTAAATGCGGCTGCGGTTCTGGCGGCGCTCGTTGCCAGCTACCTGAACCACAAAATAAAGTAGATTCAATATTCCGGTCAATCTAGACCTGAATTCTTAAGTTTCGTCAGCATTAGATGTAGCTAGGTGAAGCGCCATGGTTGATGTCGGAGACACAGCACCGGATTTCACATTACTAGAGGCACCTGGAAGGAGTGTCACATTGAGTGAAGAGTTGAAGAAAGGCCCATTGGTCTTGCTATTCTATCCAGGTGATTTCACATCAGTTTGCACAGAGGAAATGTGTTTCTTCAGAGACACACTTGCAGACTACAACGACTTAGGTGCGAATGTTCTTGGAATATCTGTTGATGGTATTTTCAGTCATGCAGCATTCAAGGAAAAGAACGCAATACAGTTCTCATTGCTTTCAGATTGGGAGAAGACAGTAATCCATGCCTACGATGTGGTCCATCCGGACCTTGCAGGTATGAAAGAAGTTGCCAAGAGAGCTGTGTTTGTGGTCGGTGTGGATGGTAAAGTCAGCTATAAGTGGGTAGGAGCGAGTCTCGGCGATCTTCCGCCCTTTGATGAGGTGAGAGCAGCAGTTAAGGACCTAACTTAATCCAAATCGTAAATACAGACCAACAAGTAGCAGGACCACAAAGATGGTCAGTTCGACTAGAACTCTCTGATGAGTCACAGATATCTGCAAGGTTTCAAGGTTCACAAGCGTGTAAAACAAGAAAGCATGTGCAACGAACGATACCACTATCATGACGTTACTTATTGTGATTGGGTCCATCCCTATCCCTTGTAGACTGCTCAAGATGAATAACTATTAATCAGTAATGGCAGAGGAAATGTCTGACGTCGCTAGCTTTATATCGCGAATCCAAAAGCCATGAAATCGCTAACGTGCCGCGGTAGATCAGCCAGGGAGATCGCACGGCTGAAGACCGTGTTGTCCGCGGTTCAAATCCGCGCCGCGGCACCATTCATTCTAAATGTCTTTCCAGAGTACAGTTGTCTTCTTTATGGGCTTGAAAGAAGGCGCAACATCAACACTAATTCGATTGTTTAATCATGCTCAACAGGTGTAGAAATGCGCAGGCTCAATCCAAAGAAACTCCATGTTCGCTATAATTCACCAACTTCAGAAGAAGACCCAATTCATCCAAGATGCTATACATTAACACATTCAGATCGAACTGGCGATCTCTTTCTCACAGTTGGACCAGAATATGATAAGAAGCAAATTCGAGGACTTTATACACGCCTCATGCGAGATGAAGTCGTTGCTGAGTGGAGGGATGGCGAAGAAGTGTCAGAACTTCATGTTCATTGCGAAGTAGGTAGAGGACTTGGTTCAGCTAAGATGAGAGAGAACATCTTTCGCAGAGAACTCGATTTGGTTCTAGAAGCATTCTGTTATGGTAATCGTCAGTTTTTCGAAAAACATCCCATTCTCGATTCTGCAAGAATTCTGGTGCATTTTCATGCACGGAAGAAGGTAAACGATGAAGTGGAAGATTGGGGTAGGCTAGAGAATTATTCTTGACAGTAAATGAGTTAGGGTGTTCAAATCCACGCCGCGGCACCATTTCTTTTACTCAGACATTTCAAACCCCTCTGATTTCGGCCGCTGTCTTGATTTCAAATAGCATTATGTCATGAAAGAAGCGGCATGACTTCTTCACAAAACAGGTTCATGTCCTCAGGTGCTGTGGCTGGTGCAAATGTCAGAGTGAAGAATCCAAATCCCATCTCAACATAATTCTGAAGTTGCTTAGCTATTTCATTTGGGGTACCTATCTTGAAAATCTCCATATCTGCACTAGTCAATCCCAAACCACTTCCTCTTGAGGCCTCAACGGTCTTTCTTATCTTGAACTGGACTTCTTCATTGTCAGCGCCGAGGAAAAGAATGAAGCCAATCCCCTTTCTTATCTCATCATAGTCCCGACCTACAGACTTGCAGTGGTCCCTCAATGCTTGCAGCTTGCTTTTGACAACCTCCAAGCTACACCATGGGTGGAAGTGACTGATATCAGCATGCTTTGCTGCTATCTTGAGGGTGACCTTCTCCCCTCCACCTCCAACCAGTATCGGGATATGCTTCTGCACAGGCGGGGGCGAATTCTGCACATCTCTATACTGGTATAGTTTTCCTTTGTAGTTGGATTTCTCATTGGTAAACATACCCCTGCAGATTTCAACTGTTTCCTCAAGTCCCCTCATGCGTTCTGTGACAGATGGGAATCTACTGAAGTACGCTTTGAATTCTTGTTCGTGCCATCCTGCGCCTAGGCCAAGAATCAGCCTTCCATTTGAGATGATATCAATAGTGGTAGCCATCCTTCCTAGGAGAGTCGGCTCTCGATAGCCATAGCAGCTTACCAAAGGAGCCAGTTTGATTCTCTCAGTCACCCCAGCCAAGCCCGCTAGCGTTGTCCAGCATTCCAAGGGGGGTCCTCTTCCAGTTCCAGGGTCCATAAAATGGTCAGGAATAGAGAAGAAATCAAGTCCACAATCTTCAGCTGCTTGACACATCTGTTTCATAGTTTCAAAGTCGCGACTCTCTCCAGATTCATTTATGCCAAACCAAATCTCATCAGGCATGTAATCCCAACTTTTGCGAATAATGGCGAACATCAATTAATAAGATGAGGAATCAGATTTACCTTCTGGTACTACTTCGAGAGATGTCGAGGAGTGTATGGATCCGCACCATAGCACCACTCTCTGACTTCTGAATAGAGAAGACTCAATAGATGTTCAAGTTGACCTTCACAACCAATCTGGAGTTGGTTACCATGCGTATAGTAAGGGAATCTGAAGCCCTCATACTGGAAACCGTTAAGGGAAGACACGGAGTGATTCTCATAGTTGGCCAAAACGTCATGATGATGAAACTCACCGTCGAGCCAGGAATACCGACTCCGCCACATTCTCATCATCATGAGCAAATGGGCCATCTACTGGAAGGGAAGGGCATTCTGTACATTAGCAACGAGTCCAGAGAGATTGAAGCAGGCACATCATTCTGGATACCTCCAAATGCCCCTCACAACTTTGATGCAACGGGAAATAGACCTGCAGTTCTTATCGAGGCTTTCAGTCCTCCTCGAGAAGACTATTTGAGTCGTGTCGAAGACTAGTACGATTGAATTGACTGCTTGAGAAGCCGGCAATCTACGCCTGAGGATTTGCCAAGATGCTCATGGAACAATGAACCTTGGATTCAGCCAAAAAGTAGTTATTGAAATCTGCAGAATGTAAATGTTGACGCTAGAATACCTCGGATCTCATCTATGATGGAACGTGGCTGCATTGAAGTGGTCTGATTTCGCAAAGTATGCTCTTGTAGGCATGCTTGTTGCTGGTCTTCTTCTTTCAGTTCCATACAGACGTGTTGAACAGCGAACTAATTCCTATGAAGTTGCACCACAATCTTGGCACAATGTGTCGTTGGTGTTCGGGGGCCCGATGATCACCTTTGTCACTGTTGAACTGAATAGGACATCTGAGATTCGCTTCATGTATCCCGATGGCGTGTGGCCAAAGAATGTGCTACTGGCAACATTTACAGGGACCAATGCCATGTATAACTACCGCGGCGCTCATTATACAGTTGCTATTGAAGTGGACGCAATTGGCCCGGTTTGGATCAGAGTGTGCTATGTCTATGCTGAAGAAACAGAGGGCACCCTCTTCGACAATCCAATTGGATGGCTGAATCCATTCATTTTTCCTTGACGACACGCCCAGTTGAGGCCTTTGAATTCAATCTCATCAATTCCTGCCCCTAAATGAATCTACGACTTTTTGCGATTCCTTTTCTTAGCGGTGATTTTGAGGACCACTCCGGCAGAGGTAGGATCAGGACAGCGAACGAACTCTGTGGTGACCCCATCCTTGTTAATCACTTTCTCGTAAGGAGTGCCCTTGTAGCTCCACGTAAGTCGACTGTCACACATCAGTACTCGCATCATTGTGTTTGCACTGTCCAGGAGCCACGGGCATATCTTACCTGCGTCTTCCACATACTTGAACTTCTGGCCCACAGGGTGTGTCCTACATCCACTCTTGAATATCTCAAGTTTGGTTTCTCTCATCGAGGAACGACCTCTTCTTTGATGATAAAAGCCCTTCAAAAGCGGTTTCTATTAACTCAGGATTTTCCACTCTAGAAAGGACCATATGCGGAAAAAGCCAAGGCTTGGCCAGGAGATTTGTAGGTGTCAGAAACTGTATGGGGTATATTTCCGCTAGCAATGGATGAGAGCGACCTCATGATGTTGCTCCTGTCACTGATCATACTCATTGTGCTTCTCGTGCTGATATTCATCACCTTTCCATTTGAATTGGCGCTACTCATGTCTGCTGGAATCGGACTTGCATTTGTCTATGCAGTACATGAAACAAGAAAGCTGGCTAGAGTGAATGCCGAAGAATGAGAGAAAAAGAGAGAGGGGGCTGATGCCCCCATATTGTTTAGTAAGAACCTTGATATCCATCCGAATAGACTCGGCGTTTCTCGTATTCTTCTTCATAGCGGCGATAGAGGCGCCTGCGTCTGCCAAAGGGCCGCTGCCTCTTACCATGGTCGCCCTGCCACCATAGACCCCTGCCACTCTGAAGATGCATTGGAACCTTCGTCAGGTTGACAATGACCTTCCAAGTGTTGGTCACGACTATGATGAATATGATGAAGATCCATATCCAGTCGAATGGTACGAAGGGAATCCCGTTGTCTATGAAGAAGGTCTCCAGGTCAATTAGACCCCAGGTCATTCCATCAATACTGCCATAGAGGTAGTCTGTAGGCCAGCCGACGTTGATAAGACCCATTGCCAACAGGATCGAGGCTATTCCCAGCACTGCTTCGAAGATCAGATTGAGGTTGTTCTCGCCAGCCACCAGAAACATGCCACCCTTGACAGCACCCAAGAATAACAGCGCTACTACGGGTCCCACGAAAGGAACGAATGCAGGAGTGTAGAGAGCTTGGATTGTTGGGTGGAGTAGGACTATTCCGAAAATAATCCCAAAGAACACATCACCTGCTGCATCAGACCTTGACTTGGGCTTGAAGCCCTCACTGCCTATGCCGAGGAAGCCCTCGAGTGCTGTCCTTTCAGTCGGCAACTTGTTTCTATCAGCCAGGGAGATTCCACCGATTATCAACATGACAAAAATCACGTTGACCACTATCATGATTGGCAGTGACGCGGGGAAGTTCTCTATCTCAGAGATGACTCCTAGGGGAACAAGTAGAGCATTGCCTACTACGTAGGATCCGACAATGAATGCGGCTCCAACTCCAATCAGGACAAGTAGCATTCTCATCACAGGCTGGGCATATTCAGCAGGAACAGGTCCAACCTTCTTGCCGCTATCCGCATACTCGCTCGCCACGGTCTTGGGCTCACCCATCCGCTCAATCGCCATGAGGGTTGAGCCTGGGGTCATGATCCCACTCCCTATAGACTCAGCAGACTCAATGAGGTGAGTGCGAATCTCGCGGAGAACATCCTCACTACCAATGGGCAAATATACCTTGACACGCTCAAGATACTCATCAATGAGCTTCATTGGATCCTTGGTCATTGTGTTTCGACCCCCGTTGTGATGTCTCTCATCTCATGCGAGAGGACATTCCAGGTCTGCGCCATCATCTGAAGAGCTGTGCGTCCTTCATCTGTCAAACCGTAATATTTCTTGGGCTTTGTTGGATCTTCATAGTCCCACTCAGACACCAACAAGCCACGTTTCTCCATCCGTCTCAGCAGAGGATAGACAGTACCTTGTTCGAGCTGCAAGAAGGAGACCTTCTGCTCCAATCTCTTCACAAGCTCGTAACCATAAGCGGGCTCATCATCGAGAAGAGCCAGTATCGCGAGAGTGACTGCGCCGCGCTTCACTTCTTTAGCCCACCTGTCCATTTCTTGGTCTGCTTTTGACATCAGTTTCACCAGAGTTGTATTGCTTTGTATTGTGCATCATTGTGCATCACACTATACTGTGTATAATATAGTGCTATGCAATATTTACTTATAAATGTTACTAGGTAGGCAAGAGAATTTGAGAATGCAAAAGGAAATGTCAGGTGTCCTCATTCGGAGTTTCATCTTCAGCAATACGCTTTTTGGACCGCTGGCGCAACGCAGAGAGTCGAGATCTCAGCATCAACATGAATGGGACCTTCATTTCGGACTCTTCACTTATCTCTCCATCTTCTTCTTCCAGGGGTTCAATTGCAGGAACGTACTGAAGCAGAACCAATCCGATGACAAATGTGGCGGGAAATGGTATGACTAATAAATTCTGCAAAAATACAATTGCGAACAGCATATAGATGACGGATGGTATCTGCATGGAGAACCCTGTGATATAGGCCGTCCTCTTGCTTCCTCTACCTAGCACATATCTCACTACTGTCCATACGAAAAGCAAGTTTGCAAGAGAGACTGCAATGGAAATGCCGTATGTTGCCCAAGCAAATGGATCTTGGATAGTGACCGCGAAGGTGCTGTATGGAACTCCTATGTATCTCGAGTAATCGAACAGTAAGAGAAAGCCCGCAAATGTAAAGGGTGAATATATAGTAGAGAAAGAAGGGCCAGCTTGGCTCAGGACCATAGCAGGAAGAACGAGTGTACAAAGGAGTAGAAAAAGGCTTACACTCTTTGGTGAGAGAATCACGTCCTTCAAGCTTCTACGCATTTCATCCGTATTCCTCGTTGGAACAGAGTCGCAGTGCCATGCAACGGACGGCAGCAGAATCAAACCAATGAAGAGTAGACTGCAGTAGCCAACTGAAACTGGTGAATTCGTAGCAATATCGAACACATGCGCTGACCCAACGGAAAAGAATTGTATGAACAAGTAGATTGGATAGGCAAGAAGAACAAGTCCAGAGAACAGCGCAGAGAAACGAGGAAATGATTCACTGTCATGTATGTCTAGCCTCAGCTTGAAACCAAAGGCAAGTAGACCCAGCAAAAGGTTTAGTGGATACTGAAGCAGGTACCACCGGAATAGAGTGCGATATTCCTCCCCTGTGTATGTTTGGAGAAAGTAGCTATCGTTGGAGGCGGTAATACTCGTTCCTGTCGAATCATTGCTGAAATAGAGAGATAGGGGGATAAGCAAAATGATTAACAACCGCAGGCCATTCCAGAATATCGACTTGAGAATCCTCTTCAATGCATCGCCTGATTTTAGCATCTCCAAATCCCCCTTGTGAATTACATGTTTAAAATCACTTCTTCAGGTCCTCCAAACGCCTGCATTGGCCGAATAGATATTGATAAGTGAGACGCCTCGTTGTCAGGCGAAGAATCAAGGTCATCATTGAGATGCCGGACCGACTGAATCCATGAAGCGGTTCTCAAAGCCGTCATAAATCGATCAGTGAGTTCGATTCTCGCCGCGACAGATTTGTTGGTGATGTGATTCTGTATGCAGTCGTTGGCTTCTGCAGTCAGACATGCATAGATGGATGCTGGACTCATGAACCACAGCATCATGACCTTCCTCTTGGGTGCCCTGAAACTACAATGACTCTACCCTAAAACCCGCATTTGATGAAATAAAGCTTTGCTCAGTAAGTGAATGGTTGAGTAATACTTGCAAAAACCGCAAGTATTTGTGAGAGAACGAACGAAAGCATAGTAACCAAATCCAAGGTGCCAGAGATATGGGAAACGATCCAGTCATTGTTGCGGTTAAACTTCACCATCCTGATGCAAAGGTACCAAGGCTGGCGAATCAGGGAGATGTAGCATTCGATTTGTACTCAGTCGAAGATGTGACATTGAAACCGGGGGAGTGGCATGCAGTGGCCACCGGAATCTCCCTCGAGATAGCTCCCGGCTATGAGGGGCAAGTGAGGCCGAGAAGTGGCTTGGCACTGAAACATGGTGTGACAGTTCTCAATGCACCAGGCACCATAGACAGTGGCTACCGTGGTGAAGTTAAGTCAATCATGATTAATCACGGGAAAGAGCCCTTCAAGATAACCAAGGGAATGAGGATCTCTCAACTGGCTATTCGTGCTGTTCCCAAGGCTCTCTTTGAGGCTGTCGATGACCTTGAAGAGTCTGAACGGGGAGAGGGGGGCTTCGGTAGCACGGGAATGAAATGAGCGTCTTGTCGCAATGTTTTTAATCGACATCATTGGTCATGACGAACCTGAATGGGCCGGTGGTCTAGCCCGGCTATGAACAAATCGGAATCATTCCGATAGGTTGGAAAATACCGCATTGACATGCGAGCCTGACTCCCACGCACGCTCAAACGTGCGGTGGTCACGTGTTCAAATCACGTCCGGCCCACCATCTTTTGCCAATCTAGTCCAAGATTCGAGTCAGTGTCGACGTTCCGCCGCCCCAACTAATAGGATAGGTACGAATAATTAATGGAACGCCATTCTCGTACGATACATCTGCATCCCAACCTGGAGCGCCAGTACAACCTATAGAAATCCATCCGAATAGTAAGTAATCACCATAGGATTTTGAGAACCAAGGATCCTGAACTCTTGAACCGAACCCACCACGAGGACTATCGTAAAATAGTCTGTCAATGTAGTTCCAATCGCCTATGGGTAGAAGTGCGTGTGAAAACAGGCTTTTAGCATCATTTTCAATATCTGGACTAATACTACTACCATTCTCATAGACGGCACTGGCTTTCACATGATTCACCAGAGATTCGCAAAATGCCCTACTGTCACAGTACAACGGAATTTCAGGAAGGCTCTCAATAGTAAAGACGATAATCGAGTTGTTCAACTCCAACAGATAGTAGTCGAGGAATTCGCCCCCATAATATTCAGACGTGGATTCAACACTATATGAAAACTGATCGCCTTCTTCAATGCCCCAGTAGAGATTACCCGAATAGCTAACTGCATGGAATACCATCGCTAGAGATACAAGATTGACTACAAGAATTGCAGCTACAATTTGTTTCCACCGTGTGCCAAGATGACTTTCCAATGCCATTCTTGCGTTGATGCGGTTTCTGAAAAGCAGGATAATTGCAGCTGATAGAATAACAAGCGGAGAGAGAATAACGGAGAGCGAGAACATCCATAGAGTTCCAGCGGTATAAAGAAGGATTGGACTGATTAGAATCCCAGATATTATGAATATGCATGCATAGTATGCTCTTGCTGCATGTTCGGATCTATTATTCACACTCTTTCGTAAGGTAATTAATTCACTTTACCTTTTTTGGAATTGATTGACAGTGCGGTGGTCACGTGTTCAAATCACGTCCGGCCCACCATCTACTTCTGTGTGAATTGCCAACAGCTGACCATGAGCAAATTCTGCTCGATTGTAAAATCATATGGGCAGCTAAGGCCAATTGCATCCATCAGAATTATCATTGTCTGCTATCGTTACTGTTGCACCACTCATAGTATCTTCAATATTGATTCCGAAGTGATTTCCGTATATTGTATTTGATGTGATGATGATTCTGTATGACACCTCAGCTTTGATAGCATCTCCGTCGTTGTTTGTGATAGTATTGTTATGTATCACTGCATTTGTTA
>JBHLRP010000064.1:0-17786 GCA_048882485.1 Candidatus Thorarchaeota archaeon
AACGGAGCCTGCCAGAAGCACAAGTATCAAACCAATTGCTATTCCCCAAGCAAGAGATTCACCAAGATTGGTTACTCCTAGCATTATTGGCAAAGCAGCATACAGAACCAATATCCAGACAATCACGAAGAAGATGAATGCTGCGATGCATTTGGTTCTTCGAGGATTTCTCCTGAGCAGCGGTTTGCTGTAACCCATTAATCTATGCCCGTGGTTAATTAGCCATCTAGGCTAATAGCCTTTAGCAACACTTGCCTAAACCAAGTCTCTTGGAGTGTCTAGCAACCTCTCCCATTCATCCAGCCCAGCATTGTCAAAGTGCTTCTCAATGATGCTTCTATCATATTTCTCAG
Source organism: Candidatus Thorarchaeota archaeon (assembly GCA_048882485.1). Lineage (GTDB taxonomy): Archaea > Asgardarchaeota > Thorarchaeia > Thorarchaeales > Thorarchaeaceae > SMTZ1-83. The sequence continues at coordinate 354 of JBHLRP010000064.1, forward strand.
GCATGGAATGCCCCTCCAAACAAGAAGCAAGGTGCCATATCTTTGATTAATGTCTTTGGTCAACTAGAATCGCATATTGAAGGGAGGAGACGAATCCTCCCCAAATGAAGAAAAGAGTGGGACTTTCTAGTCGTCCTCATCAAGATCCCACTCTTCTGGGATCCTCATGACTCCAAGCTCTAGAAGGCGGTCCATAACCTTGAGAGCCGCCTCATCAATCTGAGGCTCGAACTTGGCACCAGTGATAACGAGTTTGCCTGAGCCGAACAGAAGTATCACGACCTTGGGGTCTCTCATTCTATAAATCAGACCTGGGAACTGCTCCGGTTCGTAGAGCGTGTTCTCAAGCTTCATTGCTGCCAACTCAAGGTTGAGCTCCGCACCAAGACTGGCACTCGCTACGATGTTCTGAACAACAATGATTGGCTTTCCTGTTATCTCTATGCCTGCCTCTTTGATGTTTTTGACGATCTTATTGACAGCACGCTTTGCCTCCTTCTCACTCTTAGCGCCTGTGCACACCATCTTGCCAGAGTTGAAGATCAGTGTGGCTGTCTTTGGTTTCTTCAATCGGTATACAAGTCCGGGAAACTGTTCCGGGTCGAACTCGACGTTTGGCATAGTAGCCGCAATCTCATCGAGGTCAAGCCTCTGATTGAGAATGACGGAAGCTACGACGTTCTCTATTTTGGTCTTTGGTTTTGGAACTGGCATCGAAAATCTCTCCCTTATAAGGTTTATAAGGCCTGCATCCGGTTTTTTTGCTTTTATATGCCTTATAAACATGTGTACAAAGGCGTTCATTCCAGCAGAATGACGGAATTTGGACCCAGTCAACTGGTTTCTATTGATGGGTTAGAAATCAGACATGAATGAGCCTTCCTGAAACGCGTAAGCTAATGCTTGGTGAACATATGTAGCGCACCGCCTACTCTTCAACATAGGAATCCGCCCAAGTCTGCATTCTTCTGACTGATGGTATCTCATCTAGAGTGCGATAAATGAACATCCCATTCTGTGATGCCCTCTCAAGTTCAATGAGAGCTCCCCTGGAATCGGCTAGCAGGTACAACGCATCGCAAAGGTCAAGCCAAGGTGCATCCCATTGCATGTAGTCATTCCAGTGCATTGAAACACCTTTCTCATTTGCACGTATGTCTACCCAATGGAGTAGATGAGGTATTAGAGGAAAGTGACCTTTTTTCCATATGTGAATTCCAGCGTCAATTGCACTTTCGACATTTTTCTCCATTTCTTCAGTTGTGGGCGCGGTGTATGGTCCCGCAACGTAGATCTTCATACTCTCCATTTCTTTTCACCAAGTACAAGTCGATTTACTAGACAAGAAAGACTAGAAGACTCATTGAGATTATTTATCCAAGAGACCCCCCAATCAAGACATCGCGTATCGCCCTACGGTCTATTATGTCTTCTAGGTAAGAAGCCAAAGCAACAGTGATTACTACACAGATAAGGGGCAACACAATGACACCCAAAAGCTCTTCAAATATGCCTAGCAGCGCAATGTCACCAAAAAGCGCAATTACGTAGAAGTGAGTAAGCAGCATGAAGGCCAAATTGCAACTTCCTAATTTGAGTGGATATTCCCATAGGCCTCCTTTAAGATTTCCATAGGCCCACAACACCAAGACGAATATGAACACTGCAATCTCTGCAATTGGCAAACGGCCAGTAGACCAGAGGATATCAAAAGTGAGAGCGACGACAATAAGGACCATCTGATACACATCATCGAAGCGTTGTGCGCGTGTTTTCTCACTCAATTGGCATTTCACACTCCAATTCAATCAAAGAAACGCCCAGCTACTATAAGGTATCGAAAAGAAAAGCGAGCCTCACCTTTGCCTACTTCTAGGTGGAATCTTCTTCCGAAGTCTTGAACATGCGTTTCGTATCTATATATTCCAGTAGATTGGCAAGCACCATGAGTATCTGCTTGGCATCATTGCTGAGGGTTCCATCTACCATCGCTTTATTATGAGCTTCTATCCAAATCTTCTCCCGAGCCTGCATCAAGGCGTCTTGTTCCTCACTGTCGATCTTGTCGTCTTCAATTGCCTTTTCAATGACTTCTCCATACGCTCTCACATCAAGCACAATCGTTTCGATGAGTTTCCCTTCCTCCTTGGTAATCACTTTGTCCTCCAATGCTGTTTCCCTCAACCGGCTCCATACATATTCAGTGATTGGGTCAAACGACCAACAGCATGGTAGACTCAATGGAACTATCACTTGCGTATCCATAATCTTGCTTGGAAACACAGGACAGCAGACTTCAATTGCTTCAGCGCTGAACTCCATCACCGTCCTATGCCTGTAGATTGCCATTGAAGTAAGGATTGATCCGACCAATCCATTTAGGCCCAGCACAATAACAGTTGTTTCCAATCCTAAATTCGCAATCAATATCCCCCCCATTGGGATTGAAAAAACGCCCACAATCATGGTCAACGTGGGAATGAGGGAATATATCGCATTGCGATTCTCATTTGGAATTACATCCAAGTAGAATCGCGGTTGCAGCACATCCACGAGATACCTTGGACTAAATGAGGCTGCAAAAGCCACAGCCATTATCGAAACAGACAACAAGACAAACGTCGATTGAGGAGGATTAGTCCTTAAGATAATATACACTCCCAGGAAGAACACAATATCAGTGAGTAGAACTGCGGCAGCAAGCCATTTTCTAAGTCTTCGAATACGCTTTGAAATCATACCTGCTAGGCCGACTCCGATTCCCCCCAGAATGAAAATGAAAGCACGAAGCAATGCCGTCCCTGCATCTGATATGGCATAGGATGCATAGAATGGGAAGAGGATTAGGCCTCCCCAGATTGCCCAACCAGCTCCTGAAATCATGAGGCCCAACACCATCAATCTTAGTGTCTTACTCTGTAGGACAGTGGTTATTCCACCTCTCAGATATCGCGAATATGCTCGAATGTTCAATCTCTCGCGTCTAAGGTCCTTGTGATCACGAATGAATCTCAATAGCAATAGAGAGACAGCAACCATGAGACTGCCCTGGATAATGAAGAGAAGCTCCCTCTCCATAAATACAAGGAGAAATCCTCCAAGAATGAACGACATCGCTGTCAGGATTTCACTGAACATTGTATACTTTCCATAGAATTGAGAGTATGTGCTGCGATTCCTGTCTTCTTTTGCATATAGTTTGTAGTTATTATCGAACCATGCAATATAGGTGCCTGATTCAAGGCTCACTGCTATCGCCAGAAAAGCGAAAGCAACTGTGATGGTAAAGAGATCGAACGCTTGCGAGAGAACAATGAATCCGATACCAGAGGTGATTGCAGCCATGAACAGGCTCCATCTTTGACCTATCCAATCGCCGATAGCACCCGATGGGTAGCTAAGAATTGCTTGGATTGCGAATTGAACTGCCAATACTAGCGATAATTCAGTGACAGTAATATACTCCAGGGCCTGCAGAATCAAGAACGTGTTCGTCAGCATCACAGCAAACCCGTACAGCAGGATTATGCCGGTTGCCTTCGAGATGAATTGCCTTGCTTCTGGGCTTAATTCGGTAATGCCCAAGGCTTTGTCATAAAAGCTGGCCATGAATAATCAACTCCCGGCTTGAATGCCAAAAGCAAGTGGTTTCACATTTCTATTCTGGAGTGGTTTGAGAAGCTTCTTCCTTGGGGGCGCCAGCTGGATTTTCGAGTAGACCACAGATATTTCCATTCCCCCATGGATTCGCGCAATTTCGAGATATTGTGATGTTGGCATCCTGCGGCGATTCTCCTTAACTGCAGCTTCCAATCTCTGTAATATCGATAACGCTGTTATATTATTATAGGATTCAACTGGTCATTCCACTGATGTTTGCCATCTTCGTAGTGTTTCACATTGTATATGTGGTACTAACACTTCGTTGGTGACATGCGCCTCAGAAGCACACAACAGGCTTGATTATAATCGGGATTCTGAACGTTCCACTAGCTGTCAAGATTTCAGGAATTTTGGCTCTGCTCGCAGGTATATTGGCTGAAGGGCAGCAGTAGCTACAACTGAACCCCGAAACGGGGTCCTCCTTCCTTTTTTTTTATGCTCAATCAATGAATAAAGTGTTCGGCAGGATTATATCCGACCTTACCAATATGCTGTGTTTACTCAGGAGGTATATGTATGCCAATCTTTGTAATTCTCGGAAAACTCACCTCTGAAGGCCTCAAGGCTATGAAAGAATCTCCGAAGCGTCTTAAAGGCGGTCATAAACTGGCCAAAGATGTTGGAGCTGAACTCAAAGCTGTATATTACACAATGGGACGCTACGATTATGTTGCTGTTGTGGATGCACCATCTGTTGAAGCTGCAATGAAAGGCCTATTCATACTAGGCGCAGGGGGATTAGGGAAAACAGAAACTCTCGTGGGACTAACTGAAGATGAAGCCCTGAAGCTCGTTGCCTAATTCCTAGGTAGATTCCAAACGCCAGCAAAGGCACGGACTAAGCTAGAACACTCTCTGTTTCTAGCCACCATATTCCCTTGTGTAGTGGTCAGGATCTTCTACAACTTCTAATTCGTTGCCATCAGGGTCCAAAAAAGTCGCCGATATACTCCCCCACGGCATTTTGGTTGGTTCTTGCGAAAAGACTACTCCCTGTTTCTTCAATCTGCTACTCAGTTCATAGATATCATCTGTATCCAAAACAACTCCTGTGTGCTTTGTCTCATAGCCTCTATCCTTACTTGCATGTAATCCAATTTTGGCAAGTGGCTCATCGGGTCCGACCTCAACATGGTTGAATGCTCTTGCATCTAAAGCGATAGGAAGGCCAAGTATGTTATGATAGAAATCAATGGCCTTCTGTATATCTGATACTTCTATCATCGTCAGCCATAGCCGAGTTACTCTTCCGGAATGCGAATTCATCTAGCTCACTGATCAATCAAGAGAATAACATCCCTATCTTTTTGTCGATAATTCCGGAGCGATTCTATTCTTTTTCTCTCTCGCGGTTTTCGTTGTCCCTTCGCACACCAAGCAACTCCAGAAGGGTTTCTGCATCTTCCTCATCTCTCTGTAAAATCTTGGATACCTGAGTCGGTTGAGTCATCCTATCTGCTGCTTGTTTCATCCGCTCGAGAGTTTCAATCTCTTGTGTTGACATCTCAGGCCGCCAAGGTTCGGTCAGACGCATCGAGAGTTTCTCACATATGGGCGATTCAGGCCATGCACCCGGATCATACAGAATGTAATCTTCGAATTCTGTAGGCTTCTCCTGTATGCAGGCATGCACAGCTCTTTTGACATTTTCAGCCATCATTCCAAATGATGGTTCTTCTTCTCTGATCAGACTCACGATTTTAACCTGCTTACGGAATCTCTCAATTGCCTCGAGTGATAGGTTAGCAAGATAGGGCGTTGGTGCGCTTGCACCGATTATAGTTCTTCGTTTATCATTAGCAACTCCATTCTCAACGAGGCATTGAATTGCTTCAGCAGGTTTGTGTCCATGAGCTTCACGCCAACATAACACAATGAACCTGATGTTAGGATTCGCGACTATGTTTGCTACAATCTTTTCAATGCCAAAATTCTCTGTCTGTAATGTCCCCGCAAGAGCTGTCCCTGCCTCGATCGCTGTCTTTACTAATCGTTCAAGCTCCGGTGGAATCTTCGTATCATCGGTATCTAGTATTGCAATGACAGCTACAGGCGAGTAGTCATTCCCTCGCAAGTAGCGGCCGTCTTCCGGCGGATACTCACTGGGTGGTTCCAACTTCAACATCTCATAGCCCGTTACGATAATAGCTTGGTCAGGGCATTTTATTGCGCAAGCACCACAAGCGCAGCATTCTTGTTCGTTTATAACCCGAGCAACTTTCTGAATATCTGTATCACTGAGAGACAGGATATTGGATGGACAAGCATCAACACAAGTCCCACATCCCGAGCATCTTGCTTGGTTGATTGTAATAGAAACCAAGTATCACCACCAGCTGAAAAACATGAATTGGATGAGCAAATTCACACAAGTACTTACTCATTTGATTTAGCAAAAAGATCTGTACTCAGATACCTCTCGCCAGTATCAGGAAGGACTGCAAGAATTCGATTGCCCTTTTCGTTTGCTTTAGCCCAATCAAGCGCAGCGGCAAGTGCCGCACCAGATGAAACTCCAGCAAAAATCCCTTCACGCCTTGCGAGAGCCCGTGTTGTTTCCGCAGCTGTTTGGTAGTTAACTGTAAGGATCTCGTCAATCACGCCCTGATCAAGGACGTCTGGCACAAATCCTGCCCCTATGCCTTGTATTCTATGTGGTCCCTTCTCCCCTCTTGACAGAACAGGTGATTCCTCAGGCTCAACTGCAACTATCCGAATTCTCGGTATTTCCTTCTTCAGAACCTTACCCACTCCGGTCACTGTTCCACCAGTTCCGACTCCAGATACAAAGCAATCCAATATTCCTTCTGTGGCTTCTAGGATTTCCGCTGCAGTGGTTTCGATGTGGACCTGTGGATTTGCGGGGTTTACAAATTGCTGAGGCATATAGAATTTTGAGGGCTCTTTTGTGACTATCTCAGTCGCTTTTGCTACTGCGCCTGCCATTCCTTCGCCTCCTGGTGTAAGTATGAGATTAGCCCCAAATGCAAAAAGGATCCGTCTACGCTCGTCACTCATAGTATCGGGCATTACGAGTGTGATCTCATACCCCTTCGCGGCTGCAACCATCGCAAGCCCGATTCCAGTATTGCCGCTTGTCGGTTCTACAATTGTCATCCCTTTCTTGAGTAGCCCATCTTTCTCTGCAGCCTCAATCATTGATTTGCCAATTCGGTCTTTGACACTTGCCATTGGATTGAAAGACTCGAGCTTGACTAGCAATTCACAGCCTGTGTCTTTGCCTATTCTTTGAAGGCGTACTATAGGTGTGTTTCCAATTAAGCTAACAATGGAATCATAGATTCTCTGAGTCATTGCTCTCCTTTCTCCTTCTCTACCTTCATGATAAGATTCTCCAGCCTCCTAATTCTGTCCTCCAAAGACGTCAGCGCATCCTTAACTGGATCAGGCAACGCCGCATGGTCAAGATCGATTTTGGGGATTTTCTTTCCATTCCGTGCTACAATGCGACCTGGCACTCCGACAACTACTGAATCATCAGGAATGTCTTCAGTCACAACTGCATTTGCCCCTATTCTCACTCTATTGCCTATTCTAACCGGTCCTAGTATCCTAGCTCCAGAGCCAATGACAACATCGTTGCCAACTGTAGGATGACGTTTTTCTCTGGTCATGGTGACTCCTCCAAGAGTCACACCTTGATAGATTGTAACATTATCTCCGATTTCAGATGTTTCGCCGATTACTACGCCGCCTCCATGGTCTATGAAGAAATCTGACCCTATCTTCGCTCCGGGGTGAATTTCGATCTGAGTCACCATTCGATTCACATGTGAAAGAAACCTTGGCACATATGGTATCCCCAACTTGTGGAGGAAGTTAGCTATACGGTGGAGGAGTATTGCCTGTACTCCTGGATAAGATGTGATGACCTCCATTATATTGATTGCAGCTGGGTCTTTTCTGAATGCGGCCGCTATGTCGCCTGTGAAGAGTTGGGTCATCATTAATAGCTCGTCAATGGCCGCTTCTGCATCAATTGATTCTCTCTCAACAACACCTAAACTTATCAGACAGCCTATGCAGCTCTCTCTTTCCTTTTCTGTAAGCACAGAGCCGCACTGTGGGCATTCTCTCTCAACCATCATTCATCCTCACGGCCATGTTGATAACAATGTTATACATCAAGCATTGAATTGCCTTAAAACTAGTTGTTTTGGCACTTGCTTGAGGACCTATCTGTGCTTTGGTTTGGTTAGTGCAGTAACTCTCAGGAAAGTAATCATCCAAATTCAGGGATTAAACAAAGCTACCAAATGCCAAACACGCCTAAATCTCGCGCTTCTGCTATAACTGACCTCCATTTTTCCATATCAAGTTGCGATTGATTGGAAAGATGCGGACTCGAATTGTTAATGGTTCCTGTTGCCGTTGCATAGCAACCAACGCAGGTCAAATTGCACCTTGATGTTATACTCATTATAAGAACTGGCGGGATTCTTAGTTTCTTCGACCTTAGTCTTTCTCTAGTCTTTTCAGCTTGTAGATATGCACGGCCAAGACGCATCGCTGCACGAAGATATCTTGGGTGATGCAAAATCCAAGGCAGGAATGTTCTCGTAAGGTCAGGGTGGAGGTTGTCAAGGAATTTACGCAGGAATGTCTGTGCCATCTTCATCAAGGTGTGTTACTCCAATAGTTCCTAACGCTGCGTAAGCTGCAATCAAATACAAGAGATTTACATAAATCTGACTTATCAAAGCCAGCATGCCAGATAGGAGTGGAGAAAAGAAAACCGGAATCTCGCTTTGTGGCGGGATTTCTGATTCAGCTTGCTATGCCTCTGAGTATTCTGATCGGAAGAATGCTCTTGATGATTTCTGTTCGATAAGGAGGCGAATAGATACAGGAATATTCACGTCCGGTGTTAGACTAGGAATCCTCTTGCTGCTCCTCAAGCTTAGCTCTGCATGTGTTTGCGAAATGCAATACGCTCTTGATGAGCCCCGACAATCTCTGATTTCACATCATCTACGTGCGCTTAAGAAGAAAGGTTGGCTTCAGAGTGAGAAATTCCAGAAGTGGACCTTCTATAGCATTCCTGAGAATAGAAGAAAATCTCTTTCAGCCTTCCTAAAAGGCTAGGCATTCGAGTAAACGATTTGCTTTGGAATCTGAATATCGCAAAGGTAATGAGCAATCAATTCTCATTCAATTAATGTGCCTATGGTGAACTCTGCAGACATGAGGGTGAATAATCAGAAGAGTGATCTATACGGAGTGAGCCCTGTGATAATCGCGGAGGTTATGGCATTTGTGACACTCTTTACTCCCTATGCAGTCATTCCAGCACATTGGGCATGGCTATTCCTCACAGATGTCTTCTATTCTCAGCCTCTGTTCTATTCACTTCTGTGGGTCTTCACACCAAGAATTCACGATAATCTTCTCGTCGCCTTCATTCACCCGGAAATACTGTGGTCTACCGGTCCCTATAGTCTGTTTAACATAGTATTTGCATTGAAGGTTGTTCGCTATTACCAAGGAAAGGCGAACAAGCCCTCAGTCATAAAATATGGACTAATCAGTCTGTTGATGCCTTCCATTCTACTGACATGTTTACTCTCATTAGCATCATTTGACTTGGTTATTCTTGGTCTTGTCTGGCCAATTCCCATCCAATTCCTTGTTGGCCTCGCTCTACTTCATTTCGTGAGTGGACCAACAGCTGCACCAGAAGAGGAGGAAAGCATTAGGAAGGTTTCGCTTACAATGGAAGAGCTAGATGAAATGTATGAATAGCCTTCTCCGCTAGGGCAAGATACTCTTCCACTAATCAAATGACTGTCCGGTAATGTAAAGAGGAAGTCATGTCCATCATGAGTGGGTGCCAACGATGAAAACTGAGGAAGGAGAATATATCGGATACGACGGGAAGAAGATGTTCATGCGTGGATGGCTTCCTGATGTAGAGCCTCGCGCATTAGTGATTGGAATCCATGGACTTGGCTCTCATAGCGGCTTAATATCTTTCGTTGGTGAATTATATGCCAATAGAGAGTATGCATTCATGGCACCTGACTTGAGAGGGTTTGGTCATTATGATGGAATCAAGGGACATGTCGAGAGCTTTGGCGAGATAATAGAGGATGTGAACGGCTTCGTGGCCCAGATGAAGGACCGGTTTGACGGGTTGAAGACATTCATGCATGGTCATTCATTTGGTGGATTGGTCACTGTGCATTATGCTGTGAAGTATTCGGACCAACTGGATGGTATCTTAATTCCCTGTCCTGCTGTATCAGAGCGACTTGAAATGGGTAAAGGTACGAGAGCGATGGCTGGCCTATTGTCTAAGGTGAATGTTAAGAGGAAGTTCGATATGGGACTGAACCTAGACCTCATCTCCAGGAACCCTGAAGTAGTGAAGCGAAACAAGGAGGATCCATTGCGGATAACCACATGTACTCCCAGGTTTGGAGCTGAGGGTCTCAAGGCTAGGGAGGAGGGCTTCAATATGGCAAACAGGATAACACTTCCAGTCATACTCCAGCAGAGTGAAAACGATCTCATCCTGGTCCCTGAGAAGAATAGGGAGTTCTTCGACAATATCGCATCTGAAGATAAGACCTTCAAGATGTATCCTGGTTTCTATCATGAACCCTTTGAAGATCCTGGCGCTGAGGAGTTCATTAGTGACATGTTCAGCTGGCTTGACGCTCATCTCTAGTTCTGCTGGTGTACAGACTACTTGTATTCGACTCTGACAAGATGTGAGCTGCAACTAATACATGGGTCATATGACCGCGCAATCATCTCGAATTGAAGTTCAATGTTCTCAGTCTTCCCACTGGAGAGAAGCTCCTCGCCACTTTTGAGTATAAACGCTTCAATGTCATCAAGAAACATAGCAGTAGGAGTGATATAATCTGCGTATGTGGTTTTGCCCTCCTTGATTTCGTAATAATGGATGAGAGTTCCTCTAGGCGCTTCTACCGCACCCATGCCAGTACCGCTGTTTTGCCTTGGCTTAGCTACCTCCGGCACCTCAATCTCAAACAGTTCATCGACTTTCTTAATCACTGACTCTATTGAGAATACTTGCTCAATCGCTTGGGCGTGGTTGTTGTATAGGGGATTTCGATGCCATCTCTCGTTATGGATCTTATCATACGCTTTCCTAGCCTCACCCTTTAGTCGATCCCCAAGAAGGAGTACACGCGCGAGCGCCCCCACTGAAAATGGCTGTTCCTTGTATTGACAGCGTTTGGCAAAGCTGTGACTTACGACACGTTCCTTTATTACATTCTTGTAGTCCTCAGCAGGATGCTCTAGCCCATCTGAGGTGATCAATACATCTCCGTAATAGTCATAACCATGATGTGGTGGCTTGCAGCACAGGAACTGAGTTTCTCTCTCCATATGATCTGGAATCTCTAGTCCAGTCAGAATATCAATTGTATCGATGGCAAATGGGAGAAGCTCCTTTGCCTCAGCCTGTATCTCAAGAAGTGCATTCTTGTCTGGAACCCTACCAAACCCTCCAAGAATCGGATTTTCACCGTGGATCATCCTACCCCCCATCATTCTCATGATCTTATTGCCAAAGGCCTTCATCTGCAAAGCCTGTGTCACCAAGGGCCCATGGTTCTCAGCCATTGCAATTGCATTATCAAATCCTAAGAAATCTGGCAAGGCCAGGAAGTAGAGGTGGAGGCTATGGCTCTCAATCATCTCTCCATAATGCATAAAATGTCTGAAGAGGTTTGTAGCCTCAGGCACCTCGACTTCGAGAGCCTTCTCCAATGCGCGAAGACTCGCATACTTGTGAGAAAGATTGCATATTGCACATATTCTTGGTACAAGATTGAGATTCTCCTCCGGCGTCTTGCCAATCACAAGTGCTTCAAAGAGGCGCGGGCCCTCTAGAATTTGAACCTCGACATTTGCTATTTTATTATCTGAGATCTCAACTCGGATTCCACCATTACCCTCAACTCTTGCTAGAGGCTTAATGTTTATTTTACCGCTACTTGTCATAGTTTCATCCGTTCCTCTTTTTGATATCTTCAACATACTTCAGAATCTTCTGTCCCCCGAAGTTACGAATTCTTCGGATTACATCTTCATATGATATTCCGAAGCTGGCCAAAAGTTTGAATAGCTCATTGAAGTTCCCGTCATTGTTCGGACCCCAGCAGCCCACACAAGGTTGTCCGTGGTTCGGGCATGCTGAATCACATCCTCCCATCGTCACAGGTCCAAGACAGAATTTCTTGTCAAGCAATAAGCACTTGTTCTCGTTGAGTTTGCACTCAAGGCAGACCGGAGTTGTGATGCCCTCTGGTTCGGCACCATGAATCAGCCTGCCAATTAGTGCCATAGTTTGGGGTTGGCTTATTGGGCAACCTGGTAGATAATAATCTACAGTTATGATTTGGTCAATAGGAGTCGCCTCTATTGGTTCAGTGAGGAACTTCACATCACCATAGACCTTCTTAAGCCTCTCAGCAAAGCTCCCATCTCTCGCAAACATCGCCTGAGGTCCACCGGCAACAGCACAGTTGCCTAACGCAACTACAACTTTAGCTCGGTTCCTGATTTCCTTGATATGCTCAATTTCCTCATCAGTGCTGATGCTTCCCTCAACAAAGGCAACATCCAATCCATTCTCGATTGGATTCGATGATGCCATCACAAAGGATCGGATATCTGTAGTTTCGAAGAGATTCAGAATTTGGTCTTCTGTGTGAATGATGATCAGCTGATCCCCTGCACAGCCAGTAAAGCCATAGATGCCTATCCTGGGCTTTAATGTCTGCTTCCTGTTCTTCCTAGACATCTTAAATCAACTCCCTGAAATGTAGGGTGTCCCAATAGGTGAATACTGGTCCATCCATGCAGGTGTAGATGTGGTCAAGGGCACAGTGGCCGCATTTTCCAATACCACATTTCATCCTGCGTTCAAGCGTCATCTGAATCATATTCTTGGGAATCTTCAGCTTGAGCAATTCTTTGATGACAAACTTGTACATCACAGGAGGACCACATACTACTGCCGTTGTTGTCTTTGGGTCGATGTCTGGCAGCTTCTCGAATAGCTTTGTCACCACTCCTATGCTTTCTATCCACTCTCCCGTTGGATCTTCATCCACTGTATAGAAGCAATCTATGTCATCTCGATCTCTAATCTGGAAGAACTCGCTTCTGAAAAGGAACTCATCCGGATTTCTTGCCCCGTAGAGGAAATGGAGTTCATCAAATTGGTCCCGGTTATCTAATACGAAGTATAGTATCGAGCGCAAAGGAATTACTCCAAGTCCCCCTGCAACTATGATGATATCACGTTCCACCATTGGTTCAAGCTTGAATCCATTTCCGTACGGGCCACGCACATAGACAATATCGTTGTCCTTCTTCTTGAACAGAGCATTAGTGACTTTGCCTGTCTTTCGTATGCCCATTTCCAAGATACCTGGTCTGCTGGGCGTAGAGGAAATAGAGAAGGGAGCTTCTCCCACGCCCGGAATTGAGAGCATTATGAACTGCCCTGGCTTATAATTAAAGGACATTGCTCTCTTCATGTCGGTGAAGCGAATCTGGAAGAAGCGATGATTCTTAATGAGGTCATACTGCCTGACAATCCTTGCTGGTTCAGGCTGATATGGGTTTTCTACTTGTTCAATAGCAGTCATTCTTTCGGCACCTCGCATTTCGTAAGCGCCTCAGAAACTGTAAGTACGTTAATATCAACAGGGCACGTGTCAACACATCGGCCGCATCCAACACAGCTAGGTTTCCCGTATTCATGAGCGAACGCCTTCAACTTGTGAGTATACCATAATTTCAGACGATTTGCACGCAAGCCTCTGAAGTTATGACCACCAGCAACTAGGCTATATTCCTCAAACATACAGCTATCCCAGATTCTCTCACGCCTTCCTGATATGCTACTAGAGATGTCCAAAACATCAGTAACATTGTAACAGTTGCACGTTGGGCAGACCATTGTGCATTGACCACATGACAGGCACTTCTCGGCAAAGTAGTCCCAGACTTCACTGTTATAGCTCAGCTCGATTATGTCTGGCATTGCAGGGAAGTTAAATGAGTGCTTGAACATTCCATTGCGATTCTCCCGCCAGTCAATATAGCGTTGGATGTCCTCGTGGGTCACATTGTCGTCAAAGAAATCTTCTTTTTCCAAAACCATGTCATGACCTAGGCTTGAACCTATCCAAACCAGAAAGAACTCATCTAAGTCCACAAAGAATAGATCAAAACCCACTTCTACGATATCTGTACCTGTGGAGTTACAGAGAGCACTATCCGAAGGCAAGCAAGAGAAACCAATGATTGCAGTGTTATTCCTAAGTCTTGAATAATACGGGTCAGGTGGATTCTCAAGGAAAACCTCATCGAGCCTAAGGATTCCATGTATCTCACATGGATGCACACCTAATATGACCCGTTTCTCAATTATTGAATATTCAGGTCTAAACCCTTCCTCGTCGAATTCGAACATGCTGATTTTCTTGGGATGGAGGAGCTTCTTCAATGGGATTAGTGTGTTTTCACCATTTAGAACAAGCTCATTGAAATTCTTGATTGGGGCATAGGTGACTACACCATGTATTCGCTTCGGTCCATATAGCTTCCCAAACTCATCAAGGCTCATTAAGAACTCCTGGAGAAAATGCGACTGCATTTTGAGTATGCGCATACATACCACCTAACCCAAAACAGGCTTGAGTTACTCATCAGTAAACAGATCAAGACGATTGTGTGAAAGGACACTGGAAACTGAAAAGGATTAAGGTCTGCTCGATATTTCCTGTTTAAACCAGATGAACATAAGGCGGAATATTAGAGCAAAGATTCCATCTGGCGAAAAACCTAATGCGTTCGGCAACTGAAGAATTTAGGTTTCCCAAAAGGGGCTGCAACGCTTGATGCAAAGCACTCCCAACTCGGACTTCACAGAGCGCATAAGCCTATCTCTGGTACGGTGTGGTAAATTGGCTGCTTCTCATCGAATCATATTCCGCTATAGGAAACTCTAAACTTCTCACGACAAGGCGGGTTTTCTCTTATTTGTCCTGATGGAACTGTAACATCTGCTTCAAATCTCAGATGGTGATTACAGCCATGTTCCATTCCATGACATTAGGGTGAAGTCAGCAACAGTTCTCGAATACTCAGTTAGCTTCAGGATTTTCTTTATCCACCCTGCTAGAGTCACGCCAACATTGATCTTTAGTTTTAGACTTATAGCCCAAGTACCTGATGCCCCTGATTGACCGGCGGTTAGTTGAATGCCAATTGGGGCGTAAGCAACAGCCTCCACAAAAGGCCCGCCAACATCATACAGCAGAAATGCCAGCCTGCACTTCGCATAGGGTGTAACAAAAATCCCTGCTGATGCAGTAATAGATGGCTTGCCGTATGAAGCGTCCCTGCCGCTTTCCCAAATTGTGCTCCAACCATTCGACCATCGGACACCCGCCTTATACCACGCGCTTGCCTGAGCCCAAGTTGAAATTGAAAATTCTCCATTTGCACTCAGCTCTACACCGACATTTACTGTCAACCTCAATTTGGCCCAGACAATAACAGATCCGGCCCAGAACGTGAATCGTGTAGACCACGTCCATAGAGTATATTCTTTCTTGATATTATAGCCAGCGGAAACTCCTGCAGAGGCTTCAACTTTAATGGCAGGAGTTATTTTCATCCATGATTCAAACCATAGTAGCTTGTATCCTGACCAGGTCCACTTTCTTTCCCATCCCATGAACCATTGAACATTTAATGTCGGGGTCGCCCTTAATGTTGCGAAAAACGGACCGTAGCTAATTGTCTTTTCGAAACGTCCTGGGGCTATTCTATAGGACCATGTCTTGGACCAGTCACTTTCAATTTCGACTTCATCTCGTTTTGCCTGAAGTGGAAGCCCAGGATCATACGTGTAGTTGATAGAGAATTTTCTATAATTTCCAAAAGCTGCTGCAAGATAGGTTTCCGAAGCTGTGATGTTCCCTTCAGTAACAATAAGGGATTCATCTACAATAACTCTTCCAGCTAGAACAGTCACATTGGCTTCCATGATGGTGCCTTCGCCAAAATCGATAGTCCAAGTAAGATCTTCGAGCTCAGCAGAATTATGTAGAATACTCCCTGCAGGCAAGTCAAAACCAATTTGCCAGTTGGATGTATAGATTTGATCTCCGGGAAGCGATTGAAGCATCAACATCATATATTGAATTTTGGTGAAGATGAATTCAGCAGCTGAAGATGTAGCATTCTCATCGTCAGGTCCAATCCTGATTTGCCACTCAGGGAGGCCTATTATCTCAGCAAGTTGGGGTGAATTGGCCATAAGTGTGACTTTGGTTTCGTTTGTTGCACTCCAGGGGATGGTTTTGGAATCAGTGATATCTACATTAAAGCCAAGCAGAATAAGCTGTTCCATTGAAATCCCCTCATAGAGCGATGCCCTTACTGGTGCGTAATTCTGCTGGTCTGTAGATGCTGGCGCGCCGCCAAAATCGAGCTGGGTATATGTTACTTTACCAGCGTTAACAATGGCTTCGGTATGCTTCTCAGTGCCATTATATGTGCCGTAAATTGTATAAGTTCCAGGGAGAAGATGATAGAATATATGGCCCGACTCAGATACATTGATTCTTGATGATCCTTCTGGTCCTCGATAGTAGACATCCGTGAAATTCACTAGTTCCCCATCATAGTATCCCGAGATGAACAGGATTCCAGTATTGTTCTCAGTTTTGCCATAGTTGTGTGCAGCAATCGCAAGGTCTCGAATATCGATCTTTCCATCCCAATTCAAGTCTAGGTCTGCATTCCATGCTGCATCATCTATTGAATCACCCACATGGGTGGCTATCAGATCAAGATCCTCTAAGTCGACCTCACCATCATCATCACTCACATCACCCAAGAGTGAAATGTCCCTGATGGCTTGCTCAGCATCAGAAACCTCACGAACAGTTATGTTCTCGGGCACATCATACTCTACATCTTGTTCTAGGGCAGAGGGATTTTCGAAGAAAGCTCCGCGTAGGATTTCAGACAAAGGAGACTCAGGAATTGTAATAGTGAATGACATTAGAGCGCTGCCATCATCTTGTATTGAAATATTCTGCACCATTGAGCTTTTTACCTCAGTGGTAACGCTCTCCACTTCTGAAACTACGAGAGCCTTGCCATTTGAGGAGGCTTCTGTGGCTTGGAATGAATAGCTATCATCGAAAACTAGAGGACCAAGCGGATAACTCTCAGTTGGATAATACCTATTATTCACAATATGGAAGGTATCGTTTGTATCACTTATTGTAGCAAGGCCACTTCCAATGCCCATTTCTTCCGTTTGCATGGCAGATGCCGAGATGAATGGCACATTTGCATTGAGAACGTTTCTTGAGTCGTAGCCGTAGGTGTTCCAATAAATAACAAGATCAATATCGCTGTAATATTCTGACTCAAACTCCTCAATGTTTGCGGAGGTCTGATTGATAATATTCTCTGGCAAGTATCCCCCTCCAATTAGCCAATTATAGACAAATGACGCATATGAATCGCCAAATTCATTGTAGAATACAATGTTCACATCTTCAGGATCTAAATAGCTTGACGCCCATGCTATGGTTCTATTCAAGAGGTTGAGTATTTCAGTACTGAATTGGGTTGGTCGATACCATCCAAAGAAAGCGTACTTTTGTGGGTCGTTGATTATCAATACATCCTTACCAACATCTGAAGATGAAGCAATTGAATTGTCTGTTGGTT
>JBHLRP010000065.1:0-16768 GCA_048882485.1 Candidatus Thorarchaeota archaeon
CGCAATGCTTTTTACCGTGAAAGGCACTATAATGTTCAGCTCACCCAAGCTGGAATAGATGATACTCCATCTTTCGTTTTATGGAAAGGTTTTTATCAAGACAGAATCCCGTGCGGATTGCCCAGACAGCATTGCTTCCCATTTACGCATGACCATGTATCACGCTGTTGACAAGTCATGAGACCATACAACGGCACAATTTATCGGTGTTATACTTGGTCTTGCATAGTTAGGGGCCGGTGGCGCAGCTAGGTAGCGCAGCAGGCTTTTAACCTGATGGCCGCGGGTTCAAAAGATCACGAGAATCTCTCGTCTTCTGGGATTCCCGCCCGGCCCGCCACCTCCCCTTGTGAAATGGAAGTTTGTTGTTTGTGCAAAAGCACGGGGCGGCTATTGCAAGCATTGGGTGAGCTCGGATTTTCTGGGTTCATGCTTGGGAAGCGTAGCGAGCAGTAGTTCCCCCGTCCCACATAGTCACGGTGTTGTGATATGGCAACAGACGCAGAAGACACGGGAAAGTATTGGCCGGTCATTGAGGCATTCTTTGACCACTACGGCCTAGTAGGTCAGCATCTCGACTCGTTTAACCGATTCATTCGGGAGGAGCTTCAGCAAGTAGTAGACAGTGTTGCAAGGCTCAATCCCAAGGTTGAGGGCTATCATGTGGAGCTAGGGGACATCACTGTCGAGGCTCCATCAGTCAGGGAGGCAGACGGAAGTGAACATCCTCTGTATCCCAACGAGGCCCGAATCAGGAACCTGACCTACGCGAGCAAGCTCTACCTGGACATGACCCCAGTACGAAAAGAAGGGTCAATCTCCACACGCATGGAAACAATGAGAATCTACGTGGGAGACATGCCGGTGATGTTACGCAGCGAAAAATGCCTCTTGCATGGCATGTCTGCGGAAGAGCTGATCAAGCATGGCGAAGATCCAAAGGACCCTGGTGGCTACTTCATCATCAACGGTTCTGAACGGGTTCTAGTGACCCAAGAGGATTTGGCGCCGAATAGGATTCTGATTGAGGAGGCAAGTAAGAGCTCAAGCTACACTCACATTGCAAAAGTGTTTTCGACTTCCCGCGGGTTCCGTGCACCCGTCACCATTGAGAGGAAACGCAGTGGCGAGCTCAGGGTTTCATTCCCATCTGTACCAGGAAAGATTCCTCTAGCCATACTTCTGAAAGCCCTAGGTCTAGAGTCGGACAGAGAGATTGTTGATGTAATATCCGATGATGACGAGATTCGAAATGAGCTCATCGTCACCATAGAGCAGTCTGCCCCCATCAATGCCCCGCGTGATGAGGAAGATTCCTCCACTAGAGATAATGCCCTAGACTTCATTGGTAAACGGGTTGCAGTCGGCCAAACAAAGGAGTACAGACTTGCTCGTGCAGAGAAAGTTCTCGATAGGTATCTTCTACCACATATTGGTACAGAGGACACCCATCGTCTTCAGAAGGCCTACTACCTGGGTCAGATGGTTGAGCGACTTCTAGAGCTAGTTCTGTCAAAGAGGCAGCAAGATGACAAAGACCACTACGCCAACAAGAGACTCAAGCTCTCAGGCGATCTGTTGATGTCACTATTCCGTGTGGCTCTCTATTCTCTTACTCGTGACATCAAATACCAGCTTGAGCGAACAGCAGTCCGTGGTCGGAAACCCAATATTCGTACAGCAGTAAGAGCAGATGTCATCACCCAGAGGCTCAAGCATGCCTTGGCAACAGGCAACTGGGTAGGTGGCAAAGCCGGCGTATCACAACTACTTGATCGAACCAACTACATCTCATCACTATCACACCTACGAAGAGTAGTTTCGCCACTCTCACGTTCACAGCCTCACTTTGAGGCAAGAGACCTTCACTCCACGCACTGGGGGAAGATATGTCCAAATGAAACCCCTGAAGGTCCTAACTGTGGACTTGTCAAGAACATAGCAATGATGGCCTACATCTCTGTAGGAACAGAAGAAACTTCCATCGAGAAGGCCCTCATCAAGGCCGAGGTCCAAGGAATCGAGAAACTCAGAGGAAAGAGAGGCACAAAAGCTGCTGATGTCTTCCTCAACGGACGGCTTGTAGGAGTACATCCTGCTCCTCAAGTCCTTGTGAAGACCATGCGACAGAAGCGTCGAGCCGGAGAGATTGATCCTGAAACCAACATTGCCTACTATGAGAACACCCACGAAGTACAAGCAAACTGCGATGCCGGTCGTGTCAGAAGACCACTGATAGTCGTAGAGAACGGTAAAAGCAGACTCACAGACGAGCATCTTCGAATGGTCATGGATGGTGAGTGGGGCTTCATGGACCTCATGAGAAACGGTATCGTCGAGTTCCTTGATGCGGAGGAAGAGGAGAACACCCTCATTGCAATGTATCCGCATGAGATTGGGCCTAACACCACACATATGGAGATCGAGCCTGCAACAATTCTCGGCATCTCCGCAGCATTGATTCCATTCCCAGAGCGGAACCAGTCACCACGTAACGTGTACATGGCTGGAATGGCAAAGCAGTCTGTAGGTGTGCCAGCATCAAACTTCAGGTATCGTGCAGATACCCGTTCACACTTTTTCCACTATCCTCAGATTCCATTGGTGAAGACCAGAGCCATGGACTCGATAGGCTACGAGGAGAGACCAGCCATTCAGAACTTTGTGGTCGCAATCCTGTCCTTCGAGGGCTATAACATTGAAGACGCCCTCATCATGAACAAGGCATCCATCGAGCGTGGACTTGGAAGGAGCACTTTCACCCGTGTATACGAGAGCGAGGAACGCAAGTACCCAGGAGGACAGGAGGACCGCTTCGAAATCCCTGACCGTAGCGTCAGAGGCTACAGGGCTTCAGAGTCCTACCGCAACCTAGGCGAGGATGGTGTAATCGAAACCGAGGTAGAGGTACAGGGCGGTGACGTCCTCATAGGCAGGACCTCTCCACCACGGTTCCTCGAGGAGTACTCAGAGTTCGACATAGCATCACCCAACCGTCGAGAAACCTCAGTGGCTGTGCGTCATGGAGAGTCTGGTGTTGTGGACAGCGTCATCCTAACCGAAACCATCGATGGCAACCGACTGGTGAAGGTCAAGGTTCGCGATTTGCGTATACCCGAACTCGGCGACAAGTACGCTTCCCGACACGGTCAGAAGGGAGTCATTGGATACATTGTCCCACAGGAGGATGTTCCATTCACTGAGGACGGAGTAGTTCCCGACCTTCTCGTCAATCCTCATGCCATTCCAAGTCGGATGACCATTGGTCAGATTCTAGAGATGATCGCTGGAAAGGCAGCCTGCATGGCAGGTAAACAACAAGACGGAACGCCATTTAGTGGTGTTCAAGAGGATGAACTCTTCGCCATTCTGAAAGAACATGGTATGCAGCATACCGGTAGAGAGGTAATGTACTCGGGAATCACCGGCGAGAAGATGAAAGTGGACATCTTCATTGGAATTGTTGCACAACAAAAATTGCATCACATGGTGGCCGACAAGATTCACGCTCGCGCACGAGGCCCAGTACAGATTCTTACCAGACAGCCCACCGAGGGTAGGGCCAGAGAGGGTGGTCTACGATTCGGAGAGATGGAGCGTGATGTGCTCATTGGCCACGGCGCAGCCATTCTGCTCAAGGGCAGGCTACTTGACGAGTCTGACAAGAGCAACATGTTGGTCTGTGAAGAGTGCGGACTCATCGGGGTCTATGACCGGAACAAAGACCAATATTATTGTCCAATATGCGGCAGCAACGCGAAGATTAGTAGCGTTGTGGTGTCGTACGCATTCAAACTTCTCATACAAGAGATGATGTCGCTCGGCTTAGCCGCCAGGCTGCGTTTGAAGGAGATGATCTAATGATTAGCGGACTTACAACCAAGAAGATCGACTCGATAGAGTTTGGGCTACTAAGTCCTGAGGACATCCGAAAGATGTCAGTGGCACAGATAGTCGTCGCAGACACATACGACGAAGACGGCTACCCCATTGAATCCGGAATCATGGACCCCCGACTCGGAGTCATTGACCCTGGTCAGCGGTGCAGGACCTGCGGAAACCGCGTTGGCAACTGTCCAGGACATTTTGGACACATCGAGCTGGCCAGACCAATCATGCATGCGGGCTACGCAAAGGTGATTCATAAGGTCTTGCGCTCAATCTGTAGAGAGTGCAATCGAATTCTACTGAACGATGACGAGATAGACTACTACAAGAGACTGTTCAAGAGATATCCAGAGATAGGTCAGAAGACTGCCAATCTCTCAAAGGATATCCTGAAGAGAGCGGCAAAAACAAAGTCCTGTCCTCACTGCAGTGAAGAGCAGCTGAAACTTAAGCTTGAGAAGCCAACCTCAATCTACGAGGTCGGCGAGGCTGGTTCAGTCCGACTCACTCCTATCGACATCAGGTCGCGACTTGAGAACGTTTCAGACGAGGACTATGCATTATTGGGTATCAACTCAGATGCCGCAAGACTCGAGTGGGCTATTCTGACTGTGCTACCAGTGCCACCGGTCACAGTGCGACCATCCATCACTCTAGAGTCCGGTGTACGTTCAGAAGATGACCTCTCACACAAGTCGATAGACATTATCAGAATCAACCAGAGGCTCAGAGAGAACCTTGATGCCGGTGCTCCCCAATTAATTGTTGAGGATCTTTGGGAGCTACTTCAGTATCACTGTACCACGTACTTTGACAATGGAGTTTCTGGCATCCCACCGGCAAGACATAGATCAGGTCGTGCACTCAGGACACTGGCCCAGAGGTTGAAAGGCAAGGAGGGACGATTCAGGTCCAACCTCTCGGGCAAGCGTGTCGACTTTTCAGCTCGTACTGTCATTTCCCCCGATCCCAACTTGAGCATGAACGAGGTCGGTGTACCAGAGCAGGTAGCACGAATTCTCACCATCCCACAGAGAGTCACTGAATGGAACAAGGAAGAGATGAAGGAGCTAGTACTCCGAGGTCCTGACAGACACCCAGGCTGTAACTATCTCATTCGTACTGATGGACGCAGGGTAGACCTACGATTTGTCAAAGACAGGACAATCATCGCTGATACCATCGAGCCGGGCTTCATTGTGGAGCGACACTTGGACTCGGGTGACATAGTGCTGTTCAACCGGCAACCATCACTCCACAGGATGTCCATCATGGCTCATGAGGTGCGAGTAATGCCTTACCGTACCTTCAGATTGAGTCTGTATGTCTGTCCTCCCTATAACGCAGACTTTGATGGCGATGAGATGAACCTACACGTGCCACAGTCTGAAGAGGCACGTGCAGAAGCCAGAGTCCTGATGAGGGTGCAGGAGCAAATTCTGTCCCCCAGATACGGTGGGCCCATCATAGGTGCACTTCAGGACTATATCTCAGCAGCATTTCTCCTTACTCGAAACGGAAGCTTGTACACTGAGAATCAGGTGAATCAGTTGCTAGCCACTGGTCAGTTTGCTGGAGATTTGCCTCCACCCGCCATTCTAGCCCCTGTCAAGCTCTGGACTGGAAAACAGATATTCAGCATGTTCATCCCAGAGGGAATCAACATCTCATTCAAGGCGAACGTCTGCAGAAAGTGCACGGTATGCACATTTGAGGACTGTCCCTATGACTCCTATGTAGTCGTCAGGAATGGTGAGCTCATCTTCGGAGTTGTAGACGAGAAGGCATTTGGTGCTGGCGAACCAGACTCATTGTTCCATCGAATAATCAAGGAGAAGGGTTCCACTGCAGCTCGAAAGTTCATGGACTCTGTTGGAAGACTCCTAGTCCGTCTGATAACTGATAGAGGATTCACTATGGGTCTTAACGATGTGACACTCCCAAGAGAGGCATCTCAGAGAATCAAGATAATCCTGGAAGAGGCCGACCACAAGGTGAACCAGCTCATCGAAACCTATAAGCGTGGAGAACTGGACCCCAACCCCGGTCAGACTCTCCTAGAAACTCTCGAGCAGCGAATTATGGCCACCCTAGCAGAGGCAAGAGACTCTGCAGGCTCCGTTGCAGGAGAACACCTAGGTCTCGAGAACGCTGCAGTCATCATGGCCCAGACTGGTGCCCGAGGTTCAAGACTGAACTTGTCACAGATGGCTGCGGTAGTTGGCCAGCAAGCCGTGCGAGGTGAACGAATCAGCAGGGGTTACATAGGCCGTACCCTTCCACACTTTGAGAGGGGTGATTTGGGTGCGAGAGCAAGAGGCTTTGTGACTTCGAGCTACAAGAGCGGTCTTGATCCAATTGAGTATTGGTTCCATGCAGCGGGTGGTCGTGAGGGGCTTGTGGACACCGCAGTTCGAACTTCCACTTCAGGTTACATGCAGCGGAGGCTCATGACGGCTCTACAAGACCTCAAAGTCGAGTCAGATGGAACAGTAAGGACTGCACCAGGTCGTATTGTACAGTTCCGTTTTGGTGATGATGGGGTAGATCCTAGCAAGTCAGACCATGGCAGGTCAGTCAATATAGACATTGAATTAGAGAAGGTCCTTGGCAAGGTAAGGGCTAAGTAAGGAGGCGAAGAGGATGTCAAAGGAAAAGAAAAAGACAACCACCAAAAAGAGCACAAAGAAGTCCAAGACTGACGCGAAAAAGCCTGCGGCTAAGAAGACCACCGCGAAGAAACCCGCCGCCAAGAAACCAGCAGCAAAAAAGAAGCCCAAGTCTAAGAAGACAACAAAAGTCGCTCCAAAGGCCAAGACAACAACTGATCCCATCGAGAAGCATATGGAGAACCGCTTTGCCAAGATGCGAGAAGAGCGCAGACTCCCTCCAAAGGTTCTGTTAGAGCTAGAGTCCAAGATTCGAGAGTATGATATCACAAAGAAAGAGTTCGATGAGATATGCGACAATGTGATTGCTTCATACGAGATGTCACTGGTAGAACCTGGAGAAGCAGTCGGTACAGTAGCTGCACAAAGCATCGGTGAACCTGGGACTCAGATGACTCTTAGGACCTTCCACTATGCAGGAGTTGCAGAACTTAGCGTAACTCAAGGTCTTCCTCGCCTCATTGAGATTGTCGATGCTCGTAACAATCCAAGCACCCCTACAATGAAGATACACTTGAATCCGGACATTGCTGGAGACCGTAATGAGGCACGAAGAATCGCTCGAGATATCGAGATGGTCATTGTTGAGAGTGTTGCAAGCAACGTGTCCATTGATCTTCTACGACAGGCAATTGACATAAGGCTGGATTCTGAGTTGATGGAGGACAAGGGTCTCACAGTCGAGAATGTTGCCGAAGCCATCCAGACTAAGATTAAGACCAAGGGTGAAGTTGAGGCAGGAGACGGCGTAATATTCGTCTATCCTGCAAATGACACACTTGCTGACCTTCAAAGACTAAGTGAGAAAATTCGAGAGGTGCGCGTAAAGGGCATCAACGATGTTACCCATGTAGTCATTCGAAAGGAGCCCGATGGATATGCACTCTACACTGAAGGATCCAATCTTCAGGACGCCCTCGAGATAGACGGCATCAATCCACACAAGGTCTACACAAATAACCTGAAGGAAATCAACCAGGTACTTGGTATTGAAGCCACACGGAACGCGATTATTCAGGAAGCAATGAGTGTGCTGAATGAGCAAGGGATGGATGTTGATGTTAGACACATCATCCTAGTAGCTGATATGATGACTGCCGATGGTGCAATTCGTCAGATTGGCAGGCATGGAATTTCTGGTTCCAAGAACAGCGCTCTGGCACGGGCCGCCTTCGAGGTAACAATAAAGCATCTGCTTGGAGCGGGAATTGCAGGAACCAAGGACCCTCTTAGAGGAATCACAGAGAATGTGATTCTCGGACAGCTAATACCCCTCGGCACAGGTGCAATAGACCTTCTAATGAATCCACAACCGGTTGGAGGTAGAAAACGGTAAACCTCCACTACGGAAACGTTAAAACAGAACTCGAGTAGACGCAAAAACACAACGAGGTCATGACAATTGAGCCTAAATCAGCCAATAGCTAGCGCAGTGAGCACCGGCGAATGTCGAATCGGTGCCAAATCTTCCATAGATGCTCTAAAGACTTCAGAGGCGAAGGTAGTTGTTGTTGCAGCCAACTGCCCACGCAACGAATACGAAGATATTGAGAGATTTGCTTCACTTTCAGGCATTAAGGTCCTGAGGTTTGAGGGGACTTCATGGGATCTTGGAGAGGTCGTGGGGAAGCCCTTCATGGTGTCAGCCATTGCAGTGATCAAACCAGGTGACTCAAAGATTCTGAAGATGGCATGAGGCGGTTCAATTGGTCAAACTCTCCATGGAGGACATGGCGCTCATAGCTACTTTCGAGCGGATAACAGGTGCATCTGCAGTAGATGTTGTTCGCGATGACGATGGCGAACGCCTTATCTTTGTTGTGAGAGAGAAGCAGCTGGGAAAAGCCATTGGTCGTGGCGGTTCCAATGTGAAGGCTGCAGCAGACACCTTTGGAAGGACAGTTGATGTTGTGGAAATTGCTGCTTCTCCGGAGGAGTTCGTGAAAAGCGCTCTTGCTCCTGCTAGAGTTGAAGAAGTGAAAATCATAATCCACAGGGACGGAAACAGGGTGGCTTCTGTTACTGTCAATTCTGAAGACCGTGGCATCGCCATTGGTCGAGATGGCCGTAATGTTGCTCGTGCTCGTATCCTGGCACGACGGCATTTTGATCTCACGAATGTTGTCATAGCCTAAAAGACTGAGGGCGGCAGTGAACTGGGTTCTTATTAGTATTCCAGAGAGTGTCTTCTAGGAGATCCCATAGATGATTATGAAGAATGAATGGTTGATTCCGTTGGGCGGCATCTGTCTAGCGGTGGCACTTGTCATAGACCATTTTCTCCCAGAGAATGATATCCTATCCTTCGTGATGGGCATACTGATCGGGCTATCAATTACCCTGAATCTGGTTGGGCTTTACAGGTCTAGAAATGGATAGCAGAAGCGTCCAGAAACGCCATTTCGGGCAGTTGCATTTGACAATGCTTTTAAGGAAACTCTAGTCCGAAGCCGTGGCCACCAATAGTGAACACCATACACGGTGGACCCATCATCAATAAAGAGGAATACTACCTTGTCACGAGGAAAGAGCCCCCTGGGTGAGTTCGCAGCGAGACCCCTTGTTAGGAAACGCAAGAGGTTCCGGTGGAAGAAACCATCCTACAAGAGGAGAGTACTCAAGCTCAGGCAAAAGACTGACCCACTAGAGGGCGCTCCACAAGCCGCGGGAATCGTCTTAGAGAAAGTCGGAATTGAAAGCAAGCAACCCAACTCTGCTATCAGAAAGGCTGTACGAATCCAGCTCTCAAAGAATGGTAAACAGATCACAGCGTTCATTCCTGGTGATGGGGGTCTCAAGTATATCGATGAGCACGATCAAGTGCTGGTCGAAGGTATTGGTGGCGCAATGGGTGGCGCAATGGGAGATCTTCCAGGTGTTAGATGGAAGGTCGTAAAGGTCAACGGTGTGGCTCTAGAGAGCCTCATCTATGGTAAGAAAGAGAAACCAATTCGTTAGGTGGGTCATGATGGCTGAAGAAGAGAAGACTGAGGTTGTTGAAGAGGAAACTCCACCAGAGTCCGAGCCAGAGCCACATGTCGCCCCTGATTTATTGCTTTTCGGAAAGTGGGACTCAACAGAAGTGGAGATAAAGGACATTGGTCTTGCGCGATACATCTCCCTCAAACCGGTCCTGATTCCTCATACTGCAGGTAGACACGCTCACAAAAGATTCCACAAGAGCAACGTTCCTATAGTCGAGCGCTTTGTCAACAAGCTACTCAATGCTGGCAGAAGAAAGGACAAGAAGACTCGCACTGGCCGAAATGCCGGTAAGAAACTCAATGTCATCCACACTCTGAAGCGTGTCTTTGAGATTATCGACTATCGAACAGGTCTCAATCCCATACAGGTCCTTGTAACTGCCATCGAGCACTCGGCTCCCTCTGAGGAAACCACTCGTATATCCTACGGCGGAATGGCATACCCACGGTCGGTCGATGTTGCTCCTCAGAGAAGAATCGACCTTGCTCTCAGGTATCTAGCCGTTGGTGCAACTCGCTCTGCTCACAAAAATGCCAAGTCCTTTGAAGAGTGCTTGGTCGATGAGCTCCTTCTAGCATACAAAGGCGATCCGGCCAGTTTCGCAGTAGCCAGAAAGGAAGAACGCGAGAGAGTTGCGCGCTCAGCACGGTAGACTCACCAATGCATTTTCACTTTTCATCCACTAGTGATTACACCGTTTTGAATCAGAAAGTGATATAGTCAAGCTTCTGAAGCTCCAAAAACAGCAGACACAGAGGAACCGAATATGTCCAAACAGACCTATGCATGGTTGGCAGTACTCATCATCACAGTGCTGTGGGCATCATCTCTGATTCTGGCAAAGATTGCGTTCGTGGAACTAACACCAATCACTTTCGTGGCACTTCGATACACCCTGGCCTGTCCCTTTCTCATTCCTGCAATACTCATCACGAAGCGGCGTCAGGAGTCGTCAAGCAACCCACGCAAGCACTGGAAACTCCTCGTAGCAGCTGGACTTGCTGGTCCATTCTCGTCCCAAGTAATGCAATACATAGGTCTCAATATGACGACAGCTAGTGATGCGGTGCTTCTGGTCAATTTCACCCCAGTTTTTGCTGTGATACTTGCAGCGGCAATTATTGATGAGAAACTCACTTTTGCCAAGATCATCGGTCTATTCATGGCAACTCTTGGTGCAATCATGATAGTGTTCAATCCCGCTTCTGTAGACCCTATCATTAGTCCAACAAGGGTGATGGGTGGCATCATCATTCTTGTTTCTACATTCTTCTTTGCTGTCAATGGAATCATGGGAAAGGTAGCAGTGAAGTCTGTGGACTCTGTGAGTGTCACATTCTATAGCACTCTTGCCGCGGTTCCGTTTCTCTGGCTGTCTGTGGCAATATTCGAGGACCCGTCAGCGCTACTGGCACTCAGCATTCAATCATGGGTGATTGTCCTGTGGGTTGGGATTGTGAATACAGCATTTGCATTCATACTCTACTACGAGTCTATGAAGTACATCGAGGCTTCCAAGGTCCAGATTGCACTGAACTTGATTGGTGTCTGGGGAGTTTTGATGTCTATTCCGTTCCTTGGCGAAACGATCTCACTACTCCAGATTCTAGGAGGAGCGGTGACTATCATTGGTGTCATAATGGTACAGAGGGATCGAACCCGGTGACTAGTAGCACGGGCTATCGAGTTCATCTGTTGAGCAAGGCAAATCCAGTTCCCTTTACTACTGAAACATCATCGAACATACCTATTGGGCTCTTTCTTGCGTTCTCTCTCCTCTCAGGTGGCAATGATATCTTCACTCGTGCTCCGTATATCCTTGCATAAATCACATCAATAAGGTAGACCTCGGCAAAGATGACAACGATTGACAACCCTGGATAATACAATACAGGGATTATCAGGGCTCCCATAGTGATCAATCCCATAAGGGCCTCAAAGTACCTGCGCGACGCATTGAATGCGGCTATTGATAATGATAATCGTGTCTGAGGCACTGGCTTCGGTTTAATATGATTGAATTTTGACATCATAAATCACCTCACCTTGTGAGTAGTCCTTGTGGTCTAATCTTGGAAACATATCTGCAATCATATACCGTTCTTATCCTTGTACCAGTCCTTGCTCCAAGTGGAACTGACATTTTCACTCGTGCCCCGTATATCCTTGCATATATTGCCTCGACAAGATAGACTTCAGCAAAGATCACAATGAAGAATAATCCAGGATAATACGACACAGGAATCATCAGGACTCCCATTGTGATCAATCCCATAAAGGCCTCAAAGTACCTGCGCGACGCACCAAGCATAGTCATAGGCAATGACGTCGACGCAATAGGCACTCGCATTGGCCCGGTCACTTCGAATTTTGATACCATAAGCATCACATTGTATTATGTATCGACAATACGTGATATAAGTATTTCGATTACATAATACAATACAAGTCTGGCAAGACTTCCGCGAATCGAGCCGATGTAGTTATCAATCATACATTCATCGATTTGTCGAGCAGAATGAAGATAACAAAAGTGATCCGCGCTCATGAAACTGAGATTACAAAGACCCTAACTGCAAAGAAGGGAGAATCGCTTGAGGGCATAGAAAAGGAAACAACGTGGGAAGGATGGCTCTGGTGTCGAAATAAGGCGGATGTGTATGGATGGGTGCCAAAGTCCTATCTAGAGCCTTTATCGGAACCGGGAAAATACCAGTTACTCCAAGACTATACCTCTAGGGAGTTGAAAGGTCAACCTGGAGAAGAGGTGATGGTACTCATTGAAGAGAGCGGATGGGCATGGGCACGAACACCTCTTGGAGAGGAAGGCTGGATACCACTGGAGAATTTAGGTGATGTAACTACGCAGCCAGAGTCAGTCCCTGATCTGATGAAGTGAGACGATTCTATGGTGAAAAAGGAAGTTCCTCGATGCAGACAGGACTCATCAGTGCTATGTGATGATACATGCGTCTACAAGAGAGTTCTGGCAGTTATTGGAAAGAAGCACACTCTTGACATACTCAGAGTACTGGGCTATGACCGGACCGTCAGATTCAATGCTCTGCAGAATGAGATTCGGGGTAGTCCAAAGACCCTTACAGATCGCCTAAACGAACTTTGTTCTCTAGGAATAATCAAACGAGAAGCGTTTGCTGAAATTCCACCGCGTGTAGAATATTCATTGACAGAAAAGGGTCTGGACCTCACTCCTGTTATGGATGCACTGAGAGCTTGGTCATTGAAATGGGCTCTTCTAGGCTAGGAAGGCAAAGCGATTACGCCGAACAGGCTGCTTAATAGATAATCATCTAATCACCTGGGTTCGCCGAGATGAGCTAGATGTCCCAGGGAGAGCGTGAGTTTGAATACAAGACACTTGAGGACATATTAATCGCTTCTATCAGAGCCCCTCTTTTCAAAAGAGATGAACTGAGGGAGAGGTTCAATCACCTCAAGGAGATCTGTGGTTCGAAGATATCCGGTCCTGCAATGATCATCTATCATTGGGACACAAATGTGAAGGACGGTCTGGATGTAGAGGCTGCATATCCTGTTTCCGAGAATATAGAATCCGAGAGAGTTTCTTCAAGAATTCTAGAGGGATATGACGCATTCACCAAAATTCACAGGGGTCCGTATAACCAGCTATCCCTTGTGTTTAGAGAGTTACACGAGTTTCGTGCTTCCAGAGGACTAGCAGCTGAGCTTAATCCCCGTGAGGTGTACCTGACTGGTCCGTTTGAGAAGAATCATGAGGACAATGTGACTGAGCTTCAGACAACCATCCATCCGTGGGAATACCGATTCAAAACACGAATCAAGGAGGTCCTGGGTGAGAAAAAAGGGGGAAGAGTTTTACGTGGTGCTGAAGCAATCACCCCTTTCAGTACTGCTGCGGAGAGGAGTAAATGGGTCATAGCAGCGATAGAGCGTCTTGACAAGCTAGCTGATGAAGACCAGAAGTGTGCAATCATCTCAAAATGTGCTCACGATAGACCTTTCGAAGACATACATCGGTTCAAGGAGATATTCAAAGAATCATGGGACATAGATAGGGTTCTAAAGGTCTACGGTGAAGATCTGCCTTGGCTTGAGAAGCCCTATCGCGAAGGCAAAATCCTGTATACCAGTAAGCCACCTGCTAATCGGGAGGAATACGACAAGGCCCAGACACAGGATGAGCTGATAAGGGCTGCATGCTTTTGTCCAATTGTGCATGCTGCTCTTGAGAAGATGCCACGTACTTTCTGCTATTGCGGAGCTGGCTGGGCCGAACAATTATGGAGTGAAGTCGTCGGTCAGTCTGTGAGAGTAGAAATTGTTGAAACTGTGGTTGACGGCGGAAGAATGTGCAAATTTGCAGTCCACCTCCCAGAATATGCAGTCAAGATGTAGATCGTTCATTATCATCTGCATTCTGCTGCCCTCTCTCAAGAATGGGAATCACGTAGGTATGTAGACTTCCCGTCACTGAATCATGCGTGACTCTCTTTAGAACACTGTCCAGCCTTTTCTCCACAGGATCCGTATCAAAGGACCTTGTCAGCAGCACAAGATGTGCTCCCTCGTCCATAATGAAGAGGATCGTCATCATTACGGTATGTGAGAGGTCAAGATTCCTTATACCATTGAGAATCTCATCTGCCAAGTCTGTTGCTGCCTTACGAATCATATCGTTCCCTGGAACACTCCTTCTATCATGAATGATGTATCCCTTTGCCCCAAAATCAAGCTCTAGTCCCATGTGAGTTTGTGTGTATGAAGTGCATATAAGCCCCGAAGCAAATTGAGTGTCCAGCGGAGTTGATTTCGTGAAATGGGAGAAGCCCTCTGAAGACCTGATGGGCATTCTTGAAGCCAAGCTTGAGAATGTAAAGTGTGAGAAACGCAAGATGTTTGGGCAGTACGCCTTCTTTTTGAATGGAAACATGTTCACCGGGGTCTTTCAATCTAGAATATTCCTGAGACTATCTTCAGAATCAAAGAAGAAAATTATGGAACAATATCCCTAAATCTCACATTTTGAGCCGAGAAAAGGGCAGGTCATGCAAGAATACATCGAAATCCCATCAAAACTAGTTGAAAACGAAGATATCTTCTCTGAGCTTCTAGATTCTTCAATCAATTATGCTAACAGACTTCCGTCTAAGAAGAAATAGGGATGCTTCGAAATCATTAAGTTGTGGTATCAGGGCCGATTACAAAATGACCGACAGAGTCCTGATAGGGTACGGAACCCGATACGGTTCTACAGCTGAAACTGCAGAAGAAATGGCTACGGCTGTTCAAGAATCTGGAGTCGAAGTTGACGTTGTTGATTTGAAGAAAAGCGTTCTCCCCCGGCCTATCCAAGATTACGATATGGTTGTCATTGGAAGTGGAATTCAAGCCGGACGGTGGGCAAGGGAGCCGCTGAAGTTCATAGAAAAGAACCTAGATGCCTTGGCAAAGAACAGAGTGGCAATCTTCGTGGTATGCGCTTATGCTGCCAATCCAGCGAAATGCGAATTTGCCCAGATTGAGTTTCTTAACAAAATCGTGGAAGAATATCCTTCACTCGCACCTGTATCCACCGGTCTATTTCCTGGGGTCTTTGACTTCAGCAAGTACAATTTCCTGATGAGATTCCTCGTCAAACGCATTTTGAAGAGTGAAATGGAACCGGGTCAGGAGATTCCCGAGAAGATTGACCTTCGTGACAATGAACGAGTGCGAGAATGGATTACAGAATTAGTTCGGTGATGCGCGTCAGGCAGAAATTCATTACAGCATCTATCTCTTGATTCAGTATCGGCTCTTTTCGAAAGCATTAAACGAATCCGCACGAATAGGACAGAATAGTTTCACCCTAGCAAGAGGTTCAATAGAGATGCCCGAACGGAAGCGTGCCCTCTTTGCAGTACTCGTTGTCTTGCTGCTAGCTGTGGTGGCAGTCGGTGTATATGTCAACTCAAACTTCGAAGGTGAGCAAGAAACAGAAACAACAACAACTACGACCACGACAAGCACAAATACTGCACCACCCTGTACCACTGGTTGAGGCCCTCCGCTGCTCGTGGCGTTGCCTCCCAATCCTTAGCAAGCCCATGAGGCGGCGGGTCTAGCAGAAGGCATTTACTTGAGGAATCTCACAGAAACAATGATGTTGGTACGTAAAGCAATGCAGTACCAGCTGAGGTGGGGGGAGCACCCCCAATCACTAGAGATTTCTCAAAAGCGTCGTTCTTAGCAGATAGTCCCTTATAGGGCTCTATAGAGTTACGTTGGTCAAGCCGCCTTGTCGAAACCGTTAAAAGCATCGCCAAGCGTGACACGCTAGCAGGTTCCCCCATTTAGGGGACCGTCTAATATTCAATAAGGAGAATCATACCCTTGTCGAAAGAAAAGGAACATCTGAATCTCGTGGTCATTGGCCACGTAGATCACGGTAAGTCTACAATGACCGGTAGACTACTGTACGAGACTGGTGCGGTCGATGAGCGGACGTTCCAGCAGCACAAGGAAGAAGCAGAAAAGCTGGGTCGTCCGAGTTGGGCTTGGGCTTTTGCCCTTGACCGCCTGAAAGAGGAGCGTGAGCGAGGTCTTACTATCGACATCGCTTTCTTCAAATTTCTAACCGATCGCTATTATTACACAATTATAGATGCCCCTGGTCACAAGGACTTCATCAAAAACATGATTACAGGAGCATCACAGGCTGACGTAGGTTTACTAGTTGTATCGGCCAAGCGTGGTGAGTTCGAAGCTGGTGTTGGTCCAGGTGGTCAGACCAAGGAGCATGCGTACCTTGCAATGACACTTGGTGTACCCAGTATGATTGTCTGTGTTAACAAAATGGACGATGAAACTGTCAAATACAGCCAGGACAGATACAATGAGGTAAAGGAAGAGGTTGAAGGATTCCTAAAGAGTATCGGTTTCAAGACCGACAAGATCCCATTCATTCCGACCTCTGCACTTGATGCGGCCAACCTCAAGGACAAGACTCCTGACCTCACTCCATGGTACGACGGCCCCGCACTACTTGAGGCCCTTGATATGGTCGAGCTTCCCCCGAAGCCTGTTGACAAGCCCCTGCGCTTGCCAATCAACGATGTCTACTCAATCAAAGGTGTCGGCACTGTCCCGGTCGGTCGTATCGAAACCGGTGTCATGAAGCCTGGCCAAAAGGTCACTTTCATGCCTCCAAACAAGACCGGTGAGGTAAAGACCATCGAGATGCA
>JBHLRP010000066.1:0-16114 GCA_048882485.1 Candidatus Thorarchaeota archaeon
CTGACTCTTGGATCACTCTGCACAGTTCTGGCTTTTACTTGCGTATATATTGTCTTGAGCACCAGGCCCAATCCAAATCCTAGGTAATATCCGGTACACACTCCCCAATATTGGAATCATAAAAGAAAGTGCCTTTCCATACCGATCATCGATGCTAATTCGAATCAGTTGCCTTTAGATAGACTCGTCCATTTGACGCCCATTCTCTTCAAAGCATGCTCAATTTCACTCAAATAATCACCATATACCACTAGCCAGTGAAATCCCTTCATCTCGTACAAAAGCTTCTCCCAATCACCATCAATCTCTATATCTAATTGGGTGCGGCAAATAGGAAGAGTTGGATTGTCTACTATTCTTCCTGTAAATCCAATCCATTCGTTTCCGCTAAACGAAGGATCGACAACCGTGACTACTTGGCCTTTCTTCATCTTCACCTGTGGTGCTGCTCCAAAATCAGATTCAAAGTGAGTGAGAATCTCCACACTCTCAAGGTTTGAGCCATCCATTCTACGTGGTGCGGTACAATGGGCAACGGTGACTTGACCTCTATGAGGTAAGGTGGGATCAACAAAGAAAACGGGTTTGCTTGAGATATAATGCAAAAGGACTCCTGCTGAAATAGCAGCGAAGTTGGATTCACAAAATGCTAGGTATCCAGAATCGTTCAACAAACAGATAGGTAGGCAAGCAGTCGTTTCAGAGATCGGCATGACAATCGACATGCAGCCTGCAATTGTTAGTATGTGGGTGCCATTCTCTTTCAGCAAGTCTTTGAAGACTCTTTCAAGCAGAAATGCATTGAATACGAAAATCTTGTCTGTTCTAAGTCCAACTTCCTTGTCTGATAAATATCTCTCAGCATCCTTTTGAGCCAATTCAATTGCATTTGCATCTACTTTCAATTCCTCGATCCTATTCGTTAACTCCTGATAGGAAATAGTTTCTATCTGAAGATTTCATGTTTCTTTTGCTTTCTGTACAGCCTCCTCCCCAATGCCCCAGCCTCCAGGTGGTCCTATAGAGATGACTTTCGCACCAATTGCAGACTTCAATCCTGCTAGAGATCTTAATTTCTTGAGAAGTTCTTTGTAGTCATCAACTATGATCTCCTCAACATTGACAGGTTGCAAGATCTCATCGGATACGCTTTTTCTTAGAAACCGTGGATGTACTATTTCGTACCAGAGATAGTCCTTCCTGAGGAAGAATATTACTGGCACATTATATGACAGCAGTCGCTCCAAGGGCTCAATCGAGTCGATTTCCTGTACGCCAGCTGCGTACCCAAAAATGCATCTGCATCGCAGTTTAGATTTTCAACATCTGCAGCAGTTTTGGTCTTGCTTAAAGGTTGAATTCGCAATGGAAAGTCCGCCTCATTCTGTAATTCTAACAATTCATTCTTAATCCTCTTAATCTCCCTGTCTGCATCAGTTTCAGATTGAATCCCACCCCAAGGTTTCCAACTAGTTTGCACCTTCTTCTCATAAACCCCATATAGAAGAATTGGTTTTACTTGAAAATCGAACATAACCATATGAAAAATTCATGAATGCCCACTAATCTTCAGACAAGAGAGAACGTAATCACTTCAACTCTGAAAGAGCAACGGACCATTTCGCCATCGATAAGCTCAATAAAAAAAGGGTACGCCCCCAAAGATGGGGGCAAGTTTATTCTTTATTGACTTCGCTTTCTTAGGGCGATTATTATTGCTATGACAATGACCACTCCACCTACACCCACTACAAGAATGAGTGTGATGTCGATCGGGGGAGGTGGTGGTGGAGTAGTTGTCGTTGGCGGAGTTGTACCTGCTGGCGTAATGACAAGCAATACAGTATCGGTGGTGATGTGATAGCCGTCTGTGACCACAACTGTGTAATTGTATGTTCCCGGTGCCATCCCCATTACGACATAGTTGTGGTATACCATATTTCCAATCGGGACACCCCCCTCTTGGATTTCTACTCCATTCTCGAAGATCTCATAGGTCATGGGGCTTGCATCAGTGACCATCCAGCCAATAGCACCACTAGCTTCTGCTCCTTCTATGAATTCCAAGTTTTCAGGATGATTTATTGAAGGCGGGATTGTATCAGCGACGGTGACAATGATGACTGCTGACACATATTTGTCCTCAGGATCATAAGCTCTCACTTCGATTCCATAGATGCCTATTGGGGGATTAGCTGCATATAGTACCCCTGTATTAGAATTCATGCTGAAATATACTGTAGCATTTGTCCAGTACCGATCAATATCCCAGGCATCGGATGCATTTAGATCATAGCTGAAGGCTTGACCAAATTCATGGAATTGATCAATTGGTTCTTCATCCCATGTAGGTATGAGTGTATCATTGATATCTATCCTGAAAGTAGCTGATATTGTGAAGCTATAGATATTTCTGGCCCATACTGTTAGAGGCAGATTATATTCCATAACGAACACAGTTGCGTTCGTGATCACGCCATTAGAGTCAACTGAAAACCACGAGGCATAAGCACCAGATAACCACCAGTAGATCGGCTCTGGTGCAGTGCAGTTGAGATCGTACCTGAAGGCATATCCAAGCTCCAGATGCTGATCTGTAGGAGCAGGGGCCCAGATTGTGGAATATCTGGGGGTTGAAGGGGTCATCAGTGGATGCGGGTCTTCGTTATTCGCGGTTCCTGAGATCGGGTACGGCGTATCACCAATTCCATCCCCATTTCCATCTGAACCGACATAGTCAGACCAGTAATTTGTACCAAAGAATGTGTCTGTCCCATTATCCTCAGCGTTCAATGTGTTGCTATCGAAGAAGTTTCCAACAAACCAGTTCCTATCAGAATCTGCAACGACCAAAACGCCGAAGTCATTTCCGGAAATTGTGTTATTCTCGAAGAGACAGTCATTAGGTCGGTCAACATCGATACCAGTGCTGCCGTTAGCTATTGTGTTATTAGCAATTGTTTGAGAAATGCCTCCCTCCACGAGAAGTCCGCCTCCGCATTCATCAATTGTGTTGTTGAACACTAAAGCATAATCACACACAGCCATGCTCATTCCTCTTGTGTTATTGGCCAGGTTGTTGTTCTTGATCACAAGATTGGGACCTTTGAAATACATGCCTAGCGATGAATGAGTGCTTGTATTGTTCTCAAACCATCCGGTGTCAATTCCGTTCATATACAGATTGAAATCACTACCGTTCAAGATATTATGCTTGACAATGATATCCCCACCGTAATTTTGGTTGATAGAATAGCCTATACAATCGATATTATTGTTTAAAATCTCGATGTTGTAACAATCCTGCAAACCTATGCCATATTGGCTTGATGTTATATTATTCGCCTGGACAGTGATATCCGTGCAATTGTTGATGAAAATAGATTCCCAGTTGTCATATATCGCATTATCGAAGATTTCACCATGGGATACATTGTAGAGCAATATCGCCTTATTACCAAATCCACTCTGATGAAGAGTACAGTTCTGAATGATGAAATTCTTGCGTGTGTTTTGTATGCTGATTAACTCTGTACTGTCACCAGTTATATTGAAGTTCTCTATACGATAGGGATTTCCAGGTGAGCCGTCGCCTGCAAAGCCCATCACTGCGAAGTCGTCATCATTTGTTATAGCAATCGTTGGGTCCTCACTGACCTGATGTTCCCTGGCCTGGATGGAGGGAGAGTCGATGTTGTTGCTCTGAGCACCGATACTGCTCAGAGAAGTTATTGAGATAAATGAAGGTAGGACCAATAGGAATACTATAGCAAATAGCCACGATTTTCGTGTAAACATCTTATCTCCTTCTTCTATTGTGCGATGCCATAAACTATAGGTGCGGCATATATTGAATCTTGTGAACTTCCATGCTCCTGCTGTTTTCAATGTCTATCTCAAGGATACTCATGAAACGGTCATTAGAATACCCAATAAATGCGTTCAGACAAGGGCGACCGTAATACCTTCCTCTAGGATTCTTACCTGCTAGCTTTTGGAAGTGGCAGCAATATGACCATGCTTGCACCCTGTTGGTAATCCCCCGCCACACGGTCTTCAACCCATATTCTTCCGCCATAGCGTTTAATGATGCGGCGAACAAGAGTGAGACCTAAACCACTTCCACGTCTCTCTCTATCTCCAAACCGTGCGAGAATCGCTTTTTTCAGAGTATCATTAATTCCCGGTCCCCTGTCTTGGACTCTTATAGCGAGAAAGCTCTCTCCTTCTTTGTCATCTGCAATGACATCTATGACAACAATGTCATTCTTGTCCATTCTGACGGCATTGTGAAGCAGATTATAGAACACATCAACCAGAAACTCATCAGCCATTACTGAGTATTGCTCCTCACCAAAGCTGATGTTGATTCTGATGTTTAACATCGGG
Source organism: Candidatus Thorarchaeota archaeon (assembly GCA_048882485.1). Lineage (GTDB taxonomy): Archaea > Asgardarchaeota > Thorarchaeia > Thorarchaeales > Thorarchaeaceae > SMTZ1-83. Next base: position 4,390 of record JBHLRP010000066.1, read on the forward strand.
TATGAGTCCTTGACCATGTCAATTGCTTCAGTGAGCGCTATATAGGGATCCGCTGGAACCAGCTCGGACTCTTCTCCAAGCGACGCCAGTTTCTTAACATTGGTCACCAATTTTGCCCCTCTCTGAGTCTGTGCCAGCGCGGACTTTGCCAGGGATTCCAATTCCTCAGAAAGGCTGCCACTATCAAGCATCAGCTCCATGCTTGACATGATTCCCTGTTGGAGATTGGATATGTCATGAGCCATCAGGTCATTGTAGAACGCGGTTGTTGCCACAGCTTCCTCCAACTGGCGCTCCGTCTTTTTCCTCTCTGTGATGTCGCGAGCAATACCTAGTATTCCAATTGGCTTATCCTGATCATCCCGAAGAAACGCCCGCGATATTTCAGTCCAGAATCTTGACCCGTCCTTGTGAAGGAATTCAAGCTCAAGTGGTGGTGCATCATAGCCCTCTTTTCCAACTTCCCCTTCAAGTCTAAGCGTTTCAGCCAGAATCTCTCGAGTCAACTCCATTGTATCTTTGGGCATTATTGACGTGACACTTTTACCTATGAGTTCCTCAGGTTTGTACCCAAGTACTGTTTCACTTGCCGGACTAATATATGTCACTTTAAGATTCAGGTCCGTTGTCCATATGACATCCTTCGCACTCTCTGCCAACAAACGTAATCTCTCTTCATTTGAACGGAGAGCTTCCTGAGCCAAATGCCTTGCCACAACTGTAGAGAGCATTCTTGCTATTGTCTGGAACAAGGTTCTGTCTTGTTCTGATAGATCTTTCTTCTTTCGGGCTGCAATATTCAAGACACCTAATAGTTCCTCGTGGGGTCCAAGTATCGGCCAGAATATTATCGCCTGAATTCCCATTTGGTCCAAGACACCCTTTCGGGCCTGCAAAATTGAGCTCCTCTGAATGTCTGATTCGAAGATTGGCTTCTTTGCTCTAGCAACATATGCAGCGAGGTATTCCTGATCATCGAGAGGCACTTCACTTCGCGCGCCAGCTGGGATGCCAACGACTGCATGCAATTTCAGTATTTGATTTACATCATCATAGAGTCTAATTGTTCCAAGGTCAAAGCCTAGAATCTCGACTAATCCTGATATTATCCTGTGACTTGTTGCCTGTGTATAGGTCTGTTCTAGAGCCGTTTCCGCAATTAGCTGGAGTGCCATTCGCTCCCGCTCAAATGCGTTTCTCGCCTTGGTGGACTCGGGTTCGTCCATCAATTATTCACTCCGAGTTACATGCACGCCAGTATGGTGTCCTCAAGAAGGTATCTATTCCCAATTCATTATGATGAATCATGTTGTTATAACCATCGGTTGAGCATCTAAGGAGCTATGTGAGTCCAACTCCACCATCATCCGGCAACTCTTTTATCCCGCAAAAGCACTCCAGCGGAAGGTGTCGCTTCAATGTCCCACGGTGAATCCGTTCTGATTACTGGAGGCACAGGCTTCATAGGATCTCATTTAGCTCGCAAACTCGTTCGCGATGAGCAAGAGGTTGTTCTCTTTGACCTCTACCCGAATCCACATAGTATCGCAGATATCAAGGACCATGTCAATGTTTTGGAAGGAGATGTTGCTGACTACAAGGCAATTACAGATGCGATAGACCAATACAAGATTACATCGGTCATTCATACTGCTGCAATGCTCTCGGTTGCGGCTGCCACCGAACTACGGACCGCCTATAATGTCAATATTGATGGAACTTTCAATATCCTTGAGGCCTGCAGAGTAAAAGGAGTGGAAAAGGTCGTGTTCCTTAGCAGTCTTGCAGCGTTTGGACCCAACTCTCCATTTCCTTTTCATGAAACAACATACAGAGAACCAGCTAGTTTCTACGGCGTGAGCAAAGTCTGTGGAGAAGTCCTAGGCACGTTCTATCATCATACGCACGGTCTGGATTTCAGATGCGTCCGACTAGCTGTTGTGATTGGACCTGGGAGACGAGGCAAAGGTGCGACGGTATCATTCTCCAAATTCGTTGAGGATGTAGTCCTGCAAAGGCCGGGGATCATATTGGTTCCAGACTATACAGTCCTTCCAATAATCCATGTTGAAGATGCCACAAATTTGCTCTTGGCGTTATGGAAAGCCGATAGCGTTGACAAACGGATTCTCATGTCTGGAGGAGTGCCGATAGCCATCGAGGAATTCGTCAGTCGTGTCAAAAAACTGGTCCCCGATGCTGATGTGCGATACCAAGAAGATCCGACAGTTGAAGAGGTTGCAGGAACTTGGACTTTACTCACCACAATGCTTGTGCAACAAGGTCAAGAGAAGGTCTATCGAGAGATTGATGATATTGGATGGAAACTGACGATTGATGATGCTGAGAAGCTAGCTACGCATTTCGTTGATGAAGTCAGGACCAATCGCGACATGTACGAGTCATACTAGGAGGGTATGGATCTTGAAAGAAATCATGAAGACCTTAGTTATAGGTGGAGGCGCTATGGGCCATGGTATTGCACAAGTCTTTGCACAATCTGGATGTGACGTGGTCATTGTTGATATCAATGATGAAGTGCTATCGAATGCAAAGAAGCATGTTGATTCCAATCTCAAGTTCCTTGCTCAGCATGGTTTGATAGAGGAGGAATCAATTGGAGATGTCCTTGATAGGATTCAGACTGAGCTTGATATCTCAAAAGCGCCGTCGGACATCGATTTCATCATCGAGGCTGTCCCAGAAGATGTCGAACTAAAGCAAAAAGTGCTGAGTGGTGCAGAAGCCTATTTTTCCGATGATACAATTCTTGCCACAACTACATCCGTTATCCAGGTCGCAGACATAGCAGAGGGTATCACCAAGCCTGAACGTTTCATCGGTGCCCACTGGATGAATCCACCATATGTTCTCCCTCTGGTTGAAGTCATCCCCGGACCAAAGACATCTGATGACGTCGTAAAAAGAGTCAGGAGTTTCCTAGAGGACACGTGTGGGAAAACCACAGTCACCTGTGGAGATGCACCTGGATTCCTAGTCAATAGGATGGCGGCCGCTGTATTGGTTGAGGCCGCGAAGATGGTGCAAGATGGAATTGCATCCTTTGAAGACATTGACAGGGCATGGACGGAACACATGGGCTACATATTCCTACAGTTTGGTCCCTTCGGGAATATCGACCACATAGGACTGGATGTGATCAACATGGCGGCGAATTATCTTGCGTTTGTCCTCGAGGACGAGCGTTTCCGCCCACCTACCTGGCTGCAAGAGAAGGTCGAGGCAGGAAACCTCGGGACCAAGAGCGGCAAAGGCGTCTATGATTATGGAGGTAGGTCTCCAGAGGATCTCCGCATCCAAAGGATTGAGAAGCTCCTCGAGGTCATCCGAAGACGAGAGGGCTGACATCAGCCCTCTGGAGTCGCAGCAAGTACCTGGCTGAGTATACTCTCATACTCACGCGAAACCCGAACATCAATGACTGCTGGCTTTCCTGAATCCAGGGCTCGTTGTAGTGCCGGTTTGATGTCTTCGGTCTTGGTCACTGTTTCTCCGTATGCGCCCAAGCTCTCTGCGAACTTATCGAGTCTTACATCTTCATTAATGATGGTTCCACGGCATGCCAGTTCCTCAGATCCTGTTTTGATGCGTCTTGTATGATATACAAGGCCCCAAGCGCAGTCGTTGCATACCACAACAACCACTGGAATGTCCTGTCGAACAGCAGTTTCCAGCTCCACACCATTGAAGAAGAAAGTGCCATCTCCACTGACAATAAACACATCTCTCTCAGGGTGAGCAGTCTTTGCAGCCAAACCGATTGGTAAACCAGCTCCCAAATGACCGAGGGGCCCCTGTGCTCCTATAATCTGCCCAGGATATTCCGCTCTTAAGTAGAGAAATGCCCAAGCAGTTGTGTCTCCCCCATCTATGATGAACATGCTCTCTGGACTTGCGAACTCTCGAAGTTCCCGCATAAGTCGATCAGGTCTGATTGGCACTTCCACCGGGTCTGCTTCTTCGTCGAAGCCTTCGACAATCATCTGGTACCCTGCTCTGACCTGATTGGCGAATGCTGTATCGGGTCTCTCAATCTTGGATGCCTTGGCGTAATCAAGCATTGAACGCATAACCGCCTGAGCGTCTCCCACGATTCCCACGTCAACAGGTCTGTTCTTCCCGATGACAGATGAGTCGATATCGACATGGATTACCTTGACATCTTCTGCGTAAATAGCTGAGTCAGTGCCAAAGCCAAGAAAGCTGTCAAATCTTGCTCCAATTGTAAGCATCACATCTGCCTGGCTCAGAAATAGGTTTGCCTGTGCTACTGCATTGCCAATGAACAGGTCATGACTCTGCGGAATGCATCCAAGAGCAAGAAACTCGCAGGCTACAGGGATGTTCATCATCTCAGCGAGATTTACTAGCTCCTTTGCAGCTCCGGACCAATAGACTCCGCTACCTGCCAGAATCACTGGGCGCTCTGCACCTGCGAGCAGTTCTACTGCTTTCTTTATGCTTTCAACATCTCCTGTAGTTCTTCCTGTGGGTCGGAATGAATCAGGTGTGAAATCTATGTCAGTACAGGAACTCGACTGTATGTCCTTTGGAATCTCCAAGACTACAGGCCCTTTCTTTCCAGACATGGCTTCAGAGAATGCCATTCGAATATACTTCCCCACCTGCTTCGGATTTCTACATCGAGCAGCCCATTTGGTGAACGGCTCCACCATCTTAACCGCATCAATGTCCTCGAAGGCATCCATCTCTGACATATCCACAGGCGCGGCAGAGGTGATTGCGACCATCGGGCTTCCAGCTTGATACGCTTGCACCAGAGATGGCAGGAGATTTACGAGACCTGGCCCCATTGGGACAAAACAGACGCCCGGAGTGCGTGTGACCCTTCCCCAGCCATCCGCCGCATTCCCTGCGGCCTGTTCATGTCTGACGGCCACCACCTTCACTCCTTTATCAATGAGTTCATCGAGGATTGAGAGGATAGATGCGTCTGCCAGGGTGAATACTGTATTGACTTTCTCTGCTATAATTGCTCTTGCAGCGACCTGAGCGCCAGTTGGCTCAGTCACTGGGTCAATACCTCCTCTTCAACTCGGCTCATATCAATTCCAGCAGTTTCAGGTAGAGTGAATGGAAGGAAGACCATTAATACAAAGCCAATGATTGCAAGCATCATACCAAGTGATACACCTACCATTGTAGCCAGTATACCAACAAACCAACCACCAAAGGATAGACCTCTTGCAAGGCTGAATATTACGGAAGTGGCTGCAGCCCTTGATTCGGTCGGGAACATCTCAGAAGCCCAAACACCAAACAGTGCATGACTCCCGAATCCTGCAGGAATAATAAACAATGCCATTACAGCTAGGTCTCTTACTGGAGTAATTATTGCGAATACACCCAACATAATTGTAGCAATGAGTCCAACAATGGCTGATAGCACGAAGCTAATTCTCCGTCCAAATTTATCACCCAATAATCCGAATACAGGCAGAATCAGCATTGCAACCAATGATATCAGTGTGATAATTAGGCCTGCTTCTGTTTCAGTATACGCCAATTCGACTCGTAGGAAATAGGGTCCCCAATCAACTATTGCATGATAAGCAAACTCTGCAGCCCAGAATAGCACAACGGCAAGGATCAATAGCTTTCCTAATCCCTGTCTAAAGACTTGACTTATCCCAGTTCTTATCGGCACCCCCATTTCTCTTTCTTTCTCGTCCAGTCTTTCCCATAACTTAGATTCAGGTATGGTGAAGTACAGAATCAAGATTAACGGAATTACCAAGAGCGTAACAAGGAAAGTATTCCTCCAGCCATAAACAGGAGCGATTGTTGCTGATGCAACTGCAGAGAGAATGTATCCAACAAGGAACATTGAGTGCATCAAACCACCAAAGAGTCCTCTACGCTTGGGCGCGAAGACCTCACCAAGAAGTGCATAAGCAATGCCCCATGAAACCCCCATACCTGAAAGGATTCGTAGAATTGCCAGGATCTCGAATGTAGGTGCAACAGCGGTCATCGCAGTGAGTATAGCATCCCATAGCACTGAGAAAAGCAGGAAATTCTTCCTGCCGTATCGGTCTGCAAGATTCCCAAACAGAATCGCCCCTGGTACTGTCGCTACATATTGCGCTGAGAAGACAAAACCTATTGCCGCCTCGTCAACACCAAAAGCTGTTTGTATATCAAGTGATAGCATGTTTATGATAGTGAGTCCTACCGCGTCAAAGGCCCATCCAAGAGCACATGCTAAAAAGACTAGGATTTTCTCCTTTCTACTATACGTATCCTCGCTCATTCTGACACTTCCTGCTCTTCCATCAGTCAACTTGGGAGTCGGAGCTGAACCGGGGTAATTTTGAATCCAACTAAAAGACCTTTTGGAGAGCTTGGCCCCTTGAAACGCTACCTATTTAGAACCCTTTTGGAGAACGTTTCAACCCAATGAGATCAGCAGCACGGAGGAAGAAGATTGTCAATACTCGACTCAATCAAGAACCATGTTCACCATCTCTCTGTAGAGATTGGTCCAAGAGGCTCAGCGACTCCTCAAGAGAAAAGAGCAGCTGCATATGCAGAAGAAGTCTACAAGAGTTTGGGGCTAACACCCATAACCGAGGAATTCAGAAGTGCAAAATCTGCTTGGCATCCTTTTGCACTTAGCACCTTCCTTGTGCTCGCATCTGAACTGATATTCCTATATGGTGATTTCTTGGGAGCAATTGTAGCGTCTCTCATCACAGGATTGATGCTGATTTCTCTTGTACAAGAGCTATCTTTCAAAGCTAATCCTCTTCGTTGGATTCTACCAAAAGGGCAGAGTCAAAATGTTTCAGCAGTGATAGAGCCATACTCTGAAGTGAAGCAGTCTATCGTCCTAGTAGGACACTTAGACACGCATAGAACGCCAATATCCCATCGATCACTGCGCTGGTTTTCAATCTTCAACAGATTGACTACTTTGACTTTCGTCAGTGCTATTCTGATGCTAATTCTATTTCTTATTCAAATCTTCTTCATCTTTGAGATTGTCGTTTACATCACTATCATTCTCAGTATCCCAGTGCTGTTACTCTTCCCCATGGCGTTCACTGCTGATTTCACCCCATACTCTACTGGTGCAAATGACAATGCATCTGGTGCCGCCATGACTATGGGTTTGGCTGAGAAGGCGACCAGCGAACCACTACAGAACAGTCGGGTTTGGGCAGTCAATGTTGGGTGTGAAGAAGTTGGAGCTTATGGATCAGCAGCATGGCTTGAATCTCATCTTGATGAAATTGGAGATGCTGTGTACCTGAATCTAGACAACATAGGAGGTTCAGAAGCAGGACCTTGCTATCTTACCAGAGAAACCATGATTTTCCCGTTCGTATATGACACTGAGCTCATAGCGTTGGCTGATCGTTTGGCGGAAGAAAATCCAGAGCTTAGGGCTTATTCAAGAGAACAGAAGGCCGCCTACACCGACGGAGCACTTGGAATCAAAGCTGGATTGAGCTGTCTAACTTTCGTGGGTTATACACCAGAAGGCGTCATTCCCCACTGGCATCAGCAGAGTGATGTCTTCGAGAATATAGATTGGGACGTCATGGAACGCACATTCAATTTCGTCTGGCTCTTGATGAAGGCAATTGATGAAAGGGTCGCGTAACTAGCTTCGAAACTCTGCCTTGACCTGTTCCATGAGTTCAGAGTCAGTAAGAAGATCAATTGCTGTCATGGCGAGGGCTTTAGCAGCACTTAGCATTACATTATTCCCTCGTTCTGATACGGAGGCTTCAGCAAATTCCTTTGAATGACCAGCCACGTTCTTATCGCATATCGAAATGTAGGGATGAATTGCTGGAACTACTTGACTGACATTGCCTATATCACTGGACCCGCCGCTTCCTTCTGGCAATTCAGTCATTGGCTCGCCAATAGCCTCCAGATTCTTGATCCATGCCTCTCCCATAGCTTTGTTCATCTTTCTAGATTGATAGGATGGTTCGATAATCTCGAAATTCAGAGTTGCCCCCGTCGCATTTGCTGCCCCCTTAGCACAATTCTCAACTTTTCCTACTAGTTCAGCACAGTACTCATCATCTGGAGCCCGAACATAGAAATCCGCAGCAGCATAATCAGGTACGATGTTGGGCTTCACACCGCCATGTGTAATGACTCCGTGAATTCTGGACATACTTTTGATATGTTGACGTAGCGCATTGATTCCATTGAAAGTCTGAATGACGGCGTCTAGTGCATTGATTCCTTTCTCTGGACTTGCAGCAGCATGCGAGGATTTTCCGCGGAATTCGATCTTCACTTCAGTCAGAGCGAGACCCTGCCTGCCAACCACAGTGTATCCTGATGATGGGTGGAACATCATTGCCGCGTCGACATCCTTGAATATGCCTGCGTCGACCATGGCAATCTTTCCTCCAATGTCCTCCTCAGCTGGCGTACCCAAGAAAATCAATTTGCCAGGCAAATCCTTCTTGATGTTTCCAAGAGCAAGGCAAGCACCGAGTGCAGCACTTCCAATCAAATTGTGACCGCACGCATGACCTATCTCTGGCAACGCATCATATTCTGCCAAGATAGCTATTGATGGTCCATCTGATTTGTCAGGATGAACTGCACGAATCGCAGTATCCATCCCTGCTACTCCTAGCTCAACTTCAAACCCAGCTTTTTTCAACTCGTCCGCAAGGCGACGACTAGCCTTGACTTCCTCGAATGCAACCTCTGGATTATCATACATCTCCTCACTGACATCAATCAGGAGATTGCGATTCTCATCAACGATTTCTAATGCCTTGTCTTTCCACATCGTCATACATTGTGGTGCGAGCAATCCGCATCTTGAAGTTTCCCATATATGTACCATGAATGCTGGTTTGGTGAAGCGCCTATTCGTTCAAATGACTCTCGATACCAAAACCTCTATATTTCAGATAAAATTCGCAAGCCGCGGAGCTCTGCATATGACCAATGCCTGCCGGGACGGCGAATGCCGACGTAGGATACAAGATATTGACAATGCTATTAGACCTGAGAAGAACGTATGGTCTATCATGCTTGAGAGTTCTCAAGACCTAGATGATGTGAATCATGCTCTCCGGTTCTGCGAGGTGTTTCGTTTGGAAGCCAAGGTCATGATAGACTCCCGAGGTCTTGAGGTTCTAGTCAGAGACGATTTCATTTGACTTCCTTAGAGTTTGGCAATTATTTCATCCGCTTCTTCTCTTCCCTCTGAACCTTCCACAAAGTACGCATGAATAGCTGATTCAAGACTCGGCGCCACTCAGTTTCTGCTTGCGTCAAATTCTTCCCTTTCATAATCTCCTTGTGCAATTTCTCCAAGTCGTTTCCTGCTTGGTCAATAATAGCTATGGCTTTTTTGTTAGCTTCAGCTTCGGTTGCATCTTCAAGAATGGCCAGCATCCTGTTCTTCATCATGTTCCAGTCTATATCGTGGCCAATCGAGATTATAGGACCCGAAATAATTAGAACCTTCAGGCTGTCCATTTCCTTTCTCCATGGCTGGAGTGCCTTGGAAGTGATTACTTCTGGCAAGAAGAGAATAAAATAATCAGAAAGAGACTCTACTGCTGTATCGAAGGATTTGCTCTCATAGAACTCTTTCATCCCACACACCGTGGCTGCATTTGGTTTTCTGATATAAATCTCTGTTCTATCAAAAGCCTAGCAACGATTCTCTCTTCGCTACTGAATCTAGCATTCCTCCGCCATCAACATTGATCACTTCGCCAACAATGAAGCTGGCAGCGTCAGAAGCCAAGAACAAGATAGTGTTGGCAATGTCTTCTGGTTTACCAACACGCTTCAACGGGACCTCTACTCGAACGTAGGCGTCAACCTTTTCCTGCGTCCAGCCGCCTTCACGGCTTCCGATTTCTTCAGGTGTCCATGTTTCAATAAGCCCTGGAGTGATGCAATTGACATTGATGCCAAAGGGGGCTAGGTCTCCAGCGAGGCCCTTCGTCAGACCAATCATTCCGGCTTTGCTGGCAGGGTATTGAACACCGGAGGAGAGACTGCCAGTGACTCCTGCACCACTGGATATGTTGATGATTTTGCCCGATATCTGGGGAATCATCTTCTTAGCAACAGCCTGAGCACAGTGAAATGCACCAGTCAAGTTCACAGCAATCACCTTGTCCCAGGTCTTTTGTGGGATTTCAGTGACCAACGCGTATCCTCCAGAAACAAAAGCATTGTTAACAAGAATATCAATCCGACCAAACTTGTTGAACACTTCCTCAACCATGACATCTACTTCCAGCTTCTTGGAAACATCAACTGTGAAAGCTTCTGCGTTGAGTCCCTTTGCTTGGATATCAGATGCGACCTTTTCTGCCCCTTCACCGTTGATGTCCACAACGATAGATATTGCACCACGTTCAGCAAACGACCATGCTGTGGTCGCACCAATTCCTCTAGCTGCTCCAGTCACAATTGCCACTTTATCTTTGAACTCCATCTTTTCATTCCTCATCTGAATTCCGGCATAACGTGTTCAGCGAATAGCCGTAAGCCTCGCTTACTTGGAAAGTCTTCAAACCGGAGGGTGAAGTAGGTTATTCCAACCTCTTTGAGAGATTCAAACATCTCAACAATCTCCTCGGGAGTTCCCATTTGAACCACGAAGGGATTATCTGGTATGTCCTTCAGCCGCTGGACTTCAGCAGCATATTTGCTGAATTCCCTTTCATTCTCATAGATCCAGAACCAACAGCCCCATGAGAAGACTATATCCTTGAAGTTCCGCCCATATTCTTCACAGGTCTTCTCAACGAAACTGAGTCGCTCTCCCAAGTCGTCTAGATTCATGCCACCATAGATGTCGATGTGGTCTGCATATTCTGAAGCAACTCGGAGTGTACGGTTTCCTCGAGCCCCGATTACAATGGGAAACGGCTTCTGAATAGTCTTGGGTTCACAGATGAGGTCCTTGACTTGGAAGTACTTCCCTTCATATGATATCTTACCCTCCTTTGAAAACATCAGGTTCATCAGCTCGATTGTTTCTACCATCTGCGCAAGTCGAATCTTATGTGCAGGATATGGAAAACCGAATGCCTCATACTCATAAGGTGTCCACCCGAGGCCTAGCCCAAGGGGATATAGGCGACCATCCGCAATTTGATCTAGTGTCGCAATCTCTTTGATGAAGAGGGAGGGATTTGGGAGATACCGCATTGTGTTTACTGTCAGGGTTCCAATGGTGACTCGCTTCGTGGCCTCGGCCAGGGCGGCTATTGTGGACCAGCAGGCAAGACGAGAAACATCGTCCATTGGATGGTCTGGCATGATGACTGAATCAAATCCTAGCCGTTCACATTCTTGTGCGACTTCTCGTACCAATGGCCACTGGATTCGCTCGTATGGTGTGATGTTAATGTTCTCACTATCAGAAGCGACAGTAGAGATTACACGACTCAGTCTAGCACCGAATTTGATTCTCTGCTTCAATAGATACGACTCCTAGCCGAAATCACAGCGAATCAGTGATAAATCTCTACCTAGTCGTTTCTTGGAATAGTCACCACCCTAGCCACCTCATCATAATGAATCTAGGTCTATTACCAAATTACCATTGATTCTTCAAACAACTTCCTCAAATCCTCAGCATTAGCTGGTCTCGGAGATAATTTGGTCACTCGATGTTGAGGCAAAGTACCTTGAACCAAGCCATCAAGATCGCTTTCCTCAAATCCAA
>JBHLRP010000067.1:0-15826 GCA_048882485.1 Candidatus Thorarchaeota archaeon
CCATAGCATTCCTCATGATACTAATAATCGTATCCAAGTCACTCTCTGAATGAGATGCAGATACTCCGTGACAGAACAAATGCGATGGCCAAAAGTATACTCCCTGTTCAAGCATTGATTGTTGAAACTTGATGTATTTTGCTGCATCAATTCTAAATGTGGATCGATAATCGGCAACAGGAGAATCCGTGAAGTATACCTGGAAGTTGCCTCCTAGCCCTTGGACTCTTGCTTGGATCTTCTTTGCCTCTGCAATCTCACCAAAGCTGTCAATCAATCCTTGGGATGCATCATTTAGCTTCTCTTGGACCTTTCCGGTGGACAAAATGTCAAGAGTTGCATTTGCTGCCGCCACTGCAGTCTGACTGCCATTGTAGGTTCCCCCATACATGACTCTGCCTTCCACTGGGTCTATCAAACTCATTACATCTCTAGAACCCACAATTGCACTCAAGGGAAATCCATTGGCAATTGCTTTGGCGAACACACTGAGATCTGGAACTACATCGTAATACTGTTGCGCTCCACCTGGAGCCACTCTAAAGCCTGTTCTCACTTCGTCAAAGATCAACAAGACACCGTTGTCCTCAGTTATTTCCCTGATAGCTTTAAGGTACCCCTCCTTGGGAAGAGCGCATCCAATGTTGAACATTATTGGTTCGATTATTAGAGCAGCTACTTGCCCTCGATTTTCCTTTAGAGTTCGTTCTGCGGCATGCTCGTCATTGAATGGAATGACTAATGTGTCCACTGAGTGCAAACCTCCAGAATCAGGAACTGAGTTAGGCGATGTTTCAGGTCCCGCCAAACTGAGGGGAGGACTGTGGCTGACCAGGACGTCATCATACCAGCCATTATAGGCACCTTCGACCTTTACGATCCGATGCCTTCCGGTGAATGCTCTGGCCATCTGGATGCCATGCATTACGGCTTCAGTGCCAGTATTTGACAGTCTTACCGATTCTGCTGAGGGGACCATCTCTGCTAATTTTTCACAGACCTGAATGCTACTTTCTGTTTCTAATCCGACAGTCAGACCTGTTTCTAGCTGCTGTTTCACAGCTTCAACCACTTTGGGATGTCCATGGCCGAGAATACAAGGCCCAAAGCCCACAACGCAGTCAATGTACTCGTTCCCATCAATGTCCCAGACCTTGGAACCATCTGCTTTGGAGAAGTATATTGGGTGAGGATACATGTGCTTGAAATTGGTCTGCACGCCCCCAATCGTCAGGTCCTTGGCTGTATTATAGAGTCCTTTCGATTTTGATAAGTTCTTCATAATAATATCTCCAAAAACTGTTTCATAATGACGGTTCTAGAGGCACAGCAGCACTTTGAGTATTGTGTTTGGCGTGCCTAGAAATATGCCATTACCCTAGAGATTCATCAAGTGACATGAATCCTCGCACCGATTGCGGCGCATAAATATACGAAAGATCTTAGAGCCGTTGATGATGACCCAGAATTGATTACTACGCCTGAATTGGGTACTTTCTTCGTTCCCTAACTAGAGCCAAGACAATCAATGCTATTGTAGCCAAGCCGCCAAACCCCATGAGGATTATGATTGTGGGATCAGCGTAGCTCTCTTTCTGCACGATGATCAGGACGGAATCACTTGCTGAGTTACCAGTAAAATCATAGACAGTTAGCTCGTACTCATAGGTTCCTATGACCTCACAGTCATGGAGAACTTCGATTTGTGAACCATTCCATTCATTCACATCCACCAAGGTTCCATTTCGATGAACTGTAAAGAGAGATGGATGGTAGCTCTTGGGATTCCAGATGATGGGCTGCAAGTCATCACCTGCCAAGCAAGCCAAATCAGCTGGCGAATCCATAACAGGTCGCATCATGAATGCGATTTCGTTCTCCCAAAGCTCAGTTGAGTCGCTATACGTTGAGTCATCTTGGTCGTTGGTCAATTGATCAATTGAGAATCCGTTATAGATCGTTTGGCTACCGTTGCCCAAAATCATGACAGCATTGCCAGTTTGCTCATTCATGGAGAGCCCTCCCAAAGCCAACCCACCATTCAATACTCTGAGCAAATCGCCATTGTCATCAATTGCGGACATTGGTGTGAAGTTGGCTGCACGATATTGATTTGGAAGATTGAATACAGGATGTGTCGTTTCCCAAATCCACAGAGGAGCAGTATCATTCAAGTTTGAGGAGTACTCAAATCCAAGCTTTCCCCAGAGACGATGAAGTGGAAGGTCATCCACTGCCACATAGGACATAATCAAGTGACCTCCTGTATCAATATACGATGCAAGATCACCAAGATGAATGCCTAATAGCCCGCTATTCGGCACATCAATAATCACCAAGTCCCAGATTCCGGACTTTAGTGACAGTGCCATATAATTGATGGAAGTATGAAGCTGATAGGGTAGACCTAGGTCATTGAGAGCTAGAGCCACGGCTGATCCTTGACCATGGCTTTCCAACGCATCCAGATTTTGAAATAGCAATATTCTGGCTTGAGCAGCATTCAGCCAATTGATAGCATTGACTGCAAACCTTGCATTGTCATTTTCAGGAAGAAGTCCATTATCAAAGATATTCATGTCTCCAGAAAGAATAGCACGACCTCTTCCAAAATCATGTCCAGCGACAACTGTGTTGCGATTTTCTTCCCACATAGATTCAGTATCTCCCCATATGGACTCGCTGATGATTAGGTGGTTTCTATCACCTACAGATAATGCTGTGGTGGAATCAGTTGCGGGCTGGAGAATGGGAGTTAGAATAGTATTGTTCAAGATGTCTGCAGTTCCCAGCCTCATGAAAAAGCCGTCGAAGAACCGATTGAGATAGATATAACCATCACCTCCAAGACCTGCTCTATCGCCCAGAACAAGAAGGCTGCCGCCCGCCTCCACCCATTCGAGAACGGCATCAATCTCTGACTGGTCGAAATCCAAATTAGGCCAAGTCAAAATGAGAACGTTGTATTCTGAAAGACGCTCAAGTGTGAGATTCCCATTAGGAGATGGATACAGTTTGTCAAAGACGTAAGTATGATTCACTATGAGATTTCTTAACTGGGAGAAGCTGTGAATGGGGGTATGGGTCGCTACGTATTTCTCATCCCAAGGATCCACGGCATATTGCGGCATGTGTGAAAGATCGAAGACAAGTCGCCCCGCGGCTCTGGGTGTGAGCCATTTGATTGAATCTATAATGATATTCTCAAAGTCCGAAGGAATAGATAGGCCATCGCCTGGGAGCTGCACAACACGCCCACCTCGAAGGGAATTGTCTACTGCAAAACCAGTTATCAAATTAGGTGCTGTCAGATTACTCAGCATCAATGTGATATCCTTGGCAATAGTTGACCCATTAAGTACGTCCCACGAAACTGTAGCCCAGTCAGCTGTTCGTTCGGAAATCACATCCCCTATATGATGAAACGTCATTGTTGGATGGCGTGCAGTCACATTCTGGGTGTCTGATTGAAAATAGTTCCATGCAATTCCGAAAGGATCATAGTCGATTCCCGGGAAAATTATTCCTTCGTACCAGAGAAAACTAATAGCCCCGTTAAAGCTGAGAAGGCCGCCACCACCCAGCCAGAACTCTTTCACAAGCTTAGTAATCCTCTCTCGGGGAATGTTGTTGACCATGATAAAGACATCATAGTCAGCTGTAGCTAGTTTATGACTGAGGATGTCATTGGCTGTAAGCTTTGAAACACTATGGCCTATACTCGCGAGGATGCCAATAATCTCATCAAGATTGTTGGATAGCCCAGTTGCTTCCGAGTTCATCGGTGATGTCGTGTTAGACTCATCATATATCGCCACTTTGAGTTCGCGAGGTATGGACTGCATTGGCATAAGGGGTGAAGGGGACGAATTTCCAGTTCTCTTCGCAGGTAAATTCCTATGAGAAAACCCTAGCTCCGTGGATGTTGAATAGACAATAAGTGGACTAGCCAGGAGTATTAGAGCCAGAAAGAGAGGTAAGACATGTTTCAGACTCTGCACCTCTCAAATTTGGGAACTTTTCGGTTTAATAAATGCCTTTACTTGGCAGCCTCAACCTCTTTGACAGATTCAATGAAGATCTCTAGTCCGGCTTCTGCAAGCTCTCTCGTTAGTACAACAGGAGGTAGAAACCGGACGACGTTGGAGAAATGGCCGCCTGTTTCGGTTATCAGTCCCTTCTGATAGCATGCTCTCTGAACTTCATCGACAATTTCCGGCCATGGTTTCTTGCTTTTCTTGTCCTTCACGAATTCGATTCCTATCATCAAGCCCCTTCCGCGGGCATCTCCAATGAATTTGCACTCGTCCTGTAGTTCCTTCAGTCGTGGCAGGAAGACCTCTTCCCCCAGTCTAGCGGCATGATTCCATAGTCTGTGTTTCTTAATGAACCTCAAGGTTGCTACACCAGCTGCTAACGCGACCACATTGCCCCTGAATGTTCCCACATGAGTTCCCTTCGTCCAAGTATCAAGTTTCTTGTCGAAGACTATTACCGACAGAGGAAGACCGCCACCAATTCCCTTTGATATAGTCATGATATCAGGGGTGACACCTGAATGCTGGAGAGCCCACATCTTGCCAGTTCTACACATTCCAGCTTGAATCTCATCGATAATGAGGGGGATGGAATAGTCACTTGAGATTCTCCTGACCTCTTTGATATATTCGGCAGGAGCTGGAATTGATCCTCCCTCACCTTGAACGGCTTCTATGATAATACCTGCTGGATTAACTACTCCTGACCCGGGATCTTCCAAAATATGTTCAAGATATTTCGCGCATTCAAGACTGCAATCCGGATATTCCTTTCCAAAAGCACATCGATAGCAGTACGCATAAGGTACGAAATGCACTTCAGGAATCATTGGCATGATAGCCTTCTTGAATCTTTTATTCGCTGTCAATGTCACAGCGCCAGCTGTCATTCCATGATAGGCACCTTCAAAGGAAATCATGCCTACTCTCCCTGTATTGAACTTCGCTAGCTTCATTGCTGACTCTACGGCATCAGAGCCTGTTGGAGCAACAAAGAATATCTTGGAACTGTCTCGCATCTTCTTAGGAAGGACTGACTGTATTTCATCTACGAGTTCCATCCTGATTGGTGATGGAAAATCGAGATTGTGAGTCAGTTTTTCCATCTGACTCTTAGCTGCTTCGACGACTTCCGGATTACAGTGCCCTATATTGAGCACTCCTGCGCCTGCAAAGAAATCGATGTAGATATTGTCATCCACATCTTTCAGAGTTGCACCCCTTCCTTCTTTGAAAGCTACTGGAATAGCATTTGGATAAGAAACAGCAGCAGTTTCCACATTGACCTGCTTCTTCCGCATTTCTTTAGACTGAGGCCCAGGTGGCTTTTTGACAATCACCGGCGCTTTAGCAAAATGAAGGTTTCTCAAGTCCTCATCAGACATGCTGCCTACATCTCCATCGAAGCTCTAATTTCCTTCGGGTTCACGGTGAATATACTGACCAATTCCTGATTTTCCGACTAATTCACCATCTTCTACGATAATATTGCCTCTGACCATTGTAAAGGTAGGCCAACCGAAAAGATCCATTCCTTCGTAGGTGCTGAAATCTCCAACAGATGGCAATATCTCAGGCTTGAAGCGAATGCTTTTGTCGAGGTCTATAACAGCAAGATCAGCATCAAAGCCAACTTTCAAATCGCCCTTCCTTGGGTAGAGTCCAAAGACCTTTGCAGTATTGTAGCTGCACACCTCAACCACCTTCTCGAGATTGATCCTCCCTTTCTTCACTCCTTCAGTGATCATGATGGGAAGAATCAGACCCATACCTGGAAAGCCTGGTGGCGCATTCCAAATATCTTCGCCCTTGTTCTCTCTAGTTATCGGTGCATGATCACTCCCGATGCAATCAATCGTACCATTTCCCACTCCCCACCACAGCGTTTCGATGCTTTTCTTTCCTCTTAGGGGAGGTGCCACTTTGCCAAGAACTCCCAGGTCCATGTCATTTGTGAGCGTGAGATGGTGAGGTGTAGCTTCTGCAAAAATGGGCATGGACCTCTTTAGTCTGTGAATCGCTTCAACAGATTCCCCTGTGCTGACATGCACAACATATAGTGGAGACCCAACAAATCGGGCGATGGAAGCGGCGCGTACAACATTTTCCTCTTCGCAGAAATTCGGACGAGCTTCAGACCAGGCGGCAAGGTCTCTTCGGCCGTCCTCTATTAGCTTGGCCTTGAGCCTGTATGCGATTTCTACATTCTCCGCATGAATCAGGGGCAGTCCGGGATAGCCTATCTTTCCAATTTTGCGGAATCCTTCATAGAGAAGCCCATCATCTGCAGCTGTAATTCCAATCTGCTCTCCTTCCTCTCCTCGGTATGCCATGAAGAATTTGAATGAAGTCGTTCCATCGCGGACATAGTCATCTAACTCAGCCAAGTGCGTTTCAGACATTACTGCAAAATGAAATGCAAAATCTATGAGGGAATTCTCTTCAGCCATTCGTTTGTGATCAGCAAAGATCTTCGAATATGACCCTTTGTCAATCAAATGATGCATTACTGAGGTAATCCCACCCAATGCTGCAGCCTCGGTTTCAGTCCGACAATCCTGATTGAAAGGAAAATATGATCCGAAATGGACGTGGGGGTCTATTGCTCCCGGCAAGACGAAGTTTCCCTTGCAGTCAATCACCCTATCAGCCTCCGGCAGCTTTGAGTCCGAGGCTACTACAACGACCTTTCCATCATCGATACCAAGCCCTGCCGAAACTACCTCGTTGCTTGAAACTATCCGACAGTTCTTGACAACAGTATCAACACGCATCTCAATTCACTCTAAATCAGATGTAAACTGCTTTACATAAATCTAGCCATATGTTGTGTTTGATTTCTCACCAAAATGGCGCACTTTGAATACACTTAATACTCTCGTAAACAAGTCAGGGATTTGTGATGTTCCATGTCTGATTTATCAGTTAAATACGCAGGACTTGAAATGGATAGCCCCTATATCATAGGATCAGGACCCATCTCGACGGACTTGAATACCATTGAAGAAGATAGAGCCAGGAAGATTGTGAAGAAAGTTGCTGATGCTGGTTGGGCTGGAATAGCCTTGAAGACGGTTGTCCATTATGAATCTGCGGAGAGGGCAGGACCGTACCTATGGAGCCCACATAATAAGATGCTGCCAGCTTCATTGCAGAATCTTGGACCCTGGGAAACCAAAATCTCTGAAGAGAGGTTAAAGAAAAACATTCGTATAGCAAAGGAAGCGGGGCTTCTTGTTTTTGGCAATGTCTTAGGCACCTCTAAGGATGAATGGGACTCTTTGTGTAGAGCTATGGAGGAATGCGAAGCAGATGCGGTGGAACTGAATGTTTCGTGCCCACACGCTGGTCATGAGCTTCCTCTGATTGGTCAGGACCCTTCCTTTCTTGACGAAACCATTAGAATTGCTAAGAAGGCGTGTAGCATCCCGGTAATTCCCAAGCTGCCTGCGATTATCCATGATATAGCTGCAGTGGCTAATGCAGGGCAAGCAGCTGGAGCAGATGCCATTGCGGCTATAAACACTGTTCCCGGGCTAATTGGTATAGACATTGAAACAGGCATACCAATTCATCGTGATATCAGCAACAATGCCAGGTATAGCGGAATATCAGGACCGTTGATTAAGCCAATTGGTTTGGGATATGTAGCACAAATGGCTCGATTGATTGATATCCCCATATCCGGGATTGGAGGTATTAAGGACTGGAAGGATGCAGTGGAATATATCATGGTAGGAGCGACTGCAGTCCAAATCTGTACAGAAGCAATGATGCAGGGATTTGATATGGGAATTGCACTTGTGAGTAGGCTTAGAGGCTTCCTAGATGACAAGGGGTATCAACGCCTTGATGAAATCCGGGGTCTTTCTCTGAAATACATCAAGACATCTATGGAAGAGATGGAAACATCCGCCAAAGCAGTTTCAGTAATCGATCCATCATTATGTACAGGATGTGAAGCATGTGTGACGGCGTGCGCAGATGCAGTAGTCGAAGCTATCCATATGGAAGAGGACATCGCGGTTGTAGACTCGAAAATATGTGTTGGCTGCGGGCTATGTGGAGTTGTCTGCCCCGTAGACGCGGTAAGCTTCATCAAAGAGGGCTAGCGTAAGTCGTGGAGAGCCCTCTGAAGCTCAACTCATCACTCAGATTCTGATAGACTTAAATAATGCCCTGAATGACATTCGTATTCAGTTATCATCGAGGTGATTAAGTTGACACAATCCCTGAAAGGGCGGGACTTCATATCCCTATCAGATTTTACCGGTGACGAGCTAATGCAATTCTTGGACACAGCAGCAGAACTGAAGGACAAATTGAAACGTGGCGAGCCACACCAGATCCTGAAGGGGAAGACATTAGCCGAGATTTTTGAATGGCCTTCAACTCGGACGAGAACTTCGTTCGAAGTCGGTATACAACAGCTTGGAGGTCATGGAATATATTACTCGAAACAGGCGTATTGGAGCAAGGGTGGAGAGGCAATAAAGGACTCAGCACAAGTCCTTTCCCGATACGTGCACGGCATAGCATGGAGAAGCTTCAGTCATGAGGACATTCTAGAAATGGCAAAGTATGCTACGGTCCCGGTCATTAATGCTAACTCTGATTTTGAGCACCCTTGCCAGGTCCTAGCTGACTTCATGACCACTCGAGAGAAAAAAGGGAAGCTAGAAGGCATTAAGACAGTGATTATGTGGACATATGCTGATTTCCCAGCACCAATTGGAATCGTCAATTCAACGATGTTTGCTGGTGGAAAATTGGGTATGGATGTGGTACTCTCTTACCCAGAAGACTACGGTCCAGAGAAGAAGGTGTTTGATATAGCTGAGAAGGAGGCTAAGAAGTCTGGAGGGTCTATCACTGTAGTTGAGGATTACAAGGAAGCGCTCAAGGATGCAGATGTCATTCACATTAAGACATGGGCGAAACCCGAAGATTACCGGAGAGGATTTGATGAATACAAACCTCCTCACGTCCTAGAACCAGAAAAGTACAATCACTGGAAATTGACGCAAGATCTAGTTGACTTGGGAAAGAAAGATGTCATAGTTCAGCATGCCCTTCCAGTTGTGCGAAAAGTACAAGCAACCGAAGCAGTGCTAGATGGTCCTAATTCGGTAATCTATGATGAGGCTGAGAATCGTTTGCATACTCAGAAGGCTGTAATGGCTCTTACCATGTAATGAAACCTAATTCAATATAGCGAGCCATTTGCATGCAGGCCGAATTTGTGACAGCGGGAATTCATGTGTCTACACACTGAAACGATATTCCATAGCGATCCCAGTACTATCCACCCTCAAACGGAATGCCAAGGCTCTTGGGCTTGCTTTTCCTGACCTTTGGTATAAAGACCAGAATGCCGATGCTAACAATATATGGCAAGGTCAGTAGTAGCTCGAAGGGAATCTCAGTGGTCAATTGAAGTTGAAACTGGATGCTAATGAAGAATGAGAAAATGAGAGAGCCAAATATTGACCAGACCGGGTTCCAACTTGCCAGCTTGATTATAGCGATTGCTATAAAGCCTGCTCCGGATGTTATATTATCAGCCCATATCCCTGTAGTTCCCAAAGTGTAGAAGCTGCCTGCTAGCCCGCCGAATAGTCCTGATATTATCATACAGATGCATCGGGTACGCGAAACATTGACACCAAGCAGATTAGTCCCCCAAGGGTTCTCCCCAACTGCTCGAACCCTTAAACCAAAGGAAGTTCTTCTTAGAATGTACAGAGAAATGATGGCTAGTGCTATTGCTCCATAGGTCATCACATTCTGATTCATAAATGCGCCAATTATGGGAATCTCAGAAAGACCGGGGATGATGATTGGCTGAAAAGGAGTAACACTGACGCCCTCACCGAGCGGATATATTGTTGCCCACCAAAAATAGCTGCTGAGACCTTGTCCTGCAAGCCAGAAACCTATGCCCATGACAGTCTGATCAACTTTGAGATAGACGGCAAAAATGGACATCACCAGTCCAAAAAGGAATCCCACTACGAGAGCAGCAATGACGCCCACAATAATGTTCTGGAAATATACAGCAGCCGTAAATCCCACTGACGCACTCACAAGCATAATACCCTCTATGCCAATGTTAAGTACTCCAGACCGCTCTGCATATGCTAGTCCTGTTGCTGCAAAGATTAGAGGTGTTGCGGCAACGAGCATGCTAATTAGCATAGAATCAACGACCGTCACTCAGCTACCTCCTTCGACCTTGGAAATTGGCGTATAGCATCCATTGAACGGCTTATCGCTTGTTTGATTCTGGTCAGAACCTGTTGCCTGTCACGATAGATTCTTCTTGACCATGCTACTGCATGCCTGAAGTTATTCTTAAGAAGAGAGAAGATAATCACCATGGCCATAATTGTATTGATGAATGTTATTGGTAATCCAGTCCTGATGTTCAAATATTCTCCTCCTGAGTAAAGCATCGAAAAGAAGAATGCAAATGGTAATACTGCGATGGCATGGATATCAGCCAACATGGTAATCCCAATGCCGATATATCCGTACCCTGGAGAGAAGTCGATAACTAAAATGCGAGTTATATTAGTCATTAGGAACACCCCACTCAATCCAGCAATCATCCCACTTATCGCCATGGCAAGCATGACCAATCTATTCCTCTTCATCCCAGCATATTCTGCGGCTTGCGGATTCGATCCGAGTGCTCTAATCTCATAACCTATCGTAGTTCTAGTCATAAGAAAGTAGAGTAGGAAGGCTAGAATTAAGACAATAAGAGCTCCTGTCAATAAGTCCAAATTGTAGGGTATGGGTAGTGATTGATTTCCTGCTTGTGAGGTGTCCCTAAGAGAACCTTCAGGGCCCACGAAGTAGCCCGTTATGAAAATGGCTATGTAGTTCATGAAGAGTGTTGTGACAATCTCATCAGCATCGAATTTGATTTTCAGAATTCCTGCTATAATACCCCAAAGGCCGCCTAATAGAATAGCGGCCATACTGCATACTATGATATTTGCATACGATGGATATAACGTGAAAATATAGGTGGCAGCTAATGCCCCCATGTAGATCTGCCCCTCTGCGCCCAATGTCCAGATTCTCATTTTGAAGGGAATCACCATGCTCAAGCCGATCAAAACAAAGACAACCCATCTATCCGCAGTGTTGAAAAATCCCCAAAGAGTACCAATAGACCCCTGTATCAAGTACCGGTAGACTAGAAGGACATCAAAGCCAACCATAAGACTCAGTAGCCCACCCAAGAAGACAGCCAATAGGATAGCTAGTCCACTGTATAGATAATTCTCATACTTCATTCTCCAGTACCTCGACTTCCTGTAAGCATCATTGCACCCATGTCGTCTATGCTTATTTCTGCTGATGGGAAAGCCCCAACTGATGACCCATCGAAAAGGACAACTATCCTATCGCTGAGTTGCTTTAGTTCATTAAGCTCTTCGGATAAAATTAGTATTCCAATTCCTTTCTTCTTCAATGCAAGAATTCTTTGCCATACGCTTCGAGTGGTCCTTATATCAAGCCCTGCGGTTGGATTAACGAGAACTAATAGTTTTAGATTCCGTCTTAGGAATTCCCTTGCAAGCACGAGTTTCTGCGCATTGCCCCCTGATAGACACGATGCAGGGGCATCTATACTTTCAGTTATTACATTCAGTTCTTCAACGCATTTAGCGGCATGCTCTCTGACAGGAGGTACTGCTATCAGATTCCGCGCCGCATATGTTCGGTCATCATACTCGGTTAATACCGAGTTCTCTGCCACAGTGAAATCACGAACAAGAGCAACCAGATTGGCACCTTCTGGAACATAGCCTACTCCAGATTTGATGATGCTTTTGGTATTGAGCTTCCGTATTTCCATTTCATTAATCATGATGGTTCCATTGGTTCCTTTTCTTAAACCAAGCATTGTTTCGACTAATTCCAGCTTCCCTGACTTAGGAGTGCCCGCCACACCAACAATTTCTCCACCAAATATCTCAAGCTGGAAATTCTTCAACCTAGTTGCGCCTTTATCGTCCTTGCTGGAAAGATTCTGGATAGATAGAATTCGATCAGCTATTTCTACGGTTGGCCGTTCCACTTCCAGCTCTATTTCTTCACCAACCATTCCCCTTATGAGCTCCTCTCGAGTTAGCTCCTTGGTTGGCTTTGTAAATATCACCGTCCCTTGTCTGAGAACTGTTAGTGTGTCCGAATAGTCTAGGGCCTCAGATAGCTTATGTGTTGTATAGAAAACGCCTATCCCTTCCTCCAATAATCTCCGTAGATGGCCGTATAGGGTTTCTGCGTACTGGGGAGGGAGCATAGAGGTCGGCTCATCCAGGATTAGCAGCTTCAAATCACAACACAATGCACGCACGACTTCTATCTTCTGCCGTTCAGCGTATGGCAGAAAATCAATATCGCAATCCAAATCAAGACTGTAACCCAATTCCTTCTCCCATCTTTGCAGAACATGTTCTGCCTCCACAAACGATGGGACCACTCTTCTTGAGAATCTCTCTGTGATTAGCAGGTTTTCTATCGCGTTGAAGATGCCGACAAGACTGCTATGTTGAGCAACCATCATCATTCCTTTTTTGATAGCATCTCGAGGCGAAGAGAAATCAACAAGTGAGCCATCAACATATATCTCGCCTTCATCGGGCTCATAAACGCCCATCAAGACCCGCATGAGCGTGGTCTTCCCTGCCCCATTCTCTCCAACCAGTGCGTGGAGTTCTCCCCTCTGAATATCTAGCTCAATCTGGTTGTTAGCTACAACGTCACCAAAGGTCTTGGTTATGTTTCTGATTTGGATAAAGGGAGGATCGTTCATAAGAATTCACGATCCTCCATAGATATCTAAATCCTATGGCATGGTTGTAGTCACAGCTGGCAAAGTGAATGTTCCAGCGTTAATGTCGGCGATGACATCATCGACCATGTCTTGTGCGTCTTGCGGTATCGCCTCCTCAAGATCGTGGTAAGGAGCTATTCCGGTAGCACCATCTGCTATACCCAGAGTAAGGAAGGTACCTCCAAAAGTGCCATCTAATACATCTTGTAGTAGAGATGTAAGATACGCATCTCTGATGTAGAGCACACTCGTAAGAATGACAGCTGGTGCTAACTCATACTCGTCCCAATCGTATCCAATGGCATAGACTCCGCGAGTCAGACATTCAGCTAATACACCATGGACTAATCCTTGTCCAGTTGCCGCCAAAACATCCGCTCCGGCATCTATGAGTGACGAGGCAGCGGTCGCACTCTTGACAGCGTCATGCCAATCGCCAGTGAAGAGATATTGTCCTGTCACACTTGCGTTATAGGCTTGAGCTCCAGCCATAAGCATATTGAAGATTCTTGCATTGTCAGGGAAATCAAATGCGGAAATCCAGCCAATAACTCCTGATGATGTCATAGAGCCAGCTATTATTCCCGCCAGATAGTATCCTTTCCAAATGTCCCAAGCCATTACAGATACGTTTCCTGTAGCAGAATCGCTTGTCCATCCGCCACTTCCTATGAAGTATACGTTTGGATAGTCCTCAGCAAGTGTTGCCACCGTCCCTTCATACGTCACATCATTGCAGACTAGCACATCATAGCCATCAAGGATGTATGCTTCCGCAACACTTCCAAACTCTGCAGGTCCCACATTGAAGCTAGCAGAAACCTGTATTGGAGTTTCGGTCGTGTTCAAAGCTTCCGCAACACGTAGAAGACTTTCATGGTTTACTCTTGCCCATGCAAAAGAAAGATCACCTGTTTCAATCTGTGCTATTTTGAGAGCTTCGCCTTCTGGAGGAGGTGCCTCCCCAGGAAGGAAGACGTATAGTCCAATGCCAACTGCAGCTATTATCACGATAATGACAACAATCGCGCCATACTGTTTCGTGTTTGACAACAATTAAGCCTCCTTGCCGTATACATCGAATTTCCTGTACTATATATCTTTCGAAAATCCCGATTATTTTCGACACATCACCAGCATATTACAGCCCAATATGATACCATCTCAATTAATAGCAATACTTTTAGGCATGATATCAACTATTATTGAGTTATTTGAAAGATTGAGTTGGAGATTATGGACGTATTCGAATCATTGGTGAAGATTGTAGGAAAAAGCAATGTTACAAAGGACCCAGCAGAATCCTATGTTTATAGATTTGGACACTGTCCTTCAGGAGACACTTCAGATTTTGGCGGAGCACCAGATATAGTGGTCATGCCTGAAACGGTTGAGCAGGTTTCTGAGATTGTAAAATTAGCTAATGAAACAAAAACGCCTATCGTACCAAGAGGGAGCGGTTCAAGCCAATATGGAGGTACAGCTTTTGAAGGCGGAATCACACTGGATATGGCATTGATGGACAAAATACTGAGCATTGATGAAGATAACATGGTGATTGAGGCTGAGGGAGGCTGCAGCGTCTATAAATTAATGCGCGCACTGGATCAGAGGAATCTCAGGTTTCCAATTTCACCAATATACACATCAGGCCCACAGGTTGGTTCAGCTGTTGCCACAAACATAACTGGATACATGATTTGTAGAACCGGGAGGATGGGTGATCTAATCGTAGGTCTGGAAGTTGTTTTGCCCAATGGCGAAGTGGTCACATTGGGCTCAGGTGCCTACAAAGAAGGGTACGGGCATTACCATAGGTACACGGGCGGTCCAGATACAGTGGGTCTGTTTGTGAATTCCATGGGTCACTTGGGAGTAATCACAAAGGTTGCCACTCGTGTACTACCTAAGCCTTTGGAGATATTCATTGGATACGCTTGGCCTAGGGACAAGATAAACGAAGTAACCGACTGCATGTATGAATTGCAGCGATACGGTGTATACGATATTTACATGATGGACTGGTGGGGCTTTAGAGAAGCACAGGAGAGGGGAATCCTTTCCATTCCAAAAGACGCATACTTCATAGCAAACATCATGGAAGCAGCATTTACTGAGGAAGAACTAGAGATAAGGAGAAGGAAGGTCAAAGAAATTTGCGAGAGATATGGCGGGTCTGATGTATCAGAATTGTCATATTCTCTAATGGGCCCTCCCAAATGGTCTGCGTGGGATAGCGGATGTTCTCAGGAGTGGGGCGGAAGGAATCTGGTTCCCTATTGGTACAATCCAGTGAAGGCGTTCCCAGATGTGTATGAATTGTGGGAGAGACTCGTGAAGAAATACAACTTTTGGGATGAGAAGCATTACGTTGGATGGTTCAGCTGGGCTGACAGGAATACAATGAATCCGTATCCTATCGTGAAGGTATATCACGAAGAACTTGACAGGACTGCGAAACTATGGAATGAACTCAACATTGAGTTGACTAAAAGAGGGGCATGCCAGTACGCTATTGGTGGCACATTGCCGATAGAGGTAGTGAGAGATTTAGGACCAGCACACAACCTAGTTGAGAAAATCAAGGGACTTCTTGACCCAAATGGAATCATGAATCCCAGTCCAATCCTTAGAGGTGATTCGAATTGATGCTAGAGAAAATCAAAGAGGGTTTGTTCTCCTGTAATGGATGTGGAGCATGTTTCGGAAGGGGCCCTCAAAATCCCTTTAGAGAGGAAGATTTCGCACCCCCGGGATTTTGCCCGATGATCAATCATTTCAAGTTTGAGGCATATTCTCAAAGGGGATTATCCCTTATTGCGCGCGGAGTCCTCTACGAGAAACTTCCTTTGACTGAAGATCTTGTTAGAATAGTATACACATGCACCGGATGCGGCACATGCGAGGAGGTATGCAAACCTATTCCCACAAGTGA